>NZ_JBPJSR010000001.1:0-931856 GCF_051390675.1 Streptosporangium heterodermiicola
GTACACCATCACCCAGACCCGGCCAACCAGCCGAGCAGAACTCCGGGGCGTTCCATTTCGTATTTAAACCGTACAGGCCTGTCAAGATTGTGTCAAATTGCTAGCTATCAGCCGTTTGTCACAAAACCTGCAAACTTGCTAGGATTCTCGTTTGCCTCGCTTCCAAGGCGGCCCCCTGAACCTACCGTGTCATCCAGGCCACAGCGAATCAACCGATTTTCCGGTGACCTACGCGGAGTCCGAACGCTCAGGTTCGTTTCAGGTGGAGTGGCCCTGGGCCCGTCCGCCGATCGGCGTCCGGCTCGCTCCGGGGCATTGGAAAGATTATGCGCCCTTCGGAACATCGTCAAATCAGCCACGCTTGGCAAAACCGCAGGTCAGCGCAGTTCCTTAAGGAAAACAGGAGCGTTTGCTACCGGAACGTTACGCGATGGGACAGCTGACGTCCCGGCCTGAGCCGGGACGTCAGACGCTCCGGCTCAGGCCGCTGACCTGGCGGAAGGCCAGGATGACGCGGAAGCTCGGAACGACACCGGGAGCCGCCGAGCACCCGGGCCCCAAGAACCATGAAGAACGGAGGAACCAGAGCTCGACGATCTCGAAGGGTCAGGGCGTGACGATCTCGACACCGCCGACGGAACGCTTGCCACGGCGCAGCACCAGGAAGCGCCCGTGGAGCAGGTCGTCGGCGGACGGCACGTACGCCTCGTCGGTGACCTTGACGTTGTTGAGGTAGGCGCCGCCCTCCTTCACCGCGCGGCGCGCCTCCGACTTCGACTTCACCAGGCCGCTCTCGGCGAGCAGGTCGACGAAGGACGCCCCCAGCGCGGGCACCTCCGCGCGCGGCACCTCGGCGAGGGCCTCCCCCAGCGTGCGCGCGGGCAGCTCCTCCAGGGACCCCTGGCCGAACAGGGCCGCCGAGGCGGCGATCACCGCGGCGCACTCGTCGGCGCCGTGCAGCAGCGTGGTGAACTCCTCGGCGAGCGCCCGCTGCGCCTCGCGCCCGGCGGGCCGCTCGGCGGCCGCCTTCTCCAGCCCCTCGATCTCCTCACGGGACCGGAAGCTGTAGATCTTGAGGAACTTCACCACGTCACGGTCGTCCGCGTTCAGCCAGAACTGGTAGAACGCGTACGGGGAGGTCATCTCCGGGTTGAGCCAGACCGCGCCGCCGGCCGTCTTGCCGAACTTGGTCCCGTCGGCCTTGGTGATCAGCGGCACGGTGAGGGCGTGCACGTGGCCGCCCGTCACCCGGCGGATGAGGTCGGTTCCCGCGGTGATGTTGCCCCACTGGTCGCTGCCGCCGATCTGGAGCGTGCAGCCGTGGCGCCTGTTCAGCTCCAGGTAGTCGTTGGCCTGCAGGATCTGGTAGCTGAACTCGGTGTAACTGAGCCCGTCCCCGCCCAGCCTGGCCGAGACCGACTCGCGGGCGAGCATGCGGTTGACCGGGAAGTGCTTGCCGACGTCGCGCAGGAAGTCGATCGCGGACATGCCCTCCGTCCAGTCGAGGTTGCTGACGAGGATCCCGGCCTTCTCGTCGGAGAAGTCGAGGAACTTCTCCACCTGGACACGGATCCGCGACACCCATTCGGCCACGACGTCGGAGGAGTTGAGCGAGCGCTCGGTGCTCCGGCCGCTGGGGTCGCCGATCAGGCCCGTCGCGCCGCCCACCAGGCCGATGGCCCGGTGGCCCGCCCGCTGGATGCGGGTGAGGGTCAGCAGCGGGACCAGGTTGCCGACGTGCAGGGAGGGGGCGGTCGGGTCGAAGCCGCAATAGACCGTGATCGGACCCTCGGCCATCGCCGCGCGCAGGGCGTCGATGTCGGTGGACTGCGCGATCAGGCCGCGCCAGGCGAGGTCATCCAGAATGTCGGTCACGATCCTTGCTTTCCAATGCTCGAAGGGACTTTCAGCGCTCTCGTACACCCTGCCCGATCACGGCACCCTCGCGCCACTCGAAACCCTCGCGCGCGAGGCGGCCGGCGAGAGGAGGGGCGAGGGCGCCGGGGCACGCGTGGCCTATCGGCGGCGCGGGACGTGCGGGCGGTGCGGAGAGACCGTGGGATCACCCTCGATCCAGAAGCGCCACGGCGTCTCCTTCCCCGACGAGACCCCGGTGCGCGGCCCCGACAGGATGGACGACGCCTTGGCCGGCTCGCCCTCGACCACGGAGAGTGATCCGGGACCGCAGGCGTCGAGCCCGTTGTGCTCACGGGTGAGGCCGAGCGCCACCGCCAGTCGTGCCGGTCCCCTGGCGAGATCGGCTTCCCTGACGGGACGGGCGCTTCCCGCGCTCCGGCGGGCCAGGGCGGTCTCGACACCGGAGATCACCTCTCCGGCCCGCAGCAGCACCCCGGAGCCGATCCCCTCGGGAAGGCAGGTGAGGTTGGCGCAGAAGTGCATGCCGTACGTGAAGTAGACGTACAGGTGGCCCGGCGGGCCGAACATCACCGCGTTGCGCGGCGTCCGGCCCCGGTAGGTGTGCGACGCGGGATCCTCGCCCGGCACCCCGTACGCCTCGACCTCGGTGATCCGCAACGCGACCGGCCCGTGCACGAGCACCCGTCCCAGCAGGTCGGGGGCGACCTCGGGGGCGGGCCGGTCGAAGAGGTCGCGGGTCAGCGGCGCGGCCGCGGCGGGCGGTCGCCCGCCGTCCTCGTCAGCGACCATCGCCCAGGCTCCCGGCGACCAGACGGCCACCGCTCCGGCCCTCGGCGGCCGAACGGTCAACCCCCAGGCTGTCGGCCACCGAACAACCACCGCCCGGATCACCGGTGACCGAACAGCCATCGTCCGGGCCCTCGGCGACCAGGCCGCCACGGACCAGGCCCCTGACGACGGAACCGCCACGAGCCAGGCCCTCGATGACCAGGCGGCCACCGTCCAGATCCCCGGTCGCCAGGTGGCCAACGCCCGCCCGCCCCGCGACCGGACGGCCGTCACCCGGTTCCCGGACGGCCCCGCGAGCGTCACCCGATACCCCGATGACCGGACGGCCGTCGCCGGACATCAGCTTCCGCTCGCCCAGGCGGCCTGGGCGTCGACGATCTCCCGCAGCGCGATGAGCTGGTCACGGACCCGGTCGGGGGCCGTGCCGCCGTGCGCCTTGCGGGCGGCCAGCGCGCCGGGCACCGAGAGGACCTCGCGGGAGTCGGGCGTGAAGTGCGGCGAGACCTTGGCCAGCTCCTCGTCGGTGAGCTCGCCGAAGTCCTTGTCGTTGACCTGGCACCAGACGACCAGGTGCCCGACCGCCTCGTGGGCCTCGCGGAAGGCGACGCCCCTGCGGACCAGCAGCTCGGCCAGGTCGGTGGCGAGGGCGAACCCGTCGGGGGCCGAGCTCTCCAGCTTGGCGGTGTTGACGCGCATGGTCGCGACGAGCCCGGCCATCGCGGGCAGGACGAGCAGCAGGCTGTCGACGGAGTCGAACACCGGCTCCTTGTCCTCCTGCAGGTCGCGGTTGTAGGTCAGCGGCAGGCCCTTGAGCGTCGTCAGCAGCGACATGAGGTTGCCGATGAGACGGCCGCTCTTGCCCCGGGCGAGCTCGGCCACGTCGGGGTTCTTCTTCTGCGGCATGATCGACGAGCCGGTGGAGTAGGCGTCGTCCATCTCGATCCAGCGGAACTCCTGCGAGGCCCACAGGACGATCTCCTCGCCCAGCCTCGACAGGTGCACGCCGATCATCGCCGCGTCGAACAGGAACTCGGCGGCGAAGTCGCGGTCGGCGACGGCGTCCATCGAGTTGGGCGCGGCGGAGTCGAAGCCGAGCTCCCTGGCCACGGCCTGCGGGTCGAGCGGCAGGGAGGATCCGGCCAGCGCCCCCGCGCCCAGCGGGGAGACGGCCGCGCGCCGGTCCCAGTCGCGCAGGCGGTCGATGTCGCGGGCGAAGGCGTGCACGTGCGCCAGGAGCTGGTGGCCGAAGGAGACCGGCTGGGCGTGCTGCAGGTGGGTCATGCCGGGGGCCGCCGTCTCGGCGTGCTCCTCGGCCTGGCTCATCAGCGCGGTCTCCAGCTCCACCAGCCGGGACACGATGTGCCTGACATGGTCGCGCAGGTAGAGCCGCAGGTCGGTGGCGACCTGGTCGTTGCGGCTGCGACCGGCTCGGAGCTTGCCGCCGAGCGTGCCGAGGCGTTCCAGCAGGCCGCGCTCCAGCGCGGTGTGGACGTCCTCGTCGGCGACGGTCGGCCGGAACTCGCCCTCCTTGCAGGCGCGCTCCAGGTCGTCCAGGGCGCCGATCATGCGCGCCAGCTCGTCGTCGCTCAGCAGGTTCGCGCGGTGCAGCACCCTGGCGTGCGCGCGCGAGGCCAGCAGGTCGTACGGCACCAGCCGCCAGTCGAAGTGGACGCTCACCGAGAGCCTGGTCAGCGCGTCGGCCGGACCTCCCTCGAACCGGCCGCCCCACAGCCGCATGGGCTTGCCACCATCAGTCACCGTTGTTCTCCCTCCCCATTCAATCCGCGACCTTAGCCCAATCGGCCCAGCCGGGCGTCCCGGGCAGAGGCAATCTTGGAGGGCAGGCCCCACAGCTCGACGAAGCCCTTGGCCAGGGACTGGTCGAAGGTGTCGCCGGTGTCGTAGGTGGCGAGGTTGAAGTCGTACAGCGACGCCTCTGAGCGGCGCCCGGTGACGGTGGCCCGGCCGCCGTGCAGGGTCATCCGGATCTCGCCGGTGACGTGTTCCTGGGCCTCGGCGACGAAGGTGTCGAGGGCCTTCTTGAGCGGGGAGAACCAGAGGCCGTCGTAGACGAGCTCGCCCCAGCGCTGGTCCACCGACCGCTTGAAACGGGCGAGGTCGCGCTCGACGGTGACGTTCTCCAGCTCCATGTGGGCGGTGATCAGGGCGATGGCGCCGGGTGCCTCGTAGACCTCGCGGGACTTGATGCCGACGAGCCGGTCCTCGACGATGTCGAGGCGGCCGACGCCCTGGGCGCCCGCGCGGCGGTTGAGCTCCTCGATGACCTGGAACGGGGTGAGGTGCCGTCCGTCCAGCGCCACGGGGACGCCCTTGACGAAGCTGACGACGACCTCGTCGGCTTCGCGCGGCTGCGCCGGGTCGGCGGTGTAGGCGTAGACGTCCTCGATCGGGCCGTTCCAGATGTCCTCCAGGAAGCCGGTCTCGACGGCCCTGCCCCAGATGTTCTGGTCGATGGAGTACGGGTTCTTCTTGGTGGTCTCGATCGGCAGGCTCTTCTCCTCGGCGTAGGCGATCGCCTTGTCCCGGGTCCACGCGTAGTCGCGGGCCGGGGCGATGACCTTGAGCTCGGGGTACAGGGCGGCCAGCCCGGCCTCGAACCGGACCTGGTCGTTGCCCTTGCCGGTGCAGCCGTGCGAGACGTGGGTGCCGCCGAACTCCTTGGCCGCCGCGGCCAGGTGCTTGACGATCAGTGGCCGCGACAGGGCGGACACCAGCGGGTAGCGGTCCATGTAGAGGGCGTTGGCCTGCAGCGCGGGCACGCAGAAGTCGGTGGCGAACTCCTCGCGGGCGTCCACGACGACGGACTCCACGGCGCCGCAGTCGATGGCGCGCTTGCGGATGGCCTCCATGTCCTCGCCGCCCTGGCCGACGTCGACGGCGACGGCGACGACCTCGGCGCCGGTCTTCTCGGCGAGGAAGGGAATGGCGACGGAGGTGTCCAGGCCTCCGGAGAATGCGAGTACGACCCGATCGGTCATGATGGGTATCTCCAGGATCTTCATTGGTCACAGGTGCCGGACGATGCCGTCACGGCTGTCGGATGCCGCCGTCACGGGCATTGGATACAGCCGTCACGGACGTCGGATAACCGCCGTCACAGCTGTCGGATGCCGCCGTCACGAGCGTTGAATGCCGCTGTCACGGCTGTCGGGCACAGCCGTCACGGGCATTGGATACAGCCGTCACGACTGTCGGGTGCCGCCGGGGATGGCCCGCCTGAGCGGGCTAAATACGTCGGTCGGCGTGCCGGAGCAGTGCTTCCGCGACCGCCGCCCCGCCCAGCGGGTCGCGGCTGATGACGAGGATCGTGTCGTCCCCCGCGACCGTGCCGAGAATGGACTCCCAGTCGGCGTGGTCGATGGCGGAGGCGAGGAACTGGGCGGCGCCGGGTGGCGTGCGGACGATGACCAGGTTGGCGGAGGCCTCGGCGGAGACGAGGAGCTCCTCCGCGAGCCTGCCGAGCCTCGCGGCCGGTGACTCGCCGGTGCCGAGCCTGGCGAGCCTTATCCGGCCGCCGCCCTCACCCGGCAGCGCGTACACCAGGGAGCCGTCCTCGGCGCGCAGCTTGAGCGCGCCGAGCTCGTCCAGGTCGCGGGAGAGGGTGGCCTGGGTGACCTCGACCCCGCTCTCCAGCAGGAGTTTGGCCAGCTCGGGCTGGGACCTGACCGGCTGCCGCTGCAGGAGGTCGGTGATCCGCGCCTGGCGGGCTACCTTGGTCATCGGGATCGCCATGCGGGTCACCCGCCTCCGGACGCGTCGCCGCCGCGCGAGGAGCCGTACCCGGTGTCCCGGCCCGCCACCGCGACCAGCCAGTGCAGCAGGGCCTTCTGGGCGTGCAGCCGGTTCTCCGCCTGGTCCCACACCAGGCTCCGCGGGCCGTCGAGGACCTCGGCGGTGATCTCCAGGTCGCGGTAGGCGGGCAGGCAGTGCAGGACGACGGCGCCGGGGGCCGCCCGGCCCAGCAGCGCGGCGTTGACCTGGTACGGCATGAGGTCGGCGATCCGCTGCTCCTTGCCCTCCTGTCCCATGGAGACCCAGGTGTCGGTGGCGAGCACGTCCGCGCCCGCGGCGGCCTCGGCCGGGTCGGCGAGGACGGCGACCGAGCCGCCGGTCTCCGCGGCGACCTCGGCGGCGCGCCGGAGGATCTCCGGGTCGGGCAGGTATCCGGCCGGAGTGGCGACCCGCACGTGCATGCCGGCGACGGCTCCGCCGAGCAGGTAGGAGTGGGCCATGTTGTTGGCCCCGTCGCCGAAGTAGGCGAGCGTGACGCCCGCGGTCCTGCCGAAGTGCTCCCTGACGGTCTGCAGGTCGGCGAGGATCTGGCAGGGGTGGAACTCGTCGGTGAGGGCGTTGACCACCGGCACCGAGGACGCCGAGGCCATCGCCTCGATCCGTTCCTGGCCCGAGGTGCGCCACACGATGGCGCCCACCTGGCGCTCCAGGACACGGGCGGTGTCCTCGATCGACTCGCCCCGGCCCATCTGGGAGGATCCGGCGTCGAGGATCAGGGGCAGGCCGCCGAGCTCGCCGATGCCGACCGCGAAGGAGACGCGGGTGCGGGTGGAGTGCTTGTCGAAGAGGACGGCGACGGTCTGCGGCCCCTCGAAGGGCCGGTAGGCGTAGCGGTCCTTCTTCACGGCCTCTGCCAGGTCGAGCACCTGGGCCTGCTCCGCGGGCGAGAGGTCGTCGTCCTTCAGGAAGTGCCTGACGTGTGCCCGTCCGGCGAGGTCACTGGGCATCTGCGGCCTCGTCGAGGATGGCGGGGAGCGCGGCGACGAAGGTCGCGACCTGGGCCGAGGTGATCACCAGCGGGGGCGCGAGCCGTACCGCGTCGGGCTGGAGGGCGTTGACCAGGAAGCCCGCGCGCTGGGCGGCGGCCTGGACCTGGGCGGAGCGGGCGCCGGTGAGCACGACGGCCCGCCACAGGCCCCGGCCGCGGACGTCGGCGAGCAGCGGGTGGCCGATCGCGGCGACGCCCTCGGCGAGCTCGGCGCCGACGGTGCCGGCGCGCTCCAGCAGGCCGTCCTTGTCGATGGTGTCGAGCACGGCGAGCGCGGCGGCGGCCGAGACGGGGTTCCCGCCGAAGGTGGACCCGTGGTCGCCCTGGGCGAAGAGGGTGCCCGCCGCGCCGAAGCCGATACACGCGCCGATCGGCAGGCCGCCGCCGAGCCCCTTGGCCAGGGTGAGCACGTCGGGCAGGAAGCCCTCGTGCTGGTGGGCGAACCAGTGCCCGGTGCGGCCGATCGCCGACTGGATCTCGTCGGCGACCAGCAGCGCGCCGGTGACGTCGCAGATCTCCCTGGCGGCCGCGAAGTAGCCCTCGGGCGGGGGCACGACCCCCGCCTCGCCCTGGGTGGGTTCGAGGAAGACCGCGGCGCACTCGTCGGTGACCGCGTTCTTGAGCGCGTCGGCGTCGCCGTATGGGACGAAGCGGACGTCGATCGGGAACGGCCCGAACTGGTCGCGGATGGCGGGTTTGCCGGTGAGGGCGAGCGCGCCGAGGGTACGGCCGTGGAAGCCGTTCTCCGCGGCCACGAAGTAGGTGCGGCCGTTCGCCTTGCCGTACTTGAGGGAGAGCTTCAGCGCGGCCTCGTTGGCCTCGGTCCCGGAGTTGCTGAGGAAGACCCTGGCCGGGGCGCCGAGCAGGCCGAGCAGGCGCTCGGCGAGCAGCACCTCGGGCTCGTGCAGGAAGAGGTTGCTGGTGTGGGCGAGCGTGGCGACCTGCCGGGAGACGGCCTCCACCAGTGCGGGGTGGGCGTGGCCGAGCGAGCTGACCGCGATGCCGCCGATCAGGTCGAGGTACTCGCGGCCGTCGACGTCCCATACCCTCGCGCCCTCGCCGCGGGCCAGCGCCACCGGGGGCACGCCGTAGTTGGGCATGAAGGCGGCCTCGAAGCGCCTGGCGAGCGCCTCTCCTGCGGAACTGTCCTGCGGGCTCACTGGTCGTTCTCCTTCAGCTGGGCGGGGGCCTCCGGCCGCCGCCTGACCGGCTCAGGCGCGGCGGCCGCCTCGGGGGCGTCCGGCAGCACCATGGTTCCTATGCCCTCGTCGGTGAAGACCTCCAGCAGCACCGAGTGGGGCACCCTGCCGTCGAGCACGTGGGCCCGTGGCACGCCGCCCTGGACGGCGGTCAGGCACGCCTCCATCTTGGGGATCATGCCGCTGGACAGTCCCGGCAGGAGTTTCTCCAGCTCGGTGGCCGACAGCTGTTCGATGATCTCGTTCTCGTCGGCGTCGGGGCGCCAGTCGCGGTACAGGCCCTCGACGTCGGTCAGGATGATCAGCTTGGCCGCCCGGAGCGCCACGGCGAGCGCGGCGGCGGCGGTGTCGGCGTTGACGTTGTAGACGGTGCCGTCCTCGCTGCGCGCGATGGAGGAGACCACCGGGATCCGCCCGTCGTCCAGCAGGGCCCGCACGGCTCCGGCCTCGACCCTGACGATGTCGCCGACCTGGCCGATGTCGACGCCGACGCCGTCGACGAGGGCGTGCTTGCGTACGGCGGTGAACAGGTGGGCGTCCTCGCCGGACATGCCGACCGCGAACGGCCCGTGCCGGTTGACCTGGCCGACCACGTCGCGGTTGACCTGGCCGACGAGGACCATCCTGACGACCTGCATGGCCTCGGGGGTGGTGACCCTGAGCCCGGCGGTGAAGGTGGACTCGATGCCGAGCAGGTCGAGCTGGGCGTTGATCTGCGGCCCTCCCCCGTGCACGATCACCGGCCGCAGCCCGGCGTAGCGCAGGAAGACGACGTCGGCGGCGAACTTCTCGCGCAGGTGCTCCTCGGTCATCGCGTGGCCGCCGTACTTGATGACGACGGTCGCGCCGTGGAAGCTCGCGAGCCAGGGCAGCGCCTCGATCAGCGTGGCGGCCTTCTTCAGGGCCTCGGCGCGTCTCGTCTCGGCGCGGCTCATGAGGAGTACGCCGAGTTCTCGTGGACGTACGCCGCGGTGAGGTCGGTGGTGTGGATCGTCGCCGCGTGCGGTCCGGCCGACAGGTCGATGGTGATCGTCACCTCGCGCGGGGTGAGGTCGACCTTGGAGCGGTCGTCGCCCGCGGCGCCGCCCCGGCAGATCCAGATGCCGTTGATGGCCACGTTGAGCCGCTCGGGCTCGAAGACGGCGTCGGTGGTGCCGACGGCCGACAGGACCCGGCCCCAGTTGGGGTCCTCGCCGTAGATGGCGCACTTGAAGAGGCTGGAGCGGGAGACGGCGCGGCCGACGGTGACCGCGTCGTCCTCGGAGGCGGCGCCGACGACCTCGATGGCGATCGCCTTGGAGGCGCCCTCGGCGTCCATCAGCAGCTGGCGGGCGAGGTCGGCGCAGACCGCCAGCAGGACCTGCTCGAACTCGGCGAGGTCGGGGACGACTCCCGAGGCGCCGCTGGCCAGCAGCAGCACGGTGTCGTTGGTGGACATGCAGCCGTCGGCGTCGAGCCGGTCGAAGGTGACCCGCGTCACCTTGCGGAGCACCGCGTCGAGCTGCTCGGCGGACAGGTCGGCGTCGGTGGTGATCACCGACAGCATGGTGGCGAGGCCGGGGGCGAGCATGCCCGCGCCCTTGGCCATGCCGCCGACCATGTAGCCGCCCGCGCCCTTCCTGAAGGAGATCTTCGAGATGGTGTCGGTGGTGCGGATGGCGTCGGCCGCGGCCAGGCCGCCGTCCCTGGCGAGCTGGGAGACCGCGAGGTCGACCCCGGCGAGCAGCGGGTCCATCGGCAGCCGCTCGCCGATCAGGCCGGTGGAGCAGACCGCGATCTCCCCGGCCGAGTCTCCCAGGGCTCCGGCGACCTTCTCCGCGGTGGCGTGGGTGTCCTGGAAGCCGAGCGGCCCGGTGCAGGCGTTGGCGCCGCCGGAGTTGAGGACGACGGCGTGGACCCGGCCCCCGGCCACCACCTGGGCGGACCACAGGACCGGCGCGGCCTTCACCCGGTTGGCGGTGAAGACCCCGGCGGCGGCGCGCGAGGGACCGTCGTTGACGACCAGCGCCAGGTCGCGGGCGGCGCTGGACTTGATCCCGGCGGCGACGCCCGCCGCGCGGAAGCCGAGAGGGGCGGTCACGCTCATGGGGCGACTCCGTTGAGAGGAAGGCCGAGCTCTTCCGGCAGGCCGAGGGCGAGGTTGGCGCTCTGGATCGCGCCACCGGCCGTGCCCTTGGTGAGGTTGTCGATGGCGACGACGGCGACGACGCGGCCCGCGCGCTCGTCCAGGGCGACCTGGAGGGCGGCGGTGTTGGCGCCGAGGGTCATCGAGGTCGCGGGCCACTGGCCCTCGGGGAGCAGCCGCAGGAACGGCTCGTCCTTGGTGGCGACCTCGTAGGCCTCGCGCAGGACCGCCTGGGTGAGGCCGGGCCTCGCGGGGGCGGTGCAGGTGGCGAGGATGCCGCGGCTCATCGGTACGAGCACGGGGGTGAAGGAGACGGTGACCGGCCCGCCCGCCAGCGGGGAGAGGTTCTGCTCCATCTCCGGGGTGTGCCGGTGGACGCCGCCGACGCCGTACGCGCTGGCGGAGCCCATCACCTCGCTGCCCAGGAGGTTCGGCTTGGGCGCCCGGCCCGCCCCGCTGGTGCCGCTGGCGGCGACCACCACCACGTCGGGCTCGACGAGGCCGGCGGCGAAGGCGGGGAACATGGCCAGGGTGACGGCCGTCGGGTAACACCCCGGCACGGCGATCCTCCGGGTGGCGCGCAGCTCCTCGCGCCGTCCCGGCAGCTCGGGCAGCCCGTACGGCCAGGTGCCCGCGTGGACGCCGCCGTAGAAGTGCTCCCAGGCGGCGGGGTCGGCGAGCCGGAAGTCGGCGCCGCAGTCGACCACGAGGGCGTCGTCGCCGAGCTGCTCGGCGACGGCGGCCGACTGGCCGTGCGGCAGGGCGAGGAAGACGAGGTCGTGGCCGCCGAGGGTCTCGGCGCCGGTCTCCTGCAGGATCCTGCCGGCCAGCGGGGCCAGGTGTGGCTGGTGGGCGCCGAGGGCGGTGCCCGCGCTCGACGCCGCGGTCAGCGCGCCGATCTCGATGCCGGGGTGGGACAGCAGCAGGCGCAGGAGCTCACCTCCGGCGTAGCCGCTGGCACCCGCGATCGCCGCTCTCATCCGTCCCCCCGGTGTCTGCATGCTTATGCATTGTTACTCATGGACTTACTAGAGAGATTATGCATCGCGGAGGATTGTCATGCAAGCCGGTAAGAGTGGGCCTGGCTGTTCAGAAGTACATCACGGGGCGTGAAAACCAAGAAGACCCTGCTTTACCAGCTTGTGAACGAGGGCACGAGACCATCCGTCATGTTTCGGCACTGTTGCGCGTACCTACCGGTCGGTATCGTGACGGTTCCGGCCCCTTCACCTCCGGGAGTACGAACGCATGACTGTCACCCACGCCCAGGTCCAGGCCCAGCTCACCGCCCCGGGGCAGCTTTTCGAGACGGAGGAGGTCCTCAGCCACGGCGGGACCGTCAGAACCTGGAAGCACGCGCCCCGCGACTTCCGGGCCCTCCTGGAGACGAGCAGGTTCCACGGCGACAAGGTCTTCCTGACCTACGAGGACGAGCACCTCACCTACGAGGAGCACTTCCGGCGGGCCGCCACGCTCGCGCGGCGCCTGGTGGACGAGTACGGCGTGGTCAAGGGCGACCGGGTGGCCATCGTCATGCGCAACTACCCCGAGTGGGTGATCGCCTTCTCGGCCGCGCTGGCCGCCGGGGCGATAGCCGTGCCGCTCAACGCGTGGTGGACGCCGCAGGAGCTGGAGTACGGGCTGTCGGACTCGGGGGCCAAGGTGCTGATCGCCGACGGCGAGCGGGCGGCCGGGCTCGCGGACCTGGCGCCGGCGCTGATCGTGACCCGGGGCGAGACGCCCGCGGGCGCCCGCTCCTTCGCGGACGTGCTGGGCGAGGTGACGGCGGACGTGACGCTGCCCCCGGTCGAGCTCTCCCCCGAGGACCCCGCGACGATCTTCTACACCTCCGGCACCACGGGCCGTCCCAAGGGCGCGCTCGGCAGCCACCGCAACCTCGGCCAGTCGCCGATGACCGTCGCCTACGGCCTGTACCGCGCCGTGATCAAGGCGGGCAAGGACCCGGGCGACGCGGCCGGGCAGCGCCGCGTCACCCTGCTCACCGTGCCGCTCTTCCACGTCACCGGCTGCTTCGCGGTGATGACCACCACCATGTTCACCGGCGGCGGCCTGGTGCTGATGTACAAGTGGGACCCGGGCCGCGCGCTGGAGCTGATCGAGCGCGAGAGGATCACCGGCCTCACCGGCGTGCCCACCAACGTGTGGCAGCTCCTGTCCCACCCCGACCTGGACAAGTACGACATCTCCAGCCTCAGCGGCCTCGGGTACGGCGGCGCCCCCGCCCCGCCGAAGCTGCTGGAGCGCATCACCGAGCAGCTGCCCAACCGCGCCCCCTCCAACGGGTACGGCATGACCGAGACCACCGCCCTCGCCATCAGCAACGCCGGAGCCGACTACCTGGCCAAGCCCGACAGCATCGGCCTGCCGATGGCCGTGGTCGAGGTGAGGATCGCCGACCCCCTCGGCGGCGAGCTGCCGGTCGGCACGGTCGGCGAGCTCTGCCTGCGCGGCCCGAACGTCATCCTGGGCTACTGGAACCGGCCGGAGGCCACCGCGGAGACCTTCGTCGGCGGCTGGCTGCACACCGGCGACCTGGCCAGGGTGGACGAGGACGGGTTCGTGTTCATCGTGGACCGGGCCAAGGACATGGTCATCCGCGGCGGCGAGAACGTCTACTGCGCCGAGGTCGAGGCCGCCCTGTTCGAGCACCCGGCGGTCGAGGACGCCGCGGTCATCGGGATCCCCCACGACGAGCTGGGCGAGGAGGTCGGCGCGGTGGTCCGGCTGTCGTCCCCGGTCACCGACGAGGAGCTGCGGGCCTTCCTGCGCGAGCGGATCGCCCACTTCAAGGTGCCGGTCAGGTTCTGGGCGCGCGAGACGGAACTCCCCCGCAACCCCGGCGGCAAGATCCTCAAGACCCGGCTGCGCCAGGAGGTCCTGGGCCCCTGAGGCCCGGCTCCCCCGTCGTCCGTCGCCGCCACCGCCACCGTCGTTGTCACCGTCGCCGTCGCCCCGCCCGGTCGCCCTGTCACCCGTCTTCCCGCGGGCGTCCGGCGCCGGGTGCGGCTTTTCGCGCCGCCCCCGGCGACGGCAGGCCGGTGACCTGCCGGAAAATGATTTGCCTTCGCGTAGATCACCATTGAAACTAGCTGTTCGTGCCGGAAAACGCCGATCGACCGATCAAGACCCTGCTCCGCCGTCTGGCGATGGACCTCAGCCCTCTGCGCGACTCGCGCGACTTCCGGCTGCTCTTCGGCTCCGGCGTCATCACGATGTTCGGCACCTTCCTGACGCTGGTCGCGGTGCCGCTGCAGATGAAGGAGCTCACCGGCTCCTACCTGGCGGTCGGCCTGGTCAGCGTGGCCGAGTTCGTCCCGATGGTGGTGTGCGGGCTCTGGGGCGGGGCGATCGCCGACGCCCTCGACCGGCGCAAGATCATCCTTCTCACCGAGGTCGGCCTCTGCGTCACGGTCACGATCCTGACCGTCAACGCGCTGCTGCCCAACCCGCAGGTCTGGGTGCTGTACGTGGTCGGCGCCCTCTCGGCCGGGCTGGGCAGCCTGCAGCGGCCCAGCCTGGAGTCGCTGATGCCGCGCGTGGTCAGGCACGACCAGCTGACCGCGGCCGCCGCCCTCGGCGCCTTCCGCTGGAACCTGGGCGCCATCGTCGCCCCGGGCCTCAGCGGCCTGATCGCGGCCTGGTACGGCGTCGCCGTCGCGTACGGCATCAACATCGTGACCTTCCTCGCCTCCCTGGTCCTGCTCTGGATGGTCCGGGCCCAGCCGCGGCCCGAGAACACCCAGGCGGCCTCGATCAGGTCCCTGGTCGAGGGGGTCCGCTACGCCGTGGGCCGTTCCGACCTGATGGGCACCTACCTGGTCGATGTCGCCGCGATGGTCTTCGCGTTCTCCACCGCGCTGTATCCGTTCCTCGCCGACGAGCTGGGCGCCCACGAGGCCCTGGGGCTCTTCTTCTCGGCCTCGGCCATCGGCTCGCTGATCGCCTCGGTCACCTCCGGCTGGACCGCGCGCGTGCACCGGCACGGCCTCGGCGTGATCATCGCGGCGGCCGTGTGGGGGGTGGCGGTGGCACTGGCCTCGCTGATGCCCAGCGTCTGGGGCATCTTCGCCTTCCTCGCCGTGGCCGGGGCCGCCGACATGATCAGCGGTGTCTTCCGCTCGACCATCTGGAACCAGACCATCCCCGACGAGTTCCGCGGCCGCCTGGCGGGCATCGAGCTGCTCTCCTACACCAGCGGCCCGATGCTCGGCAACGCCAGGGCCGGTCTGATGGCCGGCATCGGCGGCACCCGCTTCTCGCTGGGCGTCGGCGGCCTGCTGTGCGTCGGCGCGGTGGCCGCGATGGCCGCGCTGCTACCGAAGTTCCGCACCTACGACGCCCGCGTCGACGAGCACGCGATCAGGGAGCGCGCCCGCCGCGAGGAGGCCGCCCGCGCCTGACCCGGGCCGGCGGGCGACCGACCCGACCGGGACCGGCGGACGCCGGGTTCTCCGAACGACACGGCGTCCGGCCGAGGCTGACGTTCCTGCTGACCTCGGACCCCACGGCCGGTTCCCCGAACGACACGGCGTCCGGCCGAGGTCCGGGCGAGGTCCGGGCGAGGTCCGGGCGAGGTCCGGGCGAGGTCCGGGCGAGGTCCGGGCGTCACCCGCTCTCGCGCCAGCCGTCGTACTCCTCGGCCAGCGCCTCCAGGCGGGCCACGCCCTCCGGCGGCAGCGCGCCGGAGGGGTCCTCGACCACCACAAGCCACTGGGCGTCCTCGGCGTCGTCCTCGCCGGCGAGGGTCTCCCTGACCACCGCGGGCACGCCGACCAGCGGAAACTCCCCGGCCACGGTCTCGGCGACCTCCTCGGCGTCGTCGCGCCCGGCGAACACCAGCAGATGCCTCATCGTCCTCTCCCGGTAAAAGACCCTCCACCGCTCCGGGCGACCGGCGGGTATCTCATCGTCGCCTCCCGAAGGAGAATCCACCCGGACCTCGAACATCCCGGCCCACCCGGACCGCGAACCATCCGGCCCGGTACGGCGAGAAGGGCCCGGGACACGCCCCGGGCCCCCTCGTGAACCGGTCAGACGCCGCGCAGCCGCGCGCCGGTGCGCTCCCCGGCCAGGGCCACGGCCGCGTCGCGGGCCGCAGTGGTCTCCTCGACGGTGAGCGTCCGGTCGGGCGCCCGGAAGCGCAGCGAGTAGGCGAGGGACTTCTTGCCCTCGCCGGCCTGGGCGCCGGTGTAGACGTCGAACAGCCGGATCGACTCCAGCAGCGGGCCCGCTCCCTCGCGCAGCGCCGCCTCCACGGCGGCCACCGGGGCCGCCGCGTCGACGATGAGCGCGACGTCCTGCCCCGCGACCGGGTACGCGGAGATCGCCGGGGCCTGCGGCGGACCCGCGGTCAGCGGCTCCAGCCGGGTCAGCTCCAGCTCCATCGCGCAGGTGCGCGGGGGCAGGCCGTATGCCTCGACGACGCGCGGGTGCAGCTCACCCGCGTGGCCGACGAGCACGTCACCGGCGTACAGCGCGGCGCAGCGGCCCGGGTGCCAGGGCTCGTGCCGGTCCGCGCGGACGTCGAGGGTGACCCCGGCCTCGGCGGCCACCACCCGGGCCGCCTCGACGGCGTCCGCCCAGCCGGCCGCGCGCCCCCTGCCCCACCAGCCGGACGGCTCGAACTCCCCGGCCAGCACCGCCCCGACCCGGAGCGGCTGGGCGGGCAGCGCGGCCTCGATCGAGGCGAGCTCCTCCGGGGTCGGCCTGCGGTCGACGCCCAGCACGGGGGCGACGGCGGGCGCGCCGGACGAGGGCCGGTAGACCAGGCCCGCCTCGAACAGCGCCACGTCGCCGAAGCCCCGGCCCACGTTGCGGACCAGCGTCTTGAGCAGGCCGGGCAGCAGGGTCGTCCGCATCAGCGGCTCGTCCTCGCTGAGCGGGTTGGCCAGCCGTACGGCCAGGCGGCGCGCGTCACCGGCGGGCAGCTGCAGGTTGTCGAAGTCGCGTTCCCCGTTGAACGGGTAGGCGAGGATCTCGACGTAGCCCGCGGCGGCGAGGGCGCGGCCGACCCGGCGGCGCAGGCGCTGGCTCTCGCTGAGCCCGGCGCCCGCGGGGGCGGCGGGCAGGATCGAGGGCAGGTTCTCGTAGCCCTCCAGCCTGATGACCTCCTCCGCGAGGTCGTTCGGGTCGGTCAGGTCGGGCCGCCACGAGGGCGGGGTGACCGCCAGCATGTCGTCACCGGTGACCGCGAGCCTCGCGGCGATCCCGGCTGAGGCGGGGTCTCCGGTGGCCGCGGTACCGCCGCCCGTGCCGCCCGTCACCGGGCCGGTCCCGGCGGTGGTGCTCTCGACCGTGCAGCCGACCTGCTCCAGGCGGCGGATCACCGTCTCGCGGTCGTAGGCGGTGCCCGCGACCCTGCCGGGGTAGTCGCTCGGGATGGCGACGTGGACCGGCTCGACCTCCACCTCGGCGTGGGTGACTCCCGGCTGGATCGTGCCGCCGCCGAGCTCGGCGAGCAGCCGGGCCGCGCGCCAGGAGGCGTACAGCGGCAGCTCCCGGTCGACGCCCCGCTCGAAGCGCTTGGAGGCCTCGCTGACCAGGTTGTGCCTGCGCGACATGCGCGCGGTGCCGCTGGCGGAGAAGTGGGCCGCCTCGATCACGATGTCGGCGGAGGCGTCGGAGATCTCGGTGTGCAGGCCGCCCATGGTGCCGGCCATCGAGATCGCGCCCGACCCGTCGGTGATCAGGATGTCGTCGGGGTGGAGCTTGCGGACCACGTGGTCGAGCGTCTCCAGCGTCTCGCCCGGCTCGGCCCTGCGCACCACGATCTCGCCGGTCAGCCTGGCCGCGTCGAAGGCGTGCAGCGGCTGGCCGAGCTCCAGCATGACGTAGTTGGTGACGTCGACGGCGAGCGAGACCGGGCGCATGCCGGCCCGGGAGAGCCGCGCGCGCATCCACAGCGGGCTCGGCGCGGACGGGTCGAACCCGCGGATCTCGCGGAGCACGAAGCGGTCGCAGGCCGTCGGGTCGGCGATCGAGGCCGGGTAGGACGGGCCCGCCGCGACGGGCGGGGAGACGTCGGCGGGGTCGATGAACGCCGAGTCGAAGGCGGTCGCGGCCTCGCGGGCCACGCCCCGGATGGAGAGGGCGTAGCCGATGTCCGGGGTGATCTCCAGCTCGATCACGTCGTCGCGCAGGCCGAGCAGCTCGACCACGTCCACGCCGATCGGGGTGCCGGCGGGCAGCACGAGGATGCCGGGCGAGGAGTCGGCCACGCCGAGCTCCGCCTCCGAGCAGATCATGCCGTCGGACAGCCGCCCGTAGGTCTTGCGCGAGGCGATCTCGAATCCGCCGGGCAGCACGGCGCCGGGCAGCGCGACCGGGACGCGGTCGCCGGCCTCGAAGTTGGTCGCGCCGCAGACGATCTCGCGCGGCGCGGCCTCCCCCACCTCGACCTGGCAGTGGCGGATGGGCTTCTTGAACCCCTCCAGCGTCTCGATGGAGAGCACCTCGCCCACGACGACGTTCTTGATGTCGTGGCCGTAGGAGACGACGGACTCAAGCTTGAGCCCGGCGGCGGTGAGCTTCTCGGCGATCTCGTGCGCCGTGACGGCGGGGAGATCGACGTACTCCCGCAGCCATGAAAGCGGGACCTTCATCAGACCTCCATTCCGAAGGGAAGGGTGAAGCGGACGTCTCCCTCGACCATGTCGCGCATGTCCTCGGCGTTGTGGCGGAACATCAGGGTGCGCTCGACGCCCATGCCGAAGGCGAAGCCGCTGTAGCGGGCGGGGTCGACGCCGCAGGCGATGAGCACCCGCGGGTTGACCATGCCGCAGCCGCCCCACTCGATCCAGCCCTCCGACTTGCAGGTGCGGCAGGGCGGGTTGCCGGGCACCGCCGAGGCGCCCCGGCAGACGAAGCACTTCAGGTCCATCTCGGCGGAGGGCTCGGTGAACGGGAAGTAGTTGGGCCGGAACCGGGTGGTGATGCCCTCGCCGAACATGACCTCGGCGAACCGGTCGAGGGTGCCCTTGAGGTGGGCCATGGTCAGGCCCTCGTCGATCGCCAGGCCCTCGACCTGGTGGAAGACCGGGGTGTGGGTGGCGTCGAGCTCGTCGGTGCGGAACACCTTGCCCGGCGAGATCACGTAGACCGGGAGCTCCCTGCCGAGCAGCGCCCGGATCTGGACGGGAGAGGTCTGGGTGCGCAGCACCTTGCCGGAGTCGACCGACTCCACGAAGAAGGTGTCGTGCTCCGAGCGCGCCGGGTGGTCGGCGGAAATGTTCAGCGCGTCGAAGTTGAACCACTCCCCCTCCAGCTCGGGGCCCTCGGCCACCTCGTAGCCCATCGCGACGAAGGCGTCGGCGATGCGCTCCTGGAGGGTGGTCAGCGGGTGCCTGGCGCCGCGGGGCGCGCGGGCGGAGGGCAGCGTGACGTCGACGGTCTCCTCGACGAGGACCCGCTCGTCGCGCTCGGCCTCCAGCTGCGCCTGCCGCTCGGCGAGGGCGTCGGCGACCGCCTTGCGGGCGCCGCCGATTCGCTTGCCCGCCTCGGAGCGGGCCGCCGGGGGCAGCGCGCCGATCTCGCGGTTGGCCAGGGCGATCGGTGAGCGGTCACCGGCGTGCGCGAGGCGCACCTGCTTGAGTTCTTCGAGGTCGCGCGCCGCCTTGACGGCGTCGAGCGCGTCGGCCCGCATGCGCGCCATCTCGTCGGCGTGCAGCGGGGTCACCTCGACCGGGTCGTAGTTTGACAAGAGAGAGCTCCGAATCCAGGGCTTGAGCGGCCATGAGTCTAGTCGGATGAGCCCACCGGGCCGACATTCGCGATCAGGCGAAGTCGGGGGTGCCGGTGGGCACCATAAATCGAAACTCGGCGCCGCCCTCGGGCCCGCGCTGCACGGAGATGGTGCCGCCGTGCGCCTCGATCAGCCCCTTGACGATGAACAGGCCGAGCCCGGTGCCGCCACGGCGGCGGGCGTTGCCCCGCCAGAACTGCCGGAAGACGCGCGTGACCAGCTCGGGCGGGATGCCCTCCCCCTGGTCGCGGACGGACACGGTCACTCCCCATTCGCTCGGCTCGACGACTATTGTCACCGTACCGCGCCCGTGACGCACCGCGTTTTCCATCAGGTTGGCGAGCACCTGGTCGATCTTGTCCTGGTCGAGCCAGGTCTCGGGCAGCTCGCCGCGCACCTGCAGCACGAAGCGGCCCTCCGGCTCCCCGGCCGCCACCCGTCCCGCGATGATCCTGGAGATCCTGGCCGGGACGTCGACCACCTGGCGGTGGATCTCCAGCCGCCCCGACTCGATGCGCGAGACGTCGAGCAGCTCGGTGATCAGCCGGGTGACCCGGTCGGCGTCGGCGTTGACGGTCTCCAGCATGACGAGCTTCTGGTCGTCGGTGAAGCGGGTCCACTTGGCCAGCAGGGTCGCGGTGAACCCCTTCACGCTGGTCAGCGGGGAGCGGAGCTCGTGGGCGACGGTGGAGACCAGGTCGGCGCGGCTGCGCTCCAGGCGGGCGCGGGCCCCGGCGTCACGCAGCGTGATGACCACCCGGACGACCTCGCCGCCCCGCCGGGGCTCGCGCACCAGGCGGGCGGCCACCAGCAGCTCCTGGCCGCCGGGGGTGCGCAGCGGCAGCTCGGGCTGGCGGGCGCGGCTGGAGAGCCCGCCGTAGGTGTCGAGCCACTTCCACCAGTCGCGCCCGTCGTGGTCGCGGAAGGAGAACACGTCGCGCAGGTGCCGCCCCGCGGCCCGCTCGCGGGTGACGCCGGTCAGCAGGGCCGCGGCCCGGTTGACGGTGAGCACGTGGCCGTCGCCGTCGGTCACCACGAGGCCGTCGGGAAGCTCGTCGACGTCGATCACAGAAGCGGCATCGGTGCTCCGCTCGCCGGTGTGTTCGCCGTGCACGACCCCGCCTCCTCGACGCTACATGGCCGACAATAGCGGGTTTCCCGCACCGTACGGCAGCCTCGCCGGGCGGGGAGCCTCACGCGGAGCCGGCACCGGTGCGCTGAGAACGGGCAGATGCGTACAGACAGACCGCGGCGGCGGTCGCGAGGTTCAGGCTCTCGGCCCGTCCGTAGATGGGGACCCTGACGACCTCGTCGGCCAGCTTCAGGATCTCCTCGGGAAGCCCCCACGCCTCGTTGCCGAAGATCCAGGCCGTCGGTCCCGACAGGTCCACGTCGTCCAGGGTCTGTTCGCCCGCGCCGTCGGCGGCGAGCACCCGCAGCCCTGACCCCTTCAGGCGCTCCACGGCCCGCGCCACCGGGACGCCCGTGCTGACCGGGAGGTGGAACAGGCTGCCGGCGCTGGCCCGCACGCACTTGCCGTTGTAGGGGTCGACGGAGGCGTCGGTGAAGACGACGGAGTCGGCGCCCGCCGCGTCGGCCGTACGCAGGACGGTGCCCGCGTTGCCGGGGTCGCGGACGTGGGCCAGCACCGCCACCAGCCTGGAGCCGGAGACGACGGAGGCGTCCAGGGGCACGTGCACGAAACGGCACACCGCCAGCAGCCCCTGGGGGGTGACGGTCTGGGCCAGCTCGGCCATGACCTCGCCGCTGGCCCGGTGCAGCGGCACCCCCGCGGCGGTGGCGGCGGCGACGACGTCGGCGTGACGCAGCTCGGCCTCGGCCGTGGCGAACAGCTCCACCACGACGCCGTCCAGCGCGAGCGCCTCGCGGACCGCCTGCGGCCCCTCCGCCAGGAAGGAACGGTCGCGGTCCCTGAAGGCCCGCTTCGTCAGCCTCCGCGCGGCCTTGACCCGCGGCGACTTGATGTTGGTCAGCTCAGACCCGGCCATGCCCGTCCCCCAAGAACCCCAAGAATGCGAATGCGGCCCGCAGCGTGATCGCTGCGGGCCGCACGGTCGTCAGTGTCTCGCTCAGCCGGCGACCGGCGCGTTCACGTCGGCCGGGAGCGCCTTCTTGGCGGCCTCGACCAGCGTCGCGAACGTGGCGGCGTCGTTGACCGCGAGGTCGGCGAGGATCTTGCGGTCGACCTCGATGGAGGCGAGCCGCAGGCCCTGGATGAGCCTGTTGTAGGTGATGCCGTTCTGGCGGGCAGCGGCGTTGATGCGCTGGATCCAGAGACGGCGGAAGGTGCCCTTGCGGTCCTTGCGGTCGCGGTAGGCGTACGTCATCGAGTGGAGCATCTGCTCCTTGGCCTTGCGGTACAGCCTGGATCGCTGACCCCGGTAGCCCTTCGCCCGCTCGAGAACGACCTTGCGCTTCTTCTTGGCGTTGATCGCCCGCTTCACGCGTGCCATGTGTATCTATCTCCCCGGGGGCGGTTACTTAGCGAGCAGCTTCTTGATCTTCTTGGAGTCGGCGTCGGAGAGCACGACCTCGGGCTTGAGACGACGCGTCAAGGTGGACGGCTTGTGCTCGTTGTAGTGCGCACGGTTGGCGCGACGGCGCACAAGCTTGCCGGAACCCGTGAGCCTGAACCGCTTCTTCGCACCGCTGTGCGTCTTCATCTTCGGCATCTCAGCCGTCTCTCCCTCGATCGTGCCGATGTCCCGGGCCGGTAACCCAAGTCAAGGGCGTGCCTGACTACGAGACCGGACCCGGTCTCGGACTGATCTCGCGACTACCTGACGATCCAGGCTATGCGAGTTACTCCTGCGGAGCCGCCACCGCTCCGCTGACGGACACCTCGTCGTTGACGTGCGTCTCGCCGGCGGCCGGTCCGTCACCCGAAGGGGTCTCGTCATGCCGTGCCTTGGCCGCCGCCTTCTCGGCCTTGGCCTCGGCCTTCTTCTTGTGCGGGCCGATCACCATGATCATGTTTCGGCCGTCCTGCTTGGGCTGGGACTCGACGAAGCCGAGCTCCGTCACGTCCTCCGCCAGCCGCTGCAGGAGCCGGAAGCCCAGCTCCGGCCGGGACTGCTCCCGGCCGCGGAACATGATGGTGACCTTGACCTTGTCGCCGGCCTTGAGGAACCGCACCACGTGACCCTTCTTGGTCTCGTAGTCGTGCGGGTCGATCTTCGGCCGGAGCTTGATCTCCTTGATGATGGTGTACGCCTGGTTACGGCGCGCCTCGCGTGCCTTCATCGCGGACTCGTACTTGAACTTGCCGTAGTCCATGAGCTTGCACACGGGCGGGCGGGCCGTTGCCGCGACCTCGACCAGGTCGAGATCGGATTCTTGAGCCAGCTTCAAGGCATCGCCGATGGAGACGATGCCCACCTGCTCGCCGTTCGGGCCGACGAGGCGGACCTCGGGCACGCGAATGCGGTCATTGATGCGGGGCTCGGCGCTGATGGGGCCTCCTAGGTTGCGATCCGCGGCCGTCCTGGAGGAGGCCGCAACATGCTCGATCGTGCCGGGAGGTCGTAGAACGCACACCCTGTTGAGGGCGTTCGAACGCAAGATGCCCCGCACGTCACGCATGCGGGGCCACATGAACTCGAAGGCTTCACGCCGTAAGCTCCCCGGGGATTCACCCCGGTCGTGATCCTGACCTGTCAGCCTTGCGGTCGACGAGGTGGGAGGACGACCTCCGCTTGCGCGTCCAGCAGGCACGCCGGACCGATCGAGTCGTTACTCTACCACAACAGCCCGCTCACGCAGAATCATCCCGCCGGGGCGGCACGCCTGACGATCTCGGCCTTTCCCGCCTCGCGCATCGCCTCCACCGGCACGTCCGCGCGGCCGGTCATCATCTCGACCTGCCGGACCGCCTGGTGCAGGAGCATCGGGAAGCCGCCGACGACGATCCCGCCCCGGCCGGCCACGGCCGCCGCCGGCCGGGTGGGCCAGGGCGCGTAGACCACGTCGAAGAGGGCGGGCACATCCGCCAGCGTCCCTGCGAGGTCGTCGGCCGCGCCGGAGGGCAGGGTCGAGACGACCAGGTCGACCTCCAGCGCGGTGTCGAGCTTGTCGAGGGTTCGTACCGACAGGGACATGCCCAGCCGCTCGGCGACCTCCGCGGTCTCCCACGCCCTGGCCGGGTCGCGGACCACGAGGATCGCCTCGTCGAGGCCCAGCTCGCGCAGGGCCGCCAGCGCGGAGGCCGCCGTCGCGCCGCCGCCGAGGACGGTCGCCGCCCGCGGCGGGGGCACGCCCGCCTCGGCGAGCGCCTGGACGACGCCGTACACGTCGGTGTTGTGCCCGTGCCTGGCGCCGTCGCGCAGGATCACCGTGTTGACACCGCCCACCTGGACCGCGAGGTCGGAGACGGTGTCGAGCAGCGGCATCACCGCCCGCTTGAGCGGCATCGTGAGCGAGAGCCCCGCCCAGTCGCCGTCCAGCCCGGCGAGGAGGCCGGGGAGCCCCTCCTCGCCGCACTCGATCGCCTCGTAGCGCCAGTCGAGCAGTCCCATGCCCTGGTGGGCGGCGCGGTGCAGGTGCGGGGAGAGCGAGTGGACGATCGGCGATCCCAGGACCGCCGCCCTCAGCACCCGTTCACCTTGTTCCTCTCGTACTCCTGCTTGAGCACGAAGAACTCCGACTCCGTGGAGACGAACTTGGTGATGCCCTTGGCCGGGCAGGTGGTGATGAAGAAGAGCCAGTCGCCCTTGGTGGGGTTGAGGGCCGCCTGGATGGCGTCGTCTCCCGGGTTGGCGATCGGCCCCGGCGGCAGGCCGAGGTGCCTGTAGGTGTTGTAGGGCGAGATGCTCTCCAGGTCCTTGTGGGAGGACTCGATGCCGTACTTGTTCAGCCCGTACATCACCGTGCTGTCCATCGACAGCTTGAGGGGCGGGTCACGGTCGAGCCTGTTGTAGATGACGCGGGCCACCTTGCCCATGTCGTCCTTGCTGCCGGACTCGGCCTGGACGATGCTGGCGATCGTCATGATCTCGTGCGAGGTGTGCCCGAGGGCCTTGGCCTTGCCCTGGAGGTCGTCCTTGTCGGCGGTCTGGTTGAAGCGGTCGACCATCCTGGTGAGGATCTCCGAGGCCGTCATCCTGGGCGTGATCTCGTAGGTGGCCGGGAAGGCGTAGCCCTCCAGCTTGCCCTTGGCGTAGGGGGGCAGGCCGAGCTCGCGGACGTTCTTGGCGGCCTGCTGGAACTCGCGCAGCGGCTTGCCCGTCTCCTTGGAGAGCTGCTTGAGGGTGTCGACCAGGCGCAGCCCCTCCTTGAGGGTGACCTTCTCCCGCAGCCGCTTCTCCGGGTCGAGGAGCTTGACGGCCTCGGCGGCCGCCATCTGCTTGCGCATGGTGTATTCGCCCGGCTGCAGGGAGGAGCTCTTGCCCGCCGCGCCGATGGCGTCGACGAAGGCCTTGACGCTCTTCACGACGTCCTGCTCCTGCAGGGTCTGCGCGATGTCGGAGGCGCTCTGGCCCTCCTTGATCTGCACGACGACCTCGCCGGACCCCTGGCCGGTGTAGTCGTCGGGGGTCATCACGTCGCGGACCCAGGTGTAGCCGTAGAAGCCGGCGGCGCCGACGCCGCCGATCAGGACGATGATCGCGAGCATGGGGGCGAGGAAGCCGCCCCGGTTGCGGCGGCGCTTCCTGCGGCGGCCGCGCCGCCCGCCGGAGTCGCGGCCTGGGGACGTGTTTGATCCTCGGCGCGACCGACCTTCGTCGTCGGAACCGACCAGGAAGTCCATATCGAGATCGTTCATAGCGTCGCTGGCCAATCTCCCGCTAGAGACGGCCTGGCGTCAAGCGGGTGTGCCGAACCGAAGGAGGGCACCCGGCCAGACGTCCCGGGGCTCCGGGAACCGTCGTCTGAACCGCGGGTGCGGGTCGCCGCCTGCGGCGGAACGGAGGGTATTCCGCCGGGCATCAACGCTTCCCGAGGTATCTGTTCAGCTGTTCCCGGTATCTCACAAACTCACTCTCTTTGTCAGTGAATTTCGTGATTCTATGCTCCGGATTGGTGGTGACAAACCAGAACCAATCACCTTGATCTGGCTGGAGTGCCGCGATCAACGCCTTCTCCCCGGGGTTCGCGATGGGCCCGGGCGGCAGGCCGGGTCTGAGATAGGTGTTGTACGGGGACCGCACCTCGGTGTCCCTCTCGGAGACCTCCAGGGTCCTGCGCCCCTGCGCGTAGAGCACCGTCGTGTCCAGCTGGAGCGGCGTCCGGGCCCTGATCCGGTTGTAGATCACTCTAGCGATCTTCGGGTAGTCCGGATCACGCCCGCCCTCCGCCTGGACGATGCTCGCCACCGTGACGGCCTGCCGGGGCGAGAGGCCCTTCTTCACGGCCCGTTTCCGCAGGTTTAGCTGGGCCGCCATCCGCTTGTAACGTTCCACCATCGCGGCGAGCAGCGCCGGGGCGGTCGTGCCCGGCTCGATCTCGTAGGTGGCGGGGAACAGGAAGCCCTCGGCGCCCCGGGCGTACCGGGGCAGGCCCAGCGCCCGCCCGTCGGCCGCGGCCCCGGCCAGGTCGGCCCGGCGCATGCCGGTCTCCCCGGCGAGCCGGTCGAGCAGCTCGGGCAGGCGGAGCCCCTCGGGGACGGTGACCGTGCGGACCACCCGTGACCCGGGCGCCACCAGCATGCCGAGCGCCGACAGGGCGGTCATGCCCCTGCGGAGCCTGAAGCGGCCGGGGGGCAGGTCGCCCGTCCTGGCCTGCTCCTTCGCCACCGTGACGAACGCCCTGGCGCTCGCCACCACCCCGGCGTCGGCCAGCACGAGCCCGATCTGGGCCGCGCTCGCCCCCCGGGGGATCTCGACGACGACCGAACCCGACCCCGGCCCCTCGAAGTCGGCGGGCACGAGATAGGGACGGATCACCAGGAACCCAGCCGTCCCGGTGGCGGCGGCGAGCACGGACGTCCCGGCCACCCAAAGCCACACCGGCCGCAGACGGCTCACCCGAGGGTCCCGCCGCCCGGCCGCCCGGCGTCCCCTCCGCCGGGGGGAGGCCCGGCGGGGACGCCGGGGGGCCTGCCGGTGGCGCGTTCGGCGTCCAGCGCGGCCTGGAGCAGCACGATGGCGGCCGCCTGGTCCACCACGCCACGCTGGTTCCTCGCCTTCACCCCGCTGGCCCGCAGGCCCTGCTGGGCGGTGACGGTGGTCAGCCGCTCGTCGAACAGCCGCACCGGGACGGGCGCCAGCCGCAGCGAGATCCGGTTCGCGAAGTCGCGGGCGGCCTCCGCCGCCTGCCCCTCGCGCCCGGAGAGCGAGGTCGGCAGGCCGACCACCACCTCGACGACCTCGTACTCGGCCGCGATCTCCGCGAGCCGGTCGAGGTCGCCCTTGCCGCGCCGGACGGTCTCCACCGGCGTGGCCAGCAACCCCGAGGGGTCGCTGCGGGCCACGCCGATGCGGACCGAACCGACGTCGACGCCCAGCCGAATGCCGTTTCTCATCGTTCCCGTCTCCGCCCAGGCGCCGGACCCGGCGCGCGGGCGTCGTTCCTCGTCAGGTGAGCGTCTGCGCGATCGCCTGCTCGACGGCGGCGAGCGCCTCGCCGATCGCCTCGGGGCGCACCCCGCCTCCCTGAGCGACGTCGTCCTTGCCGCCACCACCACCTCCGAGCGCCTTCGCGGCGACGCCGACCAGGCGGCCCGCCTTCAGGCCCCGGCCGCGCCCCGCCTCGTTGACCGCGGCCACCACGACCGGCCGGTCACCGGGGACACCGGCGACGACGACCACCGCGGCGCGGTCACCCGGGAACCGGCCGCGCACGTCGAGCGCGAGCTTACGCAGGTCGTCGGGGGAGGTGCCATCAGGCGCGCGGTGCGTCACGACGGACACCCCGTGCAGGTCGACGGCGCCTTCCGCCATCCGCCCCGCACCGGCGAGCACCTGGGCCGAACGCAGCGCGCCCAGCTCCTTCTCCGCGGCGCGCAGCCGGGTGACGATGCCCTCGATACGCTCGGGCAGCTCCTCCCTGCGGGCCTTGAGCTGCTCCGACAACTGGGCGACGAGCACGCTCTCCCTGGCCAGGAAGCGGAACGCGTCGAGGCCGACCAGGGCCTCCACCCGGCGCACGCCCGCGCCGATCGAGGCCTCGCCGAGCACCTTGACCAGGCCCAGCTGCCCGGAGCTGGCGACGTGGGTGCCGCCGCAGAGCTCGCGGGAGTATTCGCCGACCTCGACGATGCGGACGGTGTCGCCGTACTTCTCGCCGAACAGGGCGAGCGCGCCCATCGCGCGGGCCTCCGCCTGGGAGGTGTGGAAGGCGTTGACCCGCAGGTCGTTGATGAGGACGGCGTTGACCTCGTCCTCGACGTCGCGCAGCACGCTGGGCGGCACGGCGCCCGCGGCGGTGAAGTCGAAGCGGAAGCGGCCCGGCGAGTTCTCCGAACCGGCCTGCGCGGCGGTCTCGCCCAGCGCGTTGCGGAAGCCCCGGTGCACCAGGTGGGTGGCGGTGTGGCTGCGCGAGATGGCCCGGCGCCGCTCGACGTCGATCTCGGCCTGGGCCTGGTCGCCCACCCGGATCTCCCCTGAGCGGACCTTGCCCCGGTGCACGACGACGCCGGAGACCGGGGACTGCACGTCCACGATCTCCACCTCGGCCCCGCCGGTGCGGATGACGCCCTGGTCGGAGAGCTGGCCGCCGCCCTCGGCGTAGAAGGGGGTACGGCCCAGCACGACCTCGACCGACGTGCCCGCGCCCGCGGCGGGGACGGAGAGCCCGTCGACGAGGAGGCCGACGACCTCGGCCTCGGCCGTCACGTGGTCGTAGCCGAGGAACTCGACCCTGCCGGTCTTCTCCAGGAGCGTGCCGAAGATCGAGATGTCGGCGTTGCCGGTCTTCTTGGAGGCGGCGTCGGCCTTGGCCAGGTCCTTCTGCTCCTTCATCAACCGGCGGAAGCCCTCCTCGTCGACCTGCAGCCCCTGCTCGGAGGCCATCTCCAGGGTGAGGTCGATCGGGAAGCCGTAGGTGTCGTGGAGCTGGAAGGCCTGGGCGGCGGCGAGCGTGGCCTGCCCCTTGCGCTTGGTCTCCTCGGCCGCCACGTCGAAGATCGCACTGCCGGTGCGCAGGGTGCGCAGGAAGGACTCCTCCTCGGCGTCGATGACGCCGTGGATCTGCGGGGCGTCGGCCCGGAGCTCCCCGTACTGCTCGCCCATCACGTCGACGGTCACCGCGGTGAGCTCGCGCATGTAGCGCTCCTCGCCCGCGCCGAGCAGGCGCAGGTTGCGGATGGCTCGGCGCAGGATGCGGCGGAGCACGTAGCCCCTGCCCTCGTTGGAGGGCAGCACCCCATCGGCGACGAGCATCACGCCGGTCCTGACGTGGTCGGCGACGACCCGCAGCGACACGTCGGCGCGCTCGTCGCGGCCGTAGCGCGTCTTGGTGAGGTCGGCGGCCCGGTCGAGGATCTTGTACGTGGTGTCGATCTCGTAGATGTTGTCGACGCCCTGCAGGATCGCCGCCATGCGCTCCAGGCCCATGCCCGTGTCGACGCTCTTGGCGGGCAGCTCACCGGAGATGTCGAAGTCAATCTTGGTGCGTACCGCGCTGAGCTGGTACTGCATGAAGACGTTGTTCCACACCTCCAGGTAGCGGTTCTCGTCGACGACCGGGCCGCCCTCGCGCCCGTACTCGGGGCCGCGGTCGTAGTAGATCTCGCTGCACGGGCCGCCGGGGCCGGGCACGCCCATGTGCCAGTAGTTGTCGGCCAGGTCGCGGCGCTGGATGCGCTCCTGCGGCACCCCGGCCTTGCGCCAGATGTCGGCGGCCTCGTCGTCGTCGAGGTAGACGGTGGCCCAGAGGCGGTCCTCGGGGAAGCCGAACCCGCCCTCGGACTCGGGCCTGGTCAGCAGCTCCCAGGCGAACGGGATCGCCTGCTCCTTGAAGTAGTCGCCGAAGGAGAAGTTGCCGAGCATCTGGAAGAAGCTGGCGTGCCTGGTCGTCTTGCCGACCTCGTCGATGTCGAGGGTCCGCACGACCTTCTGCGCGCTGGCGGCCCGCTTGTAGGGAGGCTTCTGCTGGCCCAGGAAGTAGGGCTTGAAGGGGACCATGCCCGCGTTGACCAGAAGCAGCGTCGGGTCCTCGGCGATGAGGCTGGCCGAGGGCACAACGGTGTGCCCACGCTCCTCGAAGAAGCGCAGGAAGCGGCGGGCGATCTCTGCCGACTCCATGTCAGCGGCCATCCTTTACGTTTGAGTGATAGGGGTTTTCCACGGTGTCGAGCCCGAACCTGGACCGCAACTCGATTTCCCGCTCGGCCGCGCCCCGCAGGGCGTCGGCGGCGAGGTCGCGTGCCTGCTCCAGGGCGCCGCCGGCGTTGCGCACGGCCCTTCTGGCCAGGTGGTTCGGGTGCAGCGCCTGAAGCTTACGCATGGTCCACACCGCGCCGAACGCGCCCAGGCCCATGTAGAACAGCCTGCGGATCATCTTGGGCGCCTCTCCAGCGCCTGCGCGGCGGGCCTGGCCCGCCGGCGGGAGCCCAGGGCCCTGCGGACGCCGTGGGTGAGGGCCGCGACCTTGATCATCGGGCCGGTGACCAGGTTCTGGGTGACGTCGCTGACCTTGGCCACATGCCCGCTGACCTGCTTGACGTCCCTGGTGATGGCCTCGATCGCGACCAGCTGCCGGTTGGTCTCGCCGACGGCGGCCGACACGTCCTCCAGCAGCGGCACGACGCGGTCGCCCAGCTGGGAGACCATCTTGGTGGTCTCGGTGAGCAGCCGAGCCAGCCTGACCATGACGACGGCCATGAAGGAGACCAGGATCGCCCAGGCCATCGCGGCGATCAGCCCCGCGACCTCTCCTGCGGTAAGCATCTGCGGACCCGCTCCCCTCATAGGTTCATAGGTGACCCCGGCCATGGTCGGGCGGATTGGCAAAACCCTATCGTGCCCGATACCACTCATCCCCGCTTACCGCGCGCCCCCGGGGCCGGGGCCCTCGGGATCGGCGCGGGCTCTCCGGGCGTTCCCGGCTCTCCGGGCTCGGCCTCTCCTGGCCCGGCTTCCGCGGGCCGTACCCGAAGGCGTCCACGCACAGCCGCGCGAACCAGGTGATCCCGGGGAGCATCAGGAACCAGCCGGCCAGCGCCCAGCCGAGGTGGATGTGGGTCAGGACGTGCGCGACCGCGGCCACGCCCTGGAACGCCTGCCCGTCCGCGCGCTCGTAGGTGATCCTGCGGAGCCCCCCGGGGTGGCCCTCGGCCGCCAGTACGCGCAGCCCCGAGGGCCTCCCGGCGACGATCCACCGCCCCACCTCCGAGCAGGTGGAGCAGCCGGCGGCCACGTACACCGAGGCCGGGGGCATGACGGGACGCGGGCGCGGCACCCAGGGGCGCACCGCCCGCCGGTAGTCCGCCCACTCCGCGCCGAAGCGCCCGGCCAGCTGCTCCCCCTCGTGCCAGGCCGCCAGGCCGGCGCCGTAGGCGACGACGACCGGCACGGCGGCGAGGAACCGCGCGTCGAACACGCCGAGGACGAGATAGGCGCCGGCCATCGAGACCTGCATGGGGTTGCGCACGTAGCCGTAGGGCCCGGTGGTCACCAGCCTTCTCGGCGGGTCGTACGGCAACGGGGTGCCCCGCCCGGAGACCGCGAACTCGCGCGCCGCGGCCACGCCGAGCAGCAGCGGCACGGCGAGCGCCTGGACGAGGAGGCCGAGCGCCCAGCCCGGCTGCCGCCAGACCCCGGTCAGCACGACGGGCAGGACCACCCCCAGGCCGCCCGCGAGGACGACCTGGATCAGGGAACGGGCGAACAGCGCGCGGTCGTCCACCGTCCAGCGGGCCAGCAGCAAACCCGGGACCAGGCACACCGCGATCGCGGCCGACTCGCCCGCGAGCCAGTGCTCGCCGAGGACGACGACGGGCTCGCCCAGCGGCATCACCGCCAGGTCCAGCCAGGCCGTCACGGCGGCCGTCAGCGGCAGCGGCGCCCCGGGCGCCACCAGGACGGGGAGCGCGCCCCACAGCAGCGCCCAGCCCAGCAGCAGGTCCAGCGGGACCCCCCGGTGGACGGCGCCCTCGGCGTGGAAGCGCCACCAGCCCAGATGCGTGGCGAGGGCGTTGACGGCGGCGAGCGTCAGCAGGTTCCAGGCCGTGGCGAGGATCACCGCGGCGACCTCGCGCTCCCCCGGCCGGCGCCGGGCCGCCGCGGCCAGTACGGCGGCGACGGGGACCATGAGCGCCAGGCCGCGGACCAGGGCGGGATCGTTCACCGGGTGAAGGTCCCCGCCAGGTATCCGGCGGCCTCGGCGGCGGCGTACCGCTGGAGGGGGTCGAAGTACCAGCCGGGGTCGAAGGTGCGGCCGTAGCGCAGTGTCACGGAGAGCCGGTCCCCGCCCCAGGCGAACTCCGCCTCCCGCAGGTCCATCCAGCGCGCCACGGTGGTGTCGCGGACCACCGAGAACGTCACCCGCCCCGGCGACCGCTCCTTGACCCGGAGGGTCATCGAGCGCGGCTCGGGGAGGGCGCCGACGCCCAGGGGGCGGCGCGGGGTGAAGGTGATCTCCCGCCGGTCGCCGACCTCCAGCCCCGCCCCCTCGGCCCGTACCGGCGCGGGGAAGCCCAGCCGCAGGAACGGCGAGTCGAAGCGGCCGAACCGGGGGGCGACGGCCAGTGCCCGCTCCACCCGTGCCCCCGAGGCCGGGCGGACGACGGTCACCTCGCTGTCGCGAGGCGGCGCGACCATCTCGCCACCGCCGCCGAGCACCGCCAGCAGTACCAGCGGGGCGACGAGGCCGTTGGTACCGCGCCTGCGGGAGTGGTCGACGGCGAGCCCGACCAGCAGGCCGACGAGGTAGAAGATCGGGGCCGCGAAGAGCAGGCAGACGACCCCCTCGTTGAGCAGGGGCCCGGCGATGGCGAGGGCGACCGTGATCACCGCCATGATCAGCCCCGTGACGGTCCTGGGCCTGACGGTGAGCACCACGGTGACGGCGATCACGGCGGGGACGCCGACGTAGAACAGCGCGGTCTGCTCCAGATGGCCCGCGTGCAGCACCCGGTAGGCGAGGAGCCCGGCGAACACGGCGAGCACCAGCCCGGCCAGCGCGCGCCGCGCCCCGGGATCCTCGCCGGGACCGAGGGGCGGTCCGGGAATCTCGGGGGGATCGGGGGGATCGCTCGGGAGGTCGTTCATGGGCTCCATCTCCGCCTTCATCGACCGGTTTAATCATTTGATTAAACCGTATGCTCAGGAGGGCGGCGGAATCAAGGCGGGACCAGGACCGGCGAGCGGGGCCGGAGCGGGGAGACACGAGTGAGCAAGCAGCCGGGAGCCGAGACGCGCGAGCGGCTGGTCGAGGCCGCGTCGCTGGTCCTGCGGACCGAGGGGTACGCCGGGACCAGCGCCCGCAGCATCGCCAAGGCGGCGGAGGTCAACTCGGCGCTGGTCTTCTACCACTTCGGCGGCGTCGACCCGCTGCTGCTGGCCGCGCTCGACCGCTCGTCGGAGCAGCGGATGGCCACCTACCGCGAGGCCGTGGCCGGTGCCCGCACCCTGGAGGAGCTCGTCGAGGTCGCCAACGGGATCTACCGGGCCGACCTGGAGGGCGGGCACATCACTCTCTTCTCCGAACTCGTCGGCGCGAGCATCGCCAGGCCGGAGCTGAAGGAGGAGATCGTCAAACGCTCGGAGCCGTGGATCGACTTCGTCGAGCAGACACTGGAGAGGGTGATCGGCGGATCGCCGCTGGCGAGACTGCTGCCGCCCCGCGACCTGGCCTACGCGGCGATCACCTTCTATCTGGGGGTCAACCTGTTCACCCACCTCGACGCCGACCGCTCGCGCACCGAGGCCCTGTTCGACCTGGCCGGGCGGGTCGCCCCGCGCGCCCGGCTGCTGACCATGCGCTTCCCGCGCCGCCGCACCCCGTCCGCCGGGGACCCGCCCTCTGGGGACCCGTCCACCGGGGACCGCCGCCCAGAGGGGTGAGCCTTCCCGGGCCGGAGGCGGGGGCCTCCGAGGCCTCAAGGCTCAGAAGCCTCAAGGCTCAGAAGTTTCAGGACTCAGAAGTTTCAGGGCTCAGAAGCGCGGGAGCTCCAGGACTACGGGGCCGTGAACCCGTCCGGGACGGCGTGCGGGACACCCCGGAGGGGTACGGGGTCACTCCCCGCGCAGGAAGGCGCGGATCCTGGACCAGCGGTCGGCGAAGCCCGCCTCGGCGCCGTGGCGGGTGGGCTGGTAGTAGCGCCGGTCCCTGAGCTCCTCGGGGGCGTACTCCTGCCGGACCAGGCCGTGCTCGAACTCGTGGGGGTACTTGTAGCCCCTGCCGTGGCCGAGCTGCTTGGCCCCGGCGTAGTGGGCGTCGCGCAGATGGTTGGGGACGTGGCCGATGTTGCCGCGCCGCACGTCCTCGGCGGCCGCGCCGATGGCGTTGATCACCGCGTTGGACTTGGGGGCCAGCGCGCAGTGGATGACGGCCTGGGCCAGGTTGAGCCGCCCCTCGGGCAGCCCGATGAACTCCACCGCCTGGGCGGCGGCCACCGCGACCTGCAGGCAGGTGGGGTCGGCCATGCCGACGTCCTCGGAGGCGAAGATGACGATCCTGCGGGCGATGAACCGGGGGTCCTCCCCCGCCTCGATCATCCGGGCGAGGTAGTGCAGCGCGGCGTCGGCGTCGGAGCCCCGCATGCTCTTGATGAAACCGCTGATCACGTCGTAGTGCTGGTCGCCCTGGCGGTCGTAGCGCACGGCCGCCTTGTCCACCGCCCGCTCCACCACCTCGACGGTGACCTCGCCGTCGGCGATCAGCGCGGCGGCCTCCAGGTAGGTGAGCGACCTGCGGGCGTCGCCACCGGCCAGCCGCACCAGGTGCTCGGCGGCCTCCGGGGCCAGGCTCACCCTTCCGTCCAGGCCGCGCGGGTCGGTGACGGCGCGTTCCAGCACCACCCGGATGTCGTCCTCCGACAGCGACTCCAGGGTCAGCAGCAGCGAGCGCGACAGCAGCGGCGAGATGACGGAGAAGAAGGGGTTCTCGGTGGTGGCGCCGATGAAGGTGACCCAGCGGTTCTCCACGGCGGGCAGCAGGGCGTCCTGCTGCGCCTTGTTGAAGCGGTGCACCTCGTCGACGAACAGGACGGTCTGGCGGCCGGACATGCCCAGCTCGCGCCTGGCCTGCTCGATGGCCGCGCGGACCTCCTTGACGCCCGCCGACACCGCGGAGACCTCCACGAAGCGGCGCTCGGTGACACCCGCCACCACGTAGGCGAGGGTGGTCTTGCCGGTGCCCGGAGGCCCCCAGAGGAACAGCGACATCGGCGCCTCGGCCTCGACGAGGCGGCGCAGCGGCGTGCCGGGGCCCAGCAGGTGCCGCTGGCCGATCACCTCGTCCAGGCTCCGGGGGCGCATCCGCACCGCCAGGGGCTCCTGGCCGCGATGGGCCTCCTCCGCCGCCGAATCGAACAGGCTGTCCACGCCTGAGACAGTACCGCCGCCCGGCGGGGCCCCGGCCCTCCCGGGCGGGGCGCCCGTCGCGTTCAGGGGGCGTACGGGCTCAGCTTCCCCAGACCGCGGTGGCTCCGCTGTGCCCGCTCCGTACCACGTAGTAGAGCGCCACGACGGCCAGGACCACGGTCAGCGCCGAGACCGCCAGCTCGACGGGGCGGCCGGACCCGGCCCCGCGCGTGACGTAGACGAGGACCAGCGACACCACCCCGAGGGCGAAGGTGACGAGCAGCAGGGGGGTGGCGAAGCCCGCGTGCTCGGCGATGCGCTCGCCGAGCTGACCACTGGCGGAGGCGAAGCGGCCCTCCTCCAGCGCCTCCCCGCTCTGCCGCGCCGCGAAGACGCTCACCGGCACGACCGGGGCGAGCCCGGCCACCGCCCAGGTGAGCACCGGCCGCGTGCGGGGCGCCAGGGCGTACACGGTGGCGAGCACCGCGAGGAGCGGCGTCAGGACCACGGCCGCGTGAACGATCAGAGGGTGGAGGGGCAGGCCGAGAATCTCGTCGAACATGGGGGCGCTCCGGTGGTGCGTGGCTCATCATCAGCAGGTACGGGGATCCCACCATGAGCGGGTTATGGAGAGCGTGAAGAGAGCTCGTCTTCCCCTCTGCCCCCATCTGACTAATTCCTCCACTTACGTACAGCACATGTTGGGGCCGGTACTCTTTTCGCCAGCCCTTGACCACGAAACATCAATTTTGGAGGACATAGCGGTGAGCGCCGAGGACCGCCAGAGCCAGCTGGCTCGGGAACACAAGGAGCGGCAGGCGAAGCGTGCCGAGCAGACGACCGCGTCGAAGCGCAACGTCGTCATCGGAGCCGTCGCCGCACTGGTCGTCGTCGCGGGAGGACTGTTCGCCGGGGTCACCCTTCTCGGAAACGACGACGGCGACGTGAAGAACGCCGCCGCCACCAGTTCACCGGCTCCCTCGGAGACCGCCGCCGTGACGCCGGAGCCGACCTTCACGGCCGATCCGGCCAGCACGAAGTGCTCCTACCGCAAGGACACCAGCGGCAGCCCGGCGAAGAACGTGGGCATGCCGCCGGCCAAGCCCAACCTGAACCTGAAGCTGAAGACCATGACGATCACCACCAACCACGGTGACGTCGTGATCGACCTGGCGACCGCGCAGGCTCCCTGCACGGTCAACTCCTTCGCCTTCCTGGCCAGGAAGAACTTCTTCGACAACACCAAGTGCCACCGCCTGGCCACCCCCGAGAACTCCGGCCTGAGCCTGCTGCAGTGCGGCGACCCGCAGGCCAAGGCCGACGGGAAGAACCCCACCGACGGCCAGGGCAGCTCCGGCTACGTCTACGACAGCGAGAACCTCGGCGGGATGCCGTACACCAAGGGCACGGTCGCGGTGGCCCAGGCGGTCGACGCCGTCAACCAGAACGGCAGCCAGTTCTGGATCTCGCTGGGGAACGAGACCGAGCAGGTGGAGAAGGCCTACACGCCCTTCGGCGTCGTCTCCCAGGGCATGGAGATCCTGGAGAAGATCGCCAAGGGCGGGTGGATCACCAACCCCGACGACATCACCGGCGACGGCGGCTCCAACGCCCCCAAGATCCCGGTGATCATCAAGAACGTGCGGCTCTCCTAGCGGGACCCGCGGCGGCCCGCCGCCACAGGACGCCCCGCCGGTCGGACGACCGGCGGGGCGTCCTCATGTCTCCACCCGGATACGCCGACACCCCGCGCCCCCGCCCCCCGCGCACCCCGCCCCCCGCGCACCCCGAACGGCACACGGGCGGCACCCGGCCGTTACGGACCTCAGCGCGGCCGTGCGCGGACCGCGCGCCTCTCCCGCCCCCGGAGGACCGGATCGCCCCACAGGCCGCCCAGGAGGCCTGTGAGGCGCGCGGAGGGCGCCACCGCCGTCCGTCTCGCGGGTCCCCGGCCCCGGACGCGGCGAAAGCCCCCGGAACACCGTCCGGGGGCTTTCGTCACACCTAACTCACAACTGGCTCAGACCTTACTCAGGCGTCGGCCTTGGGCCTGCCGTCGACGCCCGCCTCCTTGCGCTGCTCCACCGTGATCGGGGTGGGCGCGCCGGTGAGCGGGTCGAACCCGGAGGCCGTCTTCGGGAAGGCGATGACGTCGCGGATGGAGTCGGTGCCCGCCAGGAGCATGCAGATCCGGTCCCAGCCGTAGGCGATGCCTCCGTGCGGCGGGGGGCCGTACTTGAACGCCTCCAGCAGGAACCCGAACTTGCCCTCCGCGTCCTCCTTGGAGATGCCCAGCACGTCGAAGACGCGCTGCTGCATCTCGGCCCGGTGGATACGGATCGAGCCGCCGCCGATCTCCATGCCGTTGCAGACCATGTCGTAGGCGTAGGCCAGTGCCTCGCCCGGGTGGTCCTGGAAGGTGTCGGACCACTCGGGCTTGGGACCGGTGAAGGGGTGGTGGACCGCGGTCCAGCCGCCCTCGCCGTCCTCCTCGAACATGGGGGCGTCGACGACCCACAGGAAGTTCCAGGCCGACTCGTCGATCAGGCCGCGGCGGCGGCCGATCTCCAGGCGGGCCGCGCCGAGCAGGTCGCGGGAGGCGGAGGCCGCGCCGGCCGCGAAGAAGATCGCGTCACCGGGCGCCGCGCCGACCTTGGCGGCCAGGCCGCCCGCCTCGGTCTCCGACAGGTTCTTGGCGACCGGCCCGCCGAGCGTGCCGTCCTCGCCCACCAGCACGTACGCCAGGCCCCTGGCGCCGCGCGACTTGGCCCACTCCTGCCAGCCGTCGAGCTCCTTGCGGGTCTGCGACGCGCCTCCCGGCATGACCACGGCGCCCACGTACGGCGCCTGGAACACCCGGAAGGTGGTGCCGGCGAAGAACTCGGTCATCTCGACGAGCTCCTGGCCGAAGCGCAGGTCGGGCTTGTCGGAGCCGTAACGCGCCATGGCGTCCCGGTAGGTCATCCGGGGCAGGGGGACCGGCAGGTCGTAGCCGGCCGTCTCCTTCCAGATGCGGCCGATGAGCCGCTCGCCCAGCGCGATGACGTCGTCCTGGTCCACGAAGGACATCTCGACGTCGATCTGGGTGAACTCCGGCTGCCGGTCGGCGCGCAGGTCCTCGTCGCGGTAGCACTTGGCGAGCTGGTAGTAGCGCTCCAGCCCGGCCACCTGGAGCAGCTGCTTGAACAGCTGGGGCGACTGGGGCAGGGCGTACCAGCTGCCCGGCTGGAGCCGGACCGGGACCAGGAAGTCGCGGGCGCCCTCCGGGGTCGAGCGGGTCAGCGTCGGGGTCTCGACGTAGGTGAACCCCTGCTCGTCCATCACCTGGTGGGCGAGGTAGGTGGCCCGGGAGCGGATGCGCATGGCGTGCGCGACCTGCTGGCGGCGGATGTCGAGGTAGCGGTACTTCAGCCGCGCCTCCTCCGAGATGCCCGCGGTGCCCTCGATCGGGAACGGCAGCGGCGCGGACTCGCTGAGCACCTCGACCTCGGAGGCGACGACCTCGATCGCGCCGGTCGGCAGCTCGGGGTTCTCGTTGCCCTCGGGGCGGACCCGCACCTCTCCGACGACCTTGACGCAGTATTCGGCGCGCAGCCCGTGGGCGTCGTCCTCCTCGCGGAAGACCACCTGGGCCGAGCCCGAGGCGTCACGCAGGTCGATGAAGACCACGCCGCCGTGGTCGCGGCGCCGCGCCACCCACCCGGCGAGCGTCACCCGCTGCCCGGCGTGCTCCTCGCGCAGTGATCCCGCTTCGTGCGTGCGGATCATTTGTCCAGTCTCTCCTTCAACATCGTGACGATCTCGGCGAGCGGTACGGCGGTCTGGTCCCCGCTGGCCAGGTCCTTGACCTGGGCGACCCCTTCGGCGATGTCCCGCTCGCCGAGGATCACCGCGTAGCCGGCACCCGAGCGGTCGGCGCCCTTCATGGCGCCCTTGACGCCCTTGCCGCCGAACGACATGTCGGCGGCCAGGCCCGCCCGGCGCAGCTCGGTGACGAGCAGGAACATCCGGCGGCGTGCCTCCTCGCCCAGCGGCACACCGTACACCCGCACGCGCGCCTCGGCGCTCTCGTCCCCGAACAGGCCCTCGGCCTCCATGGCCAGGACCGTGCGGTCGACGCCCAGCGCCCAGCCGACGCTGGGCAGCGGGGGTCCGCCGAGCATCTCGCTCAGCCCGTCGTAGCGGCCACCGCCCCCCACCGCGGACTGCGAGCCGAGCCCGTCGTGGACGAACTCGAACGTGGTGCGCGTGTAGTAGTCGAGGCCGCGGACCAGCCGGGGGTCGTCGGTGTAGGCCACTCCGGCGGCGGTCAGCAGCGAGCGGACCTCCTCGTGGTAGGCCTTGCACGCCTCGCACAGGTGGTCGACGACGAGCGGCGCCCCGGCCAGCCGGGCCTGCACCTCGGGGCGCTTGTCGTCGAGCACGCGCAACGGGTTGATCTCGATTCTGGCGCGGGTGGCCTCGTCGAGGTCGAGGCCGCGCAGGAAGTCCTGGAGCGCGGCCCGGTAGACGGGGCGGCACACCTTGTCGCCCAGCGTGTTGACCAGCAGCCGGACCCCGGTGAGCCCCAGGGCGGCGTAGCCGTCGACGGCGAGCAGGATCAGCTCGGCGTCGAGCGCCGGGTCCTCCGAGCCCAGCGCCTCGGCGCCGACCTGCCAGAAGTGGCGGTAGCGGCCCTTCTGGGCCCGCTCGTAGCGGAACTGGCTGCCCGAGTACCAGAGCTTCACCGGGAGCTGCCCGTTGTTGTGCAGGCCGTGCTGGAGGACCGCCCGCACCACCGACGCGGTGCCCTCGGGGCGCAGCGTGATGGAGCGCCCGCCCTTGTCCTCGAAGGTGTACATCTCCTTGGAGACGATGTCGGTCGACTCGCCGACACCGCGGACGAACAGCGCGGTGTCCTCGAAGACCGGGGTCTCGATGTAGCCGTAGCCCGCCCGCCGGGCGGGCCCGGTGAGCGCCTCGCGCACGGCGAGCGCCCGCTCGGAGCGCGGCGGAAGCCAGTCGAAGGTGCCCTTGGGCGCCTGCAAAGTCATTGTCTTAGAGTCCCCTGCCGGGGCCGCGGTCGTGCCCGGCGTCGGCGGAACCCGCGGATTCCGCGCCCGCGGCCGCCCTCGCCTCCGCGAGGTACGGGTTGGTGGCACGCTCGTGACCGATCGTGGTCTGTGGTCCGTGGCCGGGCAGGACCACCGTGTCCTCCGGCAGCGGCAGGCACTTGGCCGCCAGGCTGCGCAGGATGGTCGGGTAGTCGCCGCCCGGAAGGTCTGTGCGGCCGATGGAGCCGGCGAACAGCAGGTCGCCCGAGAACAGCACGTCCGGGATCTCCTCGGTGCTGGGCAGCCTGAAGGTCACCGACCCCCTGGTATGGCCGGGGGTGTGGTCGACGGTGAGCTCCAGGCCGGCCAGCCGCAGCACCTCGCCGTCGGCGAGCTCGCGCACGTCGTCGGGCTCGGTGAAGGTGAGCCCGCCGAACAGCTGCTGCCTCGTCGACAGCGACAGCCCCCTGCCCGGATCGGACAGCAGGTCGCGGTCCTGCGGGTGGATCCACGCGGGAACGTCACGCGCGCCGCAGACCGGGGCGACCGACCACATGTGATCGATGTGCCCGTGGGTGACCAGCACCGCGACGGGCTTGAGCCGGTGCTCGCGCAGCAGGTCGTCGAGGTCGCCGACGGCGTTCTGACCGGGGTCGACGACCACGCACTCCTCGCCCGCGGCGGGAGCGACGACGTAACAGTTGGTCTGGAAGGACCCTGCGGGAAACCCGGCGATGAGCATCTGCCTCAGCTGATCTCGTCAAGAATGCGGATGGGAATGTAACCGAAGGGTACCGGTGCGGGTCGGCGGGCTGCGAACCATTACCCATTGGCCGATACGATTCGCCCACCTCATTAAGTACTACTCGGCACTCGGGAGGGCGAAGCGGTGAGCGGCAAGGAGCGTCAGAAGCAGTTGGCGCGCGAGCACTACGAGCGGCAGACGCAGCGACGCGTCGAACGTGAGTCCAGGGCCAAGCGCAACGCGATCATCGGCAGCACCGTGGCCGGTGTGGTCGTGGTGGCGGGTGTGATCGCCGCGACGACCCTGTTCGGGGGCTCCGACACGACGGCGACCGCGACCACCGACCCGGCCCCGTCGGACAACGCCTCGCCGGCCGCGTCGGCGGACGCCGGGGCGAAGCCCAAGGCCTTCGACCCGGCGAGCGGCACCTGCGGCTACGTCGCGGAGGCCGGTGGCGGTCCGGCCAAGAACGTGGGCCTGCCCCCGGAGAAGGTCGACCTGACGCCCAAGACGATGACCCTGAAGACCAACCAGGGCGACATCGTCATCAAGGTGTCGGCCGACAAGACCCCGTGCACGGTCAACTCCTTCGCCTTCCTGGCGCAGAAGAAGTACTTCGACGGTTCGAAGTGTCACCGGCTGGGTTCCGACCAGTTCCCCATGCTGCAGTGCGGCGACCCGCTGGCCAAGGCCGACGGAAAGAGCCAGACCGACGGCCAGGGCGGCCCCGGCTACCGTTTCGTGAACGAGAACCTGGAGGGCGCCAAATACACGCGCGGCGTCGTGGCCATGGCCAACAGCGGCCCCGACACCAACGGCAGCCAGTTCTTCATCGTCTTCGGCGACGCCCCGCTGGGCCCGGACTACACACCGTTCGGTACGGTCACCAAGGGTCTGGAGATCCTCGACAAGGTGAACAAGGCGGGCGTCATCACCCCGGGCCCCGACGGCACCGGGGCACCGAAGGAAACCGTCGAAATCAAAGACGTGACAATGTCCAGTTAGAGCTGACGTAATACATACAAGGGGCGGTAAGTCCCGAAAGGCTGATGAAAGTGCGGGAGGACACGGTGAGCACCGACCCGTGGGGCCGGGTAGACGACGACGGCACCGTCTACGTACGTACGGCTGAGGGAGAGCGGGCCGTCGGGTCCTGGAAGGCCGGCGAACCGGAGGAGGCGCTTGCCTACTTCCATCGCAAGTTCGACGAGCTGGCCGGGCAGGTCACCCTGCTGGAACAGCGGGTCCGCGGCACCGACCTGCCACCCGCCCAGGCCGAGGCGACGATCGTCAAGCTCCGTGAGGCGATCACCGACGCGCACGCGGTCGGCGATCTCGACGCGCTGCTGAACCGCCTCAACGCCCTCACGGAGCTGGTCGCCCAGCGCCGGGAGGAGGTCAAGGCGGCTCGCGACGTGGCCAGGGCAGAGGCCAAGGGCATCAAGGAGCGGATCGTCGCCGAGGCCGAGCGCATCGCCGACGACACGACCCACTGGAAGACCGGTGGCGAGCGGCTGCGCCAGCTGATCGAGGAGTGGAAGGCCGCCGAGCGCATCGACCGGGTGACCGAGGCTGCGCTGTGGAAGCGCCTCTCGGCGGCCCGTACGGCCTTCGCCAAGCGGCGCAAGGCCTACTTCGCGGGGCTTGACGAGCAGCGCGAGGGCGTGCGTTCCACCAAGGAGCGCATCGTGGCCGAGGCCGAGACGCTGGCCTCGTCCACCGACTGGGGCGCCACCGCGTCGGCCTACCGCGAGCTTATGCAGGAGTGGAAGACGGCGGGCAGGGCCTCCCGCGAGGTCGAGGACGAGCTCTGGGGCCGTTTCAAGGGCGCCCAGGACCAGTTCTTCCAGGCGCGGTCGGCGGTCTTCGCCGAGCGCGACGCCTCGCTGGCGGCGAACGCCGAGATCAAGGAGCAGCTCCTGGTCGAGGCGGAGAAGATCCTCCCGGTCACCGACGCCCGCGCCGCCAGGGGCGCCCTGCGCAACCTCCTGGAGCGCTGGGAGGCCGCGGGTCCCGTCCCGCGCGAGCAGCGCGACCGCCTGGAGGGTGGCCTGCGCAAGATCGACGAGGCGGTCCGCAAGGCCGAGGAGACGGAGTGGAAGCGTTCCAACCCCGAGGCCCGCGCCCGCGCCCAGAACACGGTCGACCAGCTGCGCAAGTCGATCGCGCAGCTGGAGGGCCGCCTGGCCAAGGCCAGGGACGCGGGCAGGGACAAGGACGTCAAGGACTCCGAGGAGGCCCTGGCCGCCCGCCGTTCCTGGCTGGAGGAGGCGGAGCGCACGCTCGCCGAGTTCTCCTGACGCCCGGCATCGTCACCGGCTGACACACCCGCGGGGCCGCGGGGACACTCCCACCACGGAGTGCTCCCCGCGGCCCCGCCGCCTGTGACGGGACGGTCGGGGGCGGGTTCGTGCCGGATACGTGACCCGGCCGTCACGGGACGTGGACGGACCACGCGCCGGGCGTACGCGGCCTGAGGGAGCGGAGATGTCGCGGAGCGGCACACGACGAATCACACGCCGGGTGCAAGCGGCCCGAGAGGGTGTGGACGCCGCGGGGCGCACGCCGGGCATACGCGGCCCAAGGGACATGGAACGTCGCGGAGCGGCACGGTGATGACCGCACGCCGGGCGTACGCGGCCCGAGGGGGCGTACGGGACAGCCCGGACGAGGAGGCCTCAGGAACCGGCGCCGCTGACCCGGTAGACGTCGTAGACGCCCTGGATGTTGCGGACGGCCTTCAGGACGTGGCCCAGGTGCTTGGGGTCGCCCATCTCGAAGGTGAACTTGCTGATCGCCACCCGGTCCCTGGACGTCGTCACCGACGCCGACAGGATGTTGACGTGCTGGTCGGAGAGGGTCCGGGTCACGTCGGAGAGCAGCCGGGGCCGGTCGAGCGCCTCGACCTGCAGCGCGACCAGGAACACCGAGTCGTCGGCGGCGGACCAGGCGACCTCGACCAGGCGGTCGGGCTCCGACTGGAGCTGGTCCATGTTGGGGCAGTTGGTGCGGTGCACCGACACGCCGTGCCCGCGGGTGACGAAGCCGACGATCTCGTCGCCGGGCACGGGGGTGCAACATCGCGAGAGGCGCACCCACACGTCGGAGTCGCCCGCGACGACCACTCCCGCGCCGCCGCTGCCCCGGGGCCGCCCGCGCAGCTTGGTCGGCACGGAGGTCTCGGCGATGTCTTCCTCGGCGCCCTCGACGCCCCCGATGGACGTCACGAGCTTCTGCACGACCGTCTGCGCGGCCACGTGGCCCTCGCCGACGGCCGCGTAGAGCGCGGAGACGTCCGGGTAGCGCAGGTCCCTGGCGAGGGCCAGGAGGGACTCTCCGGACATCAGGCGCTGCAACGGCAGGCCCTGCTTGCGCATGGCGCGGCCGATCGCCTCCTTGCCCGCCTCGATCGCGGTCTCGCGGCGCTCCTTGGAGAACCACTGCCGGATCTTGTTGCGGGCCCGGCCGGACTTGACGAACTTCAGCCAGTCACGCGAGGGGCCGGCGTCGGGCGACTTGGAGGTGAAGATCTCCACGGTGTCGCCGTTGCCCAGGCGCGACTCCAGGGGCACCAGGCGGCCGTTGACCCGCGCCCCGATGCAGCGGTGGCCGACCTCGGTGTGCACGGCGTAGGCGAAGTCGACGGGCGTCGCGTTCTCCGGCAGGGCGATGACCTGGCCCCTGGGGGTGAAGACGTAGACCTCGGAGACCGACAGGTCGAACCTGAGCGACTCCAGGAACTCGCCCGGGTCGGCGGTCTCCTTCTGCCAGTCGAGGAGCTGGCGCAGCCACGCCATGTCGCTGGCGGGCTTCAGCTTCGCCCCGGGAGGACCCGCGGTGGTCATGTCCTCCTTGTACTTCCAGTGCGCCGCCACGCCGTACTCGGCCCTGTGGTGCATGCCGTGGGTGCGGATCTGCAGCTCCACCGGCTTGCCCTCGGGGCCGATGACCGTGGTGTGCAGCGACTGGTACATGTTGAACTTGGGCATCGCGATGTAGTCCTTGAACCGGCCGGGGACCGGGTTCCATCGCGCGTGGATCGTGCCGAGCGCCGCGTAGCAGTCGCGGACCGAGTCGACCAGGACCCGGATGCCGACCAGGTCGTAGATGTCGTCGAAGGCGACGTCCCTGGCGATCATCTTCTGGTAGACGGAGTAGTAGTGCTTGGGGCGCCCCTTGACGGCCGCGCGGATCTTGGCGTCGCGCAGGTCCCCGGAGACCTTCTCGATGACCTCCTGCAGGAACAGGTCCCTGCGCGGGGCCCGCTCCGACACCATCCGGGCGATCTCGTCGTACCGCTTGGGGTAGAGCATGGCGAACGCGAGGTCCTCCAGCTCCCACTTGATGGTGTTCATGCCCAGCCGGTGGGCGAGCGGCGCGAAGATCTCCAGCGTCTCCCGCGACTTCTGGTGCCGCTTGTGCTCGGGCAGGTAGCGCATGGTGCGCATGTTGTGCAGCCGGTCGGCGAGCTTGATCACCAGCACCCGGATGTCGCGGGACATCGCCACGACCATCTTGCGCACGGTCTCGGCCTCGGCCGCGGCCCCGAACTTGACCTTGTCGAGCTTGGTGACGCCGTCGACCAGCAGCGCGATGTTGTCGCCGAAGTCCGAGCGCAGCTCGTCGAGGCCGTAGGCGGTGTCCTCGACGGTGTCGTGCAGCAGCGCCGCGCACAGCGTCTCGTCGTCGGTGCCGAGCTCGGCCAGGATCGTGGCCACCGCCAGCGGGTGGGTGATGTACGGGTCGCCGCTCTTACGCTTCTGGTCGCGGTGGTGGTAGGCGGCCACGTCGTAGGAGCGCTCGATGAGCCGCAGGTCCGCCTTCGGATGGGTCGCGCGGACCGTCCGGAACAGCGGCTCCAGGACCGGATTCATGCCGCCACCCCATGTCCCCCCGAAACGTGCGAGCCTTCGCCTTACCGCCGGCTTCTCCTCGGCGGCTCCGGACATGGCGGAACCGGCATCGCCTGCTGGGACGGCCATCTCGGGACCGCCACCGCCGGCGGTCGCGTCGGGGACGACCACATCACGGGGCACTCAGACTCCTTACGTTCGAGTCCAGATCCCTCAGTGTATCCAGACGGGGTTGCGTGCATTTGTCCGCGGGGTCGATCAGACGACGACGAGGGTGTGCAGCTCCACGTCGGTCAGGCGCTCGCGGCCCTTGAGGAAGGCCAGCTCCATGAGCACGGCGACCGCGACGACGTCGGCGCCCGCCCTGCGGACCAGCTCCACCGCCGCGCGCGCCGTACCTCCGGTGGCGAGCACGTCGTCGACGATGAGAACGCGCTCTCCGGGGGTGAAGGCGTCCCGGTGAACCTCGATGGTGGCGGAGCCGTACTCCAGATCGTAGGACGCCTCAAGCGTCTCAGAGGGCAGTTTGCCTTTCTTCCGTACCGGGACGAAGCCCGCGCCCGCCCGGACGGCGACCGGGGCGGCCAGGATGAACCCCCGCGCCTCGATCCCGACGATCTTGTCCACCTCGTACAGCCCGGCCAGTTCCTCGGTCACCGCGGTGAACGCCACCGGGTCGGCGAGCAGGGGGGTGATGTCCTTGAACAGCACCCCGGGCTGCGGATAGTCGGGCACGTCGCGGATGCGGTCGAGGATCAGGCTGCTCAGCTCGGTCATGGTCGGCGCTCCTGTGGAGATCTCGGGGTGGAAGGACACCGGGGGCCGGTGACGGTACGGGAAAGAGGCTGCTGGGGTTGCGTTGGTAAGGAAAACGCCTCCGCTCCCCGTGCGGGGAGCGGAGGCGCGGACGTGCTCGTGCTTACTTCTTCCTTCGCTTGTCACCGGCCGAGGGGGCCCTGCCGGTGACCGTGGAGGTGCCACCGGAGGCTCCGCCGGCGACCGTGGCGGCGCCGTTGGAGGCTCCGGCGGTGACCGGCTGGCGCACCGTCTTGACCCCGGAACCGCCCCCGTGCGCGGCGATCCTCTTGGCGATCTCCGTGTAGAGGGGCTCGCGCTCCTTCAACGTGACCAGCAGCGGCGTCGCGACGCACAGCGAGGAGTAGGTGCCGACGAGCATGCCGACGAACAGCGACAGCGACAGGTCCTTCAGCGTGCCCGCGCCGAACAGCGTGGTGCCGATGAAGAGGATCGCCGCGACCGGCAGGATCGCCACCAGGGTGGTGTTCAGCGACCGGATCAGCGTGTGGTTCAGCGCGTTGTTGGCGGCCTCGGTGTAGGTGATCTTGGAGGTCCTGCCGATCTTGGCGGTGACCTCCTTGATCATGTCGAAGACGACGACGGCGTCGTACAGCGAGTATCCGAGGATCGTCAGGAAGCCCAGCAGGGTCGCCGGGGTGACCTCGAAGCCGGACCAGGCGTAGACGCCGGCGGTGATCACCAGGTCGTGCAGCAGCGCCACGACGGCGGCGAGCGCCATCTTCCACTCGAAGGCCATCGTCAGGTACAGGATGATCGCCAGCATGAAGACGATCAGTCCGATGACGGCCTTGTTGGCCACCTGACCACCCCACGAGGCGCCGATCACCTGCAGGTTGACCTGGTCCACCGGCAGCTTGAACTCGGTGGACACGGCCTTCTGCATCTTGGTGACCTGGTCGGCCGGGAGGCTCTCCGTGGTGACCCGCCAGCCGTTCTGGGTCGTCTGCGCGATGACCTGGTGAGCGCCGGCGTCGGTGAACGTGGCGCGCACCTGCTCGATGTTGGCCGTCGGGGCCTTGAAGGAGAAGACGGAGCCGCCCTTGAACTCCACGCCCAGGTTGAGCCCGTTGAAGACCAGACCGGCGATGGAGATCACCAGCAGGATTGCGGAAAGGGTGTACCAGAGCTTCTTGCGGCCGACGAAGTCGACGTCGACCTCGCCCCGGTACAGCCGGCGCGCGATGCCGGACATCAGGCCTCCTGCGGAACGGTCTTGGGCGCGACGGGGGCCTCGCTCATGCGCTCGGCGTCGAGCCCGGAGAGCTTGTGCCCCTTGGCGAAGAACGGCAACTTGGCCAGCATCGCGACGAACGGCTTGGTGAACATGAACACCACCGCGATGTCGATGAGCGTGGTCAGGCCCATCGCGAAGGCGAACCCGGCCACGCCGCCGACCGCCAGGAAGTAGAGGACCACGGCGGCGATGAACATGACGGCGTCGGCGATGAGGATCGTCCGCCGGGCGCGGACCCAGGCGACCTCGACGGCCGTGCGCAGCGAGCGCCGGCCCTCCTTCATCTCGTCGCGGATCCGTTCGAAGTAGACGATGAACGAGTCCGCGGTGATACCGATCGAGACGATCAGTCCGATGATGTGCGGCAGCGAGAGGCGGAAGCCCGCGAACGCGCCGAGCAGCACGACGGCCTGGTAGGTCACGACCGTGGCCACCACGAGGCTCAGCACCGAGACGACGCCCAGACCCCGGTAGTAGAGCATCGAGTAGATCACGACCAGCAGGAGGCCGATCGCGCCCGCGATGAGACCGCCGCGCAGCTGGTCGGCGCCCAGCGTGGAGGAGACCTCCTCGATGGAGCTCTTCTCGAACTTCAGCGGCAGCGCGCCGTACTTGAGCTGGTTGGCCAGCTCGTCGGCCGTCACCTGGGTGAAGCTGCCGGAGATCTGCGCCCGGCCGCCGGTGATGGGCTCCTGGATGACGGGCGCGGAGATGACCACGCCGTCGAGGACCATGGCGACCTGGTTGCGGGGGGCCTGCGAGTTGAAGGCGGTGGTGGTGACCTTCGACCACTGGTCGGGGCCCTGGCCCTTGAAGGCGAGCTGGACGAGCCACTCACCGGTGGTCTGGTCGACGCCGGAGGACGCGCTGTCGATCGAGGTGCCGGTCACGGCCGCCTTGTCCAGCACGAACTTGGTGCTGCCGTCCTGGCTGCAGCCGACGTACTGCTTGTCCGGCGCGTCCTGGGCGCCCACCCCGGCGTCCTTGGCGCAGTCGAGCGTCTCGAACCGCTTGAGCGCCGCGGGGTCGATCCCGGTGGTGTCGACGCCCGCCATGGGGTCGTCGGGCGATGCCGGCGGGGCCGTCGGCAAGGCACTGGCGTCGGGCGCGGCGCTGGCGTCCGGGGCCGCGCTCTTACCCGGCTTGGCGGACGTGTCGCCGCTCGGCTCGGCGGAGGGCGCGGGAGTGGCGCCGGGGCTCGGGTCGGTGAGCGCCGACGACAGCGCGCGGCCGGCCGGTGAGGCTCCCGTGTCGGGCGCGGCGGTCGCGCCGGGCTTCGGGGTCGCCGACTCGGCGGGCTTGGACCCCTTGTCGCCCTTGCGTCCGGAGGCGCTGGGCGAGGGAGTCGGCGTCGGCGCCTCGGTGGAGAGCTGGCCCGGGGGCGGAGGCGACCCGGCCCCGATCGCCAGCACTTGGCGGAATCTCAGCTCCGCGGTGGTGCCGACCAGCTTGACGACTTCCTCCTGGCCGGCTCCGGGAACGGAGATGACGATGTTGTCGCCGGATTTGGCGACCTCGGCGTCGGAGATGCCGCTGCCGTTCACCCGCTCGCGGATGATGTTCACGGCGAGGTCGAGGCTCTCCTGCGAGGGAGCGCCCCCGTTCGGCGTGACGGGCTGCAGCGTCACGGTCGTGCCGCCGGCGAGGTCGAGGCCATACTCCGGGGTGTACGCCTTGTTGAGGAGCATCGCCCCGCCCATGGCGAGAATGATCGCCAGAAGCACCAGGAGCATGCGCCCCGGTCTGCTCTGGCCGCTGGTCGGTCGGGCCACTGGTCGTCAGTTCTTTCGGTTATAGGGGGTTGGAGGTGAGGCCACTCACGGCTTCTTGCTCGTCGTGTCGTGGTCTGCACCCTGCTGTTCCGCCGTCACCACGACATCGTGGTCGACAGCCTTGACATTCTCCTCCTCCACGTCGTCAACCGGAACCAGGACACGGCCGATGGCCGCCTTGACCCAGCGGGTCTCCACGCCGGGGGCGATCTCCAGGATCACGTCGTCGGCGTCGATGGCCACCACGGTCGCGAAGAGACCCGTCGTGGTCATGACACCGGTGCCCGGCGTGAGACTGTTCTGCATCTTGACCTGCTCCTGCTGCCGCTTGCGCTGCGGCCGGATGAGCAGGAAGTAGAACACCACGACCATGAGAGCGATCATGATCAGGCTCGAATAGTTGCCGCCCACAGGGCCGCTCCCTCTCTTGAGATTGACCGGCGGAAGCCGGACGTCACATACGGCCACGCCGCTCAGCACGTCAGCCTACACAGCCAGCCAAGGCTCGGAGTTTAGGCGAGCTGTTAAGAGCGCGGCAACGAAGTCACGTTTCGGCACGCAGGGAAGTTCCCATTTCGATACAGTTGTCATCGTTCTGTGATCAATCCTGTACGGCTCCCCCACCGACTCCCAACGCTAGATTTGCCCGGGATCATCCTCAAGATCGACGAGGAACGAGGCCCCGAAGGCGTCCGGCGGGGGCACCAGCCCCAGGTGGGTCCAGGCCGCCGCGGTCGCGACCCGGCCCCGGGGGGTGCGGGCCAGCAGGCCCTGCCGCACCAGGAACGGCTCGGCGACCACCTCGACCGTCTCCGGCTCCTCCCCCACCGCGACCGCCAGGGTCGACAGTCCCACCGGCCCGCCGCCGAACTTGCGCAGCAGCGCGCCGAGCACCGCCCGGTCGAGCCGGTCGAGCCCCTCGGCGTCGACCTCGTAGAGGTTGAGCGCGGCGGAGGCGACGTCCCTGGTGACGACGCCCTCGGCGCGCACCTCGGCGAAGTCGCGGACCCGGCGCAGCAGCCGGTTGGCGATGCGGGGGGTGCCCCGGGAGCGACCGGCGATCTCGTGGGCGGCGTCGCCGGGGAGCGTGACGCCCAGCAGGCGCGAGGAGCGGTGCAGCACCTCCTCCAGCTCGGCGACCCCGTAGAAGTCCATGTGCGCGACGAAACCGAAGCGGTCGCGCAGCGGCGCGGGGAGCATACCCGCCCTGGTGGTGGCCCCGACCAGGGTGAACGGGGCGATCTCCAGCGGGATCGCGGTCGCCCCCGGCCCCTTGCCCACCACGATGTCGACGCGGAAGTCCTCCATCGCGAGGTAGAGCATCTCCTCGGCGGGCCTGGCCATCCGGTGGATCTCGTCGATGAACAGGACCTCGCCCTCGGAGAGGGTCGACAGGATCGCCGCGAGGTCGCCGGCCCGCTCCAGCGCGGGCCCCGAGGTGATCCGGAGAGGCACGGAGAGCTCGGTCGCGATGATCATGGAAAGGGTCGTCTTGCCCAGCCCGGGACCGCCGCTCATCAGCACGTGGTCCGGCGGCCGGTTGCGGCGCAGCGCGCTCTGCAGCACCAGCGACAGCTGCTCGCGCACCCGTGCCTGGCCGATGAACTCGTCCAGCCGCTTGGGCCGGAGCGCCGCCTCGATGTATCTCTCGTCGCCCTCTGCGTCCGGCGACACCAGATCACGGTCGGAACTCACGCCGCCCCTCCCCCGCCCGCCGTACGGCGGCCTCTCCCGCAGTCACCCCGCGTGTCCCGTACGGCACGCTCACCCCAGGAAAACCGGTGAGGCCCGCCACGCTCGCGCCTCATCGCGCGCTCAGCGCGCGGAGCGCGGCCTTGAGCAGGGCCGCCACCTGCGGGGGACGGCCCTCGGCCAGGTCCGCGTCGGCCTGCGGCTCGACGATGGCGACCGCCTCGTCGGCGTCTCGCCCCGAGTAGCCCAGGCCGACCAGCCCGGAGTGGACCTGGGACCGCCAGGCGGGTGCGGCTGCGCGGCCGTCGAGCGCGGCGTTGACGGCCTCCTCCGGCGTGCCGAGCTTGTTCTTGAGGTCGACGATGATCCGCTGGGCGCCCTTCGGGCCCACCCCGGGGACCCTGGTCAGCGCCTTGACGTCGGCGGAGGCCACCGCGACCCGGAGCGCGTTGGGGGTGTGCACGGCGAGCATCGCGAGGGCGACCTTGGGGCCGACCCCGCTCGCCGTCTGCAGCAGCTCGAAGGTGCCGCGCTCGTCGTCGGTGACGAAGCCGAACAGGGTGAGCGACTCCTCGCGGACCACCAGCGAGGTGGCGAGCCTGATCTCCTCGCCCGTCCTGAGCGTCGCCAGCGTGCCCGGCGTGCAGTGCACGAGGACCCCCACCCCGCCGACCTCGACGACCGCCCCGTCGGGCGCGATCGCGGTCACCTGTCCTCGCACCGAGGCGATCACTTCGCGGTTCCTCTCGGGTGTCCGGCCCTGCCACGGCCTCGGAAGTAGGCGGCGGGGGTCGTGGTGGCGCCCGCCGCCTTCGCGGCGGCCTCGGCCAGCCTGCTCTGGGCCCCGCCCCGCCACACGTGGCAGATCGCGAGGGCGAGCGCGTCGGCGGCGTCGGCGGGCTTGGGCATGGCGTCCAGCCGCAGCAGGCGGGTCACCATCGTGCCGACCTGCTGCTTGTCGGCCGTGCCGCTGCCGGTGATGGCGGCCTTGACCTCGGACGGCGTGTGCAGCGCGACCGGCAGGCCCCTGCGGGACGCGCACAGGATCGCCACGGCGGAGGCCTGCGCGGTGCCCATCACGGTCCTGAGGTTGTGCTGGGCGAAGACCCGCTCCACGGCCACCGCGTCAGGCCGGATCTCGTCGAGCCACTGCTCGATGCCCGCCTCGATCGCCACCAGCCGGGCGCCGATCTCGTCGTCGGAGGGGGTGCGGACGACCCCGACCTTCACCAGGTTCAGCGGGGCGCCCGGCCGCCCCTCGACGGCGCCGAGCCCGCATCGGGTAAGCCCGGGATCGACCCCCATCACCCGCAACTCGGGCAACCGCACCGACACGCCTCCGCTCGCCGAACACCTGTTCGGTGGCAGACTCTACCGCGTGCGGGCGGCCCGCGCACGGCTCTTCCCCGGCCCGCCGGAGAGGCCGCGAGCGGGCCCCGGGTCCCGGCCACGAGCGGGCTCCGGGCCTCGACCGCGAGCGGGCGTCGGCCCCGGCCGCGAGCCCGCCCCGGACTCGGCCACGGGCGGGCGTCGGACCCAGTCACGGGCGTACTCCGGGCTCAGCCGCGAGCGGGCATCGGACCCGGCCACGGAGGTGCTCCGGCCTCAGCCCGGGGCGGCCTCGCGGCTCACAGGTGCTGGGCGGCGGGTTCGGCGTCCTCGTCGCTCTTCCTGTCGCGCAACCGGTCCAGGCGGTTCATCACCGGCGAGGCCGAGATGCCGTGGATCACCAGGGAGGCCAGCACGGTGAAGGCGACCACGGCCCAGAGCTCCTCGGCGGGTACGCCGAAGTCGGCCTGGCCGAGGGCATAGGCGAGGTAGAACAGCGAGCCGATGCCTCGGATGCCGAAGAACGCCGTCGCGACGCGCTCGCGCGGGCCCGCCCTGCCCCCCAGCTCGGCGAGCCAACCGGTCAGCGGCCGGATGACCAGCAGCAGCAACAGGCCGACCGCGGCGCCCCGCCAGGTGAGCGCGGCCAGGCCGCCCACCGCGACGAAGCCGCCGAGCAGCAGGATCAGCCAGGCGGTGAACAGCCGCTCGATCTGCTCGATGAAGCCGTGCAGCACCCCGTTGTAGCCGTGGCTGCGCTCGGCCGCCCTGATGGTGCAGGCGGTCACGAACACCGCGATGAAGCCGTACCCGTGCACCAGCTCGGTGAGGCCGTAGGCCAGGAACGTCGCGGCCAGTGCCACGAAGCCGTCGCGGTGCTCGGCCAGCCGCAGGTCGGACTTCTGGGAGCGGAAGAACAGCCGCCCCAGACCCTTGCCGATCAGCAGGCCGCACACCACTCCGGCGGCGCACCGGTAGAGCAGGTCCACCAGCGTCCACTCGGCGACCCAGCCGACGCCCCCGCTGACGGCCAGCGCGATCGCGGCGTACACCAGGGGGAAGGCGAGGCCGTCGTTGAGGCCCGCCTCGGAGGTGAGGGTGAAGCGGACCTCGTCGTCGGCCTTCTCCGAGTCGACGGGCTCGCCGACCTGCACGTCGGAGGCGAGCACCGGGTCGGTCGGCGCGAGCACCGCGCCCAGCAGCAGCGCCGCGGCGAGCGGCCAGCCGAGCAGGCCGTACGCGGCGGCGGCCACGCCGAGGACGGTGAGCGGGAGCGTCCACCCCAGCAGGCGCCAGGTCGAGGACCAGGCGCGCCGCCCGAAGGGCCGGTTGATGGCGAGCCCGGCGCCCATGAGCGAGATCAGCACACAGATCTCGGTGGCGTGCTCGATCAGTGACCGGTGGGCCACCGGATCGGGATCCGGCAGCTCCAGGGGAAGGAAGTAGAGGAGCAGGCCGCCCAGCAGGCAGGCCAGCGGGAGCGAGAAGGGACGCCGGTCGAGGAGCCGGGGGAGCGTGGCCGCGAGCAGCGCGGCGACGCCCGCCACGGCAAAGATCAGATCAGGATTGCCCATTGTCCGCGTGATATGCCCTTGACCACGCGGACAAACCTCGCAGACAACACGAGGTCACACCGGAATGGCCCGGGTCAGGCGTCGAGCTTCTCCATGACCTCGTCGGAGACGTCGAAGTTGGCCCAGACGTTCTGCACGTCGTCGCTGTCCTCCAGGGCGTCGATCAGCCTGAAGACCTTGCGGGCGCCGTCCTCGTCGAGCGGGACGTTCATCGTCGGCATGAAGCTGGACTCGGCCGAGTCGTAGTCGATCCCGGCCTCCTGCAGGGCCTTGCGGACCGGGACGAGGTCGGTGGCCTCGGAGACGACCTCGAACTGGTCACCCAGGTCGTTGACCTCCTCGGCGCCCGCGTCGAGGACCGCGACCAGCACGTCGTCCTCGGCGAGCTCACCCTTGGGGACGAGCACGACGCCCTTGCGGTTGAACATGTAGGACACCGAGCCGGGGTCGGCCAGCGAGCCGCCGTTGCGGGTCAGCGCGACGCGGACCTCGGAGGCGGCGCGGTTGCGGTTGTCGGTGAGGCACTCGATCAGCACCGCGACGCCGCCGGGGGCGTACCCCTCGTACATGATCGTCTGCCAGTCGGCGCCGCCGGCCTCCAGGCCGCCGCCGCGCTTACGGGCGCGCTCGATGTTGTCGATCGGGACCGAGCTCTTGCGCGCCTTGGTGATGGCGTCGTACAGCGTCGGGTTGCCGTCCGGATCGGGTCCGCCCGTCCGGGCCGCGACCTCGATGTTCTTGATGAGCTTGGCGAACAGCTTGCCGCGCTTGGAGTCGAGCGCGGCCTTCTTGTGCTTCGTCGTCGCCCATTTGGAGTGGCCGGACATCGCCTAGAGCTCCCTCACCATCTCAGCGAAATATGAATGCACACCGACATCCCCGGTAAGTTCCGGGTGGAAGGACGTGGCGAGCAACGGTCCTTGGCGGACCGCGACGATCCTATCCCCAGGTTCGGCCAGCGCCAGCACTTCGACCTCCGAACCCACGGATTCCACCCAGGGGGCGCGGATGAAGACGGCCCGCATGCCGCCGCGACCGGCGAAGTCGACGTCGGCCTCGAAGGAGTCGACCTGGCGCCCGAAGGCGTTGCGGCGGACGACCATGTCGATGCCGCCGATCGTCTGCTGGCCCTCGATCCCGCCCTCGATCCGGTCGGCCAGCATGATCATCCCAGCGCAGGAGCCGTAGGCGGGCATGCCCGCCTTGATCCGCATACGGAGCGGTTCGAGCAGCTCGAAGGTCTCGGCGAGCTTCCACATCGTGGTGGACTCCCCGCCGGGGACGACGAGGCCGTCGACCGCCTCCAGCTCGCGGGGACGCCGTACGGTGACCGCTCTCGCGCCCACCGCCTCCAGGGCGCGCACGTGCTCGCGCACGTCTCCTTGCAGCGCGAACACGCCGATCGTGGGGACGATGGTCACCGATGGTCCTTCCCGTGCGGGTGGGGTGCCTCTTCAGCGTATGGCTACCGGCCGGGCGTTCCCAAACCGGTTCGCCCCGGGGAAAACCCCGCCGGAACGCGCCACGGGCGCCCCGGCGAGGATCCGCCGGGGCGCCCGTGACGGTGGTGACAGGTGATCACCACGAGCTCAGGGACGCTTGGTCTCCAGGTCCACGGTCTCCTGGATCCAGTCGATCCCGGGGGTCCTGGCGGCCGAGGGGTCGACCGGGCGCAGGTACGTCCGCTGCACGCCGGGGACCCGGTCCTCGATCACGAACGTCGCCTTGGTGTGCGCCGCCGCCCCCGGCCGCGTCACCTGCGGCAGCACCTTGAAGTCGGCGGTGAGACGGTCGCGCTCGATCCGGGTCAGCACGTAGCCGCGCTGGTTGTTGTAGAACTTCAGGTGCGGGTTGATCGTCAGGTACGGGTGGGCCGCCGGGTCGGAGTCGACGCCGTCGCCGCCCGTGGTGATGGACGAGGCGACCAGCTCGGAGCCGACCGTGCGGGTGGTGGGGTCGTCGTAGTCGAGCTTGAGGTCGCTCGCCCAGTGGGCGTGCACGTCGCCGGTGAGCACCACGGGGTTGCGCACCTTGGCGTCCACCCAGCCCTGGGTGATGCGCTGCCGCGAGGCGACGTAGCCGTCCCAGGCGTCCTGGCTGGTGATCTTGGCGGGCCCGGCGTTGTTGTCGCGCTGGGCGAAGAAGACCTGCTGGCCGAGCACGTCCCAGCGCGCCTCCGAGCGCCGCATGCCGTCCAGCAGCCAGCGCTCCTGCGCGTCGCCGGTGATCGAGCGGGCGGGGTCGACCGCGGCCGGGCAGTCGCTGTAGCCGTCGCCGCAGCCCTGGTCGCTGCGGTACTGACGGGTGTCGAGCATGTGGAAGGTCGCCATCTTCCCCCACCGGACGCGCCGGTAGAGCTGCATGTCGACGCCCCTGGGAATGGCGGAGCGCCGCAGCGGCATGTTCTCGTAGTAGGCCCTGAAGGCCGCCTCGCGCCGGGCGAGGAAGTTCGGCTGGGGCACCTCGGGCTTCTCCGGCACCTCGTCGGCCCAGTTGTTGTCCAGCTCGTGGTCGTCCCAGACGACCAGCCAGGGGGCGGCGGCGTGCGCGGCCTGCAGGTCGGGGTCGGTCTTGTACTGGGCGTGCCGCTGGCGGTAGTTCGCCAGGCTCTCGGTCTCCGGCCCCTCGTGGTGGCGGATGTTGCCGCCGGGGATGGTGTAGGTGTCGCGCCGGTACTCGTACTGGTAGTCGCCCAGGTGCAGGATCAGGTCGGGCCGCTCCTCCGCCAGGCGCCCGTAGGCGGTGAAGTAGCCGTGCTCGTACTGGGCGCAGGAGACGAACGCCATCGCCAGGGCCGAGCCGTGGGAGAGGGCGTGCGGGGCCGTCCTGGCCCTGCCGATCGGTGAGACGTACGGGCCGACCTTGAAGCGGTACCAGTAGTCCCTGTCGGAGGGCAGCCCGTTCAGCTCGACGTGGACGCTGTGGCCCCACTCGGGGGTGGCGACGGCCACGCCCCTGCGCAGCACGCGGCGGCCCCTCTCGTCGCCGTAGACGTGCCACTCGACGGCGAAGGGCCGGGCGGGCATGCCGCCCAGGCCGTCCTCGGCGAGCGGCTGGGGCGCCAGGCGGGTCCAGATCACGAAGCCGCCGGAGTCGGGGTCGCCGCAGGCGACGCCGAGCGTGAAGGGGTCCGAACGCAGGCCGCGGGAGGCCAGGGACGCCTGGGACTCGGCGCTCTCCTGGACGGGCCCTGGATCGGCGTGCGCGGCGGCGGCCGGGATGCCCGCCGCCGCGCCGGCCGCGATGCCGGTGACGAGGAAGGACCGGCGGGTGAACTTCGACAAGGGAAACCTCCCGGGTGATCGGGCTCGAACGCCCGTCAGCCTCGCGGAGCACCATGACCGAGGAGTTAACTCCTCCTGTCAGGGAAAAGGCGATCTCCGTCACGGAGATCGCCTTTTGCCCGGTTTTCCGGAGGTTTCCAGGGGGCTCTCGGCGCCCCCGCCCGCTCTACCAGCCGCGCTCGGCGAGCCGGTGCGGGGCCGGGATGTCGTCGACGTTGATGCCGACCATGGCCTCACCCAGACCGCGGGAGACCTTCGCGATGACGTCGGGGTCATCGTAGAAGGTGGTGGCCTTGACGATCGCGGAGGCGCGCTCGGCCGGGTTGCCGGACTTGAAGATGCCCGAGCCGACGAACACGCCCTCGGCGCCGAGCTGCATCATCATCGCCGCGTCGGCCGGGGTGGCGATGCCGCCCGCGGTGAACAGCACGACCGGCAGCTTGCCGGTCCTGGCGACCTCGGCGACCAGCTCGTACGGCGCCTGGAGCTCCTTGGCCGCGACGTAGAGCTCGTCCTCGGGCAGCGAGCCCAGGCGCTTGATCTCGCCCCTGATCTTGCGCATGTGGGTGGTGGCGTTGGAGACGTCACCGGTGCCGGCCTCGCCCTTGGAGCGGATCATCGCCGCGCCCTCGGTGAGGCGGCGCAGCGCCTCGCCCAGGTTGGTCGCGCCGCAGACGAAGGGCACCGTGAACTGCCACTTGTCGATGTGGTTGGCGTAGTCGGCCGGGGTGAGCACCTCGGACTCGTCGATGTAGTCGACGCCGAGCGACTGGAGCACCTGGGCCTCGACGAAGTGGCCGATGCGGGCCTTGGCCATGACCGGGATCGAGACGGCGGCGATGATGCCGTCGATCATGTCGGGGTCGCTCATCCGGGAGACGCCGCCCTGGGCGCGGATGTCGGCGGGCACCCGCTCAAGAGCCATGACGGCGACGGCGCCGGCGTCCTCGGCGATCTTGGCCTGCTCGGCGTTGACGACGTCCATGATGACGCCGCCCTTGAGCATCTCTGCCATGCCGCGCTTGACCCGGGCGGTTCCGGTGACGGTGGTCTCGCTGACTTCGGGCGTGCTGCTGGACACGGTCTCTACCTCACGACGGCTGGCTGCGGATCACGGGCCGTCCTCGGGGGACGGCCACTACGCTTCCATCGTAGGCGCTGGCGGCCTGCCCCCTTACACGACGCCTTGTCACTCTTGGACGATCTTCTTGGACAGGATGGAGGGGTTGCGCGTCAGGGAATGACGGGTTTGGCGGAGGCGAGCACGACCCAGACCTGTCCCGGGGCGAAGTTCATCGCCTCGCCCGCCTCGGTGGTGAAGACGGTGCCGTCCTTCTCCTTGGGCCGCGACCAGCGGGCCTTGAACGCCTGGCCGTCGCGGAGCACGATCGCCCTGCCCTTGCCGGTGCTGTGCACCAGCGGGGTGTAGCTCTGGTTCTTGTCGTGGAACTGCGAGCGCTCCGTCTTGGTGTACTGCACGACGATCGTGGGCGCGCCGAGCTGGCCGCCCTCGGCCGCCATGTCCTTCTTGCCGTCCTGCCAGATCAGCCACTTGCCCGCCGTCTCCGACCAGCCGAAGGTGAAGCGCGCCGCCGGATATCTCACGCTGTACGTCTTGCGCGGCACGCCGCCCTCGGGCGGGTCGCCGAAGGTGAACCCGATGTCCCTGGCCTTGGTCGCCTTGGGCGCCCCGGCCAGCAGCCGCCTGGTGTTGGCGAACAGGTTGTAGGGGGCGAAGCGCCCCGGCTGGCGGAAGTACGCGCCCGGCTCCCTGCTGTCGGAGACGTCGAAGAGGGGCGCCTCGGCGATGAAGGGGAGCATCTTGGTCTGCGCGCCCGAGTAGGCGAAGGCGGGCCTGCCGAACTGCGGGACGATGTGCAGGTCGGAGATGCGGGCGCTGCGGACCGGGCCGATCTTCGCCGGGATCTTCGAGGAGAAGATCGCCATCAGGCGGGTCAGGCCCGCCTCGACCTGCTCGACGTAGACGACGTCGGCGCTCTTCAGGCCGAGCTGCGGCTTGCCCGCCGAGGTGTTCTCGATCTTCACCGCGAGCACCGGCTTGCGGGCCGCGCCGGGCAGGCCGGTGAAGGGGTGCGTCGGCTCGGGCGTGGGGGCCGGGACCGCGCTCGGCTCGTCGGCCGCCCCCGCGGGGCTGCCCGGCGCGGCCGGATCGTCGGAGGAACAGGCGGCGGGCGCCAGGATCGCGACTCCCGCCAGCGCGACGGCGATCATCCGGGGCACCCGCACGGTTCGTCTCCTCAAGTCGGACAATCGGCCAGTCGGCCAATCAGCTACTCGGCCAATCAGCCACGAATCGCCAAGAGCTTACCGGTGCCCGACTTGTCAGATAGTCCGGTTTATAGGCCTTAATCATCCTTATTCGGCGGCCAGGGCCTTCGGGGGCGCGTCGTCGATCTCGAAGAAGGCCGGATACTCGGTGTGCCCGGCGAGCCGCAGCGTGCGGGCCAGCCAGCGGCGCTGCGCCGTCCGGGTGACGCCCACCGAGTTGTTGTAGAACCTGCGGGAGTAGAGGACCTTGGCCACCGCCGCGTCCAGCTCCTCCAGCAGGTCGGAGCCCGCCGGGGTGTCGGCCAGCCGGTCGCGGAAGCGCTCCTGGTCGACGACGGCGCGCAGGGCGCGCGACAGGTCGCTCTCGGCGTGCTCGCGCTCCTCGGGACCCGCCGTACGGGCCTCGTGGGCGGCCGCGGCCAGCACCAGGCTCGTCGCCGGGTCCAGCAGCCGGGAGGCCGCCAGCTCCAGGCTGACGGCGGTGCGCCGCACCAGGGCGGCGTCCAGGGACTCGCGGGCCAGCTCCAGCCGGATGTGCATCCGGTCGAGCCGCCCGGCCCGCCAGGAGACGTAGACGGCGAGGAGCACCACGATCGCGCCCACCACCAGGATCAGCGTGGTCGTCACGGCGCGTCGCCCCTCCCGGCCCCGATCCCGGCCGCGCCGGCTGTGCCTTCCGCGCCGGCCGCGCTCGTCACAGGGCCCGTCACCGGGCCCACCGCGGCGTCCTCCTCGACCTCCTCGACCCCGGCCGTGCTCGCCACGGTCTCGTAGACCCGCAGGACGTCACGGGCGACCGTCGACCAGTCGTACTTGCGCACGGCGAGGCGGGCCTCCTCCGACAGCCTGGCCCGGCGCCCGGGATCGTCGAGCAGCGCGGCGGCCTCGCGGGCGAGCGACCGGGCGTCGCCCGTCTCGAACAGCGCCCCCGCCCCGCCCTCGTCGAGCACCTTGCGGAAGGCCGGGATGTCGCTCGCCAGGATCGCGGCCCCGGCCGACATCGCCTCGGTCAGCACGATGCCGAAGCTCTCACCGCCCAGGTTGGGCGCGCAGAAGACGTCGACCGTGTGGTACGCCCGCACCTTGTCCTCCTCGCTGACCATGCCGAGCAGTCCGATCCGGTCGTGGAAGGCGGGCGGGACCCGCTCCAGCACCTCGTCGGCGTCGCCGGGCCCCGCCAGGAGCAGCCGCAGCGCGGGCCGCTCGGCGGCCAGCAGGGCGAACGCCTCCAGCAGCACCGGCAGGCCCTTGCGCGGCTCGTCCATCCGGCCCAGGAAGCCGATCACCTCGCCCTCGTCCCAGCCGGGCAGCGGCTCGCCCTCGGCGTAGCGGCTCACGGTCACCCCGTTGGGGATGAGCACGGCGTCGCCGCCCATGAACTCCACCAGGGTCTTCCTCGCGGCGTCGGACACCGCGATCCTGCCGCCGATCTTCTCCAGCGCGCTCATGATCACCGGCACCCCGACCGAGAAGGAGCGGGAGTTGCCGTACGAGGCGTGGAAGGTGGCCACGATCGGCCCCCTCGCCACCCAGCAGGCGAGCAGCCCGAGCGAGGGGATGGCCGGCTCGTGCACGTGCAGCACGTCGAAGCGGCCCTCGCGCACCCAGCGGCGCACCCGGTTCGCCGACAGGAACCCGAACGACATCCTGGCCACCGACCCGTTGAACGGCACCGGGACGGCGCGGCCGGCCGAGGTCACGTACGGGGGCAGCACGGCGTTCTCGGCCGCCGGGGAGATCACCGAGACGTGGTGGCCGTCGGCCATGAGCGCCTCGGCCAGGTCCTGGATGTGCACCTGGACGCCGCCCGGCACGTCCCACGTGTAGGGGCAGACGATGCCGATCCTCATGGCCTTGTCTCCCCGGGCTCCCGGGACTCCCGGGGCTCCAGGTCCTCCAGCCAGAGGCGCTGGAGCATGTGCCAGTCCTCGGGGTGCTCGGCGATGCCCTTCTCGAAGACGGTGGCGAGGCTCTGCATGACGACGGCCACCTTCTCCTTCCTGGTGCCCTCGGCCGGGATCGCGATCTCCTCGTGGAACTGCAGCCCCCAGCCGTCCTTCTCGAAGTAGGGGATCGCCGGGATGAGGGCGGCCCCGGTGTGCACGGCCAGCAGGCCGGGACCGGCGGGCATCCGGGTGGCCGCGCCGAAGAACTGCACCTCGACCCCGTTCGCGGTCAGGTCGCGCTCGGCGGGCAGGGCGACCGGCAGGCCGGCGCGCAGGCGCTGCGCCAGGGTGCCGAAGGTGTGCCCGTCACCGCCGGTGAGCGGCAGCACCTCCATGCCGAGCCCCTCGCGGAAGGCGGTGTAGCGGTGGAACAGCGACTCGGGCTTGAGCCGCTCGGCGACCGTGGTGAACGGGTGGCCCGTCCCGGCGAACCAGGCGCCCGCCTGGTCCCAGTTGCCCATGTGCGGCAGGGCCATGACCACGCCGCGCCCCTTGGCGAGGTTGTCGTAGACGGGCTCGGCCCCGACCACCCGCATGCGGGAGACGATCTTCTCGATGGGGATCGAGGGCAGCCGGAACACCTCGTGGAAGTAGCGGAAGTAGGAGCGCATGCCGTCGCGGCTGAGCGCCCGGATCGCCGGGTCGCCTGGCGAGGTGCCCCTCACCCTGGCGAGGTTGGCCTCCAGCCTGAGCACCGACTTCCCGCGGCGCCTCCACAGCCGGTCGGCGGCGGCGCGGAAGGCCCAGGCGGTGAGCCTCTCGGGCAGGCGGGGCACGACCGTCCAGCCGGCGCCGAACGCCGCGGCGACGAGACGGTCCTGGGGGGAGGGCTTGTCGGTCATCGATCTTTCCGATCAGCGGAGGGTCCGGGGCGGGATGGAAACGGCCTGCCGGCGCACGTGCAGCAGGCGCTGGCCGACCGTGACCGCGCTGGCGGCGGCGAGCAGCCAGAGCCCCGCGGCCAGGACGTACGGCACGCCGAGGCCGCCGAGACCGGCGGAGACCAGGCCGACGACCAGGCGCTCGGGCCGCTCGGCGAGGCCGACGTCGCACGTCATGCCCAGCGCCTCGGCCCTGGCCTTGACGTACGAGACCACCGCCCCCGCGACGAGGCAGAACAGCGCGACCCCCGCCAGCACCCGCTGCCCGCTCACGACGAACCAGAACACCAGCCCGGAGAAGATGCCCGCGTCGCCGACCCGGTCGAGGGTCGAGTCGAGGAAGGCGCCCCAGGTGCTCCCCTGGCCCGTCATCCTGGCCATCACCCCGTCGAGGAGGTCGGCCAGCACGAAGAAGGTGATCACCACCGTGCCCAGGAACAGCTGGCCCCGCGGGTAGAAGAACAGGGCCGCGGCGACGGTGCCGAGGGTGCCGGCGGCGGTGACCGCGTCGGGGCTGATCCCGCGGCGGGTCAGCGCCCTGCCCAGCGGGGTCAAGAGCCTGGTGACGGCGGGACGCAGAAGTTTCAGCATGGCGCTCCGATCGTAGGCCACCTGGCCCCCGGGCGCGCATCGGCGACGGGGAGCGGCGAGCCATGGGCGAACGGCGTTCACGGGGGCCGTGCGGAGCCGCCGGGACGACTGAATACGTAGCGATCCGGTCCGCCTCTCGCAAGAGGATCGCCACATCCCTCTTGTGATATTCGCCACATGGGTATTTGGTGAACAGACCGAGTGCGCGCGGCGCGCGGGCTCGGCGGCGGACCCCGGGGGTGTGGCCCCACCAGGCCGCGCCCCTTCGGCAACGACGCGGGAGGCGATGTGGCGGAGAGAGCGACCGGCGGAACAGCGGGAGCCGCGGGGAGGGCACCCGCGGCCGACCGGCCCGGCATGATACGAAACGTCGTGCTGGTCGGCCATTCCGGTGCCGGGAAGACGACACTTGTGGAGGCGTTGCTGGCCGCGACGCGGACCGTCCAGCGGTCCGGCCGGGTCGAGGACGGCACGACCGTCAGCGACTTCGACGAGGTCGAGGTGCGCCAGCAGCGCTCGGTGAACCTGACCGTGGCCCCCGTGGTCCACAACGACATCAAGATCAACCTGCTGGACACCCCCGGCTACGCCGACTTCGTCGGCGACCTGCGCGCCGGGCTGCGCGGGGCCGACGCGGCGCTGTTCGTCGTCTCGGCCGTCGAGGGCGTGGACGGCCTGACCAGGATGCTCTGGGACGAGTGCGCGGCGGTCGGGATGCCCCGCGCGGTCGTGATCACCAAGATCGACCACCAGCGGGCGAACTTCGAGGACGTCCTCGCCGCCTGCCAGGACGCCTTCGGCGACGGCGTCTCGCCGCTGTACCTGCCGGTGGTGACCAACGGCAAGGTGAACGGCCTGATCGGCCTGCTCAGCCAGAAGTTCTACAACTACGCGACCGGCACCCGGACGGAGAACGCCCCCGGCCCCGCCTACGCGGACCAGATCGAGCTCTACCGGGGCGCCCTGATCGAGGGCGTCATCCAGGAGAGCGAGGACGAGTCCCTGATGGACCGCTACCTCTCCGGCGAGGAGACCGACACCAAGGCCCTCATCGAGGACCTGGAGAAGGCCGTCGCGCGCGGCGGCTTCTACCCGGTGCTGGCCGCGGGGGCCGGCGTGGGCGCGCTGGAGATCCTGGAGCTCATCACCCAGGGGTTCCCCGCCCCGCCCGAGCACCCCCTGCCGGAGATCATGTCGATCGACGGCCGGTCCGTCCCCGGCGTCACCTGCGACCCCGAGGGCCCGCTGGTCGCCGAGGTGATCAAGACCACCAGCGACCCGTACGTGGGCAGGATCAGCCTGGTACGCGTCTTCTCCGGCACGCTGCGCCCGGACATGACGGTGCACGTCTCGGGGCACGGCCTGTCCGACCGGGGGCACGAGGACCACGACGTGGACGAGCGCATCGGCGCGCTCTCCTCGCCGCTGGGCAAGCACCAGCGGACGACCGCCAAGTGCGTGGCCGGGGACATCGCGGCGGTGGCCAAGCTGTCGCGCGCGGAGACCGGCGACACCCTGTCCGACCGGGAGAACCCGCTGCTGATGACGGCCTGGAGCATGCCGGAGCCGCTGCTGCCCGTGGCGATCCAGCCCCGGTCCAAGGCCGACGACGACAAGCTGGGCCAGGCGCTGCAGCGGCTGGTCGCCGAGGACCCGACGCTCCGGCTGGAGAACAACCCCGAGACCCGACAGCTGGTGCTGTGGTGCATGGGCGAGGCCCACACCGACGTGCTGCTCGACCGCCTCAGCAGGCGGCACGGCGTGGAGGTGGAGAAGACCGAGCTGCGGGTGCCGCTCAGGGAGACCTTCGGCGGCAGCTGCCAGGCCCTGGGCCGCAACGTCAAGCAGACCGGTGGCCACGGCCAGTTCGCCGTCTGCCACCTGGAGGTCGAGCCCCTGCCGTCCGGCGGCGGCTTCGAGTTCGTGGACAAGATCGTCGGCGGCGTGGTGCCGCGCCAGTTCATCCCCTCGGTGGAGAAGGGGGTGCGCACCCAGATGCAGCGCGGGGTGCTCGCCGGGTACCCCATGGTGGACGTACGGGTGACGCTGTACGACGGCAAGGCCCACTCGGTCGACTCCTCCGACATGGCGTTCCAGATCGCCGGGGCGCTCGCGCTGAAGGAGGCCGCGGCCAAGGTGCCCACGCTGCTGCTCGAACCGGTCGACGAGGTGTCCATCCTGATCGCCGACGACCACGTCGGCGCGGTGATGTCCGACCTGTCCTCGCGCAGGGGCCGCGTGCTCGGCACGGAGCCGGTGGGCACCGGCCGTACCCTGGTCAGGGCCGAGGTGCCCGCGCTGGAGATCACGCGGTACTCGATCGATCTGAGATCCATGTCACACGGGACGGGGACGTTCCGGCGGGTCTTCCTGCGCTACGAGCCGCTGCCCTCGCACCTGATGGACAAAGTCACCGGCTGACAGGGCGGTGAGACGCGCGCCGGACGGAGCCCGCCCCCCGGGGAAAGCGCACCGTCCGGCGCACCTCCCCCAGCATGCACACATGTAACAGAGTCATCACGAAAGGATTTCGTTTTTCCGGTCAAAGCACACCGGCGCTGGTGCCACACTGGGGAACCATGCGATACGGACGCCCTCTCCTGGCCGCTGCCGCGCTCGCCGTCCTGACCACGGGAGCCGCCTACACCTTCGGCCCCGAAGCCGCGCCCGCCCGGCCCAAGGCCGCGAAGAGCCCGGCGGTCCCGGCCGAGACGGTCGGCTCGACGACCTCGGCGCGGTGCGAGGTGGACGCGAGATACCCCAAGCGGCAGCTGCGCGGGGTGTGGATCGCCACGGTCAAGAACATCGACTGGCCCTCGCGGACCGGCCTGTCCCCGGCCCGCCAGCAGGCCGAGTACGTCAAGATCCTCGACAACGCGGTCAAGCGGCGGTTCAACGCGGTGTTCGTCCAGGTCCGCCCCGCGTCCGACGCGCTGTACAAGTCCGACCTGGAGCCGTGGTCGCAGTATCTGACCGGCACGGCGGGCAAGGACCCCGGCTGGGACCCGCTGCCCTTCCTCGTCGCCGAGGCCCACCGGCGCGGCCTGGAGTTCCACGCGTGGTTCAACCCGTACCGCGCGGCCGCCGACGGCGACCTGTCCAGGCTGCCCGCGAGGCACCCCGCCCGGCTGCACCCCGAGTGGATCGTGAAGTACGGGGACCTGGCCTACTACAACCCCGGCCTTCCCGCGGTCCGCGACTACGTCACCAAGGTCGTCAAGGACGTGGTGACCCGCTACGACGTCGACGGTGTCCACTTCGACGACTACTTCTACCCCTACCCCGTCCCGGGCGCGAAGTTCGCCGACGGCGCCGCGTTCGCCAAGTACGGCAAGGGCGCCAAGCTCGCCGACTGGCGCCGCTCCAACGTCGACAAGCTGGTCGCGCAGGTCGACAAGACCGTCCACGAGGTCAGGAACAGCGTGAAGTTCGGCATCAGCCCGTTCGGGATCTGGCGCAACAAGGCGGAGGACCCCACCGGCTCGGCCACCGGCGGCATGTCCGCGTACGACTCCATCTACGCCGACGCCCGCCACTGGATCAAGAAGGGCACGGTCGACTACGTCATCCCCCAGCTCTACTGGCCGCGCGGGTTCAAGATCGCCGACTACGACGTGCTGACGCCCTGGTGGGCGAACGAGGTCAAGGGCACCGGGGTGCAGCTCTACATCGGCCAGGGCCTGTACCGGGTCGGCGCCACCGACACCGCCGCCTGGACCAGGCCCGGCGAGATGTCCTCCCACCTCACGCGCAACCGCAGGTACGGGCAGGTCTCCGGCGACGTCTACTTCAGCGCCAAGCAGCTCTCCACCAACCCGCTGGGCGCGCTCGACCGCGTCGTCAAGGACCATTACGGTCGCCCGGCACTGCTGCCCCTGATGAGGGACCGCGGCGGCCAGGCCCCGGCCAGGCCCGCCGACCTGCGGCTCCAGGGCACCTCGCTCAGCTGGAGGAGCTCCCCTGACGCCCGCTCGTACGCGGTGTACCGGATCGCCTCGGGCAAGCCCGGAGAGTGCGCCACCGCCGACGCCCGCAACCTGGTCGCGATCGTGCCCGCGGCGCCCGGCGACCGCCAGGCCTTCACCGCGACGGGCGGCGGCACCTACCTGGTCACCGCCCTCGACCGCCTGCAGAACGAGAGCGCGCCCTCCGGGACCTGAGCCCCGGGCGCGGCGGCGGCCCGCCGGTCCCCGGCGCGGCTGGACCCGTGGCACGATCTTCCCCTACGGTGCCAGCACCTGGCTGGAGCTGAAGGGGAGGTCGTTCGTGAAGCGGACGCTTGTCGCGCTTGCGATGGTGCTGGGACTGCTGTGGCCCGGGGCCGCGCACTCCGCCACGCAGGCCGACGGACGGGTGATGCTGATCGGCGTTCCCGGTCTGCGGTGGAGCGATCTCAGCCCCACCGGCACCCCGAACCTGTGGCGGCTGGCCGGGCTGAGCGCGGTCGGTTCTTTGTCGGTCCGCGCGGTGGGCAGGGTGACCTGCCCCTACGACGGATGGCTCACGGTGTCGGCCGGGGTGAGGTCGGCGGTCGGCTACGGCTGCGGGCTGCCCCCGCAGCCCGAGCCCGACGGGGCGGGCGCGGTCATCCCCGAGTACGAGTACCTGCACCGGGTCGCCGGCCAGCGCAACGCGGGCGCCCTCGGCGAGGCGGTCCGCGCCGCCGGTGACTGCACGCTGGCGATCGGCCCCGGGGCCGCGCTGGCACTGGCCGACCGCTCGGGCGAGGTCGACGTGTACGCCCCCTCCCCCGCGCAGATCCGCGCCGACGTGCTCACCCGGTGCCGGGTGATGGCCGTCGACGTCGACGACCTGATCCGGCCGTACGTGACCGGCGAGCGGCTGGCGCCGGAGGAGGACCGGCTCACCGCGCAGGAGCGGGCCGCGGCGCTGCGCCTGGCCGACGCCAAGGCGGGGGCGGTGCTGACCGTGCTGCCAAAGGATGTCAGCGTGCTGCTGGCGGGCCTGTCCGACCACGGCGGCAACCCGCACCTGCGGGTGGCCATGATGCGCGACGGAGACGTCTCCGGCCGCTTCCTGGGGGCGGCCTCCACCCACCGCGACGACACCACGATCCTGCCGGACATCACCGCGACGATGCTGACCCTGACGGGGATCGCGGCGCCGCCGGGCGTGATCGGGATCCCCTGGCAGGCGAGCGAGCGGCGCACCGGCGGCACCGAGGCGGCGAGCGTCGAGCTGGAGCGGGCCGACGTGGCCGGGGAGACGATCAGGAACGTGGGCGGGCTCTTCTTCACCGCGGTCGCGGTGCTGCAGGTCGCCTTCTACCTGACCGCGTTCCTGCTGCTGCGCCGCAGGCGGGGGCTGACCGGTGTCCGGGTGGCCGCGGTGGCGCTGGCCTCGGTGCCGGTGTCGACGTACCTGGTGAACCTCACCCCCTGGCACCACGCGGGATCGCCGGTGCTCGCGCTGGTCGGCGGGATCGCCGGAGGCGCGCTGCTGCTGGCCACGGCGGCGCTGGCGGGGCCCTGGCGCCGGGCGCCGCTCGGGCCGCTGGGGGTGGTGGCCGGGGTGACCGCGACGGTGCTCGCGGGCGACCTGCTGACCGGGACGACGCTGCAGCTCAACAGCGTGATGGGCTACAGCGCCGTGGTCGGGGCCCGCTACTACGGCCTGGGCAACATCCCGTTCGCGCTCTTCGCCACCTCGGTGCTGCTGCTGGCCGCCACGATCGCGCACCGGCTGGCGCGCGGGAACCGCCCGACCGCGCCGGCCGCGCCGACCGCGCCGCCTGTGCCGGCCGGGAGCGGTCAGGCGGGCGACGTCGCGGCGGATCGGCCGGTCGGCGACGGCCGGCCGGTCGGCGCCGTGGCGGATCGGGCGGAGCACCGCGTTCGAGCAGACGACGTCGCGGCGGATCTGCCGGAGCACCGCGACCGCGCGGGCTCGGCGGCGGGCGGCGTCGCGGCCGATCGGACCTCACCCGGCGGCCGCGCGAGCATGGTGGCGGCCGTCGTCGTGGCGGTGCTCGGCGGCTTCGCGATGATCCTGGGCGGCTGGCCGGGCGTGGGCAGCGACTTCGGCGGGGTGATCGCGTTCGTGCCGGGCATCGCGGTGACCGCGCTGCTGATCGCGGGCAGGCGGGTCTCGATCGTCAAGCTGGGCGCGTTCTGCGTGGCGGGCGGCGTCATCGTGATGTCCATCGCCTACCTCGACTATCTGCGCCCGCCGGGCTCGCAGACACACCTGGGCCGCTTCGTCGGCCAGGTGTTCACCGGCGAGGCCATGGACGTGATCGGCCGCAAGTTCGGCGCGATGCTGGGCACGCTGCTCAGCCCCAACCTGATGCCGGTCGTGATCGCCGCGGTGGCGTTCCTCGTCTACGCGCTGCTGCGTCCCGAGCAGGCGACCGCGGGGGTGCTGCCCGCCGCGTTCGCGCACTCCCCCGCGCTGCGGGCCGGGCTGATCGGCACCCTGGTCAGCGGGGTGGTCGGCATGCTGGTCAACGACTCGGGCGCCGCGGTGCTGTCGATGGCGCTGGCGCTCGCCGTGCCGCTGACGCTGTCGGCGGGCATCAGGGCCCTGGACGAGGTCGACTCGCGCTACGACGACCCGGGCCAGGAGCCGGCGAGCAGCTCCCTGGTGTCGCGCAGCAGCTGAGGGAGCACCCTGGTCTGGCCGACGACGGGCATGAAGTTGGTGTCGCCGCCCCACCGGGGCACCACGTGCTGGTGCAGGTGGGCGGCGATCCCGGCGCCCGCCACACCGCCCAGGTTCATGCCCACGTTGAAGCCCTGCGCGCCGCTCGCCTTGCGCAGGGCGACCAGCGCCCGCCGGGTGAAGTCGGCGAGCTCGAAGGTCTCGGTCTCGTCCAGGTCCGTGTAGTCCGGCACGTGCCGGTAAGGGCAGACCATCAGGTGGCCGGAGTTGTACGGGTAGAGGTTGAGCAGGGCGAAGACCGTCTCCCCCCGGGCGACGACCAGGCCGTCCTCGTCGCTCATGTGGGGGATCTCGCAGAACGGGCAGCCGTCCTCGGGGCCGGAACCGGTGGGTTTGCTGGCGCCCTTGATGTAGGCCATCCGGTGAGGGGTCCAGAGTCTCTGGAACGCGTCCGGTGTCCCCGCTCCGTGCTGCGCCTCCGGCTCGTTGCTCATGGTCGCCAGCATATTGCCACGCCGATCCCCGCCGTCTTGCGCCTCCCCCGGCGCCTCCGCCCGCCTGTCCTCCCGCCCGGAGCCCCGCCGATCCCCCCGTCTGTGCCCCCGTTCGTACCTCCGCCCGCGCCCTCGTTCGGGTCTTCACCCGTGCCCCACCGCGCCGTGGTTCGGGTCCCTGCCCGCGCCCTCGTCCGGGTGCCGGCTCGTGCCTTTGCCCATGCCGTCGCTCGGGGCCCTGCCGGCGCCCTTGCCGGGCCCGCCGCTCGTGCCCTCGCTTGGGGGCTGGACCGGCCAAGATGCTGGACCGGTACGGAACGGGCGGCGGATGTCACACGGTATTGACGGACGAATGCGGCAGATTTCCGGCAGAATCCCCCCAGCACGATCATCGACTGCCGAGGAGCACCCTTATGACCGACGTCTCCGTCGAGGAGCCGACCGAGGAGACCGCGTCCCCCGGGTCCCCAGCGTCTCCGACGTTCTCCACATCTCCCACGCCTTCCACGTCCTCCGTGTCCCCTGTGCCCTCTGCGTCCCCCGTGTCCTCCGCGGAGACGGGCGGGCGGCCCACTCGCCCGTTCTCCCTCAGCCTGTCCCTGTCCGCCGCCACGGAGCCGCCCTCGCCGTCCCCCTCACCGGTTCCGTCCTCCGACGAGCCGGCCTTCCCCACGGGCGAGCCCTTCCTCGCCGTCGTCGAGGCGCTCCCCGAGCCGTCACCCGTGTCCGAGACGCCGGACGACGTGCCCGTCCCCTCCCCTGTTCCCGTTCCCGTTCCCGCCAGGACGGCGCCGTCCCCCGTGTCCGCTGTGTCGCCGGTGTCTCAGGTGTCTCCCGTCTCCGCGGTGTCCTCGGCCGTGGTGAAGGGCCGGATCAAGGTCGCCGACGAGGTGGTGGAGAAGGTCGCGGCCCTCGCCACGCTTGAGGTCACGGGCGTCGCCGAGCTGGGAGGCGACGCCGCCCACGCGGTGGAGCCGATGCGCGAGCGCGCGGGCATCGCCAGGCGCGGCCCCCGGGGCGTCAACGCCCACGTGCAGGACCGTACGGCGGCCGTGGACGTGTCGATCGTGGCGGAGTACGGGCACGTGGTGATGGACGTGGCCAACGAGGTCAAGACCAACGTGGCCCGGACCATCAGCCGGATGCTGGGCATGCGGGTCGTGGAGGTCAACGTCGACGTCGAGGACGTCCGGATGCCGGGCGAGACCGGCTCGAAGGCTCCCACGGAGCCCGGCGACGACGCGTAGGACGCCGAAAAAGCGCCGAGGGCCCCGGGCGAAGGGCCGGTAGCGGGACGCCGGAGGGTCCCGGCTCAGGCCGCAGGACGTTCAAGGACACCCCGGAGAACCCCGGGACGAGGGCCCGGGAACGACGTACGGGGGGCCGTGAAGCCCCCCGTACACCCCGTGGACGGGGGAGGTCAGACCTGGACCCGGCGCTCGATCGCGTCGACGATCTCGGCGATCGCCTCGTCGACCGGCACCCCGTTCTTCTGCTCGCCGTCGCGGAAGCGGAAGGAGACCGCGCCGTTGGCGATGTCGTCGTCGCCCGCCAGGAGCATGAAGGGCACCTTGGACTTCTGCGCGTTGCGGATCTTCTTCTGCATGCGGTCGTCGGAGGCGTCGACCTCGATCCTGATGCCCCGCTCGCGGGCCTTCTTGGCGAGGTCCTGGAGGTAGGGCGCGTGGGCCTCGGCGATCGGGATGCCGACCACCTGGACCGGCGCGAGCCAGGGGGGGAACGCGCCCGCGTAGTGCTCGACCAGGACACCGAAGAAGCGCTCGATCGAGCCGAACAGCGCCCGGTGGATCATGACGGGCTGCTGCCGGGAGCCGTCGGTCGACTGGTAGCCCAGCTCGAAGAGGTGCGGCAGGTTGAAGTCGAGCTGGATCGTCGACATCTGCCAGGTCCTGCCGATCGCGTCACGGGCCTGGACGGAGATCTTCGGCCCGTAGAACGCCGCGCCGCCCGGGTCGAGGACGAGCTCCAGCTTCTCCGACTCGGCGACCTCGCGCAGGGTCTCGGTCGCCTCCTCCCAGTCCTCGTCGTTGCCGACGAACTTGACCGGGTCCTTGGTCGACAGCTCCAGGTAGAAGTCGTCAAGCCCGTAGTCGCGGAGCAGGTCGAGCACGAAGCGCAGCAGCGACTTGAGCTCGTCGCGCATCTGGTCGCGGGTGCAGTAGATGTGCGCGTCGTCCTGCGTCATGCCGCGCACCCGGGTGAGGCCGTGGATGACCCCGGACTTCTCGTAGCGGTAGACCGCCCCGAATTCGAACAGCCGCAGCGGCAGCTCCCGGTAGGACCGCCCGCGGGACCTGAAGATCAGGTTGTGCATCGGGCAGTTCATCGGCTTGAGGTAGTACTTGGCCCCCTCAAGCTCCATGGGGGGGAACATCCCGTCGGCGTACCAGTCGAGGTGGCCGGAGATCTTGTAGAGCCCCTCCTTGGTGATGTGCGGGGTGTTGACGAAGGAGTATCCCGCCTCCTCGTGCCGCCTGCGCGAGTAGTCCTCCATCACGCGGCGGATCACCCCGCCCTTGGGATGGAAGACCGGCAGGCCCGAGCCCAGCTCGTCGGGGAAGGAGAACAGGTCGAGCTCGGCGCCCAGCTTGCGGTGGTCGCGCTTCTCGGCCTCCTCCAGCATGTGGAGGTATTCGTCCTGCTTCTCGCGCGACTCCCACGCGGTGCCGTAGATCCGCTGGAGCTGCGGGTTCTTCTCGCTGCCCCGCCAGTAGGCGCCGCCCGAGCGCATCAGCTTGAACGCCGGGATGGACCGGGTGGTCGGCACGTGGGGGCCTCGGCACAGGTCCTTCCAGCACAGCTCGCCGGTCTTGGCGTCGAGGTTGTCGTAGATGGTCAGCTCTCCGCCGCCCACCTCGACGCTCTCCTCGTCGGCCGCGCCGCCCTTGAGGCCGATCAGCTCCAGCTTGTACGGCTCCGAGGCGAGCTCCTCGGCGGCCTGCTCGTCGGAGACGGGCCTGCGGGAGAAGAGCTGCCCCTGCTTGACGATCTCGCGCATGCGCTTCTCGACGCGCTTGAGGTCCTCGGGGGTGAACGGGTCCTTGACGTCGAAGTCGTAGTAGAAGCCGTTCTCGACCGGCGGGCCGATGCCCAGCCTGGCCTCGGGGAAGATCTCCTGGACGGCCTGGGCCATGACGTGCGCGGTGGAGTGGCGGACGATGGCGCGCCCGTCGGCGCTGCCCACCGGGACCGGCTCGATCACGTCGCCCTCGGCCACCCGGGCCGCGAGGTCCCTCAGCTCGCCGTCGACGCGGGCGGCGACCACCGAGCGGCCGTCGGCCTCCAGCGCCTCCCCGTACGTCGTGCCTCCCGCCACCACACGCGCGGCTCCGGCGAGGGTGATACGAAGTTCTGGCACGGCGGACACGGTTGCTCCCTGGGAGACGTAGACGGATGGTCTGGGAATCGATGCTACCGGTGTCGGCAACGCGATTTCTCAGGCGTCGCGGCTCCTGCGGTAGCCCAGCGAGGTCAGCTCGGCCCGGGTGCCGCGGAAGACGTTGCGATCGACGGGCTTGTTCGAGTGCTGGTGGATCGTCCACCTGTCCCACGGCCTCGGCACCTCCGGCCTGCCCCGGGGGTGGTCGGGCGCGGCGATCCACAGCGGGTAGGGCTCCAGCCCGGCGCAGTTGCCGCCGCGCGCGAACGACAGGAACGTGTAGATCACCGGCCTGACCCCCGACAGCGCGACGATCGCCTGGCACCAGCTGCGGGCGAACCGCGCCACCCGGTGCGCCGGGAGGTGGTCGTTGGTCTCCAGGTCGAGCGCGAGCAGGTCCCCCCGGCGCAGCCCCCCGGCCCGCTGCACGATCCGCAGGAAGTGCACCGCCTGCGCCTCGGGATCTCCGGCGGGACGGGCGAAATGGTAGGCGCCGCAGACGATCCAGCTCTCGCGCATGCCGTTCCAGTTGGCGCCGAACCACTTGTCGGTGAAGGTACTCCCCTCACTCGCCTTGGCGAAGGCGAAGGAGACCCCGCCCTTCGCGTGCGCGCCCCAGTTGACGGCGCCCTGCCAGTTCGACACGTCGATCCCCTGCAACATGGCGGCCACGCTAACCACCGGGCACGGCGGGCACACGGACGACGCTCCCTCGGCGTACTGCCATTGCGGCCACTTTGGCTAGGCTTGGTCGGCGTGAACGCAGCAGCCCAGATCACCGGCGCGTACGCGGCCGGCATCGCGACCATCACCTCCGGCGGAACCGTGCTCGACACGTGGTTCCCGTCCCCGCGGCTCGGCGAGCCCTCCTCGCCCGGCACCACGCGGCTGACCGAACAGGAGGCGGTCGAGGAGCTAGGTTCCGGGGTCGCCGCGCTGCTCGGCCCCGACGAGGACCGCGGCGTGGAGGTGGTCGCGGTACGCACCGGCATCGCCAAGCTGTCGGAGGCCCCGGCCGACGCCCACGACGCCTACCTGCGCCTGCACCTGCTGTCGGCGCGTCTCGTCCAGCCGCACGGCCAGAACCTGGACGGGCTGTTCGGCCTGCTCAGCAACGTGGTGTGGACCAACCACGGCCCGTGCGCCGTCGAGGGCTTCGAGGAGGTGCGCCTGCGCCTGCGCGCCCGGGGGCAGGTGACCGTCTACGGCGTGGACAAGTTCCCCCGGATGGTCGACTACGTGGTGCCCGGCGGCGTCCGGATCGCCGAGGCCGACCGGGTCCGCCTCGGCGCGCACCTGGCGAGCGGCACGACCGTGATGCACGAGGGCTTCGTCAACTTCAACGCCGGGACGCTCGGCACCTCCATGGTCGAGGGCCGCGTCTCGGCGGGCGTCGTCGTGGGCGACGGCTCGGACGTCGGCGGCGGCGCCTCGATCATGGGCACCCTGTCCGGCGGCGGCAGGCAGGTCATCTCCATCGGGCGGCGCTGCCTGCTGGGCGCCAACAGCGGCGTCGGCATCTCCCTGGGCGACGACTGCGTCGTGGAGGCGGGCCTGTACGTCACCGCCGGGACCAAGGTGGTCCTGCCCGAGGGGCGGGTGGTCAGGGCGTCCGAGCTCTCCGGCGCCTCCGGCCTGCTGTTCCGCCGCAACTCCACCTCGGGCGCGGTCGAGGCGGTACCCCGCAAGGGGACGGGCGTGGAGCTCAACAGCACCCTGCACGCCAACGACTGACCACCGCCTCAAGCCCGGGGCACACCCGCACCCGTGAGCGCGGCCCGCCGCCCTCACGGGGCGCCGTGTCACCCTCCGGGCCCCCGTACGGGGTTGTCGTCCGGATCGCTGCCGGGGGTCACCGCCGAGCCACCTCCCCGGCCGCTCCGGCCGCTCCGGCCGCTCCGGACGACCTGAGGCCGTACGGCCCGTGGATGTTCGTCCCCGGGCCCCTCAGCTGACAGGGTGGCTCCACGGGGCCCACGGGCCCCGCAACCCTCATGTCGACGCGGGCGGGCGACCCCCTCACCGGAAAGCCCGGGAGCGGGGTCTCCGCGCTGGAAGGATTCAGATGACCGGTCAGGAGATGGCGGGCGACGGCGAGAACGCCGCGGGAGCGGCGGCCCGGTGGGTGACCGGGCTGTTCGCGCCACAGGTGCTGGTCATCGGGCTGCCTCCGCTCGTCGGGCTGATGGCCGACGGCTGGCCGGGCGCGGCCTGGGGCCTGGTGGCCTCGGCCCTGTGCGGCGGGATCCCGGCCCTGGTGATCCTGAACGGGGTCCGTTCCGGGCGCCTCGACTCCCACCACCTGGTCGACCGGGCGAGCCGGACGGTTCCGCTGCTGGTGGCGGTCGCGGCGGTGGTCGTCGCGCTGACGCTGCTGATCCTCCTGGGCGCGCCCCGGCTCCTGGTGGCCACGGTGACCGCGATGCTGGCCGCGCTCGCGGTCACGGTCCCGATCACCCTCTGGTGGAAGATCTCCTTCCACGCGGCCGTGTCGGCGGGCACCGTGGTGGTGCTGGCCCACGTGCTGCCCGCCGTGCCCACGCTGGTCGCCGGCGCGCTGGTCGTGGCGATGGTGTGCTGGGCGCGGGTCAGGCTCACCCACCACACGCCCGCCCAGGTCGCCGCCGGGACCGTCACCGGCGCGGGGACGGCCTGGGCGGCCCTGAGCGCCTTCGGCGTCTGAGCCGGGACGGGCGGGCGAGCGGCGGAGCCCTCAAGGGTCCTCGGGAGCCCTCGGGAGCCCTCAGAGGAGGCTCTTGAGGAACTCCCGCGTCCGGGGGTCCGGCGAGTACTCGGCGGCGACGAAGTCGGTGACCCCGGCCTTGGCGAGCGCCTCGATCCGCGCCCCCACCTCGTCCTCGTCGCCGATGATCGCCACGTCCGCCGGGCCCTCGGCGCCCTCCCTGTCGAGCACCGCCCGGTACGACGGCAGCTGGCCGTAGATCGCGAACCGCTCGGCGGCGAGCGCCCTGGCCGCCTCGGGGTCGCCGGTGACGCAGACGGGCAGCGCGCACACGATCCTCGGCTCGGGGCGCCCGGCGGCCCGCGCGGCCTCGGTGACGGCGGGCACCACGTGCTCGGCCACCGTCCTGGCGCCGGTCATCCACAGCACGGTGCCGTCGGCCACCTCCCCGGCCAGCTTGAGCATCCTCGGGGCCAGCGCGGCGATGAGCACGGGCATGTCCCTCGGCCCCGGCGTGTTCAGCCCCAGCCGTCCCGTGAGGGTCTCCCCCTCGAAGGCCGCGTTCTCCCCGCGTACGAGCGGCATCAGGATCGACAGGTACTCGCGCATGTGGCGGGCGGGCCGGTCGAAGCCGAGGCCGTACATGCCCTCGATCACGATCTGGTGGGAGAGCCCGATGCCGAGGGCGAGCCGCCCGTCGAGGACGGCGTTGACGGTGAGCGCCTGCTGGGCGAGGGCCGCCGGGTGGCGCGGGTAGGTCGGGACGACGCCGGTGCCGAGCTCGATCCCGGGCACCTGGCTTCCGATCACGGCGAGCGCGGTCAGCGTGTCGAGGCCGAACGTGTGGGACATCCACACCGAGGAGAAGCCGTCGTCTGCCCCGCGGGCGATGCGCTCCCGCAGCCGGCCGAGCGCGTCCGGTTTCTGGGATTCATTGAGGAACAGTCCGAATCGCATCGCTACCGAACTCCATTCTAGTAAGTTCGGCCCAGTCTAGGACGATCACGAGCGGTGAGGGAGGTCCGAGGCGGCGGGAAACCCCGGTAGGGCTCAGGGCAGCTCGGTGAACCGCTCCACCTGCTCGATCTTGCCCGCGATGACGATCACGTCCCCGTACCCCAGCACGGTCCCGGCGTCGGCGTAGGTGAACTCGTCGTGCTCGCCCTTCACGCAGACCACGGTCACGCCGTACTTGCGCCGCAGGTTGGACTCGCCGAGGGGCACGCCGACGTACTCGCGGGGCGGGCGGGTCTTGACCACCGCGTAGTCGCCGTCGACCTCCATGTAGTCGAGCATCCGCCCGTTGAGCAGGTGGGCGAGCCGCTCCCCCATGTCGTGCTCGGGGAGGATCACGTGGTGGGCGCCGACCCGCTCCAGGATGCGGCCGTGCTCGCGGCTGATCGCCTTGGCCCAGACGTCCTCGATCTCCAGCTCGACGAGCAGGGACGTGGTGAGGATGCTGGACTCCAGGTCGGTGCCGATGGCGACCACCGCCCGGTAGAAGTCGGGCACCCCCATCTGCCGCAGCGCCTCGATGTCGGTGGAGTCGGCGACGACGACGTGGGTGAGCTTCCCCGCCAGGCTCTGCACCACCTTGGGGCGGCTGTCGATGGCGAGCACCTCGGTGCCCCTGCGGAACAGCTCGACCGCGAGGGAGCTGCCGAAGCGGCCGAGCCCGACGACCACCACCGGATCGTTCCTTCTGTCAGCCAACGATCGTCCTCTTTCGGGGGTTCGCAGCCACGGGGGGATCCGCCAACGCGAGAAGCCCGGAGGCGGACGACAGCCTCCAGGCTCCTACATGCGTCTCACTGCGCGAGCCATCAGGCCCGAATTCGCCCGATTCTACCTCAGGGGAACTCCAGAAGGGCTTCCTCGCCGACCCCGGATTCCCGGCCGGAGCCGCCCCCGGATCCCTCACCGGATCCCGCGAGGGTGTCGAGGACCTGCTGGCCGTACTTGGCCAGCTTGTTCTCGCCGATCCCGCTGATCGTGCCCAGCTCGGCCAGGGACGAGGGGGACCTGGTCGCGATCTCGCGCAGGGTCGCGTCGTGGAAGATCACGTAAGCGGGCACGCCCTGCTCCTTCGCGGTGGCGCCGCGCCAGGCGCGGAGCAGCTCGAACACCGGCGCCGCCTCCTCCGGCATCTCGACGGGCTCGGCCCGGCGCGAGGTGGAGCTCTTGGAAGGCCTCGCGGCCTTCGGCGCCCTCTCCGGCTCGCGCCGCAGCGGGACCTGGCGCTTGCGGCCCAGGACCTCGGCGCTCGCCTCGGTCAGCACCAGCGTGCCGTAGTCGCCCTCGACGGCGAGCAGCCCCTGGGCGAGCAGCTGGCGCACCACGCCACGCCACTCGGCCTCGCCCAGCTCCGTGCCGATGCCGAACACCGTGAGGCCGTCGTGGTCGTGCTGGATGACCTTGGCCGTCTTCCTGCCGAGGAGGATGTCGATGATCTGCCCGGCGCCGAACTTCTGGCGGCGCTCGCGCATGAGCCGGAACACGGTCGACAGGACCTTCTGCGCGGCGACCGTGCCGTCCCACGACTCCGGCGGCGACAGGCAGGTGTCGCAGTTGCCGCAGGCGGTGCCCTGCTGGCCGAAGTAGGCGAGCAGCCGCGCGCGGCGGCACTCGACCGCCTCGCACAGGGCGAGCATGGCGTCCAGGTGGGCCGCGAGGCGGCGGCGGTGGGCGTCGTCGCCCTCGGAGGTGTCGATCATCTTGCGCTGCTGCACGACGTCCTGGAGGCCGTAGGCGAGCCACGCGGTGGAGGGCAGGCCGTCGCGCCCGGCCCTGCCGGTCTCCTGGTAGTAGCCCTCGACGGACTTGGGCAGGTCGAGGTGGGCGACGAAGCGCACGTCGGGCTTGTCGATCCCCATGCCGAACGCGATGGTGGCGACCATGACGAGGCCGTCCTCGCGCAGGAAGCGCGCCTGGTTGGCGGCGCGGACGCGGGCGTCGAGCCCCGCGTGGTAGGGCAGCGCCTCGACGCCGTTCTGCACCAGGAACTCGGCGATCTTCTCGACCGAGTTTCGCGACAGGCAGTAGACGATGCCCGCGTCCCCGGCGTGCTCGGTGCGCAGCAGCTCCAGCAGCTGCCGCTTGGGCTCGTTCTTGGGGGCGATGCGGTACTGGATGTTGGGGCGGTCGAAGCTCGCCACGAAGTGGCGGGCCCTCTCCAGGTTCAGGCGGGAGGCGATCTCGGCGTGGGTGGCCTCGGTGGCCGTCGCGGTCAGCGCGATGCGCGGCACGTCCGGCCAGCGCTCGTGCAGCGCGGACAGGGCGAGGTAGTCGGGCCGGAAGTCGTGCCCCCACTGGGCCACGCAGTGCGCCTCGTCGATGGCGAACAGCGAGATCACCCCGCTGTCGAGCAGCCGCAGCGTGGCGTCGACCCGCAGGCGCTCCGGCGCCAGGTAGAGCAGGTCCAGCTCGCCGGAGAGGAAGGCCGACTCGACGGCGCGGCGCTCCTCGAAGTCCTGGGTGGAGTTGAGGAACCCGGCCCGTACGCCGAGCGCGGTGAGGGCGTCGACCTGGTCCTGCATGAGCGCGATGAGCGGCGAGATCACCACTCCGGTGCCCTTACGCACGAGGGCGGGGATCTGGTAGCACAGCGACTTGCCGCCGCCGGTCGGCATGAGCACGAGGGCGTCGCCGCCGGACACGACGTGCTCGATGATCTCCTGCTGGCCCGCCCGGAACGAGTCGTAGCCGAAGACGCGCTGCAGGACCCGCGACGCGTCGCTCACCTCGGGGCCGTTCTCGGGGGAAACCATCGGGACATTGTACGAGGATCTTCCCGCTGGTCGGCGGCGAACAGGGGAGATCAGCCCCGGACGTCCCCCGGAACGGCGCGAGACCGTCCGGGGCCGTCCGGCGCCGTCCGGGGCCCGCCTGGACCGTCCGGCCGGGTTCCGGCGGGAGGAAGCCCGGGAGAACGGGAAAGTGCCGCCGGGAGGGTCGGACCTCCCGGCGGCACCGGTACTACGGGTTCTCCCGAGATCTTCCTACGGGATCACCGGCTTCCTGCCGGATCACGGGTTGACGTTGATCGTGAAGGTCGACGTCGTGTTCCGGATGTTCTGGAAGTTGTTGCTCAGCTGCAGGTTGTTGAACGTGGCCGAGCCGACCGCCGGGCCCTGACCGGGCTCGGGCATCTCGTTGGCCCAGATGGCCCAGCCGGACTTGGCGTCGAAGGCGTCGCCGCTCTTCCTGGCACCGGTGATCGAGACGTTCGTGAAGATCGTGTCGGTGACCGGGTTCTGCGGCTGGCTGCCGACGTAGTTGGTCTGGAACATGATGCCGCCGTAGGTCGGGTCCACGATGTCCACGTTGTTGACGCGGATGCCCTGGAAGACCTTGGAGGCGGAGAAGACCCAGATCGCCGGGAAGACCTGCTGGCCCCAGAAGTGACCGCCGGCGCGGACGATCGAGATGTTCTCGAACCTGGTGGGCGGGCTGGCGCCGAAGCCGTTCATCGGGTAACCGAAGTCCAGCGAGCTGATCGTGATGCCGGAGTAGACCAGCGTGTCGGCGATGTAGATGTTCCTGAAGACGTTGTCGTACCCGCCGTAGACCGCGACGCCCGCGGCCCGCCAGGTCAGGATGGACGTCAGGTTCTCGTAGACGTTGCCCTTCATGTCGGCGCCGCCGGCGTCGATGGCCGAGAACAGCGCGAAGCTGTCGTCACCGGTGGCGCGGGCCTCGTTGTTGCTGACGAGGTTGTCCGTGCTGCCGTTGGTCATGTTGATGCCGTCGGCGAACATGTTGCGGATGCGGGAGTTCTTGATCGTCACCCGGTCGGTGTTGGCGCCCCAGTAGAGGCAGACCATGTGCTCGTTCCAGATGTTGTCGATCACCACGTCGGCGACGTTGGAGAAGTCGAACACCTTGCCCGGGCCGTCGATGCGCGAGGTGTAGTTGCCGAAGTAGGCGAAGTTCGCGAAGGACGAGCCGTTGGCGCTGGCCTCGGCGCGGAAGCCGACGTCGGTGTTGTCCTGGGTGTCGGGCGCCCGGAACTGGGTGTACCAGGGACCCGCGCCGACGACCTTGACGGCCTTGCCGTAGACCTGGAACTTGCTGGCCGTCTGGTAAGTGCCCGCCGGCAGGTAGACGCCGACCAGGTTGCCGGTGGTGTCCATCCGCACCCGGTCGAGGGCGTTCTGCACGTCCTGGTGGGTGAAGCCGGTGGGGGTCGTGTACTTGGCGGGGTCGGGGTTCGCGACCGGCGAGACCTGCTCGGTGTTGATGAAGTCGATCGCGTACGTGGTGGTGTTGGCGGCGTCCTTCTGCAGCCTGATCTTGCTGCCGGCCGGGACGGTGGTCCCGAGCATGACGTTGGCCTCGTCGTAGATGTGACGCGGGCCGCCGGAGCCGGGCGAGTTGTTGGGACCGGCCTCGGGGCCGTACAGCCAGGCGTACTTGGACGTCAGGTTGATGGGCTTGAGGAAGGTGCCGTTGACGTAGACGTTCAGCGTCGAGTTGATGCCGCCGCCGCCCGCGGAGTCGGGGATGGAGAAGCGGGTGACCAGCGTGTTGGTGCTGGCCTTGGTGGTGAACTCGACGTAGTTGCCCGTGTTGTTCAGCGTGACGGCCCTGCGGCCGGACGCCTCACCGGCCACGTCGCCGATCTCGCGGTTGGGGCCGACCACGGCCGCCCCGCCGCCGACGACGGCGTCCTCGGCCTCGTAGAAGTCGTACGGCATGTTGGCGCCGCGGCCGACGAAGAACGGCTGGGTGCTGGTGTTGTTGGCCCGCTTGACCGCGAGCTCGTTGGCGTCGTCGGCGAGGACCGTCCTGACGGTGAACTTGCCGTTGGCCGCCGTCCAGGTGCCCAGGTTCACCGGGCTGGTGGTGGCGCCCGGCGCGATCACGCCGGAGTAGGAGCCGGTCAGGGTACGGACGACCGTGCCCGCCTCGTTGAGGACGTTCAGCGTGATGCCGTGGGCGCCGCTCGCGGAGGCCAGGGTGCCCTGGTTCTTGATCGCCACGGAGAAGGTGACGACGGCGCCGTTGGACGGGTTGCTGGGGGTCCAGCTGGTCGTGGCGACCAGGTCGGAGGTGCTGACCGGCGTGATCACGAGCGGGGAGGAGGCCGCGAAGGTGTTGTTCGACTCGTTCTGCTCGACGACGCTGTTGGCCTCGTCGACCTTGGCGCTCAGCGCGTAGCTGCCCGCGTCACGCGGGGCGGCGACGGCCGACACCGTGGCGGACGCCCCGGCGGCGAGCGCGCCGACCGCGGCGGTGCCGACCTTGGTGGTGCCGAGGTAGAAGTCGACGTTCGTCGCGCCGGAGGCCGCCGTGCCGGCGTTGCGCACCGTGGCCGAGAGCGTGACGGAGGCGGTCTCGACCGGAGAGGCGGGGGACGCGGTCAGGGCGGTGATCGTCAGGTCCGGGTTCGGCGCCGGGGTGCCGATGACCTGGAACTCGGCGATCTGCCCGGCGGGGGCGCCGGTGTTGGAGGTGATCCTGAGCTGGATGTCGGCGTAGGCGCCGCCGACCGGGATCGTCACCGTGTTGCCGGTGGCGGGGTTGAAGACGTAGTTCGCCGCCGACACCAGGTTGGTGAAGGTGGTCGAGCTCTGCGTGCGGCCGAGGACCTGGATGTTCTGCGTGCGCGTTCCCCAGGCGCTGTCGGGGTTCAGCTTCAGCACGACGGAGCTGAGGCTGGCGTTCGCCCCGAGGCTGACGGTCAGCGTGTTCGGGTAGCTGCCGCCGTTGCCCTCCCAGTAGGTCGCCGTGTTGTTGTCGTTGGCGTTGGTGGCCACGAACGTGAAGACCGAGGAGGAGGCGGTGATCGCCTTGCCGATGGCCAGGTTCGTCCCGGTCGGGGTGCTGCCCTGGCGGGTGACGGTGTTGCTGTTGCCCGACTGGTTGCCCGCGGCGTCCTTGGCCTTGACGTAGTAGGACACCGTCGCGGTGGCCGGCTGGGTGTCGGTGTAGGTCAAGACGTTGCCCGCCACGCTGCCGCGCAGGGCGTTGTTGGCGTAGACGTCGTAACCGGTCACGCCGACGTTGTCGGTCGAGGCGTTCCAGGTCAGCCTGATCTGGCCCGAGCCGGGCTCGGTGTAGGCCAGGTTCGACGGCGTGCTCGGCGGCGTCGTGTCACCGCCGCTGACGGGGCCGTAGATCTCGAACTCGGAGATCTGGCCGGCCGGCCAGCCGGTGTTGCCGGTGAGGTTCAGCCGCAGGTAGCGGGCGCTGGTCGCGGCGAAGTTGATCGTCACCGTGTTGCCGGTCGCCGGGTTGAAGGTGTAGCCGGCCGAACCCACGACCGTCGTGGTGGGCGTGGCGCTCGTGCCCGCCAGCACCGACAGGGTCTGCGTCCTGGTCTCCCAGGCCGTCGCGGGCGGCAGCTTCAGGACGACCTGGTCGACGCTGGCCGCGGCCCCGAGGTCCACCTGGACCCACTGCGGGAAGGCGTTGTTGTTGCTCTCCCAGTAGGTGGTGGCGTTGCCGTCGGTGACGTTGCCCGCCCCGTAGGGGGCGTTGGCACTGCTGGACGAGGCCGGCTTGCCCGCCGCGAGGTTGGGGCCGGCCGCCGCCGAGGCCGGTGCGACGACCGCCCCGGCCAGAGCGAGCAGGCTGGTCGCGGCCATCGCCGCCATCAGCCGTAACGCCAGGTACTGCTTTCTCATTGCGTTCCTCTATCTCTCGTCTGGAACGACAGGGTCGGGAGGGAGGCCGTGGCCTCCGCCGGGCGACGCGCTCGGCACCGGGGGGTGCCTCGCCCACGAGACGCGGATCTCTGACCCTTTTCCTCCGGGTCGTCGGAATCCGGCGTACGGGCCGGCCGGGTGATCTGTGCGGGCCGATCCGCGAGCCGTGCCTCGTTCGTCGCTGGGGGGTGCTGTTCGCCGTGTACGCCGGCGTTCCTCTCGTGGAGACGACCGGCGGGACGAGCGATGGGTGAACGTCGGATTCGGTGAGCTCTGTCGATGGGTACCGGACGGGGGACGTCCGGAACCCCGGGCCCCTTACCGGCTGCGGCGGCGGCGCGGGACGTTCTGCCGGGCGCGGGCCGTGACGGCCGTACCGGTCAGCGTCGGCGCGGGGGCGATGAGTGTCGCAACCGGGGCCGCCATGGCGGCGACCGACCGCGCAATGCCGAGAACGACATCACCTGGGGCCTCTCCGGAGGGGTGGGAGGGATGTGCCGGCGCAGCACATCACTGCCGTAAGTTGCGGAGAACAGAGAGAATTTAACAGGACTTTGCAATATTTTTGCATTGCGCTGGCCAAATGTTACATACGTGCTACGGCCGCGTCAACGGGTCGAGAAGGGTGGCTTACTTCCGGGTACGGCCCCGCGTGCGATCCGGCCGATCTGCCTGCTACGGGGGCCTTCCGGCCCCTCGTCCGACCGGCGCGCGAGGGGCTCGGGGGAGCTCGGGAAGGCCCCCGCGGGGTGGGGCGGAGGGGGCACCGGCGGCACGGCGAGGCCCGGGGACACATGCCCGAAACACCACCGGGACGGAACGGCTTGCGCGACGGAGGCGGGCGGCCGGAACCCGCGAGCCCGCCCGTCCCGGCCTGTATGACGCGGTCCGCGTGTCCATGACACCGCCCGCAGGATTCGGTCCGTACGTCTCCAGGACGTCACCTGTGCGACGCGGCCCCGCACATCCATATATGGGGGCGCCCACATGACGCCGCCCGCACGACACGGCCCGCACGACACGGCCCGCGCGGCGCGGTCCTCGCGGTCGCCGACCGGCCCGGAGGGTGCCGTTCCAAGGCTCAGGAGCCGGGCACCTCTCGGCACGAGACCCAAAGGATGCGAGATAAAGAGCTGTTTTGAACTATTCAGCTGGAAATATGTGGCTCAACGGATAGCAAGGTGAAACGTGGTGACGTTTCACCGTTCGAACAGGCGCAGCCGGTGTGCCGTCGCCGCGGCCTCGCCGCGCGAGGAGGCGCCCAGCTTGGCGAGGATGTTGGAGACGTGCACGCTCACGGTCTTCGCCGAGATGAACAGCTCCCCCGCTATCTCGCGGTTGCTGCGGCCGGTCGCCACCAGGCCCAGCACCTCGTGCTCGCGAGCGGTGAGCCCGAGCCCGGCCCGCTCGGCGGCCGGCTCGGCGGGGACGGGCTCCCCGGAGAGCGGGATCCTGGCCCGCCTGGCCAGGGAGCCGATCTCGGCGGCCAGCGGCGGGGCCCCGACCCGCGCCGCGAGCTCCGCCGCCCGGGACAGGCCAGGCGCGGCCTCGTCGCGCTCCCCCGCCGCGACGGCGGCCCGTGCCGCGCCGAGCAGGGCGCGGGCCTCGGCGTAGGGCTGGCGGAGCGCGGCCCAGGCGGCGGCCGCCGCCTCCCACGCCCCCCGGTCGGGCACCCCTTCCGCCTGGGCGGCCTCGGCCGTGAAGGTGAGACTGTGCGCCCTCTGGAGCTCCCCCTCCACCGGACCGAGCCGCTCCGCCACGGCGCGCAGCCGGGGCAGCGGGGACGGCGAGGGCGCGACCACACGCAGGCAGGTGAGGAGGAGCGGCCAGACGTAGCGGGGGCTGCCCTCCAGGTCCTGCTCGTCCAGGGTCCGCTCGACGAGCGCGGACGCCTCGTCGTCCCTGCCCCGCGCCACCAGCAGCTCGATCTCCCTGCGCAGCTGGGGCAGGATCGTCTGGTCCCGGTAGGTGCCCCTGGCGAACACGGCCCGCGAGGACCGGAAGAGCGCGTCGGCCCGGCCGAGCTCCCCGCGGGCCAGCGCGATGTCGGCGGCCAGGGCCTCCAGGCTCGCCCGGTAGGGGGCCGGCGGGGTGACCTCCAGGCCGCGCTCGACCACCTCCGACGCCTCGTCCCAGCGGCCGAGGGAGACCAGGGGCTCGACCAGGTTGATCGCCAGGAAGGCGCCGGACGTGCGGGCCAGGCCGTACGCCTCGGCGTCGGCGATGCCGCCGCGGGCGACCTCGGCGGCCCGCTCGTGCCACCCGGCCCCCTCCAGGGCGTCGGACTCGGAGATGACGGCCCGCATCAGCGCGTGGTAGGTGCTGGCCCTGCTCGCGATCTTCCGCGCCTCGGCGAACGCGACGACCTGCTCCTCCATCCGGGAGTATCGGCACCTGGCCCAGGTGAGCGTGACGAGCGCGTGGGCCTCGATGTCGGCGTTGCCGGCCTCGCGGGCGATGCGCATGGCCTCCTCGGCGAGCGACTCCTTCTCGGCCCAGTCGGCGGGGTCGCTGAGCATGCGCGACAGGTTCTCCAGGACCTGGGCGCGCAGGGAGGTCGGCGGTTCGGCGGGAACGAGCGAGACGGCGGTGCGGAGATCCTCCAGGAACCCGGCCCTGCCGAGGTCGTACCTGACGAGCCCGCGCTGCCGCAGCAGCCGGGCGGCGCGGATCGGGTCGGTGGCGGTGTCGATCTCCCGCAGGGCCGCCTTGGCGAGGGAGATGCCCCGCTCGAACTCCCCGGCCAGGTGCGCCACGGTGACGGCCTGCCGGAGCACGTCGACGTGGTCGGCCTCGATCCGCTCCGCGGCGTCGGGGACCGCCTCCCACAGCTCCAGGACCCGGGTCAGCATGCGCAGCTGCTCGTCGTAGGCCGCCGTCTTCCTCGCGGCCGCGGCCGCGTGCCAGGCGCTGATCAGCGCCCAGAGGGGGTTGTGCGCGGCGTGCCAGTGGTGGGCGAGCTCGATGGCCGACCGGGGAGCGGGCAGGATGCCGGGGTTTCCCTCCAGGGCCTCGGCGAAACGGGTGTGCAGGCGGGTGCGCTCACCGGGCAGCAGGTCGTCGTGGACGGCCTCGCGGATCAGGGCGTGCCTGAAGGCGTACGTCTCGCCGTCGACCAGGAGCACGTTGCCCGCCACCGCCGGGCGCAGCAGGCGGGAGAGCTCGCCGTCGTCGGCCCCCGCGACGGCCGAGAGCATCGTGTGCTCGATCCGCGCCCCGCCGGCGGCGGCGAGCCGCATCAGCTCCTGGGTCTCCTCGGGCAGGCGCTCGACACTGGCCAGCAGCAGGTCGCGCAGCGAGTCGGGCAGCGTCTCGCCCTCGCCCCCGCTGAGCAGCGCCTCGACGAACAGCGGGTTTCCCTCGCTGCGCGCGTAGACCAGGTCGAGATCGGCGACCGGCTCGCCGTCGAGGATGCTCGCGGCCTGCTGGTCCACCTCCCGGCGGCTCAGCCTGCGCAGGTCGAGCCGGGTGACCCAGTCGACCCGGCTCAGCTCGGCCAGCAGCGGGCGCAGGGGGTGGGTGCGGTGCAGCTCGTCGGCCCGGTAGGTGACCAGGGTCAGCAGGGGCACGTCGGAGCGCTGGTAGCGGACGAGGAACGACAGCAGGTCGCGGGTGGAGCGGTCGGCCCAGTGGGCGTCCTCGATGACCAGGATCGTCGGCCGGGTCTCGGCGAGCCGCTCCAGCAGGCCCAGGACCTGCTCGAAGAGCCTGGCCCTGGCCTCGGCGCCCTCCCTCTCCGGCTCGCCGAACTCCGGCAGCAGCCGGGCGAGCCCCCGCGTCGCCCCGCCGGGCAGCAGCGCGGCGACGCCGTCGTGGCCCAGGTCGCGGGCGAGCTTGCGCAGCACCGCGGTGAAGGGGGCGAAGGGGAGGCCGTCGGTGCCCAGCTCCAGGCACCCGCCGACCAGCACCAGGGCGCCGTCCGAGCGCTCGGTGAACTCGCGGACGAGGCGGGTCTTGCCGACCCCGGCCTCGCCTCCCACGAACACGGTCGAGGCCGACCCGGAGCGCGCCCTGGCGAGCGCGTCTCCCAGGACGGCGAGCTCGTCGGCTCGGCCGACGAACAGGGGGCTTACCGTGTGGGCTCTCACGCCCCCAGGATGCCACCGGCCACCGACAGCCAGGGCCCGCCGCACCCTCCACCTCTCCGGGCCCAGTCGCCCCTTCGGCTCTGAGGGCGCCACAGCGGCGCGGACCCGCCCCCGGAGAGGAAGGGGAGGGGCGCGGCGCCGTTCAGCGCCCTGCGGGCGTCACGGCGCCGCCACCCGCGCCTTGAGGGCCTCGCGCGGACAGCCTGCGGGACCTCGCGCGGACAGGACGTGCCCGCCCCGAGCCCGCCTTGAGCACGCCCCGAACTTGAGCACGCCCCGAACACGCCTTGGGCACGGCCCGTCGGGCCTCGGCCGTACGAGATGTCCGAACATGGAAAAAGCCCCCCGATTGACGTCAACCAGGAGGCTCTGACCTGCGACTTGCTAGTGTGGGCGATACTGGGATCGAACCAGTGACCTCTTCGGTGTGAACGAAGCGCTCTCCCGCTGAGCTAATCGCCCGCCCTGTGCGGCCCCTCACGGTGCCGACGTGGAAAACCATACAGCAATCCGAGAGTGCTCGCGAAGCGGTATCCGCCAACCAAATGATCTTGAAAGACGACACGGTCGGGAGGCAAAGGTCTGAGGATGCATCCGGCGGGGGGCTACGGTGTCATAGCATCGTCCTGATCCGTAGAAGCACCGAACGACCCTCGCTCGACCCGAATCACCCGAGACGCCCCGCCGGGGAGTCGACGGTGACCAAAACGAGACGCAAAACCCTTGCAAATACGGCCCTGTTGGTGATGTTTAGCCAGGTAGATGCCCAAATGTCGCGCTGTGATGTGTGTTACAGAAGGGCGTGGAGGCGGAATCTTTCCTACAGGTTTCTTTGTTCCGCGTGATAGCCCGCGAGGAACGACGCCGTTTCGGAGCAGTGAGAGCAGTGAAAGCCCCGCAGAGGGGACCGACGACGAAAAAGGTTTGGCTGACGATGAACAGCGCCACCGTCTCTGCCGAGCTAGGCCTTCGGCTTGTGGTCCCCGACCGTACCACCGTCCCCCTGCTCGCCGGGCTCAGCTACACCGCCGGTGATCCGTACGCGATCAGGATGGCCTTCCACGTGGGGAACGACGAGCCGGTCGAGTGGATCTTCGCTCGCGAGCTGCTCACGGTCGGTATCGTGCGGCGGGTCGGCGACGGGGACGTGCAGGTGTGGCCGGCACGCGCCGACGGCGAGCGCACGCTGCACATAAGCCTCACGTCGCCGTTCGGGCAGGCCCTGTTCGAGGTGCCCCTGGCCCCGCTCACGGAGTTCCTGCACCGGACGTACGAGCTGGTCCCCGCCGGTCGCGAGACCGACTTCATGGACCTGGACGCCGAGCTCAGCAACATGCTCTGGAGTTCTTGACGGGCCCTCGGCCCCCGTGGCCACGGCGGCCGCCCGATCGGGGCCGCCGGGCCCCGGCCTGAGCGGATCCCGCGTGCCGGGACCGCGTACCGGGACCGCGTGCCGGGCTACGCCCCCGGCCCGAGCAGGTCCCGCATCCGGGCGATCTCGATGCCCTGCCCGGAGACGACGTCCTTCGCGGTGGCCAGCATGATCCGGTCGGTGCCCTCGCGCAGCTGGAGCCCCGCCATCGTCACCGCCGCCTCGTGATGGGTGATCATGAGGTTCAGGAAGAGGGTGTCGAAGGCCGCTCCCCTGGCCGCCCTGAGCCGGTTCATCTCCTCCAGTGACAGGGCGTGGTCGTCGTGACCGCCGTGCTCGCCCGGGGGACGCCCGGCCGCCTCCAGCCACGAGGTCATGGCCGCGATCTCCGGCCGCTGCGCCGCGGTGATCCGCTCGGCGAGCCTGCGCAGCACCGGCGAGGACGTCCGGGCCGGTACCAGCGCCGCCATCTCCAGTGCCTGCCGGTGGTGCGGGATCATGCCCTCGGCGAACCGCACGTCGGCCGCGGTGACGCGCGCCTCGGACTCGCCGAGGCTCTCGCCGGGCCGCGCCACGCGACCGGCCTCCCCCGGGCCGCCCGGGATGATCACGGGCGCGCCGGACTCGGCGACGAGCGGGGTGGAACGCTCCGGTCCGGCCCCCGCGCATCCCCCGAGAACCGCTGCCATCATGATCACCGCGATACCCTGACTCGGCACACGCATCCTCCGCATAGCTTCAATAATGGGGCAAGTGGACCGACGTAATGGGGGCACCGTGCGACCGACCGTGGCATTCGTCCTGGCCGCGCTACTTCTCGTGGCGGGGTGCGGGGCGGATCCGACCCCCTCCGCCTCGCCACCGTCCGAAGCGGCCGCGCCCACCACGGCCCCGGCCACCCCGGAGGGGTCCCCTGGCGTCCCGGAGAGCCCCGCCTCCGGGATCTCGGGGGACGGTACGCACAGCGACAACATCACGCACCTGGCCAACGTGCCCCCCGGCGCCCCGCTCAACGGGCCCCAGTCGTGGGGCACCGACCTGGCCTTCCAGGACAACTACGCGTTCGTCGGCAACTTCGACGGCTTCAGCGTCTTCGACATCTCCGACCCGTCGAGCCCCTCGGTCGCGAGCCAGGTCCTCTGCCCCGGCGAGCAGAACGACATCTCGGTGAGCGGGAACCTGCTGTTCCTGTCGATCGACTCCGCCCGGGGCGGCCCGGAGTGCGACGCCCAGCGCGGTGAGCCGGAGGCGGACGGCTGGGAGGGCATCCGGATCTTCGACATCACGGACAAGACCCGTCCCACCTTCGTCTCGGCGGTCCGGACCGACTGCGGCTCGCACACCCACACCCTCGTCCCCGGCAAGAGCCCGGACACGGTCTATCTCTACATCTCCTCCCCCGGCCCCGAGCCCGGTACGACGACCTGCCCGCCCCCGCACAACAAGATCTCCGTGGTCGAGGTGCCCGTCAAGGCCCCGAAGAACGCCAAGGTGGTCTCGCAGCCGGCGCTCTCCGAGAAGGCCGTCGAGGGGGCCATCGGCGGCTGCCACGACCTCACGGTCTATCCGGAGAAGAACCTCGCCGCCGCCGCCTGCTTCGGCGACGGGATCCTGCTGGACATCGCCGACCGGGTCAACCCCAAGGTGCTCCAGCACGTGAGCGACAAGGAGAACTTCGCCATCTGGCACTCGGCGACGTTCAACAACGACGCCACCAAGGTCGTCTTCGGGGACGAGCTGGGCGGCGGCGTGAGCGCGACCTGCGACGCCAACACCCCGAAGACCAAGGGCGCCAACGCCGTGTACGACCTGAGCGAGGACCGCGAGCTCACGCTCCGCGGCTATTTCAAGATCCCGAGGGAGCAGTCGCCCGAGGAGAACTGCGTCGCGCACAACGGGTCGCTGCTGCCGGTGCCGGGCAAGGACATCATGGTCCAGTCGTGGTATCAGGGCGGGGTGTCCGTCTGGGACTTCACCGACGCGGCCGAGCCCCGGGAGATCGGCTTCTTCGAGCGGGGCCCGGTGCCCGGGGTCGGCGGCTCGTGGTCGGCGTATTACTACAACGGCCACATCTACTCAAGCGACATCACCAAGGGCCTGGACGTGCTCCGCATCGACGACCCGCTGACCGATCCGGCCGCCAAGGTGAGGCTCAAGGAGCTGAACGCGCAGACCCAGGTGTCCTACTAGCCCGCCGGACGATCTGGCCCGCCGGACGATCGGCCGGTTCCGGTGAGGGCGCGCCCTCACCGGAACCGGGAACCCCGGGAACCGGACCGGGCTCAGGGGTTGAGGTCGGCGGCGGAGCGCTCGGCGAAGATCTGCATCGCCTTGGCGGTGATCGGGCCGGGCGCGGCGGGCAGCACGGTCCGGTCGACCGCGCGGATCGGCTGGATGTCGCGGGTGGTGGAGGTCAGGAACGCCTCCTCGGCCTCGTACAGGGCCGAGAGCGGGACGTCCTCCTCGATGCCCCCGCACCACTCCAGGGCGAGCGCGCGGGTGACCCCGGCCAGGCAGCCCGAGGCGAGCGTGGGGGTGAGCAGCCGCCCGTCGCGTACGACGAAGATGTTGCTGCCGGTGCCCTCGCAGAGGTCTCCCGCGAGGTTCTCGAAGATCGCCTCGCCGCCGCCCCTGGCCTTGGCGAAGAAGAGGGCCTTGGCGTTGTCGCCGTAGGAGGTGCTCTTCACCCCGGCGAGCGCGCCGCGCTCGTTGCGCGGCCAGGGCACGACGGTGACGTCGGCGGTGGCCGGGAACGCCTTCTGCTCGTCGACGATCACCACGGTCGTGCAGCCCTGGTCGCCCCGGTCGGAGCCGAGCGGCCCCGGGCCGCTGGTGTAGGTGACCCGGACGCGGCCGAGCCGCCACGGCGGGGCCTCGGCCAGGCAGGCGCGGATCCCGTCGGCGATCGCGTCCACGTCGGGGTCGGGCAGGTCCATCCGCCGCGCCGAGAGCGTGAGCCGGTCGAGGTGGCGGGTGAGCGCGAACGTGGCGCCGTCCATGCACTTGATCGTCTCGAACACGCCGTCACCGACCATCAGGCCGTGATCGAACACCGAGACGACGGCCCGATCCGGGGCGATGAGTGCCCCGTTAAGCCATATAGGTACGTTCATACGACTCCTTCTGAACCTGATGTTGATGCCAGCGCGATGAGCCGGGAGGCCTTCAGCTCGGTCTCGTCCCACTCGCGTCGCGGATCGCTACCCCAGGTTATGCCCGCGCCCGTGCCGAAGCGGATCTCGTCGGACGACAACCAGAACGTGCGGATCCCCACGGCCAGCGACGCCCGGCGCCGGTCGGCGTCGACCCAGCCCACGGTTCCACAGTAGGGCCCGCGCGGCTCGGGTTCGAGCTCATCGATGATTCGCAGGGCCGAGGATTTCGGGGCCCCGGTCACCGACCCGGGCGGGAAGGTCGCGGAGAACAGCTCGGGCCACCCGTACTCCGGCGCGAGCCTCGCCCGGACCGTGGAGACCAGGTGCACGAGACCGGGGTGCTCCTCCACCTCGCACAGGGCCGGCACGCTCACCGAGCCCACCGCGGCGACCCTGCCCAGGTCGTTGCGGACGAGGTCGACGATCATCACGTTCTCCGCGTAGTCCTTCTCCAGCAGGTCCCCGGCGGTGACCCCGGTCCCCTTGATCGGCCTGGACTCGATCACGTCGCCGTCCCTGGACAGGTAGAGCTCCGGGGAGGCCGACACGACGCTCAGCCCCGGCAGGCTCACCGTGGCCGCGTAGGGGGCGGGGTTGCCCTCCGCCAGCCGTACGGCCAGGGCCGTCGGGTCCGGCGCCTCCCCGGCGGGGAGCGGCGCGCTCAGCACCCGGCACAGGTTGGCCTGGTAGACGTCGCCCCGCTCGATGCGGGCGCGGACGCGCCGCACCCCCTCCTCGTACGCGGCCCGGTCGAGGGAACTGCGCCACGACGACGGGTGCGGCCCGCGCCAGGGGCCGCGCGGCACGGGCAGCGGCGCCCGGCGGACGTCCCCGAACCTGGCGCACGTCACCTTGCCCTCGTAGTCGACCACGACGGCCCACCAGCCCTCGCCGTCCAGCGCGGCGAGATCGGTGGTGAGATCCCGGAGGCCGGTGGCCAGATATCCGGATATATGCGCAAAAGAGTCATGCACCGCCCTATTCTCCCGCCCGTCCTGCCAGCAGCCGCACGAGGGTGCGGGCGGCGGGCAGCGGGGTGGGCGGCAGGGCCGCGTAGACGGTCCTGCGCGGGGCGAGGTCCCCGAGGGAGCGGAGCACCAGGTCGGCCGGTACGGCGTACGCGGCGATGGCGGGGACGAGCGTGACGCCGTGCCCGGCCGCGACGAACCCGAACTTGCCCGTCCACTCGGCGATCCTGACCGTGGCGCGGGGCGCGAACCCGGCGCGGGCGCAGGCCGCGGCGAGCGCGGTGGCCCGGCCCGGCGGGGGCGCCTCGATCCAGGTCTCCTCCCGCAGCTCGCGCAGGTCGACGATCTCCTCCGCCGCCAGCCGGTGATCGCGGGGCAGCGCGACGAGCAGCTCGTCGTCGGCCAGCTCGACCATCTCGATCTCCTCCTCGCGGGGCAGCTCGGCCGGGTAGTCGCTGACCACCGCGACGTCCAGGCCGCCCTCGCGCATGCGGCGCAGCAGGCTCCCGCTCGGCCCCTCGACCGGGACGAGCTCGACCTCGGGGAAGTCCTCGCGGAACGCGCGCAGGGCGCCGGGCACGAGCGCGACGTTGGCGGTCGCGAAAGCCCCCACCCGCAGCCGCCCCCGGTAGCCGCCGTGGATCCCGGCCAGCTCCTCCTCCGCCCTGGTCAGCCGGTTCAGGACGACCTGGGCGTGGTGGTGCAGCGCCTCACCGGCGGGCGTGAGCCGCACCCCGCGCGGCAGCCGCTCGAACAGCGGGCCGCCCGCGCGGTGTTCGAGCGCGGCGATGCGGCGGGACACGGCGGACTGGGTGTAGTTGAGCCCGGCGGCGGCCGCGGTGAACGACCCGGTGCGGGCCACGGTGTCCAGCAGGCGCAGTCCTTCGACGTCGAACACATTCCCTCCTCGCATGGCTCACATGCAATCTAGTCGCTGGTGGAATGCCTGCCGGGTTCGTAGCGTGGAGCGCATGATCTCCTTTCTCGGTCTGGGGCGCATGGGCGCCCCGATGGCCCGGCGGCTCGTGACGGCCGGGTACGCGGTGAAGACGTGGAACCGCACCCCTCGCGCGGTCGAGGGTGCCGCCCCGGCGGCGTCGCCCGCCGAGGCCGTGACGGGCGCGGACCTGGTCGTCACGATGCTCAGCGACCCCGCGACGGTACGGCGGGTGCTCGCGGACGCGGCACCGGGGCTGCGGCCGGGGACGGTGGTCGTGGAGATGTCGACGATCGGGCCCGAGGCCGTGGCCTGGCTGCGCGACCTGCTTCCCACGGGGGCGGGGCTGGTCGACGCGCCGGTCCTGGGCAGCGTGGGACCGGCCGGGGACGGCACCCTGACGGTGCTGGCCGGGGGCCTGCCGGAGGACCTGGCCCGCTGCCGGAAGGTCCTGGAGGTGTTCGGCCGGGTGCTGGAGGTCGGCGGCCCCGGCGCGGGCGCGGCGATGAAGCTCGCCGTCATGGGCGCGCTGGTGCCCGCCCAGGTGCTGCTCGCCGAGACCGTCGCGTACGCGAGGGCCACCGGGGTGGACACCGCGACCCTGCTGGACGTGCTCGGCGGCACCCCGCTGGGACCGCTCGTCGAACGGGTCCGCCCGGCCGTCGAGAGCGGCCCGTACGAGACGCGCTACGCCCTCGGCCTCGCGGCCAAGGACGTGGGGCTGGCCGCGCACGGGACCCAGACCCTCGCCGCCGCGGCCGGGACCAGGCTGGCGGGCGCGGTGGCGGCCGGGCTCGGCGGGGCGGACCTGACAGCGATCTTCGCGCACGTCGCCGCGGCCGGTCCCACGGGGGCGGACCGGCCGGAGCGGGTGGGTCAGGGCGTGCCGGAGGGCCGTACCGGCGTGGAGAGGCTGAACCCCGCCACGGTTCCCGCCACCAACGGGTTCTACTCCCACGCCACCAGGGCCGCGGGCCTGCTGTTCGTCTCGGGGCAGGTGGCGCTGGACGAGGAGGGGAAGGTGGTCGGCGAGGGGGACATGACGCGCCAGTCCGAGTACGTGATGGACCTGCTGTCACGCGTCCTCGCCGACCAGGGCTGCACGTTCGACGACGTGACCCACATCCGGAGCCACGTCACCGACATGTCGCTGCTGGGAGAGTACGGGGCCGTGCGCAAGCGTTTCATCACCGGCGAACCCCCGGCCAGCACGACCGTGGAGGTCTCGGCGCTGTTCCGGCCGGGGCTGCTCATCGAGGTGGAGGTGATCGCCGCCCTCCCTTCGGGCCGGTGACGGGCTTTACGACAGGGGGCCGGTGACCGTCTCGGCGGCGGCGACGACCGTGTTGGCCGCGACGAGCTGGACCACCGTCTCGATCTCCGGGGCGAGGAAGCGGTCGGGGCCGGGGCCGGGTACGGACTGACGCAGCACGTCCACCACGGCCCCGGTGGCCGGGGCGGGCCGCAGCGGGGCGCGCAGGTCCAGGGCCCGCGCGGCGGTGAGGACCTCCACCGCGAGCACCCGGGTGAGGCCGTCCACCGAGCGGCGCAGCTTGCGCGCGGCCGACCAGCCCATGGAGACGTGGTCCTCCTGCATGGCGGAACTCGGGATGGAGTCGACGCTCGCGGGCGCGGCCAGGCGCTTGAGCTCGGAGACCACCGCCGCCTGGGTGTACTGGGCGATCATGTGGCCGGAGTCCACGCCGGGGTCGTCCGCGAGGAAGGCGGGCAGGCCGTGGCTGCGGGCCACGTCCAGCATGCGGTCGGTGCGACGCTCGGAGATGCTCGCCATGTCGGCGACCGCGATGGCCAGGAAGTCGAGCACGTAGCCGACGGGGGCCCCGTGGAAGTTGCCGTTGGACTCCACCCGGCCGTCGGCGAGGACCACCGGGTTGTCGATCGCGGAGGCCAGCTCCCGCCCGGCGACCAGGGCGGCGTGCGCCAGGGTGTCGCGGGCCGCCCCGGCGACCTGCGGGGCGCATCTGAGGGAGTACGCGTCCTGGACGCGGGTGCAGGTGCCGTCCCGGTGGGAGTCCATGATCTGCGAGCCGCCGAGCAGGGCCCTCAGGTTGGCGGCGCTGGCCGCCTGCCCGGGGTGCGGGCGCAGGGCCTGCAGGTCGGCGGCGAAGACGCGGTCGGTGCCGAGGAGCGCCTCCACGCTCATGGCCGCGCTCACGTCGGCGGTCCTGAACAGGCGGGCGAGGTCGTCCATGGCGAGGATCAGCATGCCGAGCATGCCGTCGGTGCCGTTGACGAGCGCGAGCCCCTCCTTGGCCACCAGCTCCACGGGCTCGATGCCCGCCCGCTTGAGCGCCTCCGCGGCGTCGGCCCGCTCCCCCGCGGCGTCGCGGACGACACCCTCGCCCATGATCGTCAGGGCCACGTGGGAGAGCGGCGCGAGGTCGCCGGAGCAGCCGAGGCTCCCGTACTCGTGCACGACGGGGGTGATCCGCGCGTTGAGCAGGCTCTCCAGCACCCTGGCCGTCTTCGGGCGCACGCCGGTGTGGCCGGTGGCCAGGGTGTGCAGGCGCAGCAACATCATCGCCCGGGTGACCTCGATCTCGACCTCGGGTCCCGAACCGGCGGCGTGCGAGCGTACGAGGGATCGCTGCAGCTGGGCGCGGAGCGAGGGGTCGATGTGCCGGGTGGCGAGGGCGCCGAACCCGGTGGAGACGCCGTAGGCGGGGGTGGGGCTCTCGGCCAGCTCGTCCACGCGGGTGCGGGCCGCCGCCATGGCGGCCACGGCGTCGTCGCCGAGGCGTACGGGGGCGCCGTGCCTGGCGACCCTGACGACCTCCTCGAAGCTCAGCGGCTCGGGCCCGATGTTCACGACCTCGTCGTCGCGCATGCTGTCAACTCTCTCGCGTAGGGTGAAGCCGTGGTAACTGGTGAAACCCTTGCTGGCTCCTTACATCTCAAGATACCGGTCGTATTCGGTTTGGGGAGTCGCCGGGTATTCGCTAGAGTTCTCAGCGTGAGTCCGGGCCGGTCCCGGAGACACGCGGAAGTGGCTCAGTGGTAGAGCATCACCTTGCCAAGGTGAGGGTCGCGGGTTCGAATCCCGTCTTCCGCTCGGAAAAGGGGCATCCGCCCCCCACTCGGTGGAGTGGCCGAGAGGCGAGGCAACGGCCTGCAAAGCCGTCTACACGGGTTCAAATCCCGTCTCCACCTCTGGTTTTCAGCGAGGACGATTAGCTCAGCGGGAGAGCGCTTCCCTGACACGGAAGAGGTCACAGGTTCAATCCCTGTATCGTCCACCATCCATCAAGGATCGAACGAAACGGCCGCCAAAGCCCCAGCCCGGGGGCCTTGGCGGCCTTCTTGCTTCTCTGGGTGGCTGCCGTTGATCAGTGTTGCCTCCTGTCCCGGTGCCACGCCCACTACCTGCGAAAACTCGTACACCACCTCCGTGGACGCAGCCGAGCCCTGCCGGGCGAGAACCCCCCGAGGGGTCGATTGATCTCGCGCGGCTGGTCAGTGTGCACGGTGTTCGAACGTCGATCATTCACTACGTGGAGCTGCACCTTCGCGGCCATCGGCCGCTTCCGTTCCGCGAGAGGACCGCTTCGAGCTGATCGCGCACAGTCGCGACGGCTGGGAGGTGGCGAGCGTGACCGTGGGGTCGCGGTCCGGCTGCTTCGTGGTCTCGCCGCCCTCGGCGGGGGTCACGACCCGGATGGTGAACGCCGACCAGCCGCACGCGGTGGTGGACCTGATTCTCGCCGCGCTCCCGAGAGGGACAGCGTGAACAAGGGTTCCGAGGATTCTCCGGGCCTTTTTCGATCCTGGAAAGTCGCGGGGTGCTGGTTCGAGAACCCCCCTGGGCAGGCTTCTCCTTGGCCTCGGAGATCACGTTCATCGCCTCCGCGCCCTGCGTGACCTCTGGGCCGAGCTGGAGGCGATGGACAGACTCCACGGCCCGGGCGCCACCGCGATCCGCGCACGCGACCGCGCCGTCCGCGCATGCGACTCATGCCCGAACAGTAGACCGGGCGCCGCGTTCCCCGCCTCCTCCGCGGAGAGGGGTCCGGGGCTACTCCACCGGGAGTGGCCCCGGGGGCGCCACATACCCGGGGCCGGGTCCGGAGCATCCGCCGATGCGACGCCCGGGAACGGGCGGATCGGCGACCATCGACGCACCGGACCGGCCGGCGACATCGGTTCACCGGGCCGGTCGACGCCGCCGGCTCAGCGGTCCGGTCACCCGCCGGAGGCCGCGGACCGGGCCACCGGAACCGAAGCCGGGGCCGGAACCGGTACCGGTGCGAACCGGCACCGGCAGGGCCCGGACGGTCGCGCGAGGATCACCCTGATCCGGGCGGCGATGTCCCGACCACCCACGAGGGGAAAGACGGCGGACGGCGAACGCCTTCCGATACGTGACTCCCGTCACGGCCCTCGTCGCGGTGGGGGCACCGCTCCGCGCTCGGGGAGTGGCGGTGCGGCGCCGCCTCAGGCGCGGAGCCCGGCGTAGAAACGGCGGCACTCCTCGTACGCCGGGAGCAGGCCGCGCCGCCCGGCCTCGGCGAGGGAGGGCGCCGTCGCGTCCTTGGCCGACAGCAGCGGCGTCGTCCCGCCCGGCCAGCCGATCGCCAGCTCGCCGTCGAAGGGGTCGACCCCGTGCTCGCGTCCCGGCGCGTAGCCCTCGGAGCACAGGTAGACCACCATCGCCTCGTCGCTCAGCGCCATGAACCCGTGCCCCAGCCCCTCCGACACGTACACCGAGCGGTGGTCGGCGTCGTCCAGCACCACCGACTCCCACCGCCCGAACGTCGGCGACCCCACCCTCAGGTCGACCACCACGTCGAAGACCGATCCGCGCACACACTTCACGTACTTGGCCTGCCCCGGCGGGACGTCCGCGAAGTGCACCCCCCGCACCGTCCCGCGACGCGACACCGAGAGGTTCGCCTGTGACAGGGCCAGCCCCTGCCCCGTCGCCCCGCCGAACGTCCCGCCGTGGAACCACTCGTGGAAGCTCCCTCGCTCGTCCACGAACACCTCCGGCTCGAAGACCCACGCACCGTCTATACCGAGCGGACGCACGCCCATGTGCCTGCCTCTCCCTCCGAGATCACTCCCGCTCCCGGGTGACGGCTCTCGCCGGGACCGTTCCTGAGACGGGACCGTTCCTGAGACGGGACCGTTCCTGAGACGGGACCGTTCCAGGGGCCGATGAGCCGATTGTCACGGATGTGTGCCAACCGAACGGACGATCCGGGCAAGCTGGCCACTTCTGGTCATCAAACACCGCCGGAGTGTCCCGGGCGGCCCAGCGTTCCGAAGCCGCGGGCTGGGCTTGCCCCGTTTCTGCGGACACCTTCGGCGTGGTGGTCAGGCCGTGTACGCGGCCTCGTGGCCGGCGGGACCACGGCAACCGAGGCCGCCGGGCCATCGGGTCGCCGGGTCGCGTATCGGGGCCAGCACGGATGCGCGAAACGGCGGAACGCGTCACAGTTACGCTGTGCCCCCGGAACGTCTGCTGATCGTCGACGACGACCCGCTCTTTCGCGCCGTCGCCCGCGATCTGCTCGGCGGCGAACGATTCGCCGTCGTCGGCGAGGCGGCGAGCGGCCTCGGCGGGCTCGACGCGACCCGGCGGCTGAGCCCGGACGTGGTTCTGCTGGACGTTCAGCTGCCCGACGCCAGTGGGTTCGACGTCTGTCCCGCGATGGTGGAATCCGGCGCGGCCGTCGTACTGACCTCGATCAGGGACGCCTCGTCCTACGGATCGCTCATCGGGCGGAGCGGGGCCCGGGGCTTCGTACTCAAGGACCACCTGTCCGTCGCGGCGCTTTCCGCGGTTCTCGGTGAAAGCGTTGAAAGCGGCGAAAGCGGCGAAAGCGGGCCGGATGGCTGACGCGTCGGCGGAGGGGCGGCCCCGGTGGTGGGAGTCCGACACGGTGATCTGGTGTGTCGCGGCGGCCGGGCTCCTCCTCGGCACCTACACGACCACCGCCGCCGCCCTGTATCCGGCGTCCCACCCCTTCCGCGTCGTCATGCACGCGGTAACCGGCGTCCTGTACCTGTCGGCCGGTGTCGTCGCGCACTACAGGTACAGCGCGAACGCCATCGGCCCGATGATGCTGGTCGCCGGGATCGCGATGTTCGCCGAGGACCTCCAGCTGTCGGACGAGGCGTGGCCGCACACGATCGGCCAGTTCCTGGTCGCCTTCTCCGGCGCCGTGGTCACGCACCTGCTGCTGATGTTCCCCACCGGGCGGCTGGAGACGCGGGTCCAGAAGGCCCTGATGGCCGTCGCCTACGCGTTCGCGGCCCAGATGGGCGTCGCGGTGGCCTTCTTCATGGACCAGACGTCGGACGACGATCACACCCCGCCGGGCATGCTGTTCGTCCGCGAGCACCCGGTGGTCGGCGGGCTGGCCGAGGACACCTCCCAGGCCGCCGCCACGGTCGTGGCCGTCGGGCTGATCGTCGCGCTCCTCCGCCGCTGGATCACCGGGCGCCTGCTGATGCGCCGGCTCCTGGCGCCGGTGATCCTGCTCGTGCTGGCCACCGGGTTCGTCGCGGTGATCGGGCTGATCCTGAACGCCGGCCCGTTCCCCAGGGACAGCGCGGTTCGCGACGGGCTCCTGCGGTTCTACGACGTCATGTACGCCTCGGTCCCCCTGGCCCTGCTCGCCGGCACGCTGTACTTCTATCTCGGCAACGGCGCGGTCAACCGGCTGCTCAACGAGATGCGCGCCCTGACCCGGGCCGGCGACGTCGAGAAACTGCTGGCGAGGTCACTGCGCGACGATTCGCTGCGTCTCGCCTACCGCGCGCCGGCCGGTTTCCTGGACGCCGGGGGAGCCCTGGTGAAGGTCGAGCCGTGGCAGGCCGTGACCTCGGTCGGCGGCCCGCGCGAGGCGGTGCTGATCCACGACGCGCTGCTGAGGGAGGACCCGAAGGTCCTGGACATCGTGGCGGCCGCGGCCGGTCTGGCGCTGACGAACCAGTCGCTGGCGGCGACGGTGGAGGCCCAGCTCCAGGAGGTACGCCGGAGCCGGGCGCGCATCCTCGCGGCGGCCGACAAGGAACGCAAACGCATCGAGCGCAACCTGCACGACGGGGCGCAGCCGTTGCTGACGGCGGCCAAGTTACGCATCGACATGGCACGCGGCGCGCTCAGGACCGACCCGGACAAGGCCGACGAGCGGCTCGTCCAGGCGCTTGAGAACGTGCAGCAGTCGATCGAGGAGATCCGGATCCTGGCGAGCGGCCTCTATCCGCAGCTGCTGACCACGGCGGGCCTCGTGACGGCCGTACGGGAACTGGGGCGGCAGTGTCCCGTCCCGGTCACCCTGGACCTGGACGCGCTGCCTCGGCTGGATCCGCTGACCGAGGCGTCGGTCTACTTCGTCGCCGCGGAAGGGCTGACGAACGCGATGAAGCACGCGCACGCGACACGTGCCCGCATCGAGGCGCGGGTGACCGGCGCCGACGTGACCCTGAGCGTCGTCGACGACGGCCGGGGCGGCGCCACCGTCTCGCCCGGCTCGGGCCTGGCGCGGCTGGCCGACCGGGTCGCGGCGGCGGGCGGCAAACTGACGTTGTCCAGTCCCGCGGGCGGCGGGACCAACCTTGAGGCGGTAATCCCCCGTGAACCTCCCGCACCCACCCCCGCCTGACCCGGCGGCTCCCCGGGTCGTCGTCGCCGAGGACTCCCCGCTGCTGCGCGAGCTGTTCGTCGACGCGTTGCGTGAGTCGGGCATCGACGTCGTGGCCGACGCCGGTGACGGGCCCGGCCTGATGGACGCCGTGGCCCGTCATCGGCCGGACGTGGCGGTGGTCGACATCCGGATGCCGCCGCTGGGCGAGACGCAGGGACTGCGCTCGGCGGTGGAGCTGCGCGCCGCCGACCCGCGCCTGGGCGTGCTCCTGCTGTCGTCCCAGCTCCAGACCCGCGATCTGTTCACCCTGATGGGCAAGGACGGCCGTGGCGTCGGCTACCTGCTGAAGGACAAGGTCGCGGGGGTGGAGGCACTCGCCGAGGCGGTCCGCCGGATCCACCTGGGCGAGTACATCGTCGACGCGGACGTGGTGGCCGACATGATGCGCCGCAGGGGCGGTGCGCGGCTGCCGCACCTGACCCAGCGCGAGAGGGAGATCCTCGCCCTGATGGCCGAGGGCCTGTCGAACAGGGCGATCGCCGCACGGGCGAAGGTGATGCCGCGCACGGTGGAGGCGCACATCAGTCACCTGCTCAGCACGCTCGACCTGCCGGTCGCGCCGGACTACCACCGGCGGGTGCAGGCGGTCCTCGCCTACCTGCGCGGCGAGATCGGCTGACTCGCGCCCCCGCCCCTCACCCCTGACCTCCGTCCCTGGACCGTGCCAACACCTCCGTGCCCGCACGCATGTGCGACGGCCGTCCGCGCCCGACCATGAGGAAGGCGAGACGACACCGACAGGCGGGAGAGATCGGATGCCGTATCCAGGCAGGCCGGGCGTACGGAAGACCCGGACCGGAAGAATCATGGCCGCCCTGCTCACGGCGGCGGTCGCGGCGGGGGCCCTCGCCGGTCCCGCGCGGGCCTCCACCACCGGTGGCGCGTGTGACGCCTCCCTGGTGGCGGGGCCGGGCAGCCTCATCGGCGGACTGTGGCGCTCCAACGGCGGTGAGAACAGCGTCTACGGCTGCCCCGTCACCAGGGAGTCCGGCTACCCCGACAAGCGGGGATCCTGGCAGCGCTTCCGCAACGGCCGGATCGGCTGGTCCCCCAACCTCGGGAACAACACCCTGGTTCGCGTCTACCTGAAGGGAGACAGGATCGTCTTCAAGTGGAGTGGCCTGGGTCGCGACTGGGACTTCTTCAACGTCCGCTGGAACAAGAACGGCGGCAGGGCCACCGGGGTCAAGACCGGCCGGCTGTCCCCGTGGAGCGGCCAGTACCTGATGTCGCCGTCGAACTGCGTCGGGGAAGGCCGCGAAGAGGCGTGCACCACCACCAACGGCGGCCTGGTCGACAGATTCGCCTTCACCGTCCAGGGCTGTGACAACACCGGCGTGTTCCAGCTCGGGTCCGACTGCGGCCCCTGGAGCATTCCCGTCTCCATCGGCATCGCCCGCTGATCCGGGGTCCGAAGTGTCCAGGTGGATAGTGGGAATCGCACTTCTGGGCGTTCTGCTCATGGGCTCGGGGCTCACTCCCGGGTCGCCGATCGACGCCGGGCTGGGTGCCTGCCCTCCCTTGCGGGCGGGCCAGTCCGACCCGGTCGGCGGGAAGGACTGCGTGCGCATGCTCCAGCGGAAACTGCGCGACAGGGGCTACTCGGACCAGCAGGTGGACGGCAGGTTCGGGCCGCGTACCAGGGCGAACGTGGTGGCCTTCCAGAGGGCCTCCGGGCTGCGGCCGGACGGCACGGCCGGTCCGCGGACCCTGGCGGCGCTGGCCGGCGGCTCCGCGCCCCTCGCTCTCGCCGGGCTGGACCTGGGCTCGCCGGACTGCCGGAACGACGTCTGCCATTTCGTCGTACCCCGGGGTGCCACCCGTCAGGCGGGGAAATGGCTGGCGAACAATCCCGAACGTGCCGTGAACGTGTCCGCCGACCTGCTCGCGTACCGGGTGTGCGGCGCGGCCAGGATCGCGGCGATCGCCAGATTCGGCTGCGGGAAACTGGTGGAGAGGGAAGCCGCCGATTTCGTCGCGACGCTCAGGTCGGCCGCCGGGAGGAACGCCTGTGTGCGGATCTCCGCCGGCCTTCCCGGTGGCGGGAACCCGAGATTCCTCAGGTTCGCCTCCGTGACATGCCGGAGCTGAGGACACCTTCGCGCCCGCCGATCGCCCCGGACGTACGGCGTCCGGGAGACCGGCGCGCGGGAGACGGCGACCGGTGCGCCGGGGGTTCGCGAGCCGCTCGGAAGAGCGCCGCTCGGGAGTGCGCCGCTCGGGAATGCGCCGCTCGGGAATGCGCCGCTCGGGAATGCGCCGCTCGGGAATGCGCCGCTCGGGAGTGCGCCGCCACCGGTGCCGGACCGGGGATGAGTCCGGCACCGGTGGCGGGCGGTCCTCAGCGGTCGCCGGGCAGCGATCCCGGCGACCCCGGCGACCCCGGCGATCCGGGCGACCCCGGTGACTTCAGCGACTCCAGCCAGCCCTCGATGGCGCGGGCCATCGAGGGAGACCTGTCCTCCAGCATGGTGTAGTGGTCACCCTCGATCTCGCGGAGGACGTGCTCGGTGTGCCAGGAGGCGCGCCAGTCGTCGGTGACCGGCACCTCGCCGTCGAAGCCGGTCAGCGGGGTGTCCGGGTGCAGGAACAGGATGGGCGCCCGCACCTCCCCCACCGTGCTCTCGCGGAACAGCCGGTAGTAGCGGCCCATCGCCGCCAGCCGCGCGCTGGTGAACGGGCCGAACGACGCCTCCCTGTCGAACATGCCCCGGACGAGCTGCATGCCGATGTCGTCGATGACCTTGTCGTCGGGCATGAAGGTGTCCAGCAGGATCAGTCCCACCGGGTTGACGCCGACGCTCTCCAGGTAGCCGACGGCGGAGTGCGCGAAGATCCCGCCCGCGCAGTAGCCGAGGACCGCGAACGGCTCGTCCCCCGCGGCCCGGCGTACGGACTCCGCCCACACCTGTACCGCGGCGTCGACCGTGCCGGGAAGTCTCTCCTCCTTCGCGAAGCCGGGCACGGTGAGCGCGAAGAGGTCCCGTACGCCGCGGAAGTTCGCCGCGAGCCGGGCGAACTGGGTCGCCCCGCCCAGCGCCATCGGGGTGCTGAAGCAGAACAGTGAGGGCCCGCCGGGGCCGGAGGCCAGCTTGACCGGCGGCGGGACCTCGCCGAGTTCCTCGACAGAGGAGAAGGAGGGACGCAGGTCGGCCATCGCCCGCAGGAGACCCATGGCCTCGTGCATCTTGCCCGCCTTCGCGGCCTCGTGGAACAGCGCGCTGGGCGTCTCCGAGGGGTCGGCCCCGCCCTGCGCGCCGTCACCGCCGCCGCCCAGGCGGGCCGCCAGCTCGCCCAGGAGGTGTTTCGCCAGGTCGGAGGGGTTGGGATAGTCGAATACCACCGTCGCGGGCATCCGCAGCCCGGTCGCCTTGACGAGGCCGTTGCGCAGCTCCATGGAGGTCAGCGAGTCGAAGCCCGCCTCCAGGAAGTTCTGGTGCGCGTCGATCGCCTCGGGGCCGGGGTGGCCGAGCGCCCTGGCGGCGTGCACCCGCACCGCCTCGCGCAGCACGTCCAGCCTCTCCTCCTCGGGAAGCCCGGCGAGCCTGGCCACCAGCGGCGCCCCGCCGCCCTCCTCCTCGTCGTCGTCGCGGCCGCCGCCGTCGAGGATCGCGGTGACCTCGGGAAGGGCGCGCAGCAGCGGGCGGGACCTGGAGAGGGTGTACGCGGGGGCGAACCGGCTCCAGTCGATGTCGGCCACCACCAGGTGGGACTCGTCGTGGTCGAGGGCCTGGCCGAGCGCGGCCGTGGCGGCGGAGGGGTCCATGGCCCGCACGCCGAGGCGGCGCAGCCGGGAGCCGACCTCGTCGTCCACCATGCCGCCGCCGCCCCAGGCGCCCCAGGCGACGCAGGTGGCCGCCAGTCCTCGCGCGCGGCGCCGCGCGGCCAGCGCGTCCAGGAACGCGTTCGCCGCGGCGTACGCCGCCTGTCCCCCCTGGCCCCAGACGGCGGCCCCCGAGGAGAACAGCGCGAACAGGTCCAGCGGGCGGTCGCCCAGCAGCTCGTCCAGGTGCCGGGCGCCCGCGACCTTGGCCAGCCCGACCTCGGCGAACTCCTCGACCGTGGTGCCGGCCAGCGGCGCGCCGTCCTGGACGACGCCGGCCGCGTGGACCACCGCGCGGAGCGGGTACCGCTCGGGCAGCGAGTCCAGCAGGCGGCGCAGGTCCTCGCGGTCGGCGACGTCGCACGCGGCGATCGTGACCGTGACGCCCAGGGCCGTGAGCTCGGCCTCCAGCTCGGCCGCGCCCGCGGCGGCGCGACCGCGCCGGCTGGTCAGGAGCAGGTGCTCGACGCCCCGGCCCGCCAGCCAGCGGGCCACGTGCGCGCCGACCCCGCCGGTGCCGCCGGTGACGAGCGCGGTGCCGCCCAGCCGCCGGACACCGCCGGGACCGGCGCCGCGGCTCTTACCCACCGTGCCGGGAGCCGCGTCGGAGCCCGTGGACTCCATGGCCTCTGTGGGTTCTGTGGGTTCTGCGGACTCCGTGGCGTTCTGAGAAGCCGGGGGGTTCCCGGTAAGAGCCTCGCCGAGGGGCGCCCGTACCATCCGGCGGGCGAGGATGCCGTTCTCCCTGACCGCGAGCTGCTCCTCTCCGCCCGGCCCGGCCAGCACGCCGCAGAGGCGGTCGACGGCCCGCTCGTCCGGGGCGGGGGGCAGGTCGACGAGGCCGCCCCAGGTGTCCGGGTGGTCCAGGGCGAGGACGGTGCCGATCCCCCAGACCTGCGCCTGGAACGGGGCGGCGTCCCCGGGACGTCCCGCTTCCGGGGAGGCCCCGGGGGTGCCGGTGTCCACCGCGCCGGAGGTCACGGCCCACAGCGGGGCGGTGACGCCGGCGTCGTTCAGGGCCTGGACGAGCGTGACGGTCGCCGCCGTGCCGTACGAGAGTCCCGGGTGCGCCGGGTGGGGGCGTTCGTCCAGCGCCAGCAGGGAGAGCACGCCGGTCACGGGCTCGTCGGCGAGCCGGTCGCGCAGCGCGGAGGTGAGCGCGGCGCGGTCCTGCCCGGCCACCTCGACGGGCACCACCCGGGCGCCGTGCCGGGCGAGACCCGCGACGACGGCGTCCACCGGGCCCCCCGTGGCGGGCAGGGCGACCAGCCACGAGCCGGTCAGCGTGCCGCCCGCCGGGTCGCCGACCGGCCGCCAGGCCACCCGGTAGCGCCAGGAGTCGATCGTGGCGCGCTCCCGCGTGCGCCGCCGCCAGGAGGACAGCGCGGGCAGCACCTCGTCCAGGACGCCGGGGGCGACCCGCAGGTCGCCGGCGAGGCTCAGCGCGTTCCCGTGCTCGACCGCCTCCCAGAAGGCGGTGTCCACCGGGTCGGCGGCCGGGGCCTGCGCGACCGGCGCGGACTCCAGCCAGTAGCGCCGCCGCTGGAAGGCGTAGGTCGGCAGGTCCACCGGGGCGGCCCCGGCGTACAGGCCCGACCAGTCGACGGTGGCGCCCCGGACGTGCAGCTCGGCGGCGGAGGCCAGGAGCCTGGGCAGCCCGCCGTCGTCGCGGCGCAGGGTGCCGGTGACGACGGCGTCGTGGCCGAGCGCGTCGAAGGTCTCCTGCAGGCTCATGGTGAGCACCGGGTGCGGGCTGGTCTCGACGAACACGCCGTACCCCTGCGCGGCGAGCGCGCGGACGGCGGCGTCGAAGCCGACGGTGCGGCGCAGGTTGGTGTACCAGTACTCGGCGTCGAGGGCGGTGTCGCCGACCCAGTCGCCGGTCACCGTGGAGATCATCGGCACCTCGCCCGCGCGGGGCTCGATCGGCCCGAGGTCGCGCAGCAGGCGCTCGTGCAGCTCCTCGACCTGCGCGGAGTGGGAGGCGTAGTCGACGGGGACCTTCCTGGCCCGGACGCCCTCCGCGGTCAGCTCGTCGATCAGCTCGTCGAGGGCGTCCGGGGTGCCGGAGACCACGACCGAGCGGGCCCCGTTGACCGCCGCGACGGAGATCCGGTCCCGCCAGGACTCCAGGCGCGGGGCCAGCTCCGCGACGGGCAGCGCGACGGAGACCATGCCTCCGCGCCCCGCGAGCACGTCGCCGATGGCCCGGCTGCGCAGGGCGGCGACGCGGGCGCCGTCGTCGAGGGAGAGCGCTCCGGCGACCGTGGCGGCGGCGATCTCGCCCTGGGAGTGGCCGATCACGGCGTCGGGGCGGATCCCGTACCCGCTCCAGAGCCGGGCCAGCGACACCATGACCGCCCACAGCGCCGGCTGGATCACGTCCACCCTGTCCAGCGCGGGCGAGCCGGGCTCCCCGCGCAGCACGCCGGACAGCGACCAGTCCACGAACGGCGCCAGCGCCCGCTCGCAGTCGGCGACGTGCGCGGCGAAGGCGGGGGACGCGGCGAGCAGCTCGGTGGCCATCCCGGCCCACTGCGAGCCCTGGCCGGGGAAGACGAACACCGTCTTGCCCGGCGTCCCGGCCGCCACGCCGGTGACCGCGCCTGCGGTCTCGTCGTCCGCGACCAGCCCGCGCACCCCGGCCAGCAGCTCCTCGCGGTCGCGTCCCACGACCACGGCCCGGTGCGGGAAGGCGGTGCGCGCGGCGGCCAGGGCGAGGCCGACGTCGGCGACCGGCCGTCCCGGGTGCTCCTCGGCGTAGGTGAGGAGCCGGTCGAGCTGGGCGCGGAGGACGGGCGCGCTCTTGGCGGAGACGGCCCACGCCGCCGCGACCCGCGGCAGCGCGAGCGCCGGCGCGGCCTCCGCGAGCTCCCCGGTCGACGCGTCGGGGACGGGGGCCTGCTCGACGATCACGTGGGCGTTGGTGCCGCTGACGCCGAAGGAGGAGACACCCGCGCGGCGGGGCCGGTCGGCGTCGTCCGGCCACTCGACGGACTCGGTCAGCAGCCGGACGTTCCCGGCCGACCAGTCCACGTGGGAGGAGGGCTCGGACACGTGCAGGGTGCTGGGCAGGACGCCCTCGCGCAACGCCATCAGCATCTTGATCACGCCCGCGACCCCGGCGGCGGCCTGGGTGTGACCGATGTTCGACTTGATCGAGCCCAGCCAGAGCGGCCGCTCCTCTGGGCGGTCCTTGCCGTACGCGGCCAGCAGGGCCTGCGCCTCGATCGGGTCGCCGAGGGTGGTCCCGGTGCCGTGCGCCTCGACGGCGTCCACGTCGAACGCGGCGAGACCGGCGTTGGCCAGCGCGCGGCGGATGACCCGCTGCTGGGACACCCCGTTCGGGGCGGACAGGCCGTTGCTGGCACCGTCCTGGTTGACCGCGGAGCCGCGGATGACGCCGAGGATCGGGTGGCCGTTGCGGCGCGCGTCGGACAGCCGCTCCAGCAGCAGCATGCCCGCGCCCTCGCCCCAGCCGGTGCCGTCGGCGTCGTCGGAGAACGCCTTGCAGCGGCCGTCTCGCGCGAGGCCCCGCTGGCGGCTGAACTCCACGAAGGTCTCGGGCGTGGCCATCACGGTCACCCCTCCGGCCAGGGCGAGCGTGCTCTCCCCGCGCCGCAGCGAGTCGCACGCCCAGTGCAGCGCCACCAGGGACGACGAGCACGCGGTGTCGACGGTGACCGCCGGGCCCTTGAGCCCGAACACGTAGGCGACCCGCCCGGAGATCACGGCGGTGGAGTTGCCGGTCAGCAGGTGGCCCTCCACGCCCTCGGGCAGCGCGTCCAGGCCGGTGCCGTACCCGCTGGAGAAGGCGCCGACGAAGACGCCGGTCTGGCTGCCCTTCAGCGACGCCAGGTCGACGCCGGCCCGTTCGAAGGCCTCCCACGACACCTCAAGAAGCAACCGCTGCTGGGGGTCGGCGGCGAGCGCCTCGCGCGGGGAGATGCCGAAGGAGCCCGCGTCGAAGTCCCCGGCGTCGTAGAGGAAACCGCCCTCGCGGGTGTAGCTGGTCCCTGGCCGGGTGAGCTCCGGGTCGTACAGGGCCTCCAGGTCCCAGCCCCGGTCGCCGGGGAACTCCGAGACACCGTCGCGGCCCTCCGCGACGAGCCGCCACAGGTCCTCGGGGCTGCGTACGCCCCCGGGGAACCGGCAGCCCGCCGCGATGACCGCGATCGGCTCGCGGTCCTTGGCCTCCACCTCGCGCAGCCGCTGCTGGGCCTGCTGGAGGTCCGCGGTCACCCGCCGGAGATAGCCGAGGAGCTTCTGCTCGTCCGCCACGTCACGTCACCTTCCCCACACGTCGAGCCGGGCGCCCACCGCTGGGGCGTACGGCACGGAGAGACCGTTCATCGGAGAGACCGTTCATCGCGGCAGGAACACCACGGAGGGATCGTTCGTCGGAGAGACAGTTGTCAATCACGGAGAGGACACTCGGGAACACGGGGTCCGTCACGGCGGGAACATTCGGGAACACTGGACTCACAGCCCCTTGTCGATCAGCGCGAACAGCTCGTCGGCGCTCGCCGACTCCACGCCCTCGCCGGTGGCCGCGCCGTTCGCGTCCGGCTCCGGCCGGTCGCCGCGCCACTGGGCCAGCAGACCTCCCAGACGGGTGGCGATCGTGAACCGCGTCTCCTCGTCCGGGGTGATCTCGGTGAGCACCCGGCCCAGCCGGTCGAGTTCCTGCAGTACCTGCGTCTCGGTCGGCGCCTCGTCCGGCGCCATCTCCGCGCGCAGGTAGTCGGCGAGGGCGGCCGGGTTCGCGTAGTCGAACACCAGCGTGGCGGGCAGCCGCCTGCCGGTCGCGGCGTTCAGCCGGTTGCGCAGCTCGACCGAGGTGAGCGAGTCGAAGCCCATCTCGTCGAAGGCCCGGTCGGCCTCCACCTGGTCGGCGGAGGCATGGCCGAGCACGGCGGCGACCTCCGCCCGTACCAGGTCGAGCAGCATCCGGTGGCGGTCGGCGGCGGGGAGCGCGGCCAGCCTGGTGAGCAGGTCCGCGCCGCCCTGGCCGCCCGAGGCACCCGTCGCGGTACGGCGGGCGGGCGCGCGCACCACGCCCCGCAGCAGCGGCGGCAGCCGGTCGCCCCGCGCCGCCAGCGCCTTGGCGTCGAGGCGGATCGGCACCAGCGCGGACTCCGCCCTGCCGGTGGCCGCGTCGAGCAGCGCCAGGCCCTCCTCCGGTACCAGCGGCACGATGCCGTCGCGGGCCATCCGGCCGACGTCGGCGTCGGTGAGGGTGCCCAGCATGCCGCCCACCTGGGACCAGGGGCCCCAGGCCAGCGACACCGCGGGCAGCCCCCGCGCGCGCCGCAGCCCGGCCAGCGCGTCCAGGAACGCGTTCGCCGCGGCGTAGTTGCCCTGCCCGGTGCTGCCGAGCGTGCCGGCCACCGACGAGAACAGCACGAAGGACGACAGGTCGAGGTCGCGGGTCAGCTCGTCCAGGTTCAACGCGGCGTCCGCCTTGGGGCGCAGCACCCTGTCCACCCGGTCGGGGGTGAGGGAGGCGATCGTCCCGTCGTCCAGGACGCCCGCGGCGTGGATCACCGCGGTGAGCGGGCGCTCGGCGGGCACCCCGGCCAGCAGCTTCGCCAGGGCGGTCCGGTCGGCCACGTCGCAGGCGGCGATCTCCACGTCGGCGCCCAGGGCCGTCAGCTCGGCCCGCAGCCGCTCCGCGCCCTCGGCGGCGGGACCGCTGCGTCCGGCGAGCAGGAGGTTGCGGACGCCGTGGGCGGTGACGAGGTGGCGGGCGACGAGCCCGCCGAGGCCGCCGGTGCCGCCGGTCACCAGGACCGTGCCGTCCGGGTCGAGCGGGACGGGCAGGGTCAGCGCGATCTTGCCGACGTGCCTGGCCTGCGACAGGAAGCGGAACGCCTCGGGGGCGCGGCGGATGTCCCAGGCGGCCACCGGCAGCGGCCGGATCTCCCCCCGCTCGAACAGGTCGAGGAGGGCGCGCAGCATCTCCCCGATCCGGTCGTACCCGGCCTCGACGAGGTCGAAGTCGCGGTAGCGGACACCGGGGTGCGCGGCGGCCACGGCCTCGGGCGTGCGGAGGTCGGTCTTGCCCATCTCCACGAACCGGCCGCCGCGCGGCAGCGTCCGCAGCGAGGCGTCGACGAAGTCGCCCGCCAGCGAGTTGAGCACCACGTCGACCCCTCCCCCGCCGGTCGAGGCGAGGAAGGCGCCCTCGAAGTCCAGGGTGCGCGAGGAGGAGATGTGCGCCTCGTCCAGGCCCAGGGAGCGCAGGACGTCCCACTTGCCGGTTCCCGCGGTGCCGTAGACCTCGGCGCCGAAGTGCCGGGCGAGCTGCGCGGCGGCCATGCCCACCCCGCCCGCGGCGGCGTGGATCAGCACCTTCTCGCCCGCCTTCAGCCCCGCCAGGTCCACCAGCGCGTAGTACGCGGTGAGGAAGGCGACCGGCGTCGACGCGGCCTGGGCGAAGGTCCAGCCGCCGGGTACGGCGACCAGCTGGCGGTGGTCGGTGACGGCCAGCGGGCCGAACGCGCCGCCGTCGAACATGCCCATCACCCGGTCGCCCACGGCGAACGCGGTGACACCGGAACCGACCTCCACGACCCGGCCGGCTCCCTCAAGGCCCATAGCTCCCGCCTCACCCGGATACATCCCGAGCGCGTTGAGCACGTCCCGGAAGTTCACCCCGGCGGCACGGAGCGCGACCCTGACCTGTCCGGGCGCCAGCGGGGCGACGGCCTCGGGCGCGTCCAGGAACGTCAGGTTCTCCAGGGTGCCCTTGTCCCTGCTGTCCATCCGCCAGGAGGCGGCGCCCTCGGGCGGCGACAGCGCGGCTCCGGTCGCGCGGACGAGCCTGGCGGCCAGCACGGCCCCTCCCTCCCGCAGCGCCACCTGCGGCTCGCCGGTGGCGAGCGCGGCGGGGAGCCGTCCGGCCGACGCGGCGTGACCGTCCAGGTCGGCGAGGACGAACCGGCCGGGGTTCTCCGCCTGGGCCGAACGGACCAGGCCCCACACGGCGGCCCCGGCGACGTCGCGGGCGGTCTCGCCGGACCCGGCGGAGACCGCTCCCCTGGTCACGAAGACCAGACGGGAGCCGTCGAGGCGGTCGTCCGCCAGCCACGCCCGCGCCAGGTCCAGCGCCCGCCGAACGGCCGAGCGTACGGCCCCGGCCACGACCTCGGCGTCGCCGTCGACATCGGTGCCGGTCTCAGGGGTCACGAGGACGACGTCGGGGACGGCCGTACCGGAGTCGAGGGCCGCGACCAGCTCCTCGATCCCCGCGTAGGACGCCGGGGAGATCCCGGCCGCGCGCAGCGCCGCCCCGGCGCCGGAGGCGTCGCCGCCGAGCAGCGCCCACTCCCCGGCCGGTACGGTCCCGGTCTCGGCCGGGACCCACTCCACCCGGTGCAGCGAGCGCTCGGCGTCCGGGCGGGCACCGGCGAGGTCGCCGGAGCCGATCGGGCGCAGCACGAGCGAGCCGATCGACACCACCGGACGCCCGGCCTGGTCGGCCGCCTCCAGACGCAGCGAGTCGCCGCTCGTCGGGACCACCCGCACCCGCAGGCCGGACGCCCCGGCGGCGTGCAGCTCCACCTCCGACCACGTGAACGGCAGCGCCGCGTGCTCCGCCGAGGCGTCGCTCAGGGCGAGGGCGTGCAGCGCGGCGTCCAGCAGCGCCGGGTGGATGCCGAACAGGAAGGCGTCGGCGGCGACGGCCTCGGGCAGCGCGATCTCGGCGAACACCTCGTCGCCGCGCGTCCAGGCCGCCGTGAGGCCGCGGAAGGCCGGGCCGTAGTTGAGGCCGAGGCCGGCGAGCCGGTCGTAGAGGCCGTCCGTCTCCACCGGCTCGGCGCCGGCCGGCGGCCACTCGGCGAGGTCGAAGTCCGCCGCGAGTTCTGAGAGGGCGAGTAGACCGGTGGCGTGCCGGGTCCACGGCTCGTCGGCCGGGAGGTCCTCGGCGCGCCCGTAGACGCTGACCGCGCGGGCCCCCGAGTCGTCCGGGGCGCCGACCACGACCTGCACCTGGACACCGCCCTGGCCGGTCAGGACCAGCGGGGCCTCCAGGGTGAGCTCCTCGACCCTGGCGCAGCCCGCCTGGTCCCCGGCGCGGACGGCCAGCTCCACGAGCCCGGTGCCGGGGAACAGCACCGTCTCGCCCACCGCGTGGTCGGCGAGCCACGGGTGCGTACGGGCCGAGAGCCGGGCGGTGAACAGGTGACCGCCGGAGTCGGGCAGCTCGACGGCGGCGCCCAGGAGAGGGTGGCCGGGGGTGCCGAGGCCGACGGACTCCGGGTCGCCGGACCGGGGGACGTGCAGCCAGTAGTGGTGGTGCTGGAAGGCGTACGTGGGCAGCTCCACCCTGCGCGGCACCTCCACACCCGCCGCGCCCGCCGCGTCGGTGAAGAAGGCCTCCCAATCGACGGCCACACCTCGGGCGTGCAGGGCGCCCAGCGCCGCGACCAGCTCCGACACCTCACTGCGGTCACGCCGCAACATCGGCACGAACACCGCCCCTGCCTCGCCGGTGAGGCATTCCTGGCCCATCGCCGACAACACCGCGTCCGGACCCGCCTCCACGAACGTCCCCACCCCCGCCGCCTCCAGCACCGCGATCCCATCGGCGAACCGCACCGCCTGACGCACATGCCGCACCCAATACTCCGCCGTCCCCAACTCCTCCCCCGCCAACGCACCCGTCACGTTGGACACCACCGCGACCCGCGCCGGAGCGTAGGACACCCTCTCGGCCACCGCCCGGAAGTCCGCCAGCATCGCCTCCATCCGCGGCGAATGGAACGCGTGACTCACCCGAAGCCGACGGCTCTTCCTCCCCAGACCACTGAAATGCTCCGCCACCTCCGTGACCGCGTCCTCATCACCGGACACCACCACCGACGTCGGGCCGTTCAACGCGGCGATCCCGACGCGGGTCCCGCCGGCGTCAACGGACGACAGCACCTCCAGCACCTCGGCCTCGCCAGCCTGCAGGGCGACCATGGAACCGCCCTCGGGCAGCGCCTGCATCAACCGGCCCCGCGCCGCCACCAGAGCGCACGCGTCCCCCAGCGACAACACCCCCGCCACATGCGCCGCGACCAACTCCCCGATCGAGTGCCCCAGCAGGTAATCCGCCCGCACCCCCCACCCCTCCAAAACCCGGAACAGCGCCACCTCCACCGCGAACAGCGCCGCCTGCGTGTAGGCCGTGCGATCCAGCGACGCCGCCGCCTCAGAGCCCGCCTCGGCGAACAGCACCTCACCCAACGGCCGCTCCAGCAACCCCTCGAAGTGGCCGCAGATCTCCTCCACCACCACCGCGAACCCCGGAACCAACCGGGACAACTCCCGGCCCATCCCCGCCCGCTGCGAACCCTGACCCGAGAACAACACCGCCAACCGGCCATCACCCACCCGGCCCCGCACCACACCCGACACCGGATCACCCCCGGCCAAAGCCGACAACCCACGCACCACCCCCGCACGATCCCCGCCCACCACCACCGCACGATGGTCGAAGGCGGACCTGCCGGTGGCCAGCGAGTACGCGACGTCCAGCGTCCCGAGGTCCCCGCGCTCCTCCAGGAACGCGGCCAGACGGGAGGCCTGCGCCCGCAGCGCCTCCTCGCCGCGCGCCGACACCACGACCGGCAGCGGCACCTCCCCGGCGAGCTCCGTCGCCGGGGCGGGCAGGCCGCTGTCGGCCTCGACCTCGGTGTCGGTGTCGGCGGGGGCCTGCTCGATGATGACGTGGGCGTTGGTGCCGCTGATGCCGAACCCGGAGACTCCCGCCCGGCGCGGGTGGCCGTTCTCCGGCCACTCGACCGGCTCGGTGAGCAACGACACCGCGCCCGCCGACCAGTCGACGTGCGGGGTGGGCTCGTCGACGTGCAGGGTCCTGGGCAGCAGGCCGCGCTGGAGGGCCATCACGACCTTGATGACGCTCGCGACCCCGGCGGCGGCCTGGGTGTGGCCGATGTTCGACTTCACCGAGCCGAGCCACAGGGGGCGGTCGGCCGGGCGGTCCTGGCCGTAGGTGGCGAGCAGGGCCTGGGCCTCGATCGGGTCGCCGAGCATGGTGCCGGTGCCGTGCGCCTCGACGGCGTCCACGTCGGCGGGTACCAGCTCGGAGTTGGCCAGTGCCTGGCGGATGACCCGCTGCTGGGAGGGGCCGTTCGGGGCCGACAGGCCATTGCTGGCGCCGTCCTGGTTGACCGCGCTGCCCCGCACCACCGCCAGCACCGGGTGGCCGTTGCGGCGCGCGTCCGACAGGCGTTCCAGCAGCAGCAGGCCGATCCCCTCGGAGAAGGCGGTGCCGTCGGCTGCGGCGGCGAAGGCCTTGACCCGGCCGTCCTGGGCGAGGCCGCGCTGGCGGCTGAACTCCACGAAGATCTCGGGAGTGAAGATGATGGTGACGCCGCCGGTGATGGCCATGGAGCACTCGCCCCGCCGGAGGGACTCGCACGCCATGTGCAGGGTCACCAGCGAGGACGAGCAGGCGGTGTCGGCGGTCACCGCCGGTCCCTCGAGACCGAGGGTGTAGGAGATCCGGCCGGACATGACGGCGGTGGAGGTGCCCGTCAGCAGGTGACCCTCGACACCGGCGGGGAAGGCGCCCTGGCCGACGCCGTACCCGCTGGAGGCGGCGCCGACGAACACGCCCGTCCGGCTGCCCTTCACCTCGGCGGGGTCGATGCCGGCCCGCTCCAGCAGCTCCCACGAGGTCTCCAGCAGCAGCCGCTGCTGCGGGTCGGACGCCAGCGCCTCGCGGGGGCTCATCCCGAAGAAGCCCGCGTCGAAACCGCCGGCGTCGGCGACGAACCCGCCCTCGCGGGCGTAGGTGGTGCCGGGGGTGTCCGGGTCGGGGTGGTAGAGCCGGTCCAGGTCCCAGCCCCGGTCGCCGGGGAAGCCCGACATGGCGTCCTCGCCGTCCGCGACCAGCCGCCAGAGCTCCTCGGGGCTGTTCACCCCGCCGGGGAGGCGGCAGCTCATGGCCACGACCGCGATCGGCTCGCGGTCCCTGGCCTCCGCCTCGCGCAGGCGGCGTCGTGCGTGCTGCAGGTCCGCGGTGGCACGCTTGAGGTAGTCACGCAGCTTGTCGTCATTCGCCATCGGACGTCAACCAGCCTCGGGGCAGTAGGGATTCGTCATGGGATGCGCCATCAGGAGGTGCCGAGTTCCCCGTCGAGGACCGCGAAGAGCTCGTCGTCGGTGACCGACTCGAAGTCCTGCTCGGGCGCGGAATCGGCCTCCGCCGGGCCGCCGTGCGTGTCGTCCCACTTGCGGATCAGCGCCCGCAGCCGGGCTGTGATCTTGACGGGGTCCCCGCCGCCCGCCGCGTACAGGAGGGTCTCCAGCCGGTCGACCTCGGCGAGCACGGACGCGGAGGGGTCGGCGGCGGGCGGGGCGATCTCGTCCCTGATGTGCTCGGCGAGAACGCTCGGGGTGGGGTAGTCGAAGACGAGGGTGGTCGGCAGGCGCAGCCCGGTCGCGGTGCCGAGCCGGTTGCGCAGCTCGACGGCGGTGAGCGAGTCGAAGCCGAGCTCCTTGAACGCCCGCTCGGGTTCCACCGAGTCCACGCTCGCGTGCCCGAGCACCCCGGCGGCCTCGGCACAGACGATCTTGACGAGCGCGGCCAGCTGCTCCTCCCCTGACAGCCCCGCCAGGCGCTGTTCGAGCCCGGACGCGGTGGGGGCGGCGCCTCCCGCGGCCCTGACGACCCGGCGGGCGGGGGTACGGACGAGGCCGCGCAGGAGCGCCGACCGCATGCCGTTCGCGCCGCGCAGGGCGGCGAGGTCGAGGTGGATCGGCACCAGCAGGGCCTCGTCGACGGCGGCGGCGGCGTCGAACAGCGCGAGCCCCTCCTCCGACGACAGGCCGACCAGTCCTGAGCGGGCCATCCGCTCCACGTCGGCGTCGGCGAGGTGGCCGGTCATGCCGCTGCGCTGGTTCCAGAAGCCCCAGGCCAGCGAGAGCCCGGCCAGGCCGTGGGCCCTGCGGTGCGCGGCCAGCGCGTCGAGGAACGCGTTGGCGGCGGCGTAGCTGCCCTGGCCCGCCCCGTCCAGCACGGCCGCGGCCGACGAGAACATGACGAACGCGGACAGGTCGAGGTCGCGGGTGAGTTCGTGCAGGTTCCACGCCGCGTCCACCTTGGGCCGCAGCACCGCGTCCACCCGCTCCGGGGTGAGCGTCTCGATGACGCCGTCGTCGAGGATTCCGGCGGTGTGGACGACTCCGGTCAGCGGGCGGTCGGCCGGGATCTGCGCCAGCAGCGCGGCCAGTGCCGTCCGGTCGGCCACGTCGCACGCGGCCACCGTCACCCGCGCGCCGAGCGCGTTCAGCTCGGCCTCCAGCTCCGCCACCCCCTCGGCCTCCCGGCCCCGGCGGCTGGTCAGCACCAGATGACGCACCCCATGCGCACCCGCCAGATGACGGGCCACCAAACCACCCAGCGTGCCCGTACCACCGGTCACCAGCACCGTGCCGTCCGCGCCGAACACCTGCGGCATCGTCAACACGATCTTGCCCACGTGCCGCGCCTGCGACAGGAACCGGAACGCCTCCGGCGCCCGGCGCACGTCCCACGACCGCACCGGCAACGGCCTGACCACTCCGCGCCCGAACAGGTCGAGCATCTCCTCCAGCATCCGCCGGATGTGGCCGGGGCCGGAGTCGATCAGGTCGAAGGCCGCGTACTCGACCCCGGGGTACGCCTCGCCGGTCGCGGCGGCGTCGCGGATGTCGGTCTTGCCCATCTCCACGAACCGGCCGCCCCTGGGCAGCAGGCGCAGGGAGGCGTCCACGAACTCGCGGGCCAGCGAGTTCAGCACCACGTCCACGCCCCGGCCGTTCGTGGCCCGCAGGAAGTACCCCTCGAAGTCCAGGTCGCGGGAGGAGGAGATGTGCTCGTCGTCCAGGCCCAGCGACCGCAGCACCTCCCACTTGGCCGGGCTCGCCGTCGCGAACACCTCCGCCCCGAGATGCCGGGCCAGCTGCACCGCCGCCATGCCCACCCCACCGGCACCGGCGTGCACCAGCACCGACTCGCCGGGCTGGAGGCGGGCCACGTGCCTCAGACCGTGGTAGGCGGTGAGGAACACGCCGGGCACGGACGCGGCCCGCTCGAAGGTCCAGCCCTCCGGGATCGGCGCCAGCAGCCGCCTGTCGGTCACCCCGACCGGGCCGAACGCCCCGTCCAGCAGGCCGAACACCCGGTCACCCGGAGCCAGGTCGTCCACCCCGGAACCGACCTCCAGCACCACGCCGGAGCCCTCGCCTCCCATCGGCACGTCGCGCTCGGGCACCATGCCGAGCGCCACGACGACGTCGCGGAAGTTCATCCCGGCGGCGCGGACGGAGATCCGCACCTCGCCGGGCTCCAGCTCCCTGCCGGAGGCGGGGTGCGGGACCAGCGCCAGGTCCGCCAGGCTTCCCTTGACCGGCGCGTCCAGCCGCCACTCGGCCACCCCCGCCGGAGGCACCAGCCCGCCACCGGACGCGGCCCGCGCCAGGCGCGGCGCCCACACCTTCCCCTCCCGTACGGCCGTCTGCGGCTCGTCCGCGGTCGTCGCTGCGAGCAGCGCGGCGCCCGCGTCCCCGGCGCCCTCGTCGAGGTCGACGAGCAGGAGGCGGCCGGGGTTCTCCGCCTGGGCGGCGCGCAGCAGGCCGAGGGCCGTGGCGCCCGCCAGGTCGGTGACGTCACCGCCGTGCACGGAGGCCGCGCCCCGGGTCACCACGACGAGCCGCGCCGACCCGAACCGCTCCCCGTCCAGCCACTCCCGCACCACCGACAACGCCCTATGCGTCGCCGTCCGCGCCCCGGACACGACATCCTCGTCGTCGAGCGGCGCGAAGGGGACGAACACCAGGTCGGGCACCACAGCCGAATCCGCCAGCGCCGCCAGGTCCTCGAACCCCTCGGCCACCGCGCCGGCCGCGCGCAGGGCGTCGGCCAGCCCGGTCCCGTCGGCGCCCAGCACCGCGTACCGGTGCCCGGCGGGGATCTCGGCGGCCGGCAGCGCCGTCCAGTCCACGCGGTACAGCGAGTCGCGGCGGGTGTCGGCCGCGGTGGGCAGCCGGTTCGCCGGGAGGGGGCGTGACAGCAGGGACTCCACGGAGGCCACCGGGCTCCCCGAGACGTCCGCCAGCCGGAGCGAGACCGTGTCGGCGCCGGTGGACGACAGGTGCACCCGCAGCGCGGCGGCGCCCTCGGCGTGCAGGGAGACCCCGGTCCAGGCGAACGGCAGGCTCACCTCGCCGGATCCGGTGTCCAGCAGCGACTCGGCGTGCAGGGCGGCGTCCAGCAGCGCCGGGTGCAGGCCGAACCTCCCGGCCTCCCTGCGCGCGTCCTCGGGCAGGGAGACCTCGGCGAAGACCTCGTCGCCGCGCCGCCAGGCCGCCCGCAACCCCTGGAAAACCGGGCCGTACTCGTACCCCTGGGCCGCCAGCCTCTCGTACAGGCCGTCCAGGTCCACCGCCGTCGTACCGGCGGGGGGCCACGCGGCCAGGTCGAAGGGTTCGGCGGGAAGCCCGGCGACCCCGGCGAGCTCGGCGACGAGGAAGCCGGTCGCGTGCCGGGTCCAGGGCTCGTCCGTGTCGTCCCCGAGGTCCCCGGCGTCCCCGGACGCGTTCTCCGGCCGGGAGTGGACGGCGACCGGGCGTCTGCCCGTCTCGTCCGGGGCGCCCACCGACACCTGCACCTGGACACCGCCGCCGCCCGTCAGCACCAGCGGCGCCTCCAGCGTCAGCTCGTCCACCGTCCCGCATCCCACCTGGTCACCGGCGCGCACCGCCAGCTCCACGAACGCCGTGCCCGGCAGCAGCACCGTGCCCGCCACGGCGTGGTCGGCGAGCCACGGGTGCGAGCGCGTCGACAGCCGCCCGGTCAGCAGGACCGCGCCGGTGCCCGCCAGCGTCACCGCCGCGCCGAGCAGCGGGTGACCGGCCGCGGTCAGGCCGGTGGACGCCAGGTCGACCGCGTCGGTGGCGTCCAGCCAGTAGCGCTCGCGCTGGAAGGCGTACGTGGGAAGCTTCACCGGCCGGGGGCCGTGGGGGGCGAACAGCGACTCCCAGTCCACCGGCGCCCCGTGCGCGTACGCCTCGGCCATCGAGGTGACGAACCGGTTCATCCCGCCGTCGTCGCGGCGCAGGGAGCCGACGGCGACCGCGGTGCCGCCCGCGGCCTCCACGGTCTCCTGGACGCCCACGGTGAGCACCGGGTGCGGGCCGATCTCGACGAACAGCCCGTACCCCTCCCGCACCAGCGCGCGGGTGGCCTCGTCGAAGCGCACCTGCCGCCTGAGGTTGGTGTACCAGTAACCGGCGTCCAGCCCCGCGGTGTCGACCGGCTCGCCGGTCACCGTGGAGTAGAAGGGCACCTCGACCGACCGGGGCGCGACGCCCTCCAGGTCGGCCAGGATCCGCTCCCTGAGCGGCTCCACGTACGCCGAGTGCGACGGGTAGTCGACGGGGATCTTCCTGGCGCGGACGCCCTCGGCCACCAGCTGCTCCAGCAGCTCGTCCAGGGCCTCCGTCTCACCGGCGAGCACCACGGAGCCGGGGCCGTTCACCACGGCCACCGCGATCCGGTCTCCCCAGGGGGTGAGCCGTTCCCGCATCCGGTCGGCCGGGAGCGCGACCGCCATCATCTCCCCCTGGCCGGACAGCTCCTCGCCGATGGCGAGGCTGCGCAGCGCGACCACCCGGGCGCCGTCCTCCAGCGACAGCGCGCCCGCCACGCAGGCGGCGGCGACCTCGCCCTGCGAGTGGCCGACGACGGCGTCGGGCTCGACACCGTACGAGCGCCACAGCTCGGCCACCGAGACCATGACGGCCCACAGCGCGGGCTGGACCACGTCCACCCGTCCGAGCGGCGGCGCGCCGGGCTCGCCGCGCAGCACCTCCACGAGCTTCCAGTCGACGAACGTCGCCAGCGCGTCGGCGCACTCGGCCATCCGGGCGGCGAACACCGGGGAGGAGTCCATCAGCTCGACGGCCATGCCCGCCCACGCCGCTCCCTGCCCGGGGAAGACGAACACCACCCTCGGGCCGGGGGTCGCGACGCCGCGTACGACGTTCGGCGCGACCTCGTCCGCGGCGACGGCGCGCACGCCCGCGAGCAGCTCGTCGCGGTCGGCGCCGACCACCACGGCGCGGTGCGGGAAGGCCGTACGGGAGGCGACGGCGGCGTGGCCGACGTCGACGGGCGACAGCCCGGCGTCCGCGTCCACGTGGGCCGCGAGGCGTCCGGCCTGGGCCCGCAGCGCCTCCTCGCCCTTGCCGGAGATCACCCAGGGCACCACCGGCGCGGAGCCTCCGCCGAAGGCGCCGAGAACGCCGTCCTCGTCGTCAGCGCTCTCCGGCGCGGGTGGCGGGGCCTCCTCCAGGATGACGTGCGCGTTGGTGCCGCTGACGCCGAAGGAGGAGACACCGGCCCTGCGCGGGGCGCCACCGGCCTCCCAGGGCTCGGCGGCGGTGAGCAGCTCGACGTCCCCGGCCGACCAGTCGACGTGCGGGGAGGGCTCGTCCACGTGCAGGGTGCGGGGCAGCACGCCGTGCCGCATCGCCAGCACCATCTTGATCACACCGGCGACGCCCGCGGCGCCCTGGGTGTGGCCGATGTTCGACTTGATCGAGCCCAGCCGCAGCGGCCTGCCCTCGGGGCGTTCCCGACCGTACGTGGCCAGCAGCGCCTGGGCCTCGATCGGGTCGCCCAGGCCGGTGCCGGTGCCGTGCGCCTCGACCGCGTCGACCTGGGCGGCGGACAGGCGCGCGTTGGCCAGGGCCTGGCGGATGACCCGCTGCTGCGCGGGGCCGTTCGGCGCGGTCAGCCCGCTGCTCGCGCCGTCCTGGTTGATCGCCGAGCCGCGGATGACGGCCAGCACGGGGTGTCCCGCGCGCCGGGCGTCGGAGAGGCGTTCCAGCAGGAGCATGCCCGCGCCCTCGCCCCAGCCGGTGCCGTCCGCGGCGGCGGCGAAGGCCTTGCACCGGCCGTCCGCGGACAGGCCGCGCTGGCGGCTGAACTCGACGAAGGTGTTCGGGGTGGACATCACCGTCACTCCCCCGGCCAGGACCATCGCGCACTCTCCCTGGCGCAGCGCCTGGATCCCCAGGTGGAGCGCGACCAGGGACGAGGAGCACGCGGTGTCCACCGAGACCGCGGGGCCCTCCAGGCCCAGGACGTAGGCCACCCGCCCGGAGGCGACGCTGCCGTCGCTGCCGTTGCCGATGTAGCCGCCGAGGTCGTCGGGGACGACCCTGGCCCGGGAGCCGTAGTCGTGGTAGATGACGCCGGTGTAGACGCCGACGGCGGTGCCCCGCGCGGACACCGGGTCGATGCCCGCGTCCTCGAAGGCCTCCCACGCGGTCTCCAGCAGCAGCCGCTGCTGCGGGTCCATCGCCACGGCCTCGCGGGGGCTGATCCCGAAGAAGGCCGGGTCGAACCGCGCGGCGTCGTGCAGGAAGCCGCCGGAGCGCGTGTAGCTCTTGCCCGGACGGTCGGGGTCGGGGTCGTAGAGGTCCTCGACGTCCCAGCCCCGGTCGTCGGGGAAGGACGAGATGGCGTCACCGCCCTCGGCCAGCAGCCGCCACAGCGCCTCCGGGGTGTCGGCGCCGCCGGGGAACCGGCAGCTCATCCCGACGACGGCGATGGGCTCGGTCTCCCTGCGCTCGGCGTCCTTCAGCCTCTGACGGACCTCCCGCAGGTCGGCGGTCGCCCGCCGCAGATAGTCGAGAAGTTTGCCTTCGTTCTCCACCACGTCACCCCTGTCAGACCGTTCGGGGGCCTCGTCCGGTCGCGTCGCGCACCGCGGACTGAGGCGATATGGGCACGGGCGCCCCCGTCGTGGGGCGGCCCGTGTTCGGCATGCCGGTAACCGGCGTCGCGCGGGAAGGGAGGTTCAGCCGGCCGCGGCGGGCGAGCCGGTCCCCGCCCGGTGGCGGGCGACCAGTTCCTCCAGGTCGCCCACGAGGTCGTGCGGCGTCGGGGTGGCCTCGGCCACCCGCCTGATCCGGGCGGCGTTCTCCCGGAACGACGGCTCCCCGAGCAGCCTCTGGAGGTTCTCCCTGAGCGTCCGCGTCGAGAGGTCCTCGGGCTGGACGACCAGGCCGGCGCCCTCCTCGGCCAGCTGCTTGGCCATGCCGCCCTCGTCGTAGAGCTTCGCGGGGACGACGAGCTGCGGCACGCCGTGCGCCATCGAGGTGCCGAACGTCCCGGTGCCACCGTGGTGGACGATCGCCGAGCAGGTGGGCAGCAGCGAGTTGAGCGGGACGTAGTCGACGATCCTCACGTTGTCGGGCACCTTCAGGTCCGGGTCGAGCTGGTCGGCGTTCAGGGTCGCGACCACCTCGACGTCGAGGTCGGCGACGGCCTCGAACAGGTCGGCGGCCCCGATGCTGCCGTTCCCGCCCCACATGTCGCGGCCGGACACCCCGAGGGTGAAGCAGACCCTGGGCCGCCCGGGGGCCTTCGCCCGCAGCCAGTCGGGGACGACGGCCGGGCCGTTGTAGGGGACGTAGCGGACGGGCAGGTAGTCGTGCTCGACGGGGAAGCGCGTCCAGACCGGCATCGAGTCGATGGTGGCCTGGCCCAGGATGACGTCCTCGTCGAACGCGCAGCCGTACCTGGCCAGTTTGGCGGTGACCCAGTCGGCCACCGGGTCCTCGTCGCCTGCCTCGGGCCGCTCCGCCCTCATCCGCAGGAACAGCGAGCGCATCCGCCCCCAGTGGTCCCTGCCGAAGGTCGAGCGGACCTGCGCGGCGCCGCAGGCGAGGGCCGCGACCGGCCCCGGGAAGGTGATCGAGTCCCAGACCACCAGGTCGGGCCGCCACTCCCGGCAGAAGGCGACCATGTCGTCGTACATGGAGTCGTCGGTGATGAGGTCCAGTGCCAGGGGGGAGGCGAAGGCGGCCGTGCAGTCGCGCACGTACTCGTAGGTGAGGACCTCGGGCCGCTCCTCGGCGATGTCGTAGCCGGAGCCGAAGATCTGCTGGTCGGCGGGGATGCTCGCCAGCCGCTCGGCGATGTTGGACGGCTCCCCCACCGGCACCGCGGTCAGGCCGGTCCTGGTCACGTCGTCGACGATGTCCGGCTGGACGGCGACGACGACCTCGTGACCCGCCGCCTTCATCGCCCACGCGATGGGCACCACGAGGAAGAGATGGGCGGCGGCGGCGTGCATGGTGAACAGGACACGCATGAAGACTTCCTCCGAATGATCAAGCGGCACGATCTATCAGATGCCTGCCGCGGGGCCGGCGGACTCGCTCTCGTACCTCGCGGCGGCGTTTCACGGTTTCCGGAACGGCCGGAGAAGCAGGCCCGTCCGTCACGGCCGGGAAAGCTGGTCCGTCCGTCATGGGCGGAGAAGCTGATCCGTCCGTTTCCGTCCACCGTTTTCCACGCTGAATCAATGAGCACGCTACCTACGCCCCTACGGTGAAACCGACCCCTAGCGCACCCCTCAGCCTCCCCTGAGGAAAGGCCGGGACCGGCCCCGCGGCGGCGCCGCCGCCGGGGCGGCACGGCCAGGTCAGGGGGTGTGGGGGCGCGCGAAAACGCGCCGGGGCGCCCCCTCTGGGGAGGCGCCCCGGCGCGGAAGGGGTCTCCCCCTACGGGTCGGCGGGACGGACGGCCACCACGGGCCGCGAGCGGGTGGCGACCCAGGCGGGCGACAGGGCTCCCATGAGCGCCGACAGTCCCGCGGAGCAGACCACGATGACGTAGAGCCACACCGGCCCCGAGGGCAGCGGGGAGCCGCTGACGGCGATGGTGAAGGGCAGCAGGGCGGGCACGAAGACCACCGTGCCGAGCACGACGCCGATGACGGCGACCAGGACGCCCTCGATGCCCATCATCCGCAGGACCTGCCCCCGGCTGGAGCCGACGAGCCGCTGCAGCCCGAACTCCCTGCGCCGCCGCGCCGCGCCGGCCGCCTGGGTGCTGATCACCGAGATCACGACGAAGGCGAGCGTGATCCCGGTGAACAGGCAGTCGACCCACCCCCGCGTCCGCTGCCGCTCGGTGCCCACCGAGGACAGCACGCCGGCGTCGGTCACCCGCAGCCCCGGCACGGCCCTGACCGACCCGGCCAGCGCGGCGGTCACCCGGGGGACGTCGGCGGCGGAGGCCGAGCGCACGAGGATCTGGGGCGGCAGGCCTGCCGTGGTGTGCGCCGCCAGCAGCCGCGCGGGCATCAGGATCGTCTCGGCGCCCGGTTTCGCCGCGAGCAGCGCGACCACCCTGAGGCCGACCACGCGCCCGTCGCCCAGGCGCATCCCGACCGTGTCGCCGAGACCCCGGCCGAGCTGCCTGGCGTGCCCCTCGGCCAGCGCGACGGTGTCGCCGCGCAGCTCCGCGAGCGTGCCGGCGGTGAGCCTGAACGCCGTGACGAGCCCGGCGGCCTCCGCGGTGACCCCCTGGACCGGCCAGCCGTCCTCGCTCTGCCAGGCGTCGTAGGGGCTCTCCAGGAACGCGGTGCCGGTGACGAACTCCGACGCCCCCGCGACGCCGGGCATCGACCGGACCCGGTCGAGCAGCCCGGCGGCCAGCCCGCCGGACTCCGCGGTGAGCACGGCGTCGGCGCGCAGGCTGCTGACGTACGCGCGCTCGGCCGCGTCGGCGGGGGTCGTCTGCAGGTAGACGTTGGACAGGGCGATCCCGGTGATGAGCATGATGGGCGTGGTCGCGGCGGCCACCCGGACGGTCCGCGCCCTGGCGTTGAGGATCGCGAGGTGCCCCATCTGGCCGAAGACCGCGCGTACGGGGTGGCGGAGCACCTCGGTCATCACGCTCGTCATGAGGGGGGCGGCCAGGGTCAGCCCCACGGCCAGGGTGAACACGGCGAGGAAGACGGCGCTCACCGCGGGCGGGCGGGGCGTCACCGCCGCCGAGACGGCGAGCGCGGCGCCCCCGCCGAGGCAGAGCAGGGCGACCGCCGACCGGACCGGGCCGAGCCTGCGCCCCTGGGGCACGGCGTCCGCGGGCCTGTCGACGGCCGGGACGAGCGACGCCCGCCTGGCCGGGAGGAACGTCGCGGCCGCGGCGGCGAGCAGGCAGGTGACGGCGGTGGCCAGGACGGGGATCCAGCCCTGCTGGAACGGCATCACCCCGGGGACCACCCCGTCGTCGACCAGCCGCAGGAACAGCCGGTGGCCGAGATAGGGGCCGACCAGGCAGCCCGGCACGACGGCGACCGCCGAGACCGTCATCGCCTCGCCGAACACCATGCGGCGGATCCGCGCCGGGGGCGTGCCCATCGCCCTCAGCAGCGCCATCTCCCGCCTGCGGTGCCCGATCGACATGCGCAGGGTGCCCGCCACGACGAGCACGGTGACCATGAGCGTCATCCCGGCGGTCACCCCGGAGATGACGACGAGGTTCTCGCCGCCCTCCCTTCCGCTCGGGAACTCGGCGACCCCGCGGTCGTCCCCGGTCAGGACCACCGCGGCCTGGCCGCGCAGCGCGGCCTGGACGCGCGGCCTGAGCGCCCCGGCGCCGGTCCCCGGCGCGGGCAGGACGGCGGCGGCGTCGACCGTGCCCGGGTGGCCCGCCAGCCGCCGCGCGTCGGGCGCGGAGAAGAACATCGCGGCCCCGGCGACCACCCGGCCGCCCGCGGGCGCGGCGACACCGGTCACCCGGTAGGTCTCCGCGACGCCGCCGACCGCGACCTCGACGCGGTCGCCAGGCCGCGCGCCGGAACGCCCCGCGAGCACGGAGTCGAGCACCACGTCGCCCGGCCCGGCCGGTGCCGTGCCCGCCCTCAGCTCGTACGGCGCGAGCACGGCGGAGCTCCAGTCGTGCCCGGTGCCGGCGGGCCGCTCCCCCCGCAGGACGGCGACGGGGAACGACAGGTCGCCGATGACCTGGCCCACCCCGGGAACGGCCCGCACCGTGTCGAGCAGGCCGGTGCCGAGACGTACGCGCTCGGTCAGGCGCGTCCAGTCGGTGTCGTCGTCACGGGGGTCGGCCTTGGGTAGCGCGTAGGAGGGGTCTCCGGCTATCACGATCGGGGCCCCGGCCAGGCGCTGGGGCGGCACCACCTCGCGCACACCGGTCTCCATCAGCGCCCCCGCCGCCGAGATGATCACGGCGCCGAGGAACATCGCGGTGAACAGCGCGGCGAAGGCGTCCTTGCGGAAGGCCAGCGTGCGCAGGGCGAGGCGCCACATCAGCTCGCGTTCCCCCCGTCGGTGCCGGGCGGCCTGTCCCAGATGCCGAGGTAGGTCATCCGCTGGATCACCGCCCTGTCCACCGGGAGGTCCAGCTCGTCGACGACACGCCCGCCGGAGAGGAAGACGACGCGGTCGGCGTAGGAGGCGACGAGGGGGTCGTGGCTGGCCATCAGGACCGTCTGCCCGCTCTCGCGCACCGCCTCCTGGAGCAGGCCGAGCACCTCGTCGGCGGCGCGGGCGTCCAGCCCCCCGGTCGGCTCGTCGGCGAAGATCACCTCACGGCGGGCGACCAGGGCGCGGGCGACGGCGACCCGCTGGCGCTGGCCGGCGGACAGCTCGAAGGGCCGGTGGCGCATGTAGTCGACGAGCCCCACCCTGCGCATCACGTCGACGAGCAGCGAGGGGTCGGCCGTCCGGCCCGCGAGGGTGAGGGGCAGGGTGACGTTCTCCTCCACGTCCAGGGCGGGAAGCAGGTTGAACGTCTGGAAGATGAAACCGATCCGGTCGCGGCGCAGCCTGAGCAACGCCGCCTCGTCGAGCCCGTTGAGCTCCTCGCCGCCCAGGAGGACCGTTCCCGAGGTGGGCCGGTCGAGACCGGCCGCGCACTGCAACAGCGTGCTCTTGCCCGACCCGGACGGCCCGATGATCGCGGTGAGACTGCCGCGCGGGCAGCCGATCGTCACACCGCCCAGCGCGACGACGGCGCCCGTCCCGCTCCGGTAGGTCTTGCGTACCGAGTCAAGCCTGACGATCTCGTCGACTCCCTTACCCTCCGTGTTCGTCCATTCGGTGTCCATGAGGCGAAGCGTAATCATCGAGCGGTGGCCTGCATATCGGTCTGAGGGCCCATAACGCTCATCCCTGCGGTGGGTGGTTGTGAGGGCGCGGTGGTCCCGGGGCAGGAGCCCCTCGCGCGAGGCGCGAGGGGGCCGACCCAGGTCGAAACCTGTCACAGCTCGCTGTCGAGGATGTCGAAGAGCTCGTCCGCGGTCGCCGAGCCCAGCTCGGGCGCGCCCGCCCGCACCGTCTCCCCGCCGCGTGTCTCCAGCCATCTGGAGGTGAGCGCGCGCAGCCGGCCGGCGATCCTCTCGTGCTCCGCCGGGTCGGGCGCCGCGCTCTCCATCGCGTGCTCCAGCCGGGCCAGCTCCGCCTCCAGCGTCGTGGCGGGCGGTTCGTCGGCGACCAGTTCCGTCCTGATGTGGTCGGCGACCGAGGCCAGGGTCGGGTAGTCGAAGATGAGGGTCGCGGGCAGCCGCACCCCGGTGGCGGCGCCGAGCCGGTTGCGCAGCTCCACCGCGGTCAGCGAGTCGAAGCCCAGCTCCTTGAACGGCCGGAGCGCGTCGACGGCGTCCCCGTCCTCGTGGCCCAGGACGGCGGCGACGTGGGTGCGCACCAGGTCCAGCAGCAGGCGGTCGCGGCCGGAGGCCGACAACGACTCCAGCCGCTGCTGCAGCGACTGCTCGGCCGGGGCCGGGGCGGCCTCGCGGGCCACCCGCCTGGTCCTGGCCGCGACCAGGCCGCGCAGCATCGCCGGTGGCGCGTCGGCGCGCGAGCGCAGCGCCGCCAGGTCCAGCCGGACGGGCGCCAGCGCGGCCTCGCCGAGGACGAGCGACTCGTCGAACAGCGCCAGCCCGGTCTCGGCCGTCAGCGGCAGCAGGCCGGAGCGCCGTACGCGCCGCAGGTCGGCCTCGCCCAGCTGGGCGGTCATGCCGCCGACCTCGGGCGCCCACATGCCCCAGGCCAGGGAGACCGCGGGCAGGCCCGCGGCCCTCCTGTGCTCGGCCAGCGCGTCCAGGAAGACGTTCGCGGCGGCGTAGTTGCCCTGCCCGGCGCCGTCCAGCGTCCCCGCCGAGGAGGAGAACAGCACGAACGCCGACAGGTCGAGGCCGCGGGTGAGTTCGTGCAGGTGCCAGGCGGCGCCGGGCTTCGGCCGCCAGACGGTGTCGACCTGGGCGGGCGTGAGGGAACCGACGACGCCGTCGGCCACGACCCCGGCCGTGTGGACGACCGCGGTGAGCGGGTGGCTAGCGGGCAGACCGGCGAGCAGCGCCGTCAGGGCGTCCCGGTCGGAGACGTCGCAGGCGGCGACGGTGACCTCGGCTCCCAGCCCGGCCAGCTCGTCGCGGAGCCCTTCGGCGCCCGGGGCCTCGATGCCCCGCCGCCCGGCCAGCAGGAGGTGGCGGGCACCGTGGCGGGTGACGAGGTGCCGCGCGACGAGGGCGCCGAGCCCTCCGGTGCCGCCGGTGACGAGCACCGTGCCCTCGGGGTCGAGGGGGACGGGCACGGTGAGCACGAGCTTGCCGACGTGCCTGGCCTGCGCCATGAACCGGAACGCCTCGGGGGCGTGCCGCACGTCCCAGCTGCGGACCGGCGGCGGGGTGAGCGCCCCGCGCTCGAACAGCCGGACCAGCTCGGCCAGGATCTCCGCGGTCCGGTCGGGGCCGGCGTCGGAGAGGTCGAAGGCCCGGTAGGAGACGCCGGGATGCTCCGCGGCGACCTCCTCGGCGAACCGCACGTCGGTCTTGCCCATCTCGGCGAACCGGCCGCCGCGCGGCAGCAGGTCCAGGGAGGCGTCCACGAACTCGCGGGCCAGCGAGTTGAGGACGACGTCGACGCCGCGCCCGCCGGTGGCCTCCAGGAAGCGGCCCTTGAAGTCCAGGTCCCGGGAGGAGGCCATGCGGTCGTCGGCGACGCCCAGGGCCCGCAGCGCGTCCCGCTTGCCGTCGCTCACGGTGCCGAACACCTCGGCGCCCAGATGCCTGGCCAGCTGCACGGCCGCCATGCCGACGCCGCCGGCCGCCGCGTGCACCAGCACCGACTCGCCCTCCTTGAGACCGGCGAGGTCGACGAGGCCGTAGTAGGCGGTGGCGAACACGGCGGGCACCGCGGCGGCCTCGGCGAAGGTCCAGCCCGCGGGGATCGGCACGACCATGCGCCGGTCGACCACCGCGTAGGGGCCGAAGCCCGCGTCGACGAGGCCCATCACGCGGTCGCCGGGCGCGAGGCCGGTGACGCCGGGCCCGACCTCGGTGACCACCCCGGCTGCGTCGGCGCCCAGGTCGGCCCTGCCGGGATACATGCCGAGAGTGATCATGACGTCGCGGAAGTTCAGGCCACCGGCGCGGATCGCCACCCGCACCTGGCCGGGCTCCAGCGGGCGCTCGTCGGCGTCGCACGGGGCCAGCGCCAGGTTGTCCAGCGTGCCCTGCGTGGTCACCTCCAGGCGCCAGGCCCGCGCGCCGGACGGCGGCTCCAGCATGCCCGCCGCCCGCGCCCTGGCCAGGCGCGGCGCCACCGCCTGCCCGTCACGCAGCGCCAGCTCGGGCTCCCCGGCCTCCAGTACGGCGGGCAGCGCGCGGTGGGAGGCGTCGGTGCCGTCCACGTCGACCAGCAGGAACCGGCCGGGGTTCTCCGCCTGCGCCGCGCGGACGAGGCCCCACAGGGGTGCCTGCGCGAGGTCGGGCGGGCCGTCGCCGAACCCGCTCCTGACCGCGCCGCGGGTCACCACCGCGAGCCTGGTCCCGGCGAGGCGGTCGTCGGCCGGCCAGGCGCCGAGCAGGTCGAGGACGCGGAGCGTCGCGGCGCGCGCCGCCTCGGGCTCGGTCTCCTCCGATCCCGCCCTGTCCTCCCAGGTGGAGACCAGCACGGTCCCCGGCCTGGACCGCATGGCCCGCAGCGCGTCGAGACCGCCGACGAAGGTGGCGTCGAGCCCGGCGGCGCGCAGGGACCTGCCCAGCTCGCCGTCCTCGGTGCCGAGGACGGCCCACTCCCCGCCGCCCGCGACGGCGGGCACGGCCGTCCAGTCCACCCGGTACAGCGACTCGCGGACCGTGTCGCGGGCGGCGCCGAGCCGGTCGCCGGAGACGGGTCGCATGACCAGCGACCCGATGGTGACCACCGGGGCGCCGGTGACGTCGGCCACCTGGAGCGAGGCGGTGCCGGAGGCGTCCCTGGAGACCCGTACCCGGACCGACGAGGCGCCGGTGGCGTGCAGCGCGACGCCGCTCCAGGCGAACGGCAGCTCGACCGCCTGGTCGGGCGCGGCCTGCCCGCCGAGCTCGATGGCGTGCAGCGCGGCGTCCAGCAGCGCCGGGTGGATGCCGAACAGGGAGGCGTCGGCGGCGACGTTCTCGGGCAGCGCGACGTCGGCGAACACCTCGCCGTCCCGGCTCCAGGCGGCGCGCAGCCCCTGGAAGGCCGGGCCGTAGCCCGCCCCCTCGGAGGCCAGCCGCTCGTACAGGCCGGTGAGGTCGACGGGGGTGGCGCCCGGCGGCGGCCACGCGGCGAGGTCGAAGTCACCGGCGGACCCGTCGGCCCCCGAGGGGGCGAGGAAACCGGTGGCGTGCCGGGTCCACGGCTCGTCGCCGGCCCCGGCCCGCGAGTACAGTGACAGGGGGCGGCGCCCTGAGTCGTCGGCACCGCCGACGACCGCCTGGAGCGCGACGCCGTCCCTGCCGGTCAGGACCAGCGGGGCCTCCAGGGTGAGTTCCTCGACGGCCTCGCAGCCGACCTGGGTTCCCGCGCGGACCGCCAGCTCGACGAAGGCCGTGCCCGGTACAAGGACGTTGTCCAGGATGGTGTGGTCGGCCAGCCAGGGGTGGCTGCTCAGCGAGACCCGCCCGGTCAGCACGGCGCCGCCGGACTCGGGCAGCGCCACCACCGCGCCCAGGAGGGGATGCTCGGCGGAGACCTGGCCCAGGCCGGTCGCGTCACCGGTGAGGCCGCCGGTCTCCAGCCAGTAGTGGCGGTGCTGGAAGGCGTACGTGGGCAGCTCCACCCTGCGCGGCACCTCCACACCCGCCGCGCTCGCCGCGTCGGTGAAGAAGGCCTCCCAGTCCACGGCCACCCCCCGGGCGTGCAGAGCGCCCAGCGCCGCGACCAACTCCGACACCTCGCCACGATCACGCCGCAACATCGGCACGAACACGGCCCCGGACTCCGTGCCGGAACCGTTCATCGCCGACGCGCTGGCGGTGAGGCACTCCTGGCCCATCGCCGACAACACCGCGTCCGGACCCGCCTCCACGAACGTCCCCACCCCCGCCGCCTCCAGCACCGCGATCCCATCGGCGAACCGCACCGCCTGACGCACATGCCGCACCCAATACTCCGCCGTCCCCAACTCCTCCCCCGCCAACGCACCCGTCACGTTGGACACCACCGCGACCCGCGCCGGAGCGTAGGACACCCTCTCGGCCACCGCCCGGAAGTCCGCCAGCATCGCCTCCATCCGCGGCGAATGAAACGCGTGACTCACCCGAAGCCGACGGCTCTTCCTCCCCAGACCACCGAAATGCTCCGCCACCTCCGCGACCGCGTCCTCATCACCGGACACCACCACCGACGTCGGGCCGTTCAACGCGGCGATCCCCACCCGGGTCCCGCCGGCGTCAACGGACGACAGCACCTCCAGCACCTCGGCCTCGCCAGCCTGCAGGGCGACCATCGAGCCGCCCTCGGGCAGCGCCTGCATCAACCGGCCCCGCGCCGCCACCAGAGCGCACGCGTCCTGCAGCGACAACACCCCCGCCACATGCGCCGCGACCAACTCCCCGATCGAGTGCCCCAGCAGGTAATCCGCCCGCACCCCCCACCCCTCCAAAACCCGGAACAGCGCCACCTCCACCGCGAACAGCGCCGCCTGCGTGTAGACCGTACGATCCAGCGACGCCGCCGCCTCAGAGCCCGCCTCCGCGAACAGCACCTCACCCAACGGCCGCTCCAGCAACCCCTCGAAGTGACCGCAGATCTCCTCCACCACCACCGCGAACCCCGGAACCAACCGGGACAACTCCCGGCCCATCCCCGCCCGCTGCGAACCCTGACCCGAGAACAACACCGCCAACCGGCCATCACCCACCCGGCCCCGCACCACACCCGGAGTCGAACCGTTCTCGGCCAAAGCCGACAACCCACGCACCACCCCCGCACGATCCCCGCCCACCACCACCGCACGATGGTCGAGCGCCGCCCGCGTCGTCGCGAGCGAGTACGCGGTGTCCAGCAGGTCCAGGTCCCCGCGCTCCTCCAGGAACGTCGCCAGACGGGAGGCCTGCGCCCGCAGCGCCTCCTCGCTCCGCGCCGACACCAGGAGCGGCAGCGCCGCCGTCTCCACCTCGGGCGTACCGACCGGCTCCGCGTCCCCGGCAGGGGCGGGGGGCTGCTCGATGATGAGGTGGGCGTTGGTGCCGCTGATGCCGAAGGCGGAGACTCCCGCGCGGCGCGGGTGGCCGTTCTCCGGCCACTCGACCGGCTCGGTCAGCAGCGACACCGCGCCCGCCGACCAGTCGACGTGGGACGTCGGAGCGTCCACGTGCAGGGTCCTGGGCAGCAGGTTGTTGTGGATGGAGAGCACCATCTTGATGACGCCCGCGACGCCCGCGGCGCACTGGGTGTGGCCGAGGTTGGACTTGATCGCGCCCAGCCAGAGCGGCCGGTCCTCGGGCCGGCCCTCGCCGTAGGTGGCGAGCAGGGCCTGGGCCTCGATCGGGTCGCCCAGGGTGGTGCCGGTGCCGTGCGCCTCGACGGCGTCCACGTCGGCGGGCGAGAGGCCGGAGTTGGCCAGCGCCTGGCGGATGACCCGCTGCTGGGAGGGGCCGCTCGGCGCCGACAGGCCGTTGCTCGCGCCGTCCTGGTTGACCGCGCTGCCCCGCACCACCGCCAGCACCGGGTGACCGTTGCGGCGCGCGTCCGACAGCCGCTCCAGGACGACCATGCCGACGCCCTCGGAGAACACCGTGCCGTCGGCGGCGTCGGCGAAGGACTTGACGCGGCTGTCGGGGGCGAGGCCGCGCTGGCGGCTGAACTCGACGAACAGCTCGGGGGTGGAGACCACCGTCACGCCTCCGGCCAGCGCGAGAGTGCTCTCGCCACGGCGCAGGGAGTCGCAGGCGAGGTGGAGCGCCACCAGCGAGGAGGAGCAGGCGGTGTCCACCGTGACGGCGGGTCCCTCCAGGCCGAGCACGTAGGCGACCCTGCCCGACATCACCGAGCTGGAGTTGCCGGTGAGCAGGTAGCCCTCGACGCCCTCGGGCAGCGTGGCGAGCCCGGTGGCGTAGCCGGTGCTCGACGCCCCGACGAACACGCCGGTCGAGCTGCCCTTGAGAGCGTCGGGGGCGATGCCCGCGCGCTCCAGCACCTCCCAGGCCGCCTCAAGCAGCAGCCTCTGCTGCGGGTCGGTGGCGAGGGCCTCGCGCGGCGAGATGCCGAAGAAGCCCGCGTCGAACTCGCCCGCCTCGTGCATGAAGCCGCCGCCCCTGGCGTAGCTGGTGCCGTGCCTGGCGGGGTCGGGGTCGAAGAGCCGGTCCAGGTCCCAGCCCCGGTTGGCGGGGAAGTCCGAGATGGCGTCGCCGCCCTCCTCCAGCAGCCTCCACAGCGCCTCGGGCGAGTCGACGCCGCCCGGGTAGCGGCAGCTCATGGAGACGATCACGATGGGGTCGTCGTCCACCGGCGCGGCGGCCCGCACGAGCGGATCCGCGGCCCGCGCGGGGACGCCCGCGCCGAGCAGCCTGCCCATGAGGTGCCCGGCCAGCGCGACGGGGGTCGGGTAGTCGAAGACCAGGGTGGCAGGCAGGCGCAGCCCGGTCGCGGCGTTGAGCCGGTTGCGCAGCTCGATGGCGGTGAGCGAGTCGAAGCCGAGCTCCTTGAAGGCGCGGCCCGACTGCACCGAGTCGGCGTCGGCGTGGCCGAGCACGGTGGCGGCCTGCGTACGGATGAGGGAGACGAGCACGCGCTCGCGCTCGGCCTCGGGCAGGCCGGTCAGCTGGCGCAGCAGGGGGGAGCCTCCAGCGGCGGAGGTCGCGGGCGCCGTCACCTCGCGGCGGGCGGGGGCGCGGACGAGGCCGCGCAGGAGTGCGGGCGGCGTGCCGTTCGCGCCGCGCAGGGCGGCGAGGTCGAGGTGGATCGGCACCAGCAGGGCCTCGTCGACGGCGGCGGCGGCGTCGAACAGCGCGAGCCCCTCCTCCGACGACAGGCCGCGGGCGCCGGACTGCTCCATGCGGGCGACGTCGGCGTCGCCCAGGTGCGCGCTCATGCCGCTGCGCTGGTTCCAGAAGCCCCAGGCCAGCGAGACCCCGGCCAGGCCGTGAGCCCTGCGGTGCGCGGCCAGCGCGTCGAGGAAGCTGTTGGCGGCGGCGTAGTTGCCCTGTCCGGCGTCGCCGAAGACCCCGGCGGCCGAGGAGTACATGACGAACGCGGACAGGTCGAGGTCGCGGGTGAGTTCGTGCAGGTTCCACGCCGCGTCCACCTTGGGCCGCAGCACCGCGTCCACCCGCTCCGGGGTGAGCGTCTCGATGACGCCGTCGTCGAGGATTCCGGCGGTGTGGACGACTCCGGTCAGCGGGCGGTCGGCCGGGATCTGCGCCAGCAGCGCGGCCAGTGCCGTCCGGTCGGCCACGTCGCACGCGGCCACCGTCACCCGCGCGCCGAGCGCGTTCAGCTCGGCCTCCAGCTCCGCCACCCCCTCGGCCTCCCGGCCCCGGCGGCTGGTCAGCACCAGATGACGCACCCCATGCGCACCCGCCAGGTGACGGGCCACCAAACCACCCAGCGTGCCCGTACCACCGGTCACCAGCACCGTGCCGTCCGCGCCGAACACCTGCGGCATCGTCAACACGATCTTGCCCACGTGCCGCGCCTGCGACAGGAACCGGAACGCCTCCGCCGACCGCCGCACGTCCCACGACCGCACCGGCAACGGCCGCAGCACCCCGCGCCCGAACAGGTCGAGCACCTCGGAGAACATGTCGCGCAGGCCGTCGAACCCGGCCTCCATCAGCGAGTACGGAAGATAGTCGACCCCGGCGTGCGCGGCGGCGACCTCCTCGGGGGTACGCAGGTCGGTCTTGCCGATCTCCAGGAACCGGCCGCCCCTGGGCAGCAGGCGCAGGGAGGCGTCCACGAACTCGCGGGCCAGCGAGTTGAGCACCACGTCCACGCCCCGGCCTTCCGTGGCCCGCAGGAAGTGTTCCTCGAAGTCCAGGTCGCGGGAGGAGGAGATGTGCTCGTCGTCCAGGCCCAGCGACCGCAGCACCTCCCACTTGGCCGGGCTCGCCGTCGCGAACACCTCCGCCCCGAAGTGCCGGGCCAGCTGCACCGCCGCCATGCCCACCCCACCGGCACCGGCGTGCACCAGCACCGACTCGCCGGAGGCGAGACCGCCCAGCCGGACGAGCCCGTAGTAGGCGGTGAGGTAGACCACCGGGAGGGCCGCGGCCCGCTCGAAGGTCCAGCCCTCCGGGATCGGCGCCAGCAGCCGCCTGTCGGTCACCCCGACCGGGCCGAACGCCCCGTCCAGCAGGCCGAACACCCGGTCACCCGGTGAAAGGTCCGCCACCCCGGAACCGACCTCCAGCACCACACCGGCGATCTCCCCGCCGATGGGCTCGTCGTTCTCGGGCACCATGCCCAGGGTGACGACCAGGTCCCGGAAGTTGAGCCCGGCGGCGCGGATGGAGACCCGCACCTCGCCGGGCTCCAGGGCCCGGCCCATCTCGGGGGCCGGGACCAGCGTCAGGTCCGTCAGGCTTCCCTTGACCGGCGCGTCCAGCCGCCACTCGGCCACCCCCGCCGGAGGCACCAGCCCGCCACCGGACGCGGCCCGCGCCAGGCGGGCGGCCAGCACCCGGCCCGCCCGGACGGCCAGCTGGGGCTCGCCGGAGCCCGCGGCGGCGAGCAGGGTTCCGGCCTGCGCGTCCTCCTCGTCGAGGTCCAGCAGCACGACGCGGTCGGGGTTCTCCGACTGGGCGGAGCGGAGCAGGCCCCACACCGGGGCGTTCGCCAGGTCGCGGACGTCCTCGCCCGGCCCGGCCGCGACCGCGCCCCGGGTCACCACGACGAGCCGCGCCGACCCGAACCGCTCCTCGGCCAGCCACTCCCGCACCACCGCCAGCGCCCGGTACGCCGCCGTCCGCACTCCCTCCGCGACACCCTCGCCATCGAGAGGCCCGAAGGAGACGAACACCAGGTCGGGGACCACGCCCGAATCCGCCAGCGCGTCCAGGTCCTCGAACCCGCCGGCCACCGCACCGGCCGCGCGCAGGCCGTGCGCGTCGGGGCCGAGCAGGACGGCCCGGCTCTCCCCGGGTGCCTCCACCACGGGCAGTACGGTCCAGTCGAGGCGGAACAGCGAGTCGTGGTGGGAGGTGGCCGCGGCGGCGAGCTGCCCGGAGGAGACCGGCCGCGAGACCAGTGACCGTACCGACGCGACGGCGGCCCCCGAGGGGTCGGCCAGCCGCAGCGAGACGGTGTCGGGGCCGTCCGACCACAGCCGTACCCGCACGGCGGCGGCGCCCGTGGCGTACAGGGAGACCCCGGACCAGGCGAAGGGCAGGCTCACCCCGTCGGCGGCGCCGTCCAGCAGCGACTCGGCGTGCAGGGCGGCGTCCAGCAGCGCCGGGTGGACGCCGAAGCGCTCGGCCTGCGCGCCCATCCCCTCGGGCAGGGAGACCTCGGCGAAGACCTCGTCGCCGCGCCGCCACGCCGCCCGCAACCCCTGGAAAACCGGGCCGTACCCGTAGCCCTGGCCCGCCAGCCTCTCGTACAGGCCGTCCAGGTCCACCGCCGTCGCGCCCGCGGGGGGCCACTCGATGAGGTCGAACACCTCGGGGGACACGGGCGCGGCCACGAAGCCGGTCGCGTGCCGGGTCCAGGGGATGTCGAGCGGGGCGTCCTCGGGGCGGGAGTGGACGGCGACCGGGCGCCTGCCCGTCTCGTCCGGGGCGCCCACCGACACCTGCACCTGGACACCGCCGCCGCCCGTCAGCACCAGCGGCGCCTCCAGCGTCAGCTCGTCCACCGTCCCGCACCCCACCTGGTCACCGGCGCGCACCGCCAGCTCCACGAACGCCGTACCCGGCAGCAGCACCGTGCCGGAGGCGGCGTGGTCGGCGAGCCACGGGTGGGTCTGGAGCGAGAGCCTGCCCGCGAACAGCACCCCGTCGGAGTCGGCGAGCATCACGGCCGCGCCCAGGAGGGGGTGGTCGGCGGCGGTCAGCCCGGCCGAGGTGACGTCACCGCCGGAGGTCCCGGCGTCCAGCCAGAAGCGCCGGTGCTGGAAGGCGTACGTGGGCAGCTCGACCCGGCGCGGCCCGTACGGGCCGAACACCGGGTCCCAGCTGACCGGGAGGCCGCGGACGTGGGCCTCGGCGAGCGAGGCGAGGAAGCGGCGCGGGCCACCCTCGTCGCGGCGCAGGGAGCCGAAGGCGAAGGCGTCGGCCCCTGCCTCGTCGACCGCGTCCTGGACGCTCATCGCGAGCACCGGGTGCGGGCTGGACTCCAGGAACACGCGGTGCCCGTCGGCCAGCAGCGTCTGGACGACCTGGTGGAACTCGACGGGGTAGCGGGCGTTGCAGAACCAGTACTCGGCGTTCAGCCCGGCGGTGTCGTGCAGGCCGCCGGTCACCGTCGAGTAGAAGGGGATGTCGCCCGTCCTCGGGGAGACCGGGGCGAGCATCTCCAGCAGGCGCTCGCGCAGCGGGTCGACCTGGGCGCAGTGCGAGGCGACCGAGGAGGCCACGACGCGGGCGCGCACGCCGACGGACTCGCACTGGGCGACCAGCTCGGCCAGCGCGTCGGAGTCGCCGACCACCGTCGAGGAGAAGGGGCCGTTCTTGCCGCCGACGGACAGCTTGCCGTGCCAGTGGGCGAGGCGGCGTTCGAGCTCGGTGGCGGGCAGCGCGACGGCGGCGACCCCGCCCCTGCCCAGCAGGGTCTCGGCGAACAGGCGGCTGCGCAGCACGATCACGCGGACGGCGTCGGCCAGCGACAGGCCCCCCGCCACGTACGCGGCGGCGACCTCGCCCTGCGAGTGGCCGACGACGGCGGCCGGCCTGACGCCGTGGGACTCCCAGAGCGCGGCGAGCGAGACCATCACCGCGAACAGCACCGGCTGGACGACCTCCAGCGGCTCCAGGGTGGGCGCGCCGGGGGCGCCGCGCAGCACGTCGAGCAGCTTCCAGTCCACGTAGGTCTCGATCTCCGCCGCGCACTCCTCCATCTTGCGCGCGAAGACCGGGGAGGAGTCGAGCAGTTCCACGGCCATGCCGGTCCACTGGGACCCCTGGCCGGGGAAGACGAAGATCGGGCGCACCCCGGCGGGGGCGACGCCCTCGAACACGCCGGGGGCGGCCTCGCCCTCGGCGAGCGCGGCCAGTCCGGCGAGCAGCTCGTCGTGGCCGGACGCGACGACCACCGCGCGGTGGTCCCACGTCGACCGCGTGGTCAGCAGCGAGTGCCCGAGGTCGACCAGGCCGGCGAGGTCGAGGTCGAGGTCCTCGCGGTCCTCCAGGTGGGCGGCGAGGCGCGCGGCCTGGGCCCGCAGCGCCGGCTCGCTCCTGGCCGACAGCGCCACCGGGACCGCCACCGGCACCGCGACGGGAACGCCGGGCTCGGGGAGGGGGTCGGCGGCCGGGGCCTCCTCCAGGATGACGTGCGCGTTGGTGCCGCTGACGCCGAAGGAGGACACCGCGGCCCGGCGCGGGGCGCCGTCCTTGTCCCAGGGAAGGTCCTCGGTCAGCAGCTCGACCGCGCCGAGGGACCAGTTGACGTACGGGGAGGGCGCGTCCACGTGCAGGGTGCGGGGCAGCACGCCGTGCCGCATCGCCATCACCATCTTGATCACACCGGCGGAACCGGCCGCCGCCTGGGTGTGGCCGATGTTCGACTTGATCGAGCCCAGCCGCAGCGGCGGGGCGTCGCCCCGGCCGCGCCCGTAGGTGGCCATCAGGGCGTGCGCCTCGATCGGGTCGCCCAGCTTGGTACCGGTGCCATGCGCCTCGACCACGTCGACGTCACCGCTGGTGAGACCGGCGTTGGCCATCGCCTGGCGGATGACCCGCTCCTGGGAGGGCCCGTTCGGCGCGGTCAGCCCGCTGCTCGCGCCGTCCTGGTTGATCGCCGAACCGCGGATGACCGCCAGCACGGGGTGGCCGTTGCGGAGCGCGTCCGACAGCCGCTCGACCACGATGACGCCGACGCCCTCGGAGAAGCCCGTGCCGTCGGCGGAGGAGGAGAACGCCTTGCAGCGGCCGTCGGCGGCGATCACGCGCTGCTTGCTGAACGCGGTGTAGGTGCCGGGGGTGGACATCACGGTCACGCCGCCGGCCAGGGCCAGGGGGGTCTCGCCCGTCCGCAGCGACTGGCAGGCGAGGTGGATCGCGACCAGGGAGGCGGAGCAGGCGGTGTCGACGGTGAGCGTCGGCCCCTCCAGGCCGAGGGAGTAGGCGATGCGGCCCGACACGACGCTGGTGGCGTTGCCGGTGACCAGGTAGCCCTCGATCTCGCCGGGGGCCTTGTCCAGCCGGGGGCCGTAGTCCTGCGGCTCGGCGCCGATGAACACGCCGGTCTGGCTGCCCTTCAGCGAGCGCGGGTCGATGCCGGCCCGCTCGAAGGCCTCCCACGCGGTCTCCAGCAGCAGCCGCTGCTGCGGGTCCATCGCGACGGCCTCGCGCGGGTTGATCCCGAAGAAGTCGGGGTCGAACTCGGCGGCGTCGTGCAGGAAGTGCCCGACGCGGGCGTAGGTGGTGTTGGACTTCTCCGGGTCGTCGTCGAAGAGACGCTCAAGGTCCCAGCCCCGGTCGACGGGGAACCCGGTGGTCGTCTCGGCGCCCTCGGTGACGATGCGCCACAGCTCCTCGGGGGTGGCGACGCCTCCCGGGTAGCGGCAGCCGATGCCGACGATGGCGATCGGCTCGTCGGAGCCGACGGTCGCGCGGACCTCGGAGGTCTCCTCGGCGGCCATGTCGTAGACCTCGGTGAACAGGTACACGGCGACGGCGGCGGGGGTGGGGTGGTCGAAGGCGAGCGTCATCGGCAGTTCCGCGCCGATCGTCTCGGCCAGCCGGTCGTGCAGCTCGACGGCGGCGAGCGAGTCGAAGCCCATCTCCTGGAACGCCTGGTGGGGGTCGACGACGTCCGGCGCGTACGGCAGCACGGTGCGCAGGATCTCGACCGTCAGGTCGTGCACGAGCTCGACCAGGAAGCCGAGCTGCCGTTCCGCGGGGAGGTCCGCGCGGGGGAACTCGAACGCCGAGGCCTCTCCCCGCCCGCCGCCCGCCGCGCCGGAGGTGCCAGAAACGAACTGCTCGGACTCGCTCATCCGTCCACTCCACGTCGTCGTGTGAAAAAGCCGTATCGATCTTCGAAATCCGCCGGAGCCGCCCGCCTTGGCGCGGGACGGCCCCGCCGGGCCGCGCGGCCGGACCCCGGCCGCGCGCCCGGTTGGGTCAGCTGTACTTCCGGACGAACTCGACGCGGGAGGCGGACACGACCTCGCCGCCGCGCGTGACGACCTCGGCGGGCGCGGGGCGCCCGAGGAACATCAGCAGGCTCGCGGTCATCCCGTACGCCCCGGCGTTGGGGATGCTCACCACGTCGCCGGGCTTGAGCACCGGGAGCCGCACGTTCTTGCCGAGGAGGTCGCCCGGGGTGCACAGGGGGCCCGCCAGGGTCGCGACCTCCAGCCCGTCCGGGCCGTCCGGGCCGGCCCCCTCGGGCAGGGCCTCGTCGTCCAGCCGCACGGACACCGGCAGCAGCCGCCCGAGGCCGGACATGCCGCCGAGGGTGTTGATACCGGCGTCGAGGATGACGAACTTGCGGCCCCGGCTCTCCTTGACGTTGACCACGGTGCACAGCAGCTCGCCGGAGTCCCCGACCAGGTGGCGGCCGGACTCGCAGGCGATCTCCGGGACGCCCTCGCGCCAGTGCGGGAAGTGCTCGTCGAGGATGACCTCCAGCTCCGCGCGGAGGTTCGGGTACGCGGGACGCTCCCCCGGCGACAGGTAAGGGGCGGCGAAGCCCCCGCCGATGTCCAGGAGGCGGATGGGCAGGCCCGTCTCCCGCTGGAGTTTCGCGGCGACCGAGATGGTGTGGCGGAACTCCCCGACGAGGCTCTCCTCGTCCTTGGCGTTGCTCAGCGAGAACAGGTGCGCCCCGGCCAGCCGGGTGCCGGGCACCGCGCTCAGCTCGGGCATCAGCTCGGGCAGCGTCTCGCTGTCGATGCCGAACTGGGACGGCGTGCCGGTCATCCTGATGCTGGTGGCCGCGCTCGACGTGGCGCTGTTGACCCGCAGCAGGCAGTCGACCACCACGCCGTGCTCGGTCGCCACCTCGCCCACGTGCTGCAGGTCGGTGGGCGACTCCACGGAGAACGAGTTCACCCCGGCGCCGATCGCGGTCCGCAGCTCCTCGTAGGTCTTGCCGGGGCCCGTGTAGAGGATCTGGGAGCCGCGGAAACCGGCCTCCAGCGCGGCGGTCAGCTCCCCGGTCGAGCTGATCTCGGCCAGGCAGCCGCGCTCGCCGTCGCCGCGCAGCGCGCGGGCGATCTCCGGGTGGGGGTTGGCCTTGAAGGAGAAGAACAGTTTGAAGTTCTCCGGCAGCGAGGACAGCAGGGCGTCCCTGGCGGCCGTCACGCGGTCGAGGTCGTAGACGTACAGCGGGGAGCCGTACTGGGCGACGAGATCGGCGTTCCTGCTCATCGCGCGTCCTCCAGCAGCAGCGTCAGCTGCTTGCGCTCGTTCTTGCCGTTGAGGGTGAGGGGGAACTTCTCCAGCACGTGGCAGGCGGCGGGCACCTTGGGAGGTTCCAGCCGCAGGGCGAGCTCGCGCAGCACCGCGTGGGGTGCCAGGTCGCTCTCGACGAACACCACGAGGTCGCGGTCCTCGTCGGGGGGCAGGGCCACCGCCGCCCGGACGCCGGGGACGTCCATCGCGGCGGCCTCGATCTCCACGGTGCTCATCCGGGTGCCCTTGCGCTTGAACATGTCGTCGCGGCGCCCCTGGAAGTAGAGGTAGCCGTCCTCGTCGAGGCGGCCGTAGTCGCCGGTGTGCAGGCGCGCCTCTCCGGTCTCCGGGTCGGGGCGGTAGGCGCGCGCGGTCAGCACCGGGTCGCGCCAGTAGCCGGCCATCACGTTCGGCCCGGCGACGACGATCTCCCCGATCTCCCCGGCGGGCAGCGGGCGGCCCTCGCCGTCCAGGATCAGCACCCGGGTGCCCGGCAGCGGCCTGCCGGACGCGCCGGGGCGCTCCCGGTCCAGCTCCGGTTCCATGATCGTGACGCGCTTGCACTCGGTGATGCCGTACATCCGGACCACCCGCGCCCCGGGGAACGACTCGTGCAGGCTGTCGATGGTCGCGGCGGGCAGCGCCGCGCCGGTGTTGGTGAACATCCGCACGGCGGGCGTGGAGCCGGGGGCGCGCCTGGCCAGCGTCGCGATCATCGAGCCCAGGGAGGGAACGACCGGCACGACGGTCGCGCCGCAGTCGCGGATCTGCGCGAGCAGCACCAGGTCGGGCCCGTCGCCGGCCAGCACCAGCTCCGCGTGGCCGAGGGCCGACAGGAAGATCTGGTACAGGCCGTAGTCGAAGGACATCGGCGGGCGGCAGAAGACCACGTCGCCCGGCCGGTAGCCGAGCACCGCGTTGATGGCGGAGGCGGCGTAGACGACCCGCGCGTGCGGGCACACGACCGCCTTCGGCGCGGCCGTGCTGCCCGAGGTGTAGATGAGGATCGCGACGTCCTCAGGCACGACCTTGACCGGCTCGTGCCCGGCGGGCAGGCCGACCCGCTCCTCGACCTCGGCCCAGATCTCGTCGATGTCGTGCACGGGCACGGTGGCGAGGTCCCGTACGGCCTCGCCCGACTCCCCGGAGCCGATGATCAGGGCGGGCCCGGAGTCCTCCAGGACCGACCGCAGGTGGAAGGGCTTCATGCCGGGGTTCAGCGGTACGAGGATGGCGCCGCGCCTGGAGACGCCGTAGACGATCGGGACCATCTCCCGCCGGTTGGGGAGCTGGACGATGACCCGGTCACCGTGGCCGACCCCCCGGGCCGCGAGCCAGCCGTCGAAGGCGTGGCTGAGCTCCTCGACCCGCCGGTAGTCCCAGCCGCCCCGCGAGTCGCGGACCGCGGCGTCGACGGGCCTCGCGGCCGCGGCGTCGTCCAGCAGATTGTGTATGAGATCCGACCGCAGGGGCGGCGCCCCGGGAATCAAGCCGTCCAACGTGACTCTCCCGTCCCTGGAAAAGAAAAAGGGAATTATTTCCGGCGGCCCATTCATTTACTTCACGATTGGACCAGACAAATCCACGGAAACGTTACCTCGGGTTTCCTCGCGACCCCTACCCCCTACGCCCCCCTAAGAGTCCGGGGGGTGCGTTCCGGCACTGGGGTCCCTTTCTGGGGTCCCTTTTCGGGGGCGCTTTCACGGGGCGCCTTTGCGGAGGTCTTCGCGGGGTGCCTTTACGGGGGGCCTTTGCGGAAACCCCGGCGCCGCGGGCGCGCGGATTCGAGGTCGTGGGCCTGCCGGATTCGAGGCCGCGACCGGCATTGGAGCCGGAGCGGGACCCCGTGCCGCGACCGATGCCGGGGCCGGAACGCGAACCGGTACCGGGATCAGGATCGGGATCGGGATCGGAGCGCGAACCGGTACCGGTGCCGGTGAGGACACCGGTACCGGCTCCGGGCCGCGTCACGCGGGCCGCGACCTTCCCCCGTTGACGAGCAGGTCGGCGGCCCGGCCGCGCAGGTCGAGGCGGTCGACCTTGCGGTTGGGGTTCAGCGGCAGCTCGTCCATGTGCCAGTAGTGGCGGGGGATGATGCCCGGCGGCAGGATGTCGCGGAGCCGGGCGGCGAGGTCCGCCGGGCGCGAGGGCCTCCCGGTGTAGAACACGACCAGCTCGGTGACCCCGTTGATGGTGCCGCTCACGGTCACCGCGTCCTCGACCCCGTCGCACAGGCAGAGGGCGTGGTCGATCTCGGCGAGCTCCACCCGCCAGCCCTGGACCTGCACCTGGGCGTCGGCCCTGCCCAGGTAGACCAGCTCGCCGTTGGGCGCGCGGCGGATCCGGTCGCCGGTGTTGTACCAGGTACGCCCGTCGCGCTCGACGAACCGGCCCTTGTCGTCGGCGGGGTCGAGGTAGCCGGGGGTGGTCTGCGGCCCGGTGATCCACAGCTCGCCCTCGTCGGGGTCGGCCTCGCCCCGGTCGTTCAGGAGCAGGTGGTCGTGCCCGTCGTTGACGGCGCCGATCGGCGACATGCCGTTGACGCCCAGACCGGGCGAGGTCTCCGGGTCCCAGCGGTGACCGGTGATGGTGATGGTGAGCTCGGTCGGCCCGTAGAGGTTCTCCAGCGTGGAGGAGGGCGCGGCCCGCTGCCAGTCGGCGGCGTCGGCGCACTTCAGGGCCTCTCCGGCGAAGAGGCTCCAGCGCAGGCCGGGCAGCGCGTCCGGCTGGAGGCCGCTGGTCCTGCGGACCATCGAGATGGCGCTCGGCGTGGAGAACCACACGGTGACGCCCTGCTCGGCGAGGAACGCCGGCAGGTCCCGGTAGGCGTGCGGCGGTACGACGACCACGCTCGCCCCCGCGCCCCAGGCGCAGAACAGGTCGAACATCGCGCAGTCGAAGGTCAGGTCGAAGGTCTGCGAGAAGACGTCCCCGGGGGTGAAGTCGTAGCGCCGGTCGAGGAAGGCGAAGTAGTGGGCGGTGTTGGCGTGGGTGATCGGCACCCCCTTGGGACGGCCGGTGGACCCCGAGGTGAACAGCACGTACGCCACGTCGGAGGGGTCGACGGGGCGGGGGCGCGCGAGCGCGTGCGCGGGGTCGGGGGCGGCGGCCCCCGGGTCCAGGACCGCGACGTCCAGCCCCCCGGCCCGCAGTTCGGCGGCCCGCGCCGCGCCCCGGTCGTCGACGACCAGCGCGGAGATCCCGGCGGCCTCGATCATCTGCCGGGTACGGGCGGCGGGGAAGTCCGGCTGCAGCGGCACGACGGTCACCCCGGCGAACAGGCCGGCGAGGATGCCGACGTAGGAGGTGGCGCCCTTGGCGGCGAGCACCCCTACGGCCCGGGGCGGGGCGGGGGTGGCGCGCAGCAGCGCCCCCGCCCACAGCAGCGCGGAGCGGTGGGCCTCGGCGTAGGTGACGGCGGTGCCGCCGACGCGGAAGGCCACCCCCTCTGGGGACGCCTCCAGACCGCGCAGAAAACGCGAGTAGAGCGCGTGGGAGGTTTCTGTGTTCATTTCCGTCCTCGGATCTCGATGAGCGCCCATAAATGTTCGGATACACCTCGCGGAAAACACCGGATTAACTCCGCGAATTCCGGTTGGAATGGTGGACACCGGCGCGGGCGCGCGCTACATTCAGCGGAAGAGGGGCTGAATCCGCAGTAGTGCCCGATACGGGCGCCGCCCCAGGGGCGAATTCCGAGAAACGCGACCCAGGTTGCCGTTCTTTTTCGCGCGCCCCCTCATCGCGACCACCGTTGAGAAGGGAAATCGATTGCCATGTGGGACGATCGTTTCGAGGAGATCCTGCGCCGGCAGCTCCCCTTTCTGCCCCCCGAGGAGAAGCTCGGCGAGGACGGCAGCCTGGCGGGCTTCGGGCTCGACTCGCTCGCCATCGTCGAGCTGCTGGCCACGCTGGAGGAGGAGTACGGCGTGCGGTTCCAGGACGACGCGCTGACCATGGAGACCTTCGAGACCCCCGGGACGCTCTGGAGGACCCTGTCCGGGATGCTCAGGCCCGTCGCGTGATCCGCCGGGGCCCGCGGGCACGTCCCCCCGGACCCGCGGGCCCCTCCTGGACGGATCCCCTTGGACGAGCTGGACGAGTACGGTGAGCCGCTCACCTCACGCACCGGAGGGCCGCGCCGGCTGCGGCGCCATCGCCACCCGTGGGTTCACCGGGACGACGGTGAAGTTCCTCTTCGTGACCGGCACCCGCCCGAACAGGCTGTCCTGACCGGCGACGCAGACCCTGGCCACACCGAGCCTCCGCAGGGCGGCCACCACGTCGGGCCAGCGCAGCGCCCGCACGAAGCCGTCGAGCAGCATCGTCCGCACCTGCTCCCCCGTCGTCAGCACCGTCCCGTCGTGGTCGTCGACGACCGGCAGGCGGGGGTCGGCGAAGCTCAGGCCGTCGAGGACCTCCTCGGCCGCCTTCCTCCGCAGCGGCTCGAACGCGGCCGAGTGCATCGGGGGCCGCATCGTGTAGAGCGAGAGGCCGCCGACCGAGCGGATCCGCTCCTGCAGCCACTCCACCCGCCCCTCGCGCAGCGACAGCATGTGGAAGTCGTGGTCGATGTGGCAGGACAGGTCGTGCCACTCGCCGTACCCGTCCAGCTCCGCCAGCAGCTCCCGCAGCCTGGGCTCGGGGACGCGTACGAAGGAGTGGGTGACGATGTCGGTGTGCTCGCGGGCGAAGTACTCCTCGGTGACGCGGGCCAGCCCGGCGGTCATGCGCACGGCGTCCTCGAAGGACAGCGCCCCCGAGTAGGCCGCGGCGGCCTTGCCGCCGAAGCTGGGGCCCGCGCACACCTCGGGCTCGATGCCCAGCTCCCGGCCGGCCCAGTCGGCCAGGGCCAGGCAGTTGACCATGAACGCGACCTGCGCCGCCTCGGTGTAGTCGTCGCCCGAGTCGCGGAAGCGGCCGGTCAGCGAGTAGCCGAGCGCGTCGTCGGCGAGCGCGACCAGCCGCCGCGCGGAGGGGTTGTCGAGCATGAACGCCGCGACGTCGGTGAACTTCGTGGGGCCCATCCCGGGAAAGACGATCGCGGTGGCGGCCTTGGCGCCGGTCTCCATATGGCTATCCCAAACTCTTGAGGAACTCGGTCATGACCGCGGTGAAGCGCTCCGGCTCCTCCAGGTGCGGCGTGTGGCTGGAGTTCTCGAAGATCTCCCAGCGCGCACCGGGGATGAGGTCGGCGTACGGACGCACCGTGACGGGGGTGGCCTCGTCGTGCCGGCCGGAGATCACCAGGGTGGGCACCTCGATGTCGGGCAGGAGGTCGACCACCCCCCAGTCGCGCAGCGAGCCGATCACGTGGAACTCGCTCGGCCCGTTCATCGCGTAGTAGACGGCGGGGTTGTTGTAGATCTCCATGAACGTCGCGAGGAACTCGCGCGGCCACGGGTCCAGCGTGCAGACGTGGCGGTTGTAGAAGACCATCATGGCGTCGAAGTACTCCTTGGAGTCCGTCGTGCCCGCGGCCTCGTGCCGGCGCAGCGTGTCGTCGACGCCTGGCGGCAGCCGGTCGCGCAGGACCCGCATCTCGCTCAGCCACAGCGGGTACGAGGCGGGCGCGTTGGCGACCACCAGGCCGCGCAGTCCCTCCGGCCTGGCGGAGGCGTGCGCCGCCGCGAGCAGGCCGCCCCACGACTGGCCGAACAGCACGTAGTCGTCGTCCACGCCCAGGCCGCGCAGCAGGTTGTCCAGCTCGTCGAGGAACAGCCGGGGTGTCCAGAAGCCCGCGTCCGCGCCGGGCAGGTGGGTCGAGCCGCCGTTGCCCAGCTGGTCGTAGTGGACGACGGGCCAGCCCGCCTCGGAGAGCGCGGCCAGGCCCACCAGGTAGTCGTGCGTGCTGCCCGGCCCTCCGTGCAGGGCGACCAGCGCGGGCCGCCCGGACCCGGGCGTACCGGTCACCCGGTACCAGGTCTTGTGCTCGCCGAACGCCAGGGTTCCCTTGACGCTGGGGGCGATGGACATGTGAACCTCCCTCACCGGGCCTGCCGCGTACCGGCGCCGGTGTCAGTGCCGATGCCGATGTCTGTGCCGGTGTCAGTGCCGGTGTCAGTGCCGATGCCGATGTCTGTACGAGTGCCGGTGCCGTCGGAGACGACCGGCCGATGCGGGGCTCGCCGGGAACGGCGGCCCCGGCAGGGCCTCGGCTCCCGGAGGCCGCGGAGGGCCGGGCGCCCTCGCGCGCCCGGCCTCGCGGGCGGAAGGACCGTCACCAGCCCTTCCTGATCGTGGCGACGACGTGCTCGCGCTGCTCGTCGGTGACCCACGAGCCGACGGGCACGCAGACGATCCGCGGGGCGACGCGTTCGAGGTTGGGCAGCAGGGCGGAGTAGTCGCGGACGCAGGTGTGCAGGTCGTTGCGCTCGTGCACGTTGCTGACCATGATGCCCGCGTCGTCCATGCGCTTCATGAACGACTCCCGGTCCTCCACCTTCATGGGGTAGATCCAGAAGGACGACTCCCGGTCACCGGCCCGCTCGGTCAGCTCCAGCCCGGGGATCCCGGCGAGCTCGCGGTCGTAGAAGGCGGCGTTGTCGCGGTGCCTGGCCAGGACCCCGTCGACGGCCGCCAGGTTGGCCAGCCCGATCGAGGCGTTGATGTCGTTCATGTGGATCTTGTAGCCCCACTCGGTGACGTCGGGCGGGTTGCGCAGCCGGTCGGCCGTGCGGTCGATGCCGAACCAGCGCAGCAGCCCGGCCCGCCGGTGCAGCTCGTCGTCGGGCAGCACGAGCGCGCCGCCGTCGCCGGAGGTCAGGTGCTTGATGGCCTGGAAGCTGAAGACGGCGATGTTGCCATGACCGCCGATCGGGGTGCCGTGGTAGGTGGCCCCCCAGGCGTGCGCCGAGTCCTCGATCACCGCCGGCCGGAAGCCGAACCTGGCCTCGGCCTCGTCGAGGATCTGGCCGAGCCGGTCGAGGTCGACCGGGTAGCCGGCGAAGTGCACGACCATGATGGCGCGCGTCCGGGGCGAGATCTTGCGGGCCAGGTCGTCCAGGTCGACGTTGAGGGTGGCCGGGTCGACGTCGACCCAGCGGATGCGCAGCCGGTTGGCCAGGATGGCCCAGTTGGTGGCCTCCATGGTCAGCGGCGTGGTCAGCACCTCGCCCTCGGGGTCGCCCTCCGCGCTGCGGTCACCGGCGACCAGGTGCAGGGCGAGCTGCAGCCCCGCGGTGGCGCTGTTGAGCGTGGTCACCCGGGGGTTGCCGATCCTCTCGGCCAGTGCCCTCTCGAACTCCTCGACCTTGGCGCCCTGGCCGATCCTGCCGCTGCCCAGTACCTGGGCGGCCGCGGCGGGGGCCTCGGGGGACATCGACACGCTGAACAATGGGATCATCACTGGCTCCAGGGTTTGCGCGGGGTCGTCATCCGGTGAAGGCGTAGTCGTCGAGCTCGGCGTATCTGGCCCTGCAGTCGGCGTACGAGGGCAGCAGCCCCAGCTCGGCGGTCTCCCGCAGCGACGGGGCGGCGCGGTCCTTGTCCGACAGCAGCAACTCGTCCTGCTTCGGCCAGGGCAGCGCCAGCTCCGGGTCCAGCGGGTTGATCTGGATCTCCCCCTGGGGCGACCAGGTGCTGGAGCACAGGTAGACGACCGTGGCGTGCGCGGTCAGCGGGGCGAAGCCGTGCGCCAGGCCCTCGGCCAGATAGAGGGCGTGCCGGTTCTCCGCGGTCAGCTGGACCGCGACGTGCTTGCCGTACGTGGGCGAGCCGACCCGGATGTCGACGAGGATGTCGACGATGGCGCCCTGCGCGCAGGTCACGTAGCGGGCCTGGCCGGGCAGGGAGGCGGCGTGCAGGCCGCGGATCGTCCCGGCGCGGGACACCGAGCAGTTGACCTGGGCGACCGAGAGGGGATGGCCGATCGCCTTGTGGAACGCGGGCTGGTTGAAGATCTCCAGGAACAACCCCCGATCGTCCGAGAAGATCTGGGGGGTGACCAGGAACGAGCCGTCCACTTCGAGCTGGTGGATCTGCATGTCCGAAACCTTTCTGGGAGCTGCCGGGTATCGGTGACGGGTGCCGCGAGCACGTGGCCCGCGCCGCCGGCGGGCCGGAGGTCCGGGGAACCGCGCGCACCGCGCACGCCGCACGCACCGCCCGGCGCGTCGGCGGCATGCCACCGGACACGCCGCCGGGCGTCGCGCCGCCGTCGGCACGCCGCCCGTACGGCACGCGAAAGAACCGCGTGCCACCTTCCCCCGCACGCCGGGAACGCGCACACCGGGAAAGCGCACGAAAACCGCGCACCACCTTCCCCCGCGCACCGGGAACGGGCACGAAGAACCGCGCACTGCTTTCCCCCGCGCACCGGGAACGGGCACGAAGAACGCGGCACGCGTAATCCGGAGCCGCGGTTCACAGGAATTGGGAAAACGCGGCCACCGGCGATCACACTCCCGTTGCCCGCCTTTCCGGACCTGCCCGCGGGTGGGGAGGACGTGTTTCACCGAGGTTCGGCGGGCCGGGTCCCGCGTCCGGTGCCTTTCTCGCCGACACCGTTCATGGTTGTCAGCCGCACAGCGGCGAACAACCCCCTACCCCCCCTTAACGAGGAGGGGTGGGCCACTCGCGCACGGGCGCCGGAACGGTGGTGAGCTGGGCGGGGGCGCCGGCGGCCGCGGCCCGCCGGTGCCCGGTCCGGTACCGGGCACCGGCGGGCGGGCCGGCTCCGCCCCCGCCTCCCCCGGCTCTCCCCTATCTCTCCCCGCCGCGCGAACCCGCGCGAAAACCCGCGGGGAAACCCGCCGCGCCCCGCACCGGGAGCGGCGGCCCCGGGGGGTGTCCCGAGGGCGGAAGAGGGCCACCGGGATGGACAAATCCGTTAGGGGTGCGATAAGGGTTACCCGTGGCTGACATATAGCATTTCACCCAATAGCGTTTCCCCCATGGACGGGGTAGAACAGGGCTTATTTTCATTCCTGTCATCGTTGAAATCCCCGGCCGTCAGCGGCCGATCGCGTTCGTATCCCATTCTCGATGGGGGTTCCACGTGCCAGGAAACACACCTCTCACCGTACCGGCCTCACCCGGGAATGGATGATGGCGTCGACTTCCGGCCATCCGGGCACCCGGCGGGAGCGCGAGTTCGAATGGACGTCATGAGCGGGGCGGGGTGATCGGGCGCCGGCGACGAGGTGACCGGGTGACCGGCCCGGCGCGCCCCCGGCGCGGGACCATCGGGGCCCTCGGCCCCGCACCCGCCGCACCCGCCGCACACGGCGGCCACGGGAACACCCCCCTCTGACCCGCCTTCCCGCACCACGAACTCTCCGGTCACCTCCGGAGACCGCTTCACGACCATGGACGGGCCCGTCCTCCGACGGCTGTCACCGCAGGCAAGCCCACCACACCGAAAGGAGCCGGTGGATTCCGATGAACGCCGCTTCCCCCGACACGCCCTTCCCCCGCCTGGTGAACCCGGCGGTCCCCTCCGCGGACCCGATGGCCGAGGCCCTGCTGGGCGGGGCCTCCCCCGACCAGCTGGCGCGGACCGCGCTCCCCGAGGAGTATCTCGCCGCCCACCTGCGGGTCGAGGACGTCGGCATGTTCACCGACATCGACGACAAGGACGTGCGCAAGTCGCTGCGCGTCGGGCGGGTGCCGATGCCCGAGCTGGCGCCCGACGAGGTCCTGGTCGCGGTGATGGCCAGCTCGATCAACTACAACACCGTCTGGTCGGCGATCTTCGAGCCGGTGCCGACGTTCAGCTTCCTGAAGCGGTTCGGCGCCACGGGCGGGTTCGCCACCCGGCACGACCTGCCGTACCACGTCCTGGGGTCCGACGCCGCCGGGGTGGTCGTCCGGGTCGGCAGCGGGGTGCGCCGCTGGCGGGTGGGCGACCGCGTCGTGATCAGCCCGGTCCAGGTCGACGACCAGGAGCCGGGCACGCACGGCGACGGCATGCTCGGCGCCGAGCAGCGCGTCTGGGGCTTCGAGACGAACTTCGGCGGGCTCGCCCACTACACGGTGGCGCGCGCCAGCCAGCTCGTCCCCAAGCCCGCCCACCTGACCTGGGAGGAGGCCGCCTCCATCACGCTGTGCGCGGGGACGGCCTACCGCATGCTCGTCAGCCGCCAGGGCGCGAGCATGAAGCAGGGCGACATCGTCCTCATCTGGGGCGCAACCGGCGGCCTCGGGGCGTACGCCGTACAGATGGTGAAGAACGGCGGCGGCATCCCGGTGGGGGTGGTCGGCTCCGCGGCGAAGGCCGAGGCCCTGGAGCGGCTGGGCTGCGACATCGTCATCAACCGCAACGAGATCGGGATGGGCGACGACATCCCGAACACCCCGGAGCGGACGATCGAGCTGGGCAGGCGCCTCGGAAAGATCATCCGTGAGAGGGCGGGCGGGGACCCGCACATCGTCTTCGACTACATCGGCCGCGCGACGTTCGGGATCTCGGTGTTCGTGGCCCGGCGCGGGGGCGTGGTCGTCACGTGCGGATCGAGCACGGGCTACGACCACCACTTCGACAACCGCTACCTCTGGATGAACCTCAAGCGCATCGTCGGCAGCCACGCGGCGAACCTCCAGGAGCTGTGGGAGTGCCTGCGGCTGTTCGACCTCGGCAAGCTGATGCCGACGCTGTCGTCGGTGTACCCGCTTGAGGAGGTCGCCGAGGCCGCGCGGCTGGTGCAGGCCAACGGGCACCTCGGCAAGGTGGGCGTGCTGTGCATGGCCCCCGAACCGGGTCTCGGCGTCACCGACCCCGTGACGCGCGCCAGGATCGGCGAGGCCAGGCTGAACCCGCTGCGGGAGATGCCCGGCACCGCCTCCGCCCTCCCGCTCGACGCCCCCCTCGCCGCGGGGAGGGCATAGGTGGCCACGGCCAGGCGAACCGCCGGGATTCTGGCGACCGGCTCGTACCTTCCGAAGGAAGAGATCGACAACGAGCAGCTGACGGAGCGCGCCGGCACCACCGCGGAGTGGATCCACCGCAAGACCCGGATCTCCTTCCGCCGGTACGCCGCGCGGGACGAGGCGACCTCGGACCTCGCGGCACGGGCCGCGGCGAGCGCGCTCGAACAGGCGGGCCTCGACGCCGAACGGGTCGACTACATCATCGTCGCCACCTCGACGGGCGACTCCCCGCAGCCGCCCACCTCCCACCTGGTGCAGAACGCGCTCGGCGCCTACAACGCCGCCTGCTTCGACATCAACGTCGTGTGCAGCGGGTTCGTGTACGCGCTCACCCTCGCGCGGGCCCTGCTGGCGGTCCGGCCCGACGCGTACGCGCTGGTGGTGGGCGCCGACATCTACTCGCGCATCCTCGACTTCACCGACCGGCGCACCGCGGTGCTGTTCGGGGACGGCGCCGGTGCCGCCCTCGTCGGCCCGGTGCCCGAGCCGTACGGGATCCTCGCCTGCGACCTGTCGAGCCGCGGCGAGGCGCACGGGCTCATCCACGTCAAGGCCGGTGGCAGCAGGCTCCCGGCCTCGCACGAGACCGTCGAGGCCGGCGACCACTACTTCAGGATGAACGGCCGCGGGGTGCGGGACTTCGTGATGGAGAACGTCCCGCCCGTGCTGAGGAAGCTGGTGAACGGCACCGGCCACCGGCTCGACCAGGTCGACGCCTTCGTCCCGCACCAGGCCAACGGGGTCCTGCTGGACGAGCTGATCGAGCGGTCGGGACTCACCGGCGCGCGCACCCCGCGCACGCTGGAACGGTACGGGAACGTCGGGAGCGCCTCGGTGCCCGTGGCACTCGACGAGGCCAACCGGTCGGGCATGCTCGGCGACGGCGACCTGGTGCTGCTCGCCGGTTTCGGCGGTGGCATGGCGACGGGCGCGAGCCTGCTCCGCTGGTCGGCCACCACTCCCCTGGAGGCGAGATGAACGACATCCACAGGGTCGGCGTCGTCGGGTGCGGGGTCATGGGCTCCGGCATCGCCGACGTGTGCGCCCGCGCGGGACTCGACGTGCGGGTCGCGGTCTCCGGCGGGGCCTCGGTGGCCCGCGGCCGTCAGCGGCTGCAGGCGTCCCTGGACCACGGCCTGCGCAAGTCGGTGATCACCGAGGCGGAGCGGAGCGACGCGCTGGAGCGCGTCTCCTTCACCACCGACCTCGGTGACCTCGGCGACCGGCAGATCGTCTTCGAGACGGCACCGGAGAACGAGCTGACCAAGCTCGACCTGTTCCGCGCGCTGGACAAGATCGTGGAGGACCCGGACGCGATCCTGGCGTCGAACACGTCGTCCATCCCGATCATCAGGATGGCGAAGGCCACCGACCGCCCCGGCCAGGTGATCGGCGTGCACTTCTTCAACCCGGTCCCCGCCCTGCCGCTGGTGGAGGTGATCGAGTCGCTGCTCACCGACGACGAGACCCGTACCCGCGCCGAGGCGTTCGTGGTCGGGACGCTCGGCAAGCAGGTGATCCGCTCCCCCGACCGGGCGGGCTTCGTGATCAACGCCCTGCTCATCCCGTACCTGCTGGCCGCCATCCGGATGGTGGAGACGGGCTTCGCCACCGCCGACGTGATCGACAAGGGGATGGTGCTGGGCTGCTCGCACCCGATGGGACCGCTGAAGCTCGCCGACCTGATCGGGCTGGACACCGTGGCCTCGATCGCCGGCGCGCTGTACGAGGAGTTCAAGGACCAGCAGTACTCGCCCCCGCCGGTGCTGCTGCGCATGGTCGAGGGCGGCCTCCTCGGCAAGAAGACCGGCCGGGGGTTCCACACCTACACGTAGGTTCCTCTCCTCCGACCCCCGAGAACGGCGCCCGGACACGGTCCGGGCGCCGTTCTCGCGTTCCCGGGTGAACGCGAGATGAACGGAGTGGACGCGTCTTCGGCGCTCGGGCGAGGGCCCGGAACAGGGCGGGAACAGGACACGGCACGGGCCCGAGGAACCCGGCCCGGGCCCCGGGAAGGACGTCCGGGAGCGGCGGCGCGGAAACATTTCGACGCGGGCACCGGAGCGGTTCCGACGCGATGACAGTCATTTCGACACGGGTGGACGGTGTACGGAATGAGGAAAACGTCTTTCGACACGAAGAGCACGAAGACCATGAAGAACACAGAGACCACGAAAAGCACGGAGACCACGGAGAGCACGGAGGCCGCACACCGTCAGGTGGACGCGAGCCCGTGAGTCACAGGCGCCGCCCCACGGACACGAGCCCGTGATGAGCCACACGCCGACCACAAGCCGCCACACGCCGCCACACGCCGCCACACGGCGTTCCACAGGGCGTTCACAGGGCCTTCCACGGGGGCCTCAACGAGGCGACAGGGCGTTCCGCAGGGCGCCGGGAACGTTTCCCGGCGCCCGCGCGGCGGGCTCAGCGGCTCGGGTGTCCGGCGGCCAGGGCCGAGGAGACGCGGGAGGCGACGATGCCGACGATCTCCTCGACATGGTCGGTGAGATAGAAGTGGCCGCCAGGGAAGAGCCGCATCTCGAACCCGGCCTCCGTGTGGTCGCGCCACACCCCCACGTCGCCGGGCCGCGCCTTCGGGTCGTCGGTGCCCGACAGGGCCACGACCGGGCACGACAGCCCCGGGCCCGGCCGGTAGCGGTAGGTCTCGACGGCCCGGTAGTCGCTTCTCACCATGGGAAGCACCGCCCGCATGAAGTCGTCGTCGCCGAGTACCTTCGCGGCGGTCCCGCCCAGCCCGCGCAGCTCGGCCAGGAACCCGTCGTCCGGCCTCAGGTGCGCCCGCTCGTCACGGTGGATCGACGGGGCCCGCCGCCCGGAGGCGAACAGCACCAGCGGCACGGTGCCGCGCTCCTGCAGCCTGCGGGCCACCTCGAAGGCGACGAGAGCCCCCATGCTGTGACCGAAAAGGGCCAGGGGGCGGGTGGTCCACACCTGGAGCGCGTCGGCGATCCGGTCGGCCAGCTCGCCGATGTCGTCCAGGCACCTCTCGGCCCGCCGGTCCTGCCTGCCCGGGTACTGCACCGCGAGCACCTCGACGCCGGGCGGCGCCAGGCGGGCCACCGGGAGATAGAAGCTGGCCGCCCCTCCGGCGTGCGGAAAGCACACCAGCGCGGCCGGCGCGCCGGCCGCCTCGGTCCCGGCCGGCCCGAAGAGGAGACGCCGGATCCACGTGTCGTCACCGCTCTTGACGTCGTCCATGACACCGTCCCACTCTGAGTTTCCCCGCCGGGCACACGGCCGGTTCGCCGGCCCCGCGCCGATCTCCGAACAACCGATTTCGGCCGTCACGAACCCCGGAAGTCATGAATCCGTTTCACAATTGCGTGTGAAGAAGAGTGATCCAGATCACCGTCATTCGCACGGATTCATTCACCACCGAACGTGATCCGCCAATCACAAATTGGTAATACATGGCCGCCGACATGCGACACGATATCCAAAGCCACCTGCGCGGATCCAGCGGAACGTGCCCATGCGACCCCCTAAATCAGCTCCCCACATAAGGGTTGATAGGGGGTTTGCATTTTTCGCAGGAGAAGTACATGATCTCGCTGGGTGCATATGGGCCACCCCGACATCATATACACGATGCCGTGATGAAACTAGCCATAGGGGGAATGATGAAATCACACTTACCCATGTGATGAAATCCATCGGGTCGTCTTCCCTCCCGTCCCGGGGCATCGGCGAGGGAAAAACTTGACAGCACCCCTGACCAAAGGTAGGTTCCCGCCGAGTCCTGCCTTTATGCGTCAGATGTTGTCGTTCCACCATCTGCTTTCATCTAGGGACACCGGGGCGAACGGGGAGCCCGATGATATTAATCGAGCGCGATAGTGAAATCACGTTTCTTACCGATCTATTAACGGACTGTACGCACAGCCGTGGCCGCGTCGCGACGATCATCGGGCCCACCGCGACGGGCAAGACCGAACTGGTGTACGCCTTCAGCCGGCGCGCCGTCGACTCGGGGGTCATCTGGCTGAGCGCCACCTGCTCGCAGAACGACCAGAACGTGCCGCTCGGCGTGGTGAGCCAGATCTTCCACAACGCGGCGCTGCCGATCGCCCACGCCTCACGGGCGGCGCGGCTCATCGAGGACGCGGCACCGGGGGGAAGACCGCCGGGCGAGCGTCCCGGCGAATCCGACTGGCTCCGCGTCACCCAGGGCCTGTGGGCCATCATTCTCGAACTCTCCAAGTCGAACACCGTTCTCATCACCGTGGACGACGTCGAATACGCGGACTCCATGTCGTGGCAGCTTCTGCTGAATTTCGTGCACAGATTGAAAAGCGCCAACGTCTTCATTGTCCTGACGGCCACGGAGGGCCTTCAGGGAATGAACCCCCATATTGAGATAGACCTCATGCGTCATCCCCACTACGAACGCATCAGGTTGGCGCCTTTCTCTTTGCAGAGTGTCGTGAAGATAATATCCGATTCCAGGGGGGACGCCGCGGCGGTCAAACTCGGGGCGGCGTGCCACAGGGTCAGCGGGGGTAACCCCCTGCTGGTCAAGGCATTGGTGGAGGACGCCGTGAAGGGCGGCGGCGACCTGGGGGAACTCGTCGTCTCCGACGTTTTCTCACGGTCCGTCCGCGCTCTCCTGCACCGTAGCGACCCCACCATGCTGATGGTCGCCCGCGGCCTCGCGATCCTCGGGGAATACGCTCTGCCGGCTCTTCTGGCCGAGTTGCTCGACCTCACGACGACAACGGTGAACCAGGCGCTGAATTGCCTCGGGGTCATCGGCATCCTCGATTCCCTGCGTTTTCGACACGCCAGGGCCCGCGAGGCCGTACTCGACGACCTCGACCCGCACAGCCGTGAGGAAATGCACCGGCGCGCCGCGCAACTCCTGCACGCCGAGGGGGCCGCCGCCACGGTGGTCGCCGAGCACCTGATCGGCGCGTCCCACTTCTTCCAGGAGTCCTGGGCGCTGGCCGAGCTCCGCGAGGCCGCCGAGCAGGCGCTCACGAACGACCGGCACGAGTTCGCGGTGCGGTGCCTGAAACTCGCCCTCGAACTGTGCGACGACGAGCGGCAGCGCACGCTGACGACGACGATGCTCGCGCGGGCCGAGTGGCGCCTCAACCCCGCCGCCGCCAACCGGCACGTCAACCGGCTCATGGCGACCGCCCGCCAGAAGGGACTGGACTTCCAGGAGCTGGACGCGCTGCTGAGATACCTGCTCTGGAACGGGCGGCACGACGAGGCGGTGGAGGTCCTCGAACAGATGGACGTGCTGGCCACCGAGCCGGAAGCCGACGAGGAGGCGGCGTGGCTCGATGTCCTCCACCGGCGCCTGGCCTGCTCCCACCCGCTCATCCTCTCCCGCACCCGCGCGGTCGCGGGCGCGGGCGCGGCCATGGGAACCGTCACGGGCGCCGTCCCCCCCGCGAGGACGGCGTGGACGGCCACCGGGAGCGGCCCGCACGCGCAGGCCGCGTCGCTGCTGGCGGCCGTCCTGCGCGACGGCCCCGACGACAGGACGCTCGGGATCGCCGAACGCGTCCTGCACTCCATCTCGCTGGACGACACGAACCTGGAGACCGTCGAGTCCGCGCTCTTCGCCCTGATCTACTCCGATCGCCCGGACATAGCGGCGCCCTGGTGCGACGTCATGTACTCGGAGGCGGTGATGCACCGCGCGCCCACCTGGCGCGCGATGCTCGCCTCCCTGCGGGCGAGCATCGCCATCCGCCAGGGGGACCTGGTCCTCGCGGAGGAGTACGCGCGCCTGGCCCTGGACATCGTGCCGCCCCGGAGCCTGGGGGTCCTCGTCGGGCTGCCGCTGGCGGTGCTGATCCGCGCCAACACCGAGATGGGCAAGTACGACGTGGCCGCGCACCACCTCAGGCGGCCCGTACCCGAAACGATCTTCCAGACCCGGTTCGGGCTCTACTACCTGCAGGCCCGCGCCCACTACTATCTGGCGACCAACCACTCGCACGCCGCGCTCGACGACTTCTCCACGTGCGGGCGGCTGATGCGCTCGTGGGGGCTGGACACGCCCGCCCTGGTGCCGTGGCGTCACGGGGCCGCGGCGGCGCTGCTCCAGACGGACCAGCGGGAACAGGCCAGGGCCCTGCTGAACGAACCCTACGACCTGCCCAGCGGTGACTCGCTCAGGGCGAGGGGCATCTCGCAGCGCCTCCTCGCCGCGGCCAGTGACCTCAGGCAGCGTCCGTCGATGCTCCGGGAGGCGATCGACATGCTCCAGGCCTCGGGCGACCGCCTGGAGATGGCCTACGCGCTGGTCGACCTCACCCACACCCTCACCGAACTCGGCGAGCCCAACAAGGCGCGGATGGTCGGCCACCGGGCCGTCAGCGTGGCCGGCGAGTGCCAGGCCGAGCCGCTGCGGCAGGCCGTACGGCACAACACCGACGGTTACGACAACGCCGGCGGCCTGGAGGGGATGAACGTGCTCAGCGACGCCGAGCAGCGCGTCGCCTCCCTCGCCGCGCTGGGCTACACCAACCGCGAGATATCCAGGAAGATCTACATCACCGTCAGCACGGTCGAGCAGCACCTGACCCGCATCTACCGCAAGCTCAACGTGAAGGGGCGCAGGGACCTGCCGGCGCAGTTCTCCTGACCCGCTCACGCCAGGGCGCGGTTCTCCCGGATTCCGGGGAACCGCGCTTTTTCGATTGACCCGTCGCCCCCCGGCGTTCCTCCATGGCGTTCCCCGATCGAACCTGCCCGCCGCCCGCGCGCCGGTGGGGGCGACCGGGGGCGCGGGCGGCGGGCGGTTCACTCGGTGTGGCTGTCCACCTGTACCGAGCGGAGAAGGATCGTGGCGAGGACCGCCGTCAGTGCCATGATGACGGCGCCCAGGATGGCGGCGACCTGCATGCCGCTGGTGAAGGCCGAGCGGGCGACGTCGAGCAGGGCCGCCCCTGCCTGCTCGGGCAGCCGGGCGGCCACCCCGAGCGCGCCGCCGATGGTCTCGTGCGCCGCCCGGGCGTCCTCCCCGGCCAGCGCCACGGAGTTCGCCTCGGCGAACTCCTCGCTGTAGACGGCCAGGCCGATGCTGCCCAGGATCGCGATGCCGAGCGCGCCGCCCAGCTCGGTGGAGGCCTCCATGACCGCCGACGCCGAGCCCGCGCGTTCCGGCGGGGCCACCGCGACGATCATGTCGGAGGCCAGCGCCTGCACCGCCCCGACCCCGGACCCCAGCAGGAGCAGGCCGGTGATGAGCAGCCACCGCTCGGAGTCGACCTCGATCAGGCTCATCACCGCGAAGCCGGCCGCGGCGAGCATCATGCCGGCGCCGATGATGTATCCGGGGCGCACCCATCGCGCGACCACGGCGGCCAGCATCGAGCCGACGAGGGCGGTGCCCGCGGCGGGCAGGGTCAGCAGGCCCGCGACGAACGGCCGCAGCCCGAGCACCATCTGCAGATACTGCGCGATGAAGTAGAACAGTCCCACGAGGGCGAAGATCGAGAGCGTGCTCGTGATCAGGGACATGCTGAAGCCCCGGCTGGAGAAGAGCCGCAGGTCGAGCATGGGGTCGGGCAGGGACCGCTGCCTGCGCAGGAACACGACGCCGAACGCCAGCCCGACGATGACGCTGAGCAGCGCCTGGGGGCTGAAGTCGTCGGCGGCGAACTGCTTGATCCCGTAGACCGTCGGCAGCACGGCCGCGAGCGACAGCACCGCGCTCAGCAGGTCGAACCGCCCCGGTTTCGGATCGCGGTACTCCGGCAGCAGCATCGGCCCCAGGATCAGCAGCAGGGCCATGACCGGCACGTTGATCATGAACACCGATCCCCACCAGAAGCGTTCCAGCAGCCAGCCGCCCACGATCGGCCCCAGCACGCTGCCCCCGGCGAAGCTGGCGGCCCAGATGGCGACGGCCATCCGGCGCTGCTGCGGGTCGTGGAACATGTTGCGGATCAGCGCGAGGGTGGGCGGCATCAGGCTCGCCGCCGCCGCGCCCTGCAGGGCGCGGGCCGCGATGAGCAGCTCGGCGTTGGGGGCGTACGTCGCGACGACCGACGTGATGCCGAACGCGGTGGCGCCGAGCAGCAGGAGCTTGCGGCGGCCGATCCTGTCGCCCAGGGTGCCCATCGGGATCAGCAGGCCCGCCAGCAGGAAGGCGTAGATGTCGACGATCCACAACAGCTGGGAGCCGGTCGGCGTGAGGTCGGCGCTGAGGAAGGGCAACGCGAAGTACAGCACGGTGACGGTGACGGAGATGAGCAAGACGGGCAGGACCAGCACCGCCAGACCGAGCCACTCCCTCCGCCCGGCCGTGACTACGCCCTGTGTCATGAGCACAACTCCTCAGGTACATCGTACGGTGTCAGGTGCATACATCGTACGCACAATTCTTGGGCCCACGCAATGATTCACCGGGAACTGTGATCATAGACAATAATCGGCAGTTGAACGACCGAGAGGGCGGGCAGATCAGCATCGGAGAACGCGTCCTCACGGCCAAATATCGTCACGCTGAGACATTCATTACGTCACAAAAAACATGTGTTAGGATTTCGTCACACAGCTGGTTAGGCCGGAATCGGACGAGGACCACATGTTGACGTGCGCACAGTGCGGCAAGCCTTTGAACGCCGCGCCACGGGGGCGGCGCCCGCGATACTGCTCCCGTGCCTGTCAAGCGCGGGCCTACCGGGTTCGCACCGCCGAGCGGGCCACTCCGCCCGCTCCTTCCACCACTACCACCACCGCTTCGTCCGGCAACGGCTCCGGGGGCCGCGCCGCGTCCGGTCATGCCGGGGGCGCCGGGGGGCTGGCGGAGCACTACGTACCTCCGAGCGGCCTGAGCACGGAACGCATCGTGCGCACCGCCGTTCACATCGCCGACACCGAGGGGCTCGACGCGCTGTCGATGCGCCGCGTCGCGGCCGAGTTGGGCGCGGGCACAATGTCGCTGTACCGCTACGTGTCGGGGAAGGACGCGCTCGTCGAGCTGATGGTCGAGTCCGTCTTCGGCGAGACCTCCTACCCCTCTCCCGTCCCCGGGGGCTGGCGCACCAGGCTGGAGGTCGCGGCCAGGCGGGAGTGGGGAATGTACTCCAAGCACCCCTGGGCGCTGCGGGTCATCGCCACCCCCCAGCCGCCGATCGGGCCCAACGTGCTCGCCGACGTCGAGTGGGCGATGCGCGCGATGGACGGCCTCGGCCTCGACCCGACCACCATGCACTGGGTGGCCATCATGGTGAGCGCCCAGGTGCAGGGCGCGGCCCTGCTGCTGGTGAACGAGGTGGAGGCCGAACGCCGCACCGGCGTCACGACGAGGCAGTGGCGCGCCTCCAAGACACCGATGCTGCTGGAGATCCTGGAGTCCGGGCAGTTCCCGATGCTGTCCAGGCTCTACGCGGAGCAGGGCGACGCGATCGACATCGACAAGTGGTTCGAGTTCAGCCTGCGACGGCTTCTCGACGGTCTCGCCGTCCTGATCGAGGACCGCGACAAGGGGGCGGCGTACGGCGTGCAGCAGGGGTCGATGCGCGACCTGGCGAGATAGGGGCGGCCCGGCGGGGGTCCGGGGCGCGAGCCGCTCCGGCCCCTCCGGGGGCGCCTTCACCGGAGGGCCGCCCCACCGGGGAACGACGCCGCGCCGGGCCCGCCTCCCGGCTACTCGGCGATTTTCGTGCGGGTCGTCCACCGGAAAACCAGCGCGTCGTCTTCGGGGATCGCGTCGCCGGGAACCGGCGGCGTGAGGGTGCGCTCGAAGTGCTCGTAGCCGTTCTTCCTGGGGATCTTTATCTTCCCGTACGCGAAGACCGCCTCGTCGACCCGGACGGTCCTCGGGATGTCCACGGGGCCGCCTTCGAGGACGACCTCCACATACGCCGGGTCGGGCGGTGCCGGGACGGCCGTCGCGCCCTCCTGGCCGCCCTGGTCGATGGAGTCGATGGAACCGATGGAAACGCTCACCTGAATACCTCCGGTCGGTGTGTTCGGCCGATGTGACCCGCCGGGGCCCGCGACCGGTGGGGCCGCTCCCGCGCCGCCCGTGCCGCGGAACGGCTCAGCGGAACTCCGCGGCGACGGCGCGCACGTAGCGGCCGTAGCTGGAGGTGGAGAGCTGGGCCCCCAGCCGGTCGCAGGCCTCGGCGTCGATGAAGCCCATGCGCAGCGCGATCTCCTCGACGCAGGCGATCCGCACCCCCTGCCGGTTCTCCAGCACCTGCACGTACTGGCTGGCCTGGAGGATCGACTCGGGCGTTCCGGCGTCCATCCACGCGAACCCCCTGCCCAGGTCGCGCAGGCGCGCCTTGCCGCGTTCGAGGTAGGTGAGGTTGACGTCGGTGATCTCCAGCTCGCCGCGGGCGGAGGGCTGGAGGTTCTTGGCGATGTCGATCACGTCGTTGTCGTAGAGGTACAGGCCGACGATCGCCCGGTTGGAACGGGGGTTGGCCGGCTTCTCCTCGATCGAGAGGAGCATGCCGTTCTCGTCGGTCTCCCCGACTCCGTAGCGCTCGGGGTCACTGACCGGGTAGCCGAACAGCACGCAGCCGTCCAGGTCGGTGACGCTCTCCTGGAGGAGGTCGAAGAAGGAGTTGCCGTGGAAGATGTTGTCGCCCAGCGCCAGGGCCACCGGGTCGCCGCCGATGTGGTCGGCGCCGATGACGAAGGCGTCGGCCAGTCCCCTCGGCTCGTCCTGCTGGGCGTAGGTGATGTCGAGGCCCAGGTGCGATCCGTCCCGCAGCAGGCGGGCGATCTGCGGCAGGTCGGCCGGCGTGGAGATGATCAGGATCTCCCTGATGTCCGCGAGCATGAGCGCCGACAGCGGATAGTAGATCATGGGCTTGTCGTTCACGGGCAGGAGCTGTTTGGATACCGCGAGCGTCAGCGGATATAGCCTCGTGCCGTGACCACCTGCGAGAATGATACCTTTCACGGAAAAAGCCCTTCATGACGAGGCCGGCGCGTGAGGGTCAATCGGGCGGCGAGCCGGCAGGTAACGGAAAGACTCGCAGGGGGCATAAACGCCATCAACCCCCTACCGGCGCCCCTGTCCCCCTACTTATCGTCGAATATTTGACCGGCGCAATCAGGGTTTCTCGCATCGGATCCCGCCCCTACAGTCGAAGCCGCGGGCCGGAATTCCACCATGGCGAATCACGGCCGGAAAACGAACCACGGCGCGCGTACCGGAATACGACGCGCGTGCCGGAATTCCAGGACCCGCGCATTCACGGAAGGGCACCGCCCCTGCGACGCCCCCGGCCGCAGGGCCGGATCTCCCCCGCCCAGCGACCACAGCGAGGTGGATCTCAGATGAGGATTCTCGTCACGGGAGGCGCCGGTTTCATCGGCTCCCACTACGTACGCACCCTTCTCGGCCCGGACGGTCCAGGCGGCCTGGACACGGTCACCGTCCTGGACAAGCTCACCTACGCGGGCAACCCGGCCAACCTCGACCCGGTCCGCGACGACGCCCGGTTCGAGTTCGTCCACGGCGACATCCGCGACGCGGAGCTCGCCGGCAAGCTCGTGGCCGAGCACGACCAGGTGGTGCACTTCGCCGCGGAGTCCCATGTCGACAGGTCGATCCTCGGTGCCTCCGAGTTCGTGCTGACCAACGTGGTGGGCACCCAGACACTCCTGGACGCGGCGCTCCACAGCGGGCTGGCGACCTTCGTGTACGTCTCCACCGACGAGGTCTACGGCTCGATCGCCGAGGGCTCCTGGCCGGAGACCGACCCGCTGAGCCCCAACTCCCCCTACGCCGCCTCCAAGGCCGCCGGCGACCTGCTCGCGCTCTCCTACCACCGCACCCACGGCCTGGACGTGCGGGTGACCCGCTGCTCCAACAACTACGGGCCCCACCACTTCCCTGAGAAGGTCATCCCGCTGTTCATCACCAACCTGCTCGACGGGCTGAAGGTCCCGCTGTACGGCGACGGCCTCAACGTCCGCGACTGGCTGCACGTCGACGACCACGTCAGGGGCATCGAGCTGGTCCGCGCGGGGGGCCGCCCCGGCGAGGTCTACAACATCGGCGGCGGCACCGAGCTGAACAACCGGGAGCTCACCGGCCTCCTCCTGGAGGCCTTCGGCGCCGGGGAGAGCAGCATCGACTACGTGGAGGACCGCAAGGGCCACGACCGCCGCTACTCGGTCGACTGGACCAAGATCAAGGACGAGCTGGGATACCGCCCGCGCAAGGACTTCACGACGGGCCTGGCCGAGACCGTGGCCTGGTACCGCGACAACCGCGCCTGGTGGGAACCCCTCAAGGCGGGGGCCGGCGTCGGCTGAGCCCCGTATTCGCTGTCCTCACGATCCTCGCGTGAGACCTTCCGCCCCGGGCCGTCGGCTGCCGGCTCGGGGCGGAGTGAAGCGGGTCGGGACCAGGGGGGACGGGGGCGCCGACGCTCAGGCGCGGAGCTTGCTCAGGCGCGGAGCTTGGCGTAGAAACCGAGGCACTCCTCGTACGTGGGGAGCATGCCCGCGCGCCGCGCCTGCGTGAGGGTCGGCGCCGCCGCGTCCTTCTCCGACAGCAGGGGTTCCACCCCGGCGGGCCACTCGATCCCCAGCTCCGGGTCGAGCGGGTTGATCCCGTGCTCGCGGCCGGGCGCGTACCCCTCGGAGCAGAGATAGACCACGGTCGCGTCGTCGGTGAGGGCCATGAAGGCGTGGCCGAGCCCCTCGGAGATGTAGACGGCGCGGTGCCGCTCGTCGTCCAGGAGGACCGACTCCCACTGCCCGAAGGTGGGCGATCCGACGCGGATGTCGACGATCACGTCGAAGACCGCTCCCCTGACGCACTTGAGATACTTCGCCTGGCTGGGCGGGACGTCGGCGAAGTGCACGCCCCGCAGCGTCCCCCTGCGGGAGACGGAGTGGTTCGCCTGCAGGAGGGCCAGGCCCTGGCCGGTGGTCTCGCGGAAGTCGTCCCCGTGGAACCACTCGTGGAAGCTGCCGCGACTGTCGGGGAACACCTTCGGCTCGAACACCCACGCACCTTCGATGCCAAGCGGGCGCATGCTCATCGCTGTCTCCTCCCGGGGTATCACGCCCCGTCCCGCCGATGGGCGGATGGCGTGCGACGGTGAGGCCGTGGGCGCCGCGGGCCTCCTCCCAGCGGAGTCTTCAGTTCCGTACGCACGTTGGGAACCCCTCATCTGCGGACGCGAACAGGGGTGTCACGCGCCCGCGTGACACCCCCGCGCCGGTCGGGACGGCGTTACCTGACCCCGGTCACGGCTTGTGCCGGTCGTAGCCGACGCCGTCGCACTGACGTCCGCCGTTGACGCAGTGCTTGACCAGAGCCGCCTGGCGCTGCTGGTCCCAGCCGTTCATGAAGTCGTAGTGGAAGGAGTAGCTCACCCCCGAGGAGAACGACAACCCCTCGGTCCTGCCCCCGGGAAGCTTGTAGGGGATCTTCATCTCCAGCATCGGCACCGCCACCGGGTGACTCGCCGGGCACACCCCGCGCACCGGGTACGTCACGTGGCTCTTGTGGTTCGCGGTGTCGAGATCGGTGCCGTTCCAGCAACTCGGATCCTGATGCCGCATGATCAACGACGATCCCGAGGGGCACGACGCCGGGAAATCCTTCGACTTCGCGTTGCCGCAACTCCAGTAACCCTTGAAATCCGCGGCCGACGTCATCTTCGTGTCACCGACGATCAACCGGAACCCTGCCGGGAACGGCTTCACCGTCCGGTAATCCGAGACACCCGACTTGTAATAGATCGTCGCCATCTCCGGCTTGACCGGCTTACCGTCCCGCAACAACGTCGGCGACCAGTACGCCGAACCGTCCTTCGGATCCTGGCAACTCGTCACCCCGGAAACCAGGGACGCGTTCGTCGATCCCGCGTCCGTCCCCTTGTTGCCGAAGAACGTGTGATTATGCGCCGCGCCCGCCAGACCTGGATAAACAATCGGGTCGTCCGGCAGATAATGCGAGATCGTGCAATTCGCCGCGAACTCCCGATACTGCGCCCGCGGCGGCGGCCCGGAGGGTGCCGGGCTCGGGGACGCGGTGGGCTTAGCCGGGCTCGGGGACGCGGTGGGCTTAGGGGTAGGAGCCGGGGACGCGGGGGGTTTGGGAGTGGGAGCCGGGGACGCGGGCGCCCGCTCCCCCTTCGCGAGGTACGCGGGCGACGCGGCGGCGGCCAGCTCCGTCGTCCCGGCGGCCAGGACCGCGTCCGGCGACGGGACCGGCGGGCTCACCGCCACGGCGAGACCGGCGGCGAGGAGGGCGGCCGCGGCGATCCGGCCAAGGCGACGTCCCCGCGGCGCGAGGGCCCGGGACTCGGAGGCACCCGGCGTATCGGCGGCGGCCCGAACCGGTCGTCGCTTCTGGTCGGCCATGAAGGTCCTTTCGGATGACTGTTACGAGGTACGAGGTACGAGACACAAAGCACGGGACACGAAGCACGGGACACAAGGCACGGGACACGAGGCACCCGGCGGGCTCGCGGGCCCTCCGGCGGAACGTGGGGCCGCCGCGCGGCCCCGGTCCCGTGGCCGGCCGATCACCGTCCCGTGGTCCGCCGATCACCGGAGACACCCTGCGGCGTCTGGTGAGCGAACGTCCGGCTGAGCGAACGTCCGGCTGAGCGAGCGTCCGGTGAGCGGGCGTCCCGTGCGGCGGGTCGTACGCTAACGGCGAGCGGAAGGCTACGAACCGGGCCAAAGGTCCCGGTCCGGCCGATGACCACGGCCTACTTCCCGGGTCCGGGCCCGCCTCCGGAGTACATGCCCGCTCCGGGGCCCGCGCCCGCCTCCGAAGCGCGCACCGCCTCCCGGGTACGCGGCCTCTTCAGAAATACGCGCCCGCCTCCCGGGTACGCGCCTTCTCCTGGGTCCACGCCTGCTTCCCGGACGCGTGCCCGGCGGGGCGTCAGGCCGGGGGGTCCCCCGCCCAGACGATGACCGCCTCGGTCCTGCTGCTCACCCCGAGCTTGGCGAAGATCTGGCTGAGGTGGTTCTTGACGGTCTTCTCCGTCAGCCCCAGGCGCACCGCGATGGAGGCGTTGGACAGCCCCTGGGAGAGCAGGGTCAGCACGTCGCGCTCGCGCCGGGTGATCCCGTAGCGGGTCTGCGCCGCGCGACGGCGCTCGGCGCGCTCGCGCTGCTCGCGCTCCTGCTCCGCCTGGCTGCGGAAGAGCGAGGTGGCCACGGACGCGGCGGCGGGCGAGAGCCAGCCCCGTCCGGCGGCGACGGCCTGGACCGCGCGGAGCAGGTCCGGCGGGTCGAACTGGCCGTGCACCAGGTAACCGCGCGCCCCGCCGCGCAGCATCGCGGTGATGAGCTCCTCCCCGGAGTCGCTGGTGAGCACGAGGACGGTCGTGTGGAGGGCGAGCTCGCCCAGGACGGAGAGCCCGTCCGCGATCGGCATGCGGTGGTCCAGCAGGGTCACCGCCGGGTTCAGCCGCTGGGCGGCGGCGAGCGCCTCGTGGCCGTTGCACGCCTCGCCCACGACCCGCACCCCCTCGCTGGCGTCCAGGAAGGCGCACATCGCGGCGCGGACGATCGGGTTGTCGTCGACGACCAGCACGTCGATCACAGGGACGGCTCCACGGGGTTCGGCGACGTGAAGGGGGCGGGAGAGACCGCGCGGCGCGGGAACTCGCCGGCGTCCGGCCCGTCCTCGGAGATCGGCACCCGCAGCGTCACCACGGTACCGCCGCGCGGGCCGGACACGACGCGCAGCGAGCCCCCCAGGGCTCGTGCCCGCTCCGACATGCCGACGATCCCGAAGTGCCCGCGGGCCTGCAGCCCGCCCAGCTCGCGCGGGACGTGGAAGCCGACGCCGTCGTCGGCGACGGTGAGTTCCAGGAAACCGTCGAACGGGGTCAGCCGTACGACGACCTCCCGGGCGCCGGCGTGCCGCTGCACGTTGGCCAGGGCCTCCTGCAGGATGCGGGTGACCTCGTAGCGCACCGCGACCCCGGGGTCGCAGCGGGCGGCGGTGATCCTGGCGCCGACACCGGAGTCGCGCGACCAGGAGCGGCACAGACCGTGGATCGTGTCCTCGAACGCCTGGTCGGGCACGTCGCTCCGCAGCCCCTCCAGCAGCTGCCGGGCCTCCCTGGCCGCGGCCTCCGCGCCCCGGGAGACGGTGTCGGCGAGCTGCTCGGCGAGAGCGGGCTGGCGGCGCAGCGAGGAGGGCAGCGCGAGGGCCGCGAAGGACACCCCGCGCAGCGTCTTGCTGACGGAGTCGTGCAGCTCCCTCGCCAGCCGGGCGCGCTCGTCGGCCGCCGCCGAGCGCTGGGCGGAGGCCACCACCTCCACGGCCAGGTCCATGTAGCGGACCAGGGCGGCGGTGGCCACCGCGCCGCCCACCCCGGCGAGGACGCTGGTCATCGGGAAGGCCATCACGAAGGCGGCGACGTCCGGCGGGGGCGTGCTCTCCCGCAGGGCCCAGGCCGCGGCCGCGAAGCCGCACGCGGCCTGGGCCGCCCAGATGGCCAGCGCCCGCATCCCCAGCAAAGCGCCCCCCAGGGCGGCCGAGCCCGCCGCGTAGCAGAAGTAGGCCATCCCGCCCTTGCTGAGCGCGAGGATGGCGAGGGCGACGAGCCAGTCGGCCGCGATCACGGGCAGGGCCCTGCGCACGACGGCCTGCCACCGGGTCAGTACCGTCACCTCGGCGACCGTGGCGAGGACGGTCACGGCGAGCACGGCCAGCACCCGCCAGCGGTCGGTCACCAGCAGCAGGCCGGCTCCGGCCGCGGTCAGCACGACCGCGGCGCGGCCCAGCATCACCGCGCGGCACAGTGCCGCCGCCGCCACCACGGGGTCCACCGCGTAGGCGTGCAAGCGTGTCACCGTCCGGCCCCCCTCAGCCCCTGAACACGATGTCGTCGACGAAGAACTCGTACGCCTGCGGCATCTGGTCGGTGGCGATGGCCAGATCGACCCGGCGCAGCCGCTCGGGGGACAGCGCCCCGACGCGCAGCGTGAAGCTGGACCAGCGGAGCGGGGGCGCTTCGAGCACCATGGTCCGGGTGCCCGCGCGATCGGCGGACGGTGAGGCGGAGACTCGCAGGATCGTGCCGAACTCCCTGCCGCCGAAGATCCGCAGGCGCAGCGTGGTGTTCCGGCCGACCGTGAACGGCGAGGAGGCGAGCAGCGTCACCGTCGCCGGGTCCTCCCGCTTCTTGACCCTCTTCTGCACCCTCATCGCGGTCTGCTCGCCGTCGGGCAGCCTCTGGCCGGGGGTGACGTTCGTCCCGGTGCCGAGGGCCTGCCACCCGGTGCTCAGGACGGTGGTGTAGACGGCGCAGGAGGGCCGGGCGGAGGTGATCTCGACGGTGCCGCCCGAGCCGGACCCGGCGGGGGCCGCGCAGGAGAGCCCCGGCGAACCGGAGGAGCGGGGAACGGACCGCGCGGTGGGCGAGGCCTCCGGCCGGACGGCCGGCCGGGGGCTCCGCGACGCGCTCGGGGAGACCACGGGCGTGGCGGTGGACCCGGCGGTGGGCCCCCCGGCGGTGGGTTCGGCGGTGGGTTCGGCGCCTTCCTCGGACGGGGACGGGGACGGGGCCGGCGGCGTGGTCGCTCCGGACGGGACGTTCCGGGGCCGCGCGGTGAAAAGGCCGCCCTGTTCGGGGATCAGCAGCGGCGGGACCCCGACCGCGACGGCCCCCACGGCGACGGCGAGGGCCACGTACCTCGTCTGCCGGCCCCAGGGGTGACGCTCCGGGAACCCGCGTTCACGATTCGCCCGGCGGCCTGTTCCCACGGTGATCCTCCTGTCCCCTGACACGCCACGAGCGACGGTCCCGTCCGCGCTGCGCAGACCTGCAGTAAACACCATTTTCACCGCGTCTCACTCTCCTCTCACGGGAGCTCTACGACCCGGTCCCACCCCGGCCCTCCCGGTCCGGAAACCGGGACCCGTCCGCTCCGGAAACCGGGACTTTCGTCCTGGTCGTCCGGGCGGGACGGGCTGCTAGGGTGCCGGTCCGCGATTCCGCCCGGCACGCCCCGGCGGCCGTACGAGACCGAGGACGCGTAACATCGGCGTTCCGTGGCATTCATCGGATTCCCGCATCGGATTCCCGCTCACGGACCCATACGGACTCACACGGACTCAGAGGATCATGAACGACTCCTTCATCCCCGCCGCCCGCGCGGCGGCAGGCAAGGCCGGGCCCACATCGGTGGAGGCGTCATGACGGACCTCCTGCGCAATCCCGTGAAGAACTACGACTGGGGCTCGCGCACGGCCATCGCCACGCTGGCCGGGCGCCCCTCCCCCGCGGAGCTGCCCGAGGCGGAGATGTGGTTCGGCACCCACCCGTCCGGCTCCTCGTCGGTGCTGCGCCGGGGGACGTGGCACTCCCTCGCCGAGACGGTGGCCGCCGACCCGGTGGCCGAGCTGGGGCAGGAGACCGTGGAGCGGTTCGGCTCGCGGCTGCCGTACCTGCTGAAGCTGATCGCCGTGGACCTGCCTCTCTCGCTCCAGGTCCACCCCTCGCAGGAGCAGGCGCGGGAGGGGTTCGCCCGGGGCACCTACGTCGACCCGTTCCCCAAGCCCGAGCTGATCTGCGCGCTGACCCCGTTCACCGCGCTGGCCGGGTTCCGTCCTCCCCGGGAGGCGGCGGCCCTCATCGGCGGGCTGGGCGTCGCGGAGCTGGAGCCCGTCGTCGCGCCGCTGGCCGCCGGGGACGCCTCCGCCGCGCTCCGCGCGCTGGTGGAGTGGCCGAAGGACGGCAGGGCGGCCCTCGTGGCCGCCATCACGCGGGCCGCCTCGGCCGCCGGGGGGCCCGACAACGAGCTGGTCGTACGCCTGGCGGGGATCCACCCGGAGGACCCCGCCTGCCTGGCCCCGCTGTTCCTGCGGCGCCACGAGCTGCGGCCCGGCGAGGCGCTCTTCCTGGGGGCCGGGGTCCTGCACTGCTACCTGAGCGGGTTCGGCGTGGAGATCATGGGCGGCTCCGACAACGTGCTGCGCGCGGGGCTGACCGGCAAGCCGATGGACGTGGAGGAGCTGCTGCGGGTCACCGACCCCTCGGTCCCGGCCCTGCGGATCGAACCGGTCGGCAACCTCTACCGGACCCCGGTCCCCGAGTTCCGCCTCGGTACGGCCGTCCCCGGTTCCGGCCTCACCCTGGAGGGCGGGGTGCCGCGCATCCTGCTGTGCACCGAGGGCGAGATCGAGACCGGCGGGCACACCCTGCGTCCCGGTGAGTCCGCCTTCGTCCCGGCCGCCCACGGGCCCGTCGAGGTGCGCGGCCCGGGAACGGTCTTCTGGGCCGAGCCCGGAATCGGCTGACCACCTCCCCGGCCGTCCCCGGGACCGGAGGGCGGGGCCGCGCGGGGACTCTGTGTTCATACCGGCCTGGTATGGCGGATACACCCCGGAGGCAGGCGGGGCGTCCTCCAGCGAGGCTGGAGGTATTCGATGACACCGTCCGACGACCTCACGGATCCGGACCTCCGTCTGGAGCTGATCCTGGTCGAGGTACTGCACCACGAAGCCGAGCACCTCGCGACCGGCTGAACGCCCCGTTCCCGGCTCCAACGGGGGGAGCCGGGAACGGGTACGGGGATGAGTACGGGCACGGGCACGGGCACGGGGATGGCCGGGTGCCGCCGGTGTCTTCCGCGCCCTCGGTGGTCTCGGCGCCTTCGGTGGTTTCGGGATCGACCGGCCGGAACCGCCCGCCCCCCTTAAAACACCACAAGAGGGGTAATCACAATTCGGCGTGTCGCCGCAACCGATATGAGCAGGCGATATACCGCCCACCGAAACGCAACGCGTCTACGTGAACGCGCGGTGTTATGAGGGAAGGCCTCATGAAACCCTCACCAGGTGGAGTTCACCGTGGAACCCGCTTTGCTCATCCTCGCCGCACTCGTCATATGGGTCATCTACGATTGGATCCGTAACTACTTATCAAAATGCCGTAAATGCCGAGGAACCGGCACGCTCAAAGCCACCTTCTTCCCTCGCCAGTACCGCCCCTGCCCGCGCTGCACCAAGGGCGAGGTCAGACACGGGTTCGCCCCCAAGAAGTGACCGGGAGGCGACCAGGAGGCAGGACGTGAAGAATCTCCCGACGTTCCCGCCCGCTTCCTACGGGAAAGCGGCACGTTTTCCTGGGAAAGCAGGACGTTCCACCGGGAAAGCGAAACACCGCCCGCCACCTCGCGCGTACGCGGGAATCTCGCGAAAAGTCCCCGTACCACCGAGACGCACGGCCCCTTTCCGCCACCGCCCGAACCTTTCCCAGGGGATTGACGTTTCAGTGTCGTGAGCCTTCTCCACGGTGTCCGCGTCGCCCTGGCCGTCACGGCGGCCTGCGCGGCGGTCGCGCTGATCTCACAGGCGGTGCGCGCGCCGTCGCCCGCGCCGGTGTCGTGCCCGGAGCGCTGGGGCGGCGACCGGCCCGGCGGCTGGGTGCCCGCCGCCGCCGACCTCGACGGGGTAGAGGAGTCGCTCGTCCCCGGAGAGCCGGTGACGGCGATGATCTGCGCCTACCCCGGCGACGGCGCGCGCCCGGGGGGTGAGCGGCTCGCCGGATCCCGGCTCCTGACCGGCGGGGCCGGGGCCATGGCCCGCGACCTGGGCTACCTGCCGGTGACCGCGGCCGATCCCGGCGATCTGTGCGCGCGGACGGGCGGGGCGACGACGAACTACCTCATCAGGTTCGCCTATCCTCGCGGGAAGGCCCTGTGGGTGGGCAGCGCCGAGGAGGTCAACTCCTGCGTGACGACGACGAACGGCACCGTCGGCAGCCGCTCGTACATCGGCCGGGACCTCACCGCCGCCTACCGGACCGGAACGTGGAATCCCGTACGACCCGGCGACCCCTGCCTGGGGTTCCCCGGCCGCCGGGGCCAGCACGAGCGGATGGTGCCCGGCGAGCCCGTCTCGGTCCTGGTCTGCGGGCAGGCCACGTACGACGGGCCGGCCCCGCGCCTGGAGCACGGCGGGGAGACGGCCGAGGCCCTGGCGGCGACACTCAACTCCCTGGACACCCGGAACTCCCCGGACACCCGGACGAGCGAGAACACCTGCCGCGGCACCGGGGGCGCACAGGACCGCGCCCTCCTGCTCCTGTTCGGCTATCCGGACGGGCCGCCCGCGTCCGTCCGGATCCTGACGACCTGCGAACCCGGGGCCGACAACGGGCTGCTCCAGGCGAACCTCGACGAGAACACCCGCGCCCAGGTGACACGGCTCGCGCCACCGGCCTGAACACCTCACGCCACCGGCCCGGACACCTGGCCGCCGACGGCCAGAGGCCTTGCGGTGGCACCGGCCCGGCGGCGGGAACGCCGGAACACCGGCGGCACCAGGACCACCGGGGACACCGGGGAGACACCGGAGGCACCGGGGACACCGAGGACACCGCACGCGACGGCACCCGAGGCGGGCCCGCGCCGCGTCGAGGCCACACCACGTCGGGGCCACGCCGCGAGCCCTCCGGGTCGAGCCCTCTGGGTAGGGTGGCCGGGCCGGCTCCCGCCCAGGAACCGGCTTCCCCCTGTTTCTCGTGACCGACGGGAGGCCTCGCGGCGTGACCGTGATCGACGAGGTGACCCTGTTGCGGGCCTGTGTGGCGGGCCGGGTCCTGCGGGCGCGGGACGGCGAGGAAATGATCGTCGAGGGCCGCCTGGTCCGTGAGCTGTGCCGGCGCGCCCGCGAGGAGATGGATCCGCGCGGGCTGGCGATCCAGGGCGCCAGGATCGGCGGCGACCTCGACCTGAGCGGGATGGAGGTGCCCTTCCCCCTGCGGTTCACCGGCTGCGCGTTCGACCGGCCCGTCCGGCTGGAGGGGGCCGACCTGCACCTGCTGGTGCTGGACGGCTGCGCGGTGCCGGGGATCCTGGCCAACGGGCTACGGGTCCGGCGCGACCTGGACCTGTCCAGGTCGCGCGTGACCGGCGACCTGGGGACCTCGGCCAGCACCTCTCGCGGCGCGGCCGTCTGGCTGTGCGAGTCGGAGATCGGCGGGCGCCTGCTCTGCCTGGACACGGTCATCGACTCCACGATGCGTGCGGTCCAGGCCGACCGGATGCGGGTCGGCGGGACGATCCGGCTGCTGCACGGCTTCGAGGCGCGCGGCGGGATGCGGCTGCTGGGGGTCCAGGTGGCGGGCTCGCTGGACCTGACCGGCGCCCGGCTGACCCGTCCCGATCGCGGGCTCGCCCTGGACCTGGGCGACGCGCAGATCGGCGGCAGCGTGGACCTCTCCGTGGGCTCCTTCAGCAAGATCAGGATCCACTGGGGATGCGAGCTCACGGTCGGCGGGGGGCGCGCCCTCGACCTGACGAACGCCGAGGTGCGCTCCAGTTTCGTCATCGAGGAGGGGGTGTCGGTCCAGGGCACGCTGCGGCTGGCGGGGGCGCACATCAAGGGCGACCTCACCCTCCGGGGAACCCGGTGGAGCCTGCCGGAGACGAGCTCGCTCGTCTCCGCCCAGGGCGTGGTCGTCGACAGCGTGGTGGACCTGCGGGACATGGAGGCCGTCGGCGGCAGGCTGCGGTTCCGCTCCGCGACGATCGGCGGCGTCCTGGACGCCCACCGCGCCCGGTTGCGCAACCCGGGCGGTGAGGCGCTCCTGCTCCAGCAGGCGGTGGTGGGAGGGTCGATCCTGCTCAAGGAGGGATTCACCGCCGAGGGCCGGGTGCTGCTGAACCGGTGCGCGGTGGAGGGACGGATCGACTGCGAGCGCGGCACCTTCGCCGGGGGGATCGAGGCGGTGTCGGCCACGGCGCGCGGCGGCATGCGCCTGCGCTGGGCCGAGGTCCCGCCGCTGGTGGACCTGACCGGCGCGTCCACCACGCTGCTCGCCGACGACCCGGCCCGGTGGCCGCGAGACTCGACGATCGCGGGATTCGTCTACGACCGCTTCGACGGCGTCTGGGACTGGCGGGCCCGTCGCGACTGGCTGCGCGGGATGGCACCCTTCGACGCCGGGCCGTACGAGCAGGCGGCCAGGGTGTTCCGCCAGCACGGCCGTCCCACGGAGGCCGAACGGCTGCTCATGGAGCAGCGCAGGCAGGCCAGGCGGTCGCCGTCCCCGGGAGGCCGATCGCCGCGCCGGATGGCCGGGAACGCCCGCGACCTGCTCTACGGGCTCACCGTCGGCTACGGCTACCGGCCGGGCCGGGTGCTGTGGCTGCTGGGCGCCCTGCTCGCCCTGGTGGGCGTGATGATGCTGACCCCCGCCGTCCAGGAGACCCTGCGGGCCACCGATCCGCGGGGGAACGTCTACGCGGTGGACGGCAGGCTGGTCACCGTGGACGACGTGACGGCACCGGCGGACGGCACGGCGACCGCGTCTGGGCGCGGCGCCCGTCCAGGCCCGTGCGGGGACGGGCAGGTGCGCTGCTTCGACCCGCTGTTCTACACGGTGGACACCGTCGTACCGCTCATCTCGCTGGGCCAGCGCGCGACGTGGTATCCCGAGACGCGCAGCCGGGCGGGGGCGTTGACCTCGGCGCCGCTGAACGTGGCAGGTCTGCTGGGCTGGCTGCTGTCGACGGTCGTCGTGCTCTCCTTCGCCCGGCTCGCCAGACCGGTGTGAGGCCCCTGAGGCGCGGTGCCGGCGCGTTCCGGGATCCGGTGAGGCGGCACAGCCCGCATCCCACCCCGGCCCAAGCCCCGATCCCGCCCCCGGTCCAGGCGCGTGACCGGGACCGGGGCCGGGGAATCGACGGGGATCGGCCGAACCGACCGAATCAGCCGAATCAGCCGAATCAGCCGAGCCCGCCGGGGAGACCCGCCTGGATGGCGGCCAGCACCGCCTCGTGCACCTCCTCGCCGGTGTGACCGGCCAGCGGGGCGGGACTGCCGGTCAGGGTGTACCACTCCTCCGCGCCGAGGTACCGCACCGCGACGTGAGCCTGGTCGTCGCGGACCTCGGTGCGTACGGCGAGATCACCGGCGATGACCCCGACCTCGTCGGTCATCACTCCGCCGGGCCCGGCGAGCACCTGGTTGTCGTAGTGTTCGCGGCCGGCCACCTCGCTCACTTATCGTCCTCACCGGCCGGCCGGGGACGGCAGGTGTCGAGCATCTCGGCGAGGGCGGCCTTCTCGGCGGCGGTGACGGTGAGGCGGTAGTGGTACTTCACATCCGCCCAGGCGCGGGCGTACATGCAGCGGGAGGCGGCGAGCGGCGGCTTCCACGCCTCGGGCCCCTGGTCTCCCCTGCTCTTGTTCGACGCGGCGGAGACGGCGAGCAACTGCGGCCGTTCCAGATCGTTGGCGAAATTCTTGCGATCGACGTCGGTCCAGGCGTCGGCGCCGGAGCGCCAGGCGTTGGCCGGCGGCACGATGTGGCTGATGTCGACGTCGCCGGCCGAGCTGAGGGTGCGCCCGTCGTACGGCGAGTACCAGGAACCCGAAACCGCCCGGCAATCGTCGTCGCGCTGCACGTTCTGGCCGTCGCGCGCCAGCACGGTCTCGCGGGCGTCGCAGGTCGGGGTGCGCAGGCCCCAGTACGGGAAGCGGTCCCGGCTGTAGCCGTCCATCGACCGCGGCTCCGCGACGGTCAGCAGGTTCAGCTCGGCGCGGGCGATCGGCGGGACTGACGGCTCGGGCAACCTGACCGCGGCGGCCGCCGGCCCGGCGAGGGTGACGAGGAGGGCGGGCAGGGCTGTGAGGGTGGCGACCGTGTGGCGCCGTTGTCTTGTCAGCATGTGCCACCACTACCAGCAGTGATCGCTAAGAGTAACGAGAAACGCCGCCGACGCTACAGAACGCAGTGGATATGTGGAAGAACATCCCGCACCCGCGCGCCCGCCCGAAGCACCGGCCCGTCCGCGCCCGGTCACGTGCCGGGTGCCACGACCGCACGGAGCCGCACGCCGGCGATGGTACGCATCGTGTTCCCTCCGTCCGTGTTCACCCATGGGGAGATCGCGGACGACGGTGACCCGGTGACGTTGCCGGCCGGTTTCCCGCCCGTTCCGCGGCCGTCAAGTCTCACGCCGCCTCTGTTCGGCGGTGCTCCGGTGACAGGCCACATCGCCGGGTCGTCGAACGGACACCGGGCCGCTTTCTCGCGCGGGGTCGCGCCGGAGCCTGTTCGGAGTTCGGATCTTTCGGATCCCAGGTGGGCCGGAGGCCGCGGATTCGGAAGACGGCTCCGCGTAGATGAAGGCCGGCCAGGAAGGCCGGCGTGCCCCACCGTCAACACCCTCGCCTGGGCGGCGAACTGAACATTTTCATGTCAGATACCGACCCCAAATGGTGCCAACGGCGACGGCCGCCCCTACTCTCGTCCCGAGATCACCGATGCGGCGGTTCCGCGTGCGATCTTCGCGCCGGACGGATCGCTCGCTTCGGTGGGGGGCGGCACGACATGAGGAACAGGGAGGTTGCCACATGACGTCTGGTCATTCCGGACCGGAGGAGGCCCGGCGGGCCGCGGGCCTGGTAGCGGCGCAGGAGAAGGCCCTCGCCCTGTTCGCCGAGGTGGAGACACGCGGACTGGTCGCTCCCGGGGTCGGGGAGCGGGAGGTGAGCGATCGCATTCGGGACCTGGCCAACGACATGTTCGGCACGACCAAGCACTGGCACAAACGGATCGTCCGCTCCGGACCCAACACTTTGCTCCCGTACCGCGACAATCCGCCCGACCGCATCATCGGCGAGGACGATGTCGCCTTCGCCGACTTCGGTCCGATCTTCGAGGAGTACGAAGCCGACTTCGGCCGCACGTACGTCTTCGGCGACGATCCGGACAAGCACCGGCTGCTGCGCGACCTGCCGCGCCTCTTCGACGCCGGACGCGCGGTGTTCGCGGCCGATCCCGACATCACCGGCCGGCGGCTGTACGCCGAGGTGGAACGGCTGGCGGGCGAAGCCGGCTGGGAGATCGGCATCTGGCACGCCGGCCATCTCGTGGGGGAGTTTCCGCACGAGGTGAACGACGGCGCGAAGGCGGAGTCCTACATCACCCCGGACAACGACACCCGGCTACGGCGCACCGACCGTACCGGGAGGACCTGTCACTGGATCCTGGAGCTGCACTTCGTGGACCGGGCGCGCGGTTTCGGCGGCTTCTACGAGCAGCTGCTCGATCTGGCGTGACCACCGCCCGGCGGGCTTCGCGCTTGGGGCCCTGTTCGAGATTCAGGTCGTGACGTTCGCCCGTACGGTGTCGTCCGGGCTCGGTGGAGCACAGGGCAGGGCGCGTGGTGACCTCACCGATGACGAGTGAGCCTTGATCGAACCTCGTCCACCGCCGGGCGAGCGGGTCCCGGCCTTTGGAAGGCAGGGCAAAACGGCTCGGAGCGAGGGCTCACCCTCGCGAACCGACGCGTTCACTCCCTCCCGGGATGCGGATGCGGATGCGAGAAGAAATCTCGGCCGGCTCTCGTGTCTGCCGCGTTTATGTTTCCCAGCCGTCGCGTATGCGTGTGGTTGAGGCACAGGTTGGGAATATTGCGGTAAAGGTCCGTGCCCATGACCTGATCACGGGTGAGGGAGGGCTGATGCGGCCCATGTCGATCGACGTTCCCGATCGTGTCTTCGCCGGTGGGCGGCTGCGCCTGTCGGGTGACCTGTCCGTTCCCGGGCTGTTGAGCATGGCCGATCTGCGGGCCCTGCCGCAGCGGACGGTGGAGGTCGGCTTCACCTGCCGCACCTCGGGAGTCCGGCACCATCGCTTCACCGGTCCTCTGCTGCTGGACGTGGCGCGCGCGGCCGGGCCGGTCTTCGACGCCTCCGAACGCAAGGACCGGCTGCGGTTCCTGGTGTCGGTGCTGGGACGCGACGGCCACCACGCGGTGCTGTCGTGGGGGGAGATCGACCCGGAGTTCGGCGACGTCCCGGTGCTGGTGGGCGTCCGGATGGACGACAACGACCTCGACGCGCACGGGCCGCATCTGGTGGTGCCCGGGGACCGGTGCGGAGGGCGGCACATCAGCGAGGTCGTCGAGATCCGCGTCTGCGCGGACGCGCGTCTGTGGAACCCCGCTCTCCGGTGACCCCACCCGCACGGTGTCCGGGCTGACGCCCGGCGACACGGCGGCCTCGCCGATCCGAGACGCCGCCGCACACCATCGCGACACCGTCGCACATTCTGACACGGTTGCGCTCCCTGCCCCAGCACACGGTGCGGGTGCGCTACCAGAGCTCGCGCGGCACCGAGAAGCACACCCTCACCGGGCCCCTGCTGGGCGACGTACTCGCCCTGACCAAGCCCCGCCTCGACGCCGGGACCAAGAACGACCAGCTGCGTTTCTTCGTCGCCGCCACCGGATCCGACGGCTACCGCGCGATCGTCTCCCTCGCCGAGCTCGGCCCGGCCTTCTCCGGTAAGAAGGTGCCGCTGGCCGTCAGCCAGGACGGCACCGGCCTGGACGCCCAGGGGTCCCGGCTGGTCGTCCCGGGGGACGTCAAGGGCGGCCGGTACGTCAGCGGCGTCGTCCACCCGCACGTCGGCGACGTCGACGCCCTCGTCGACCGCGGCTGAACACCACCGAACCCGGCGCCGGACGGCCCGCCCCTTCCCGGCCCGCCGTCCGGCCCGCCGCGCCACGGCCTCGGTCCCGCATCGCCGGAATCAGGCCGGAGGCCTTGATCACCGCGATCGCAGCACGCCCCGGTCGCCGTGCACCGCCATCCGGATCGGCGCAAGCCGCGCTCGGGTGCCGGTGTTTCCATTCCTGGTACTCAGCCGGCAGGCACCGGCCGCAGGGCCGGTATCCGGCGGCCAGGGCGGTTTCCTCATCGGCGAAGAACACCCGGCTGTTCACATAGCCGCCACGGGCGATTGGGGCAGCAGGGCGCACCCGTACTCGTTGATCTCGTCGGTCACCGCCTGCCAGTCGGCTGAGGCGACCCGGCGGGCGAAGGCGTCCGTGCCGGGTCCGGTGGCGGTCTTTCTCCTCGTGGTCGTCGTGGTGGTCATGCTGCTTCCTCCAGGGTCAGCAGGGTGCGTTTGGCCTCGGGGCCGCCGGCGTAGCCTCCGGTGGCGCCGTCGGAGCGCACCACCCGGTGGCAGGGCACGACGACGGGCAGCGGGTTGGTGGCGCAGGCGGTGCCCACCGCGCGGACCGCGCGAGGGCTGCCGGCGGCGGCGGCGACCTGGGCGTAGCTTTCGGTACGGCCGTAGCCGATCTCACGCAGGTGTGTCAGCACCTCGCGCCGGAATCCCTTCGACAGCCGCCAGTCCAGTGGAAGGTCGAACCGGGTCCGCCGGCCGGCGAAGTACTCCTCCAGCTGGCGGCTCGTCTCGTCCAGGCGGGCCGGGGCGTTCAGGATGCGGGGGCTGACGCGCTCGGCGAGCTGCCGGAGCACGGCGTCGTGGTCCTGGACGGCGTAGGCGACCCGGACCAGGCCCTGGCCGGTGGCGGCCAGCAGCAGCGTGCCGACGGGGGTGTCCAGGGTGCGGTAGGCGACGTCGAGGATTCCCTCGCGCTGCGCCCGGTCGGCGAGCCGCCCGCGCAGCCGGGCCATCGCGGGGGCGTCCTGGACGGGAAGCGCCGCGAACAGGCGCTCGCCACGGGGATCGGATGCGGTGCTCATCGGGCCACTTCCCTCTGCTCGGCCGGTCGCGGATAGGTGGTGCGCAGGGTCTTGACCCCGTCGGCCGCCGCCCTGCGGGCGGCGTCGGTACTCCCGCCGTGCAGGGCGGCGATCTCCTTGTAGGGCAGCCCGGCCAGGTAGTGGTAGGCCACCGCCTGACGCTGCCGGACCGGCAGCGCCTTGAGCGCCCGCCACAGGTCGCCGTCCCAGTCCTCGGGGCGGCCGATGCGGCTGGGACGCTCCGGCAGCGCCTCCACCGGGGTGGGCCTGCGGACGGCGGCGCGGGTGACGTCGATGGCCTTGCGGTGGGCGATCGTCACCAGCCAAGCCTCGACGTTCGCGTCGGGCGGCAGGTCGGGGTAGGCCCTCAGTGCCGCCAGGAAGGTCTCCGACCAGGCGTCCTCGGCGTCCTGGGGGCCGAGGACGGCCCGGCACACGCGCAGCACCACGGGGCCGTACTCGGTGATGATCTGCTCGAAGGGTCGCATGGTCACTTCCTGTAGACGCCCAGGCTCTTCGAAACGTGAGGCCGTCGCTCAGAACAGCCTTCTCGTCTTCTGCTCGGCCGACTCCTCCAGCTCCAGCAGGAATCGCTTACGGTCCAGGCCTCCGGCGTAGCCGGTCAGGCGGCCGTCGGCGCCCACCACCCGGTGGCAGGGCACGATCACGCTCAGCGGGTTGCGGGCGTTCGCGGCGCCGACCCTTTGCGCCAGTGACGCGTCCCCGAGCTGCCGCGCGAGGTCTCCGTAGGAGCGGGTCTCGCCGAAGGGGATCTCTCTCAGCAGTTTCCACACCTGCTGCTGGAACTCATCCCCGTGAGGCGCCAGGGGAAGCTCGAAGCGGGTCCGCTCACCGGCGAAGTACTCCCCCAGCTGGCGGCGGACCTCCTCGAAGCCCGACTCGTCGTAGGCGCCCCGTTCCTTGGGCTTGGGACCGCGATGGTGGCGTTCGAAGTACAGCCCGCTCAGCACGCCGTCCTCGGCGACCGCGAGCAGGTCACCCAGCGGCGACGCGATGACGGTATGGGTCCCGACCATGATCGTTTCGTCCTTCCCGGGGCTGCGGGACCGCCTGCGCGATCCCTTCACACCCTGTAGACGGCCGGGGGCGGGAAAACGTGAGATCGCACCGCTCCCGGGGCCTCGGCGTTCGGCGGTCCGGCGGCGGCGGGCCCGGCGAGCCGGTAGTAGCGGTGGCGTCCGCGGGCCTCGACGGCGAGCAGCCCCGCTTGCGTCAGCTTGCTCAGATGGCTGCCGGCGGTGGCGGGGCTGACGCCTGCTTCGGCGGCCAGGCGGGTGGCGGGCAGGGCCCGGCCGTCGTCAAGGGCGAGCGGGATCCGGCATCGCCCGGGGTCGGCGACCAGCGCGCCGATCACCGCGATGTCGGTGTCTCCACCTGCCCGTGGTGCTGGTTCCGGATATCCCATAAGGCCAGATTAAGTCCACCACTATTTGATCGGCGTCGAAGCGTTTCGCCGTTAGCGTCGGGGTACGCCCTCCCGGGAAGGCCGAGCGCCTCCCCAAGGGGACGGGACAGCGACCCGCCCGTCGCCTGGACCGCGGGGAGCGGGTCACACCTGTGGGCGTACGGGTTCGGACGGATCGAAAATGCGGCGTCGAAGATCGCGACCGCCGCGTCGTGCCCCTTCGAGGTGCGATCCGCGTCGCCAACCGACCAGAGGGGACCTTCGCCATGAGCGATTACACGATGAGTGAGCACACGCCGACACCGAAGCTGGTCACCGAGCATTCCGAGAGGATCCCGGGCTACACCTACGGCACCGGTGAGGCCGCCGTCTCACCGTTGGCGCTGGAGGATCTGGAGCGGCTCAAGGCCGTGGTGGGGCTGACCGAGCAGGACGAGCAGGCTCTGATCGAGGCCGCCCGCGTGCTGGCCGACCAGGCCGACGACATGGTGAGCGCCTACCGAAAGCGGCTCGGGGAACCGCCGTTCATGCACGCCTACTCCGGCCACCCCGACGGCACGCCCAACCCCGAGTACGGCGCCGCGTCCAAGCCGCGCTTCGACCGCTTCATCATCGACGCCTGCACCCGGCCCTACGTGGCCGCCGCCGACTGGTGACGGGCACCGCGGGCCTCGTTTCCAGGGATGCGTACGAGGCCCGGGACGCGGGCCGCGCGACAGCCGATCCGGCCCATTCCGGCAACCGGCCAACCGAGAACGGGCGGTCGACCGCCTGAAGATCACTCAATCGAAGGGAGCGAAACCATGAACCACAACCTGACAACGTCCGCGACCCGGAGCAGGCCGAACGGCGCCGAGTGGATCGGCGGGGAGCCGTCGGTGCTCGTGTTCGACGTCAACGAGACGCTGATCGACTTCGAGTCGATGAACCCGCTCTTCGAGCGGATCTTCGGCGACAGGCGGGTGCTGCGCGAGTGGCTCGGCCACCTGATCATGTACTCCATGACCATCACCCTGTCCGGCCTCTACGAGGGGTACTTCACCCTCGGCCAGGGCCTGCTCAGGATGGTCGGCGACATCCACGGGGTGAAGGTCACCGACTCCGACGTCGAGGAGATCGGGCAGGCGATGCTGACGATGCCCGCCCACCCCGACGTGGAGGAGGGGCTGACCCGGATGAAGGACGCGGGTTTCCGGCTGGTGACGCTGACGAACTCCCCGTCCAACCCGCACGGCGAGAGCCCGCTGGAGCACGCCGGCCTCGCGCGCCTCTTCGAGCGGCAGTTCACCATCGAGACCGTCCGCGCCTACAAGCCCGCCCAGCAGGTCTACCACCTGGTGGCCCAGGAGCTGGAGGTGCCGCCGTCCACCTGCTTCATGGTCGCGGCCCACGTCTGGGACACGGTGGGAGCCCAGAGCGCCGGCTACACCGCGGGTCTGGTCACCCGGCCGGGCAACGCGCCCTTGCCGGTGGCCTCCCTGCCCCAGCCCAACCTCGTCGCGCCCGACCTGCCGGCCCTGGCCGGACAACTCATCGAGCGCTGGCGCTCATAAGCCTCACGACGGCTCCGATGCGGCCACCGATCACAGATCACACAGGGCTATTCCAAGATCCGGAATCGTTGCCTCGTCGGCGGCCCGACGACGACCGCGAGATCGTCGTCCTGGAACGGCACGCCTCGCGCGAGGCGGCACCGTGCTTCGAGCACGTCGTCATCGATCAGATGATCCCGCCGCTGGACGGCCGCGTCGTCGAATTCAACGACGTCGCTGAATGACCAGGCGGCCGGCCGCCGACACGGGAGGAGCCGTCATCGGCCAGTTCGAGCACCAGTACCGCCACCTCGCCGAGCGCGAGCCGCTCTTCGCGCGCCTGCTCGGCGAGTACGGCCGGCCGGATCCCTTCGAATGGCACGACGGCGGACGCACCGGGTCGAGTCACTTCGCCGCGATGGCACTGCACATCATCGGACAGCGGATCTCCGCCACCGTGGCGTTCGTCGTCTTCGACCGGATCGCCGCGGCCACCGGCGCCATCCCCGCTCCGGACGGCGTCATCCGGCTGGGCGCCGAGCGGTTGCGTGAATGCGGGCTGTCCCGGGCCAAGGCGGCCTACGTCCTGGACCTGGCCCGGCGGCAGGCGAGCGGGCTGATCGACATCGAGAACCTGGCCCCGCTCGATGACGGCGAGGTGATCGCCGCGGTCAACGCGATCTAGACGCTGTCGCGGACCGTGCGCTGACAGCGGCCGTGAACACGGGCGGACACCTCCCCGCGCCCGGGCATACGCCCTCGGCCGAGCGCACACGCGCCACGACGCGCATCTCCCCGCCCGCGGACTCGACGCCCTCGACGAGAACGCCCCGCAAGTGGGGCAGCGACGACTCAAGTTCCGGAAGACCGCACGCGGTCCAGAATCACAGAGGTCGATGACGCTTCTTCACCGAATCAAAAGACCGGGGCCAGGGCCCACTCTCGTGGCAGTCGGCACGAAGCCCTGCGCTGACGGGCAAGCGCCTGGCGCTTACGGATAATTGCGTGCGGCCGATTCATGCGAACATTCTTTCCGGCGACCTCGTGTGCGAATGAATCGCGCGAAAAAAAGGGGTGGCCATACCGGGAACGCCGATTCGCGAACCATTCCGATTGTTCACACAGGCCGGCTCGACGAGAGAACCAGAAAGCACTGGAAGCCACAGGTCAGGGGAACAGCGCTTCCGCCGACCTCGTCGCGACCCCGGTCCGGTTTCGTGAATCACCTCCCGGAATCCCGATCGACGGCAGACAGCAGAGTGAAAGGTATGACCTGATGAACCGAACGGCGAAACTCTCCGGCGTGCTCGCGTCACTGGGCATGGCCGCCGGACTGCTCCTCACTCCGGCCGCCGCGTCGGCGGAGGCCGAGACGGCCCTGACGACCCTGGCGACCCCCGCGGTCCTCACACTCGACGTCGGCAGCCATGCCAGGAACACCCCGGGGACGACGACCCTCGCTATCCCCAGGCCGGGCGTCTCGGTGAACGGGGGGAGCTGGTCGGGGTCCGTCCAGTTCAGTGATGGTTCCTCGACCAACTTCTGCCCCTCGCAGACCGTCGGGCTGAATTCCAGGCTGGTCAAGAAACTGACCGTGCTGGCCTCGAAGGCGTCGTGGTGCCCGTAACGGCACCGCTCGCGCGACTCTCACCGGGACAGCCCGCGTAACTCTCGCCGGGACGGCTCAGCGGCCGGCCGTCCCGGACCGGCCCGTCCCGGAAACCCGGCGGTGAGCCCCCGCCCGGGGGCTCACCGCGACCCGGGGCACGGGAGCGGCGGCGGGGAAAGTCCCGGCAAGGGGCGGAGATTTGTTGACCAAGCCCGGTGTGGGAGCGGGTGATCGGTTCCCGCGAGCCGTTCGTCATCAAGCTCACCGACCCCAAGAAGATCGAGCACGCCCGGCGGATCCTCGGCGGCCAGGAGACCTCGAAGACACACGTCATGGGCAGGATCATCAAGAGGCCGGCCCCGTACAACCCCGCCTACGGCTTCCACCTCGACCCGAACACGATCGACTTCTTCGAGATGGCCATCGAGGTCTGCGACGCGACGCTCTCCTACACCGAGGAGCACCTCGACGAGGCGTGCGGCGCCTTCCTGCCCGGCTGCTTCTTCTGTCCCTGGAGCTCGAAACTCGTCGCCGAGGTGCCCGCCGCCTGACCCTCGCCCGTCGGGTTCACGGTCGGCCGTCGCCCCCTCGGGACCGGTGGCCGCCCGGACGGAGCAGGTGGCCGTCGGCGCGCTCTCGCCGTACGGCCGCGTCCGGCGATGTCCCGCGGGCTCTCACCGCCACGGTCGCCACACCCCCGCGACGCCAGGTGCCACGGGGTGTGGCCCGTCGGGTCCCGCCGGCCGGTCGCGTACGTCCCAGGGTGGCGCGGTCAGGGGTACGGCGAGGGGCGTCGTCAGCTCTCCCGGTCGCGCGAGGTCGTGGGGACCAGCACCTTCTTCGCCCTCGCCATCAGCGTGAGCCCCACCGCCGCGAAGGCGAGCGCGAGCAGGGTGAAGCCGGTGAGCGACAGCTCATCCGTCCAGCCCAGCAGCCGGGGCGACGCCGTGGAAACGGCGAAGAGCGCGAAGAACAGCATCGACCACGCGTACGGCCTCACCTGCAGGATCCGGCCCGGCCCGGAGATCGGGCGCGGAGCCCGGCCCGTCACCAGCACGTGAACACCGTGCGCGGCCAGCACGCACCCGATCGCCAAAAGAGCCCAGCTGAACGCGACTGACAGCGTGTGCACGCTCATCGGGATCGCACCTCCCTCGCCGCCGACGGTGAGCGGAAACGACATTTCCGATCTCCGGCCGCCTGCCCGGCGAGAGGTGCGGCAAACCATCCGCCCGTACGGCGGCACCGTGCCTGCCGAAAACCCGTCCGCACAGTTCAGGCGGCGTGTGAGTGCTCGTGGAGGACTCCGCCACATGGTGGCCGCCTCCGCGTGTCCGTGGCCCGGCACGGCCGGGTTCCTCCGGCTCTGTTTCGGACTCTCGACAGTTCCAACGCCCGGCGACTCTAATGCTCGACAGTAATCACTACATTTCCCGTTTTCTGCCCCGTTTCGACATAGCGATAAGCCTCGACGATCTCGTCCAGTCGATACCGCCTGTCGACGACCGGCGTGGACTGCCCGGACTCGATCAGTCCCTTGAAGTGCCGCGCGATCTCCGAGTCGTTCTGCTTCGGGATGGGGAACACGACCTTCCTGCCGCGCAGCAGCGAGGTGACGAGGGCGAGGATCAGGTTCTGCGACAGGGTGCCCAGGTCCGACGCGAGATAGAGCCCGCGCGGTTTCAGCAGCCGCCTGCACCGGCCGAACGAGCTCTTGCCGACCGCGTCGATGACGACGTCGTACTCCCGCCCGTCCTTCGTGAAGTCCTCGGCCGTGTAGTCGATGACCCGATCGGCCCCCAGCCCCCCTGACCAGCTCGACGTTCCTCGTTTCGCGGACCGCGGTCACACTGGCGCCGAGCCCCTTCAGGAGCTGGACCGCCGCCGAGCCGATGGCCCCGGTCGCGCCGTGGACGAGGACCTCCTGCCCGCTCCGGATCCTCGCCGTCCTGATGATCGTGAGGGCGTAGTGCGAGCCCTCGGTGCTGGGAGCGGCCTCCTCGTAGGTCAGGCCCTCCGGGATGATCGCGATCGCGCCGTCCTGGGGGATCGACATGTACTGGGCGTGGGCCCCGAACCCGCTCTCGTTGTATCCGAACACCCGGTCGCCGATTTCGAAGGACGTGACGCCACCGCCCACCGCCTCGGCTTCTCCCGCGAACTCGTTTCCGAGAATTCTCACCTCGGAAAATTCGGCCGAAATCCCGCACTCTCCATCCGGCCATCGCCGGTCGTCCGCTCATAACCGGTCGTCCGCTCATCGCCGATCGTCCGCTCATCGCCGGTCGTCCGCCGGACACGGCCGTGGCGGCCCGGCCGCCACCGTCGTTACGCTGGGCACCCGCGCCGACGTGCATGGAGGAACTCATGGCCGCTGGCCCGCTGGAGCCGGGTGACCCGCGCACGCTGGGGGCGTTCCAGGTCGTGGGGCGCCTGGGCGAGGGCGGGCAGGGGATCGTCTACGAGGGATGGGCCGCGTCCGGCGACCGTGTCGCGATCAAGGTCCTCAAGGGCGGCGCGAGCCCGGACGTCCGCCGCAGGCTCGCCAGGGAGCTGGAGTCGGCCCGCCGGGTGGCTCCGTTCTGCACGGCCCGGGTGCTCGCGGCCGAGCTCGACCGGCCGGACCCCTACGTGGTGAGCGAGTTCGTCGCCGGTCCCTCGCTGCTGGAACGGGTGCGTGACAGCGGCCCGCTACGGGACGGCGACCTCGACCGGCTCGCGGTCGGTACGGCCTCCGCCCTCGCGGCCATCCACGGCGCCGGGGTGGTCCACCGGGACTTCAAGCCGGCCAACGTGCTTCTCGGCCCCGACGGGCCGCGCGTGGTCGACTTCGGCATCGCCCGGCCGCTCGACGCCGGTACGACCTCCTCGGCACTGTCGGGCACCCCGCCCTACATGGCGCCCGAGCAGCTCAACGGGGTCCACGGATCGCCCGCGGCCGACGTGTTCGCCTGGGCCTCGACCATGGTCTACGCCGCGACCGGCAGGACGCCGTTCGGCGGCGACACCGTCGCCGCGGTCTTCAACCGCATCCTCACCCGGGACCCCGACCTCTCCGGCGTTCCCCCGGGTCTGCGCGAGACCCTCGCCACCTGCCTGTCCAAGGACCCGGGAGCGCGCCCCTCCGCCCGGACGCTCCTGGTCCGCCTGGTCGACCCCGGGGCCTCCACCGTCACGGTTCCCGACGTCGGCCCGGTCCCCAGCGCGTACGTCCCGGACGACTGGCCCGGCCACACCCTGGCCGAGCCGGCACCGGCCGTCCCGTCCGGGACGCACCCCTCACCTCGGCATCCGCCCGGCGGGCCCGCGCGGGACGCGGCGGCCCTCCCCCCGCGCGGGCCCGCGTCTCGTGCCGGCGCCGGTACGGCGGGCCGTGACACGGCGATCCCCACGTCGCCGCACGGCGAGCGGACCACCCGGCGGGCGGGGCGCGCGGTCGTACCGGTGGTCGCCGTCGTCGTCGCGGGCCTCGCGACGGCCGGAGTGCTGTACGCGACGGGCACGATCGGGGGCCCTGCCCCGGGCGCCGGGGCCACATCCCGGGGGGAGCCCGGCGGGACCGCCGTCCGGGCGCCGGCCTCCGGATCGGCCTCGGCGCCGTCCACGGTCAGGGGCGCCGGAGTCCCGGCGGCCTTCGCGGGGACCTGGGCGGGGAGGATCGTCTCCCAGGACGACCGCGAGCGCGCCGCCGACGTCACGATCACCCTGAGCCCGGACGGGTCCGCGGGGACGTGGGTGACCGGTGACTGCGAGCAGCCGGTCACGCTGACGCGGGTCCGGAGCGACACCGTGCTCGACCTGACCGTGGCGCAGCGCGACCAGTGCGTGAGCGGGGACATGACCCTCACGCTGAGGGATTCCCAGACCTTGGACTGCGTGAAACAGGAGGGCGGGGGCGCGCTGGAACACCGCGGGAGCCTGCGCCGCTCGGCCGTCCCGGCTCCCCCCGGCTAGCCCGGCCCGCACCGCCCCCGGCCCTTCGTCCCACACCGCCCCCGGCCGTTCGGCCCGCCCCCCGGGGGCGCCCGGCCCGCTCCCTTCCGGATCGCCCGGCCCGCCCCGCCCCTCTTTCCTGAGAGTCCGGCCCGCTGAAATCCTCTTTCCCGGGCGCCGGGCCCGCTCCGGTCCGGAGCGTTCAGCCGGCGCGCACGATCTGGAAGGAGTACGCCGCGGTCCCCGCCGCGGGTGACCTGACGACCAGCGCGTAGCGCCCGTCACCGCCCGGGAGCGACAGGTCGAACTCGTTGCCGCACAGCGGGTAGGGCTGCCGGGGGTCGGCGACGCTCTTCTCTGCGGCGTCGTAGACCTCGACGTCGACGCCGGTGCACGGCCCGCCTCCCGCGACGATCCTGATGGCCGTGGCACCGTCCGCGTCGAACTCGAAGCGGTCGATCCGCCCTGGGACGTCCAGCGACCCGGCCCCGGCGGGACTGCCCTCGCCGATCTTCAGGCCGATCGTCGCGGGGAACGCGCGTACCTTCACGGTCGCGATCCGGAAGCTGTACGCCCCGATGACGTTGGTGTTCCCCCAGACCTCCAGCCGGTGGCCGCCCACCTTGGTCAGCTTGTTGCTGAGCGACGTACCGGCGCTGAAGCTGACAGCGGCCGGGCTCAGGGGCTCGTCGTCGACGTCGGAGAACACCTGGAACTGGATGTCGTCACCCTCCATGCCGGTGACGTAGAACTCCCTGGCGTCGCCCAGGTCCAGTGTGAACCTGTGCCTCTCCCCCGCGCGGGTCAGCTCGGCCGAGACCGTGCTGCCGTCGACGAGGGTGCCGCCGGGTTCGACGGCCGCCGAGGGCTGATCCTGCTCCCCTCCCCCGGCTCCCGTGGTCCCCGTGGTCCCCGTGGTCTCCGTGGTTTTCGCGGGGGCGGTCGCGCTGCTCGTCACCTCCGCGGGAGCGGCGGCACCGCTCCCGGCCCCACCGCCGGTGAGACCGCATCCGGTGAACGTCACCAGCGCGAGGACGAGGAGGGCGCCGTACCGTACCGGCGCGGCGAGGCGCGCCGAGGGGAGATCCGTCATGGACCCCATTCTCCGGAGTCCACTTACAACCTGGTTGCCCGCCGCTTTCTCGCCCCCGAACTCCTGGATTCCAGACGCCCCGGATGCCGCACACCGGTACGGGCGTCGACGTCGCCGCCGGTGCCGGGGCACGGGTCCCAGACCATGCGGGAGGCTCCGTAGGGGTTACGACAGTGGGCTCGCGTGGGGGCTGTCCAGGAGGTGACCGCGGCCCGACGTCTCCTTTCCCGAGACAAATGAGACAACGTTGTCAAGCACCGATCGCGTAACCTCCCGGAAAAGGACCGTCTCCCCGGGCCGACCGGCGGGGTCGCGCGGGCGAGGCGACGTCACGGCCGGCGCGCCCGGCCGCCGCCCGTCCGGCACCCGGCGGCGATCACCCCGGCGGTGACCAGGGAGGCGCTTCGGACAACGTTGTCACCCTTTGATACGGCGTGTCGGTATGGTTCCTGCCATGACCAGCGACGGCGGCCGTACGAGGCGGCCCACCATGGTGGACGTGGCGGCCCGGGCCGGCGTGAGCCTGAAGACCGTCTCGCGGGTCGTGAACAACGCGCCGCACGTCCAGCCCGAGCTGGTCGAGCGGGTGCTCGCCGCCGTGGCCGAGCTGGGTTTCCGCCGCAACCACCTGGCCAGCTCGCTGCGCTCGGGGCAGGCGACCGCCACGATCGGGCTGCTGATCGAGGAGATCGCCAACCCGTTCTACGCGACGATCGCGGGAACCGCCGCCGAGGTCGCCAGGCAGCACGGCACGATGCTCATCATCGCCAGCTCGGAGGAGGATCCGGCGCGCGAGCGGCAGCTGCTGCGGGACATGTGCGCCCGCCGCGTCGACGGGCTGCTCGTGGTGCCCGCGGGCGACGACCACTCGTTCATGCGCGCCGAGGTCGAGCTCGGCACGCCTGTCGTCTTCCTCGACCGGCCGGCCGGGGGGCTGCTCGCCGACACGGTGCTGCTCGACAACCGCGGGGGCGCGCGGGCCGGGGTGCGCAGGCTCGTCGAGGCGGGCCACCGCAGGATCGGCATCCTGCTCGACTCGATCGGCGTCTACACGATGCGCGAGCGGCTCGACGGCGCGCAGGACGCGCTGGCCCCGGCCGGGGCGCCCTACGACACCCGGCTGGTCCGTGACGGGGTCCGCGATCCGGCGGCGGCCGCCCGGGTCGTCTCCGAGCTGCTCGACCGGCCCGATCCGCCGACCGCCTTCTTCAGCCTGAACAACCGGATCACCCTCGGGGTGGTCGAGGAGCTGCACCGGCGCGGCAGCGACGCCGCGCTGCTCGGGTTCGACGACTTCGACATGGCCAGCCTGGTGCCGTACCCGCTGACGGTGATCGCCTACGACACCCGTGAGCTGGCCAGGACCGCCGCCGAGCTGCTGTTCCTGCGGATCGAGGGAGACCGGTCGTGGCCGCGCACCGTGGTGCTTCCCACCAAGCTGGTCGACCGGGGCATCCCGCCGCGCTGAACCGGAACCCGGGACGGCCGGAAAATCATGTGCCGTAAATCTCACTTGGCGTCACGATACGTTACAAAATGGCCACATTGGGAGGGGTCCGATTGACATGCCCGTAACGCGGGTGGAGTCTCTACCCGCTACCTGTTGACAACGATGTCATGGCCGATCGGGGGAACCGGAATCGTTATGATCGCTGACTCCCGCCCTCCCGAGGCGTCGTGTCCGGCCGGGAACCGCGCTCGGGCACGGACACGCCCGCCGCTCGGCGCGACGACCGGCCGTCGTCACCGGCCCGCACGGGGCGGCCCGGCCCGCTCCTCGACGGCGGCCGGGCGCGGCGCGTGACCGCGCACGAGTGGCGTGTGACCGCGTACGAGGAGGCGGCGCGCTCGTATGACCGGGGCGGCGGCACATGTCACCACCTCACGGGCGAATCGCGCGAAGAATGAATTAATTTAGATTTTGCGGAAAGTCCCTGTCTTTCCGTGTGTGGTTCAGGCCACCCCGAAAGTGCACGCACTAATGACGAACCTCCCGGAGGCAACCATGTCGGTGGTGACCTGGCGCGGTCCCCTGCAGCCGGACGCGCGCGGATCCCGCTGCCGGCCCAGAGACGGCGACACCGTCGCCCCGAGACCGTACCCGGCACGGGTCCCGGCCAGGGCGGGCCGGTCGTGAGCGGCGCGCCCGTCCTGCTGGAGATGCGTTCGATCACCAAGGAGTTCCCCGGCGTCAAGGCGCTCTCCGACGTCAACCTGGTGGTGCGGGCCGGTGAGATCCACGCGATCGCCGGGGAGAACGGCGCCGGCAAGTCCACCCTGATGAAGGTGCTCAGCGGGGTCCACCCGTACGGCACCTACTCCGGCGAGATCCTCTACCAGGGCACCGAGAGCCGGTTCGCCGACATCCGGGCCAGCGAGAACTCCGGCATCGTGATCATCCACCAGGAGCTCGCCCTGGTGCCCGGCATGTCCATCACCGAGAACATCTTCCTCGGCAACGAACCGGGCCGCGGCGGCGTGATCAACTGGAAGGCCGCCAACCGCCAGGCGCTGGAGCTGATGGCCCGGGTCGGCCTGGAGGAGGACCCGGACACGCTGATCAAGGACATCGGCGTGGGCAAGCAGCAGCTCGTGGAGATCGCGAAGGCGTTCGCCAAGGACGTGAAGCTCCTCATCCTCGACGAGCCCACCGCCGCGCTGAACGAGGCCGACTCCCAGCACCTGCTGGACCTGCTGCGCGACTTCAAGCAGCGGGGCATCACCTCGATCATCATCTCCCACAAGCTCAACGAGATCGAGCAGATCGCCGACACCATCACCATCCTGCGCGACGGCCGGACGATCGAGACCCTCGACATCAAGGCGGACGGCGTCGACGAGGACCGGATCGTCCGGGGCATGGTCGGCCGGGAGCTGCACAGCCGCTTCCCCGACCACACCCCCGACATCGGCGAGGTCTTCTTCGAGGTCCGCGACTGGACGGTCCGGCACCCGATCTCCGCCGAGCGCCTGGTGGTCAAGAACTCCGGCTTCACCGTGCGCCGCGGCGAGATCGTCGGGTTCGCCGGGCTGATGGGCGCCGGGCGCACCGAGCTGGCGATGAGCGTCTTCGGCCGGTCGTACGGCACGTACGTCTCCGGGAAGATCTTCAAGGACGGCCGGGAGATCGTGCTGCGGTCGGTGTCGGACGCCATCGCGCACGGCCTGGCGTACGTCAGCGAGGACCGCAAGTCGATCGGCCTGAACCTGCTCGACGACATCAAGACCTCGATGGTGTCCGCGAAGCTGTCCAAGGTCTCCACCCGCGGCGTGGTCGACCCGGTGCGGGAGCACAAGGCGGCCGAGGGCTACCGGACGAGCCTGCGGGTCAAGGCCCCCACCGTCGACGAGGGGGTCACCAAGCTCTCCGGCGGCAACCAGCAGAAGGTGGTGCTGGCGAAGTGGATGTTCACCGACCCCGACCTGCTCATCCTCGACGAGCCGACCCGGGGCATCGACGTGGGCGCCAAGTACGAGATCTACGGCATCATCCAGCGGCTCGCCGACCAGGGGAAGGGCGTCATCGTCATCTCCTCGGAGCTGCCCGAGCTGATCGGCCTGTGTGACCGGATCTACACGGTGTTCGAGGGGACCATCACCGGCAACATCGACCGGCGAGACGCCGACCCGGAACTCCTGATGAAGCAGATGACCTCAGCGAAGAAGGCACGCCGACCATGAGCCGTGTGAAAGAACTCCAGAAGTCCCTGTTCGGAGGGACGACCTCCAACGCCCGGCAGTTCGGGATGATCTTCACGCTGGTGGCGATCGTCCTGCTGTTCCAGGTCCTGACCGACGGCCTGACGCTCAACTCCGGCAACCTCATCTCGCTGGTGAGCCAGTACTCCTACATCCTGATCCTGGCCATCGGGATGCTGATGGTCATCGTCGCCGGGCACATCGACCTCTCCGTCGGCTCGATCGCCGCGTTCGTCGGCATCGTGGTCGCGAAGGTGATGCAGGACTACTCGGTGCCGTGGTTCCTCGCCATCCTGATCGGCCTGGGGGTGGGTGTCCTCATCGGCACCTGGCAGGGCTTCTGGGTGGCGTACGTCGGGGTGCCGGCCTTCATCGTCACCCTGGCCGGCATGATGCTGTTCCGGGGCGGCAACCAGTACATCGGCAACGCCGACACCATCCCGGTGCCCGAGGGGTTCAGGGTCATCGGCTCGGGCTTCCTGCCTGAGGTCGGCCCGGACACCGGGTACAACAACCTCACGCTCCTGCTCGGCCTGCTCATCTGCGTCGCTGTGGTGGTCAGGGAGTGGAAGGCCCGCAAGACCCGCCGGGAGATGGGGGCCGACGTCGCCCCGATGTGGATCTCGGCGATCCGGGTCGCCGTCCCGGTCGTCGTGGTGGTGTTCGCGAGCCTGCAGTTCGCCGGCGGGCGGATCGGCACCAGCTTCCCGATCTCCGGGATCATCCTCGGCGTCCTGGTCGTGATCTACGCGTTCATCACCCGCAACACGGCCGGCGGCCGGCACATCTACGCGGTCGGCGGCAACGCCAGGGCCGCCGAGCTGTCCGGCGTCAAGCTCAGGCGGGTCAACTTCCTGGTGATGATGAACATGTCGGTCCTCGCGGCCCTGGCCGGCATGATCTTCGTCGCCAGGTCGGCCGCCTCCGGGCCGCAGGACGGCATCGGCTGGGAGCTGGACGCGATCGCCGCCGTCTTCATCGGCGGCGCGGCGGTCTCCGGCGGCCTGGGCACGATCAGCGGGTCCATCGTCGGCGGCCTCGTGATGGCCGTGCTCAACAACGGCCTGCAGCTGATGGGCGTGGGCTCCGACCGGGTGCAGATCATCAAGGGCCTCGTCCTGCTGCTCGCCGTCGCGCTCGACGTCTACAACAAGAGGCAGGGGCGCTTCTCGGTCATCGGATCGCTGACGCGCCCGTTCCGCCGGGAGGAGACACCGAGCGGCCCGGCGTCCGGCACGGAAACGGACCAGGACCGCGGCAAGAGTCCGGTGGCCGGCTAACCGGCCGCCGCCGGCGGGGCGGGAGACCTCCGCCCCGTCACACATCTAAGAAGGGCACCTCTGAAAATGCGCAATATCCTCGTCAAGGGCGTGGCGGCCGGGGCCATCGCGCTTCTGTCGCTCACCGCCTGCGCCTCCGAGCGTTCGCAGACCCCCGCCGCCGGTACGGACGCCTCCGCGGGCGCCTCCGAGGGCGCGAAGGGCTTCGCCGCCGACTCGCTGATCGGCGTCGCGCTGCCGTCGAAGACCTCGGAGAACTGGGTCCTGGCCGGTGACCTGTTCACCAACGGCCTGAAGGAGGCCGGCTTCAAGTCCGACGTGCAGTACGCCGGCGCCTCCTCCACCGTCGCCGACCAGCAGGCGCAGATCTCGGCCATGGTCACCAAGGGCGCCAAGGTCATCATCATCGGCGCGACCGACGCCGCGCAGCTGAGCACCCAGGTGGAGGCCGCCAAGGCCGCCGGCGCGACCGTCATCGCCTACGACCGGCTCATCAAGAACACCGACGCGGTCGACTACTACATCGCGTACGACAACTTCAAGGTCGGCCAGCTCCAGGGCCAGGCCCTGCTGGACGGCATGAAGGCGAAGAAGGCCGACGGCCCGTACACCATCGAGCTGTTCTCCGGCTCGTCGGACGACAACAACTCGGCGGTCTTCTTCGACGGCGCGATCGACGTGCTGAAGCCGAAGATCGACGACGGCACCGTGGTGGTCGGCTCCGGCCAGACCGACGTCAAGCAGACCGCCACCGACGGCTGGAAGGCCGAGAACGCCCAGCGCCGGATGGACTCGCTGCTCACCTCCACCTACGGCAGCAAGACCCTCGACGGGGTGCTCTCCCCCAACGACACGCTGGCCCGCGCCATCATCACCTCGGTCAAGGGCGCCGGCAAGGACCTGCCCGTGGTGACCGGCCAGGACTCCGAGGTCGAGTCGGTCAAGTCGATCGTGGCCGGCGAGCAGTACTCGACGATCAACAAGGACACCCGCGAGCTGGTCAAGCAGACCATCCAGATGGCCAAGGACCTGCAGACCGGCAAGGCCCCCCAGGTCAACGACACCAAGTCGTACAACAACGGGGTGAAGGTCGTCCCGTCGTACCTGCTTGAGCCGCTGATCGTGACCAAGGAGAACGTCGTGGAGGCGTACGCCAACGACCCCAAGCTGGCCCCGCTCACGAAGTAACGTCACCCGGCCGCAGCAGGCCGCACCCGTGGGTCCCCGGAGGTTTCACGCCCGGGGGCCCACACTCGTCTCACGGGTCCGGCGATCCCGGGGATCCCGCCGCCGGGACGCCGAGGGCGGACAGGAACGCCGCGGCGGCGGGGGACGGCGGGAAGAGGCTCCAGACGAGGTGCTCCATGCGGGCGGGGGCGTCACGGACCCGGAGGACGGGCAGGTCGGGGAGCTCGGGCACGTAGGCGGCGGGCAGCATCCCGATGCCCAGGCCCTGCCGGATCAGGCGGGCCATGAAGTCCATGTTCGTCACCTCGAAGGCGACCTCGCGCCGGACCCCGGCCGCCGCGAACGCCTCGTCCGTCTGGGCCCGCGCGGCGGTGCCCGGCGGGAAGTCGACGAACGGCTCGTCCGACAGCCGACGTAGCTCCACCCGTTCCGTGCCCGCCAGCGGGTGGCCGGGCGCCACCGCGGCGACGAGCTCACCGCGCGCCAGCTCGCGGCCGCGGACGCCCTTGGGGCGTACGCCCACCGGCAGCCCCAGGAACGCGACGTCCAGGGTGCCCTGCCGCACCCGCTCGGTCAGCTCGTCGCTCGCGCCCGAGCGGAGGCTGATCCGCACCTGCCGATGCCGCAGGTGGAAGCGCTTCAGCGCGGTCGGGAGGTCGACCGCCGCGACGGTGGGGATGGCGCCGACGGCGAGCCTGCCCCGGATCTCACCGGCGGCGGCCGCCACCTCGGCGCGGGCTCGTTCGGCGGCGTCGAGAGCCTGGCGGGCCGCGGGGAGGAACGCCTCGCCCGCCGGGGTGAGCCGGACGCGGCGGCTGGTGCGGTCGAACAGCTTGGCGCCCAGTTCGCGTTCCAGGCGGGCGATCTGGTGACTCAGCGCGGACTGGACGACCAGGCACCGCTCGGCGGCACGGGTGAAGTTGCTCGTCTCCGCGACGGCGACGACATAGCGCATCTGCTGAAGCTCCACGGATCAATCGTGATGCACGATCGGTCCGATGACAAACATGTGTTGGACTCATTGATCGTTCATTGCCGAAGCTGGGCACATGACGATGAGACCTCGCATTGACGGCGGCCTGCCGCGCGGGCTGCTCCTGCTCATGTCGGCGGCGACCGGGCTCGCGGTCGCGGGAAACTACTTCGCGCAGCCGCTGCTCGACCTGATCGGCCGGGAGCTGGGAGTCGGGCCGTCGGCGGCGGCGCTGGTGGTGACGGCCGCGCAGGGCGGGTACGCGCTGGGGCTGATCCTGCTGGTGCCGCTCGGCGACCTGATGGAGCGGCGGCGGCTGGCGGTGTCGCTCTACGCGGCGACCGCGCTGTTCCTGCTGGTGTCGGCCACCGCCGCCGACGGCACGGTGCTCCTGGCCGGTACGGCCCTGACCGCGCTGACCTCGGTCGGGGCGCAGGTGGTGGTGCCGTTCGCGGCGACGCTGGCGGACCCGGCCGAGCGCGGACGGGTGGTCGGCACGGTGATGACCGGGCTGATGCTCGGCCTGCTGCTGGCGCGGACCGCGTCCGGGACGTTGTCCGAGGTGGGCGGCTGGCGGACGGTCTACTGGGTGAACGCCGTCCTGATGGCGCTGACGGCCGTGCTGCTGCGCGCCTTCCTGCCCCGGCTCGGCCCTGACGGCGGACGCCTGTCCTACGCCGGGCTGCTGCGCTCGACGGTCGCGATGTTCCGCCACGAGCCGTTGCTGCGGTGGCGGGCGGGTGTCGGCGCGCTGGGGATGGCGTCATTCAGCGTGCTGTGGACGGCGCTGACCTTCCTGCTGGTGCGGCCGCCGTACGACTGGCCGGAGTCGGCCGTCGGCCTGTTCGGCCTGGTCGGCGTCGCGGGCGCGCTGACCGCCACGGTGGCGGGGCGGCTGTCCGACCGGGGGCACGTCCAGCTCGTGACCGGCGCCGGGACGGTCCTGCTGCTGGTGTCCTGGGCGGCGATCGCGGCGGGGGCGCGCTCTCTGGCCTGGCTGCTCGTCGGCGTGATCGTGCTGGACCTGGCGCACCAGGCGGTGCTCAACGGCAACCAGAACGTCCTCTACGCGCTCCGGCCCGAGGCCCGCAACCGGATCAACTCCGCCTTCATGACCTCCCTGTTCGTCGGCGGCGCGGCGGGTTCCGCGCTGACCTCGGTCGTCTGGGTGAGCGGCGGCTGGACCGGTGTGTGCCTGCTGGGCGCCACCCTCTCGGCCGGGACCGTCGTGCTCCGGGTCCTGGAGCGCGTCACCACCGGCCGGGCGGCTGGCGAGCCCCTGAAGGCACCGGCACCGGCCGCGTCGGCCGACTGATCAGAGGAGCCGGACCGGGCGCGTCACCGTGTCCGGAGCCGTGGAAAACGCGAGGAACCGGCCACCGGGTCACCGGCGTGCACGCGACCCGGTCCACATCACCATCACCAAGATCATCATCAAGGGAGAACGAGCGTGTCTCGTACCGTACTGATCACCGGAGCCACCGGAACCGTGTCCACCGCGCTGATGAGGGCCCTGGAAGGGGCCGACGTGGATCTTCGTGCTCTCGTCCGCGAGAAGTCCGGAGCGGACGGCCCGCGCGAGCGGGGCGCGGAGGTCTTCGTCGGCGACCTCGGCGACGCCCGGTCGCTGCCGCCCGCCTTCGAGGGCGTGCGGGACCTGTGGCTGCTCACCCCGAACGGCCCGCGCGCTCCGGAGAACGCGATGAACGCCCTGTGGGCCGCGCGCCGGGCCGGCGTGGAGCGCGTCGTGCGCCTGTCCGTCGTCGGCGCGGCGCACGACGCGCCGAACCGCAGCGGCAGGCTGCACGCGCTGTCCGACCGGGAGACCGAACGGTGCGGCGTGCGCTGGACGATCCTGCGTCCCCACTGGTTCATGCAGAACCTGCTGAACGAGGCGGGCGACATCGCCGCCACCGGCACGTTCTCGCTGAACATGGCCTCGGCGCGGATCGGCATGATCGACGTGCGCGACCTCGCCGAGTGCGCCGCCCGCGTGCTCCTCGACGCCCCGGATCGCCACCACGGCGAGACGTACACCCTCACCGGCCCGCGCTCGCTCACGTTCGGCGAGGTCGCCGGCGAACTGGGGCTCGCTCTCGGCAGGCCCGTCACATATCTGCCGGTCGGCGACGACGCCAGGCGAGCGACGCTGCTCGGCCACGGCGTGCCGGAATGGATCGCCGACATGCTGGAGGAGTACGCGCGGGCGTACGCCTCCGGCTGGGGAGACCTCACCACCGGCACGCTCGCCGGCCTTCTCGGCCGCCCCCCGCGCGACGTCGCCGACTTCGCCCGCGACCACGCGGCGGCGTTCACCCCGGCCGGCGACGCCTGAGATCACGGCCCGTCGGTCGGCCGCGAGATCCCGTGCCCCGGTACGCGAACGTCGGCGCGCCGGGGTCGCCGGTCAGGCCGGGGCGAGGAGCAGAGGTCGCCCGTCAGGCCGGGGCGGGGAGCAGGGCGTCGGCGAGGCGCAGCGCGGCCCGCGCGGTGTCCGGGCGGGCCGCCAGGAGCGGCGGCCGGACCCCGGCGGTGGGAATGGCGCCCCGGGCGTGCAGGACCGCCTTGACCACGGTGGGGTTGGGCTCGGCGAACAGCGCCCCGGACAGGGCCGCGAGGCGGTGCCCGAGGGGGCGCGCCCGGGTCGCGTCACCCGCGCGCCACGCCTCGACCAGCTCCGCGAACCGCGCGGTGGCCACGTGCGCCGAGGCCAGGACCGCGCCGTGCGCGCCGAGCGCGAGCAGCGGCGAGACGAACACGTCGTCGCCCCCCAGCACCGCGAAGCCGTCCGGGAGATCGGCCATGAGCGCGACGGTGTCGTCGTCTATCCCGCCGACCGCGTACTTGACGCCCACCACACCGGGCAGCGCGGCCAGCCGCCGTACCGCGTCCGCCGACAGGCACTGCCCGGTCCGGTACGGGACGTGGTAGACCACGAGCGGCACGGGACCGGCGGCGAGACGGCGGAAGTGGGCCAGCACCCCGGCCTCGCCCGGACGCGTGAACGGCGGTACCAGGCTCAGCGCCGCCGTCACCTCCGGCCGGTCCCGCAGCGCGTCCAGTTCCTGCGGGGTGGCGGCGCCCACCAGGAGCCGCGCGCCGCGTTCCCCGCAGACCCGGGCGGCGAGGTCCACCACGGCCCGCCGCTCCGGGCCGCTGAGCGCGGCCGGCTCCGCGGTGGTGCCCAGCGCGACCAGGCCGGTCGCCCCGTCGTCCAGGATCCGGTGCGCGAGAGCCTCCAGCGCGTCGAGAGCCACGGCTCCGGCGTCGTCGAACGGGGTGATCAGGGGCACGTACAGGCCGGTGAGCGTCATGGGTCCAGGGTGCTCCGCCCCGATCGGCAAGGTCCAGTTCAGGTTTGTACGCCAACCCGTAAGCTGAGCTTATGCTCGATGTCCGGCGGCTGCGCCTGCTGCGCGACCTGGCACGGCTGGGCACGATCGCCGCCGTGGCCAGGTCGCACACGTACACACCCTCGGCCGTCTCCCAGCAGCTGGCCGTGCTGGAACGCGAGGCGGGCGTGCCGCTGCTGGAACGGACCGGGCGCCGGGTCGTCCTCACCCCGGCCGGTGTCGTCCTCGTGCGGCACGCCGAGACCGTGCTCGCCGCCCTCGACGACGCCGGTGCCGCGCTGGCCACGGCCCGCGGCGAGCCGACCGGCCCGCTGCGCATCGGCGCGTTCCCCAGCGCCGTCCGCACCGTCCTGCCGGGCGCGCTGGTCACGCTGGGTCTCGATCATCCCGGCCTCGAACTGATGGTGACCGAGCTCGACCCGGTCGCCATGCCCGAGGCGCTGCGCGAACGGCGGCTGGACGTGGCCCTGGTGAACGACTACGACGTCATGCCGGTCGAGCCCGACCCCGCGCTCGACTCGGTGCCGTTGCTGGACGAGACGGTGTTCCTCGCCATGCCCGCCCCCGGCGCCGGCTTCGACCCCGGCTTCGACCCCGGCTTCGACCCCGGCTCCGGCACCGGCCCCGACCTCGGCAGCGACCCCGGCGCCGACCCGGTCGGCGACGCCCGGCACGCCGCCTGGATCGTCGGCAGCCCGGGCACCGCCTGCCACGCCGTCACGCTGCGGGTCTGCCGCACGGCCGGCTTCAGCCCGCTGGTAAGGCACCACGCCGACGACTTCGCCGCGGTGCTCGCGCTGGTGGCGGCCGGTCAGGGCGTCTCGCTCGTGCCGCGGCTCGCCACGGCGCTGCCACCGGCCGGGGTGCGCCTCGTCCCGCTCGCCGCCCGCCGCCGGACCCGCGTCACCTACCGGCGGGGCGCGGCCACCCAGCCCGCCGTGGCCGCGTGCGTCGCCGCCGTCCGCGCCTCCACCAGGGCCTACCTCGACCGGTGAGCGCCTCGCCGGGCGTCTCGATCGTCCGGCGGCGCGTCACCCCGGCTGTGCGGGACGGCGCCACGGATCCGGAGGGGGCACCTCGCCGGCCGGGCGGGCGGGCCCCATGGTCATGATCGGCGGGCACGCCGGCGCGCGAACGCGCGCAGGGTGAGCAGCGCGACGACGGCCACGACCTGCCCACCAAGGATGATCTTGTTGTAGTCGATCGCGGGCTGCCAGCGGACCTGGCCGTCCTTGACGACGAAGACCCCCACCGCGGTCGCGGTCGCGCCGAACCCGCCGCCGGAGCCCTCGCCCGGGCTCTCGCCGCCCTCCTGCCTGCCGCCACCGCCGCCCCCGCCCGCGCCGACGCGGGCCACGGGGATGACGGTCACCCCGTCCTGCGTGATCGGCTCGCCGAAGACGCGGGTGACGGTGGCGGAGTCGCGAACCTTGTCGATCATTCCGATGACGTCCATGTCCTTTTCCCTTCAACGTGGTGACGGCCTCGGCCGTCGCCCGTCCGGCCACGACGGGGCTCGTACCGTTTCGAGAAGTGCGTAACGCGTGGGAGAGGTGTTCGGGCGGGGACGGGCCGCCGGCGGTGTCCGGCGGCTGCGGCCTGGTACCGCCGACGACGAACACATCCGAGACGAAGGCCGGGGGTAGGGAGGTACCCGGCGCGATCGCGTCCCATGCGCCACGGCCCGCGCGCCGGCCGGTCGCGCGAACCGTGGCCGGCCCCGGCCCTGTCGGTAAACTTGGGGTTCGTGTCGGTTCCTCGACAGGATGGGCACCTATGGACGATCGCCTGACCGTCGTGATCGGGTATCCACAGTCGGAGCTGCTGGACATCGCCTCGGTGACCACGCCGCTCCACATGGCCAACCAGCTGGGGGCGGCTCCCCCCTACCGGATACGCCTCGCCACCTCGGGGGGCGGCTCGTTGTCCTGCGACTCGGGCCTGAGGCTGGAAGGCCAGGCGGCCCTCGAACGCGTCACCGGGCCGCTCGACACCCTGGTCGTCTCCGGCGGGATCGGCCACGAGGCCGCCGCGGGCGACCCCGTGCTCCTGGCACACATACGCCGGCTGGCCGCGATCAGCAGGCGGGTGGCGTCGGTGTGCACGGGCGCGACCCTGCTGGCCGCCGCCGGGCTGCTGGACGGGCGGCGCGCCACCACGCACTGGAGGTACGCGGGAACGCTCGCCGCCCACCACCCCAACGTCATCGTCGACCCGTGCCCGCTCTACATCCGCGAGGGGAACGTGTCGACCGCGGCCGGCGTCACCAGTGCCCTGGACCTGACGCTCGCCTTCATCGAGGAGGACCACGGCCCTCACCTTGCCCGCACCGTGGCGCGTGCCCTGGTGGCCTACCTGCAGCGGCCGGGCGACCAGGCGCAGATCAGCATGTTCGTGGGCGCGCCGCCGCCGGAACATCCGCTGATCCGGCAGGTGGTCGACCACGTCGTCAGCAACCTCGACGGTGATCTGAGCCCCGTGACGCTGGCAGCCAAGCTGAACGTGAGCGAGCGCCACCTGACCCGGCTCAGCCTGGAGCACCTGGGCAAGACGCCCGGTCGTTTCGTCAGGCACGCCCGTACGCGGGCGGCAGAGCAGCTTCTCGTCTCGTCGTCGCTCCCCGTGGCGGACATCGCGGCCCGTTGCGGGTTCGGCTCCACCGAGAGCCTCCGGCAGTCGTTCGTCACCGAGTTCGGCGTCTCCCCCACCCGCTACCGCCAGGCCAGGACCCAGCACCCCGGCTGAGGAATCCCGAGGTCACACCGCGTCAGGACGAGCAATCCTCCGTGGGCGCGGTGAACGCGTCGCACCGCGTCGCGTCACACCGCGTCGCACCGCACCGCACCGCGTCGCATCGCGTCTCGCCGGAACGCGCATAGCGGGCGGCAGGTCCGGGACCCCGCGTACGGCAGGTGAAAGGCCCGCGGCCACCCGGGACGAGAGCCCGATCGGCGGCCTGTCTTGACGTGTGGCCTTATTTTGCAACATGCTGTCGCTTATTAGTTAGCCTTACCTAATCCGCCCTAGTCCATGAGGTGCGCATGCCGACGATCCCAGCCACACCGGCCGATCCGACGACGCCACGGGCGGGGCATACGGCCGGCGGTGGCGACGAGCGCGAGGACCTCACCGGGGACGCGGGCGGGAGCCCTCCCGCCACGGCGGAGCCGGGCAGCCGGTCTCGCGGGGTGCTCTGGAGGATCCTCGCCCCGGCCGGCCCCCAGCTGGGGGTGGCGGCCGCGTTGCAGGCCGTCGCGTCGGCCGCGAGCCTCACCCCGTACATCATGGTGGCCGAGCTGGCCCGCGAGCTGCTGGGCGCGGGCCCGCCCGACGAGGGACGCGTCTGGACGATCGTCCTCGCGGCGATCGCGGGCCTGGTGATCCGGACGATCGCCATGGGCGCGGCGGCCACCGTCACCCACCTGGCCGACGCCGACCTCCAGCTGCGGCTGCGCCGCGACATCGTGCGGCGGATCGGCCGGGTGCCGCTGGGCTGGTTCACCGCCCGCACCTCCGGCGAGGTGAAGAAGGCCGTGCAGGACGACATCCACAGCCTGCACCACCTCGTCGGGCACGCCGTGCTCGACCTGGTGTCCGCGGTGGTGGTCCCGGTCCTGACGCTGGCCTACCTGTTCTGGGTGGACTGGCGGATGGCGCTCGTGACGGCCTCGACGCTGCCGCTGTACCTGGCCGCCTACGCGGTGATGATGCGCGGCTACCAGACCAAGATCGCCGAGATGAACGACGCCACGAACCGGATCAACACGGCGGCGGTGGAGTTCGTCAACGGGATCGCCGTGGTGAAGACCTTCGGCCAGGCCCGCAGGTCGCACCGCCGTTTCGTCGAGGCCGCCGACGACTTCTCCTCGCGGTTCCGGCTCTGGGTGGAACCCATGACCCGGATCGAGGCCTCGGCGCAGAACGCCATCGCGCCGGTGACGATGCTGCTGCTGGTGCTCGTCGCCGGCACGCTGTTCGTCTCGGCCGGATCGCTGCCGCCCGTGGACGTGCTGCCGTTCGCGCTGCTCGGCCTGGGCCTGGGGCAGCCGATCATCGGTCTCGGCTTCGGGATCGGCGCGATGCAGGAGGCACGCGAGGCGGCCGTGCGGGTGGCCGCCGTACTGGACGCGGAGGAGCTGCCCCGCGCCAGGGAGCCGGTGCGGCCGCGCGGGCACGCCGTGGAGTTCGAGGGGGTCGGCTTCTCCTACGACGGGGACTCCGGCGTCCTGCACGACATCACCCTCACCCTGCGGCCCGGTACGGTCACCGCCCTGGTCGGTCCCTCCGGGTCGGGCAAGTCGACGCTCTCCCGGCTGCTGCCGCGCTTCTGGGACACCACGCGCGGCCGGGTCCTGATCGGCGGTGCCGACGTCCGCGAGATCCCGGCCGAGGAGCTCCACCGGCTGGTCGGGACCGTCTTCCAGGACGTACGGCTGCTGCGGCTGAGCGTGCGCGACAACATCCGCCTCGGCCGCCCCGGCGCGACGGACGCCGAAGTCGAGGCCGTGGCACGCGCCGCGCAGGTCCACGACAGGATCCTCGCCCTCCCCGGCGGCTACGACGCCGTGGTCGGCGAGACCGCGCACCTGTCGGGCGGCGAGGCGCAACGGGTCGGCATCGCCCGCGCGCTGCTGGCCGACACCCCGATCCTGGTGCTCGACGAGGCGACGGCGTACGCGGACCCCGAGTCCGAGGCCGCGATCCAGGACGCGCTCTCCACGCTGGTGGCCGGGCGTACCGTGCTCGTCATCGCCCACCGGCTGCACACGATCACGGGCGTCGACCAGATCGCCGTCATGGACCGGGGGCGCGTGGTGCAAAGCGGCCGCCACGAGGACCTGCTCGCCGCCGAAGGGCTGTACCGCTCGATGTGGGAGAAGACCGGCGTACCCGAGGAGACGCGATGATCCGGATGTTGACGGGGATCGTGGGAGCGCGCCGCGTGCGCGCCTACCTGCTCACTCTCGTGAGTTTGGCGGTCGTGCAGGGGCTGGCCTTCGCCCTGGTCGTTCCCGTGCTGCGCGCCCTGTTCGCGGGCGAGGCGTCGCGAGCGTGGCCGTGGCTCGCCGCGCTGGCCCTCGCCGCCGCGGTCTGCGCCGTGCTGCGGTACCGGCAGGCGGTGATGGGCTTCTCCGTCGGCCTGGACCTGTCGCGGACCCTCTACCACCGGCTCGGGGACCACCTCTCCGCCCTCCCGCTCGGCTGGTTCGAGGCCGACAGGATCGGGCGGATCGGCCGGCTGGTCGTGCAGGGGGTCCGTGTGGTGATGGGGGTGCCCGCGCACCTGCTCCAGCCGCTGGTCACCGCCTACGTCACCCCCGCGACCGTGGTGCTGGTGAGTTTCGCCTTCGATTGGCGGCTCGGCGCCGCGCTCGCCGCCACCGGCGTGCTCCTCGCGCTCACCTACCGCCTCACCGCGCGGCTCTCGGAGAAGGTCGACCATCTGGTGGACGCGACCTCGGCCGAGGCGGGCGGCCGGGTGGTGGAGTACGCGCAGGCGCAGGCGGTGCTGCGCGGCTTCGGCCGTTCCGGGTCCTCCTACGCCGAGCTGGAGAGGGCGCTGCGGGACCAGCACCGGGCGGCGCGCCGTTCGATCACCGGTGTCGTGCCCGCGCTGGGGCTCAACGCCCTCTCCGTGCACACCGCCTACGTCGTGCTGCTCGCCTTCGGCACGTTCCTGGCGCTGGGCGGCTCGCTGGATCCGGCCGCCCTGCTCGCACTGCTCGCACTCGCCACCCGGTTCACCGAACCGCTGGTGCTCGCCGCCGAACTGGGGGGCGCCCTGCGGGTGGGCCGCAACAACATGGCCCGCTTCGCCGAGATCCTCTCCGTCCCCGTACTGCCGGAACCGGCCACGCCCTCGGGGGCCGCCGCCGAGGGGGCTCTCGCGATCGAGTTCGACCGCGTCACCTTCGGCTACGGCGGCGCTCCCGTGCTCCAGGACGTCAGCCTGCGCATCCCGCCGAGGACGTTGACCGCGCTGGTCGGCCCCTCGGGGTCGGGCAAGACCACCGTCACCCGGCTCATCGCGCGCTTCTTCGACACCGACACCGGAACCGTGCGGGTGGACGGGCACGACGTCCGCGACCTGACCACCGAGGAGCTGATGTCCCGCCTGTCGCTCGTCTTCCAGGACGTCTACCTCTTCGACGACACCATCGAGGAGAACATCCGCCTGGGCCGCCCCGGCGCCACCCGGGAGGAGGTACGGCACGCCGCCGCGCTGGCCAGGGTCGACGAGATCGTGGAGCGGCTGCCGGACGGCTGGCGGACCAGGGTCGGCGAGAGCGGCGCGGCCCTGTCGGGCGGCGAGCGCCAGCGCGTCTCGATCGCCCGCGCCATCCTCAAGGACGCCCCCATCGTGCTCCTCGACGAGGCGACCGCCGCGCTCGACCCGGAGAACGAGGCCGCCGTCGGCGACGCCCTGCGCGCGCTCACCGCCGACAGGACCCTCCTGGTGATCGCCCATCGCCTGTCGACCGTGCAGGCCGCCGACCAGATCCTCGTCCTCGACGGCGGGCGCGTCGCCGAGTCCGGCGACCACGGGACGCTGCTGTCCCTGGAGGGCAGGTACGCGGACTTCTGGCGCGAACGCCGCCGCGCGCGGGGGTGGCGGCTGCTGTCCTCCTAGCCCGGCGGGAGCGAGATGATGGAGGTCATGAGTGCCGTACCCGCCCACTCCGGTCCCCGCCGGGGCCGCAAGCCCACCTTCAGTCTCCTCGACGTGGCCGAGGCGACCCTCGCGGTCGGCTTCCGCGACCTCACCATGAACGCGGTGGCCGACCGGCTCGGGGTCAAGCACTCCTCCCTCTACCGGCGCGTCCCGAGCCGCGACGCGCTGGTGACCGCCGCGATGGACCTCGCCGTCAGGAGGGCCGACTGGCCGGAGGCCGGGGACGACTGGCGCGCCTACCTGGAGAGCACGGCGGACGTCGTCTGGGGGATCTTCGCGGCCCACCCGGGGATGGCCGACCGGATCCGGGATCTCGAACGCACCCCGCCCGCGATCACGCACGCCTTCTACGCGACCGTACGGGAGCTGACCGTGTTCGGGTTCCCTCCCGGACTGGCCGTGCTCGCCGTCGACACCGTCACCGACCTGGCCGCGGACGTCTATGTCGGATGGGAGCGCCTCAGCGGGTCACGGCCGGGCGGGAAGCGGGAGGAGCGAGAGGAGCGGGAGGGGCAGCAGGAGCGTGAGGAGCCCACGCGCCGCGACCTGCTGCGCGAGACCTGGGCGGGCGAGGGCGTCGCACCGGACATGGCCCCCTTCGCGGGAATCGTCCGCGACATCATCGAGGGCGATCCCCACGACTGGTTCCGCGCCAAACTCGCGCTCTTCCTGGACGGGGTACGGGCCCGCCTCGACAACGGTTGATCCCCCTCCGGCGTCCGCACGGCACCGGAGGGACACGGGAGGACGCGCGGGCTTCCGTAGCGGAGGAGGGCGGGGAAGGTCGGCGAACGCCTCCGTCTCGGGCCCGTCGTGCTGGGTGTACGTGTAACGCCTTCGACATGTCGCTCCTTTCTACTATTCCTACATGAATAGTAGAAAGGAGAGTCCCATTCCCGGCACGAGCGGGACTCCACCCCGCCCCCCTCCTCACCGGCGATCTCTCTTCACCGGTGGCGGACACGCCGGCGGCCCGGCCGGGGACGCGGACGGGCCGTCGTTCAGACGGCGATGGGCGAGTACGCGCCGGAGTCGCCCTTGCGGACCACGCTGGTGTCACCGTTGACGCCGATCGGGATGTCTCCGGCCAGCGTGATGCGGTGCAGCAGCCGGGGCAGGTCGTCGTAGTCCGCGACGGCGTAGTGCTGGGTGGCCCGGTTGTCCCAGATGGCGATGTCGCCGTCGCGCCAGTCCCACCGCACCGTGTTCTCCAGGCGGGTGACGTGCCGCTGCAGCAGGGAGAACAGATCGTGGAAATCGGCGCTGCTCAGGCCCGTGAACGACTTGACGAAGTGGCCGAGCAGCAGGGACGGCTCGCCGGTCTCCGGGTGGATGCGGACGACGGGGTGCTCGGTCTCGAACTCGCTGCTGCGGAACTGCTCGCGGTACTCCTGCTCCCTGACGTCGATCCCGCCGATCTGCGGGCGCTGCGCCGCGTAGTCGTACAGGTTCGAGTGCACCGCGCGCAGCCGTCCCACCAGTGCCTGCAGGCCGGGGTGCAGGCGCCGGTACGCCTCCACCGTGTTGGCCCACACCGTCGTCCCGCCGTAGGGCGGCAGCGTGATGGCGCGCAGCACGCTGATCGCCGGGATCCGGTCGACGAAGGTCACGTCCGTGTGCCAGCTGTTGGCCTTGCCCTGCTCGGAGTCGATCGGGAGCACGGCCTCACCGTCGCCCGCCACCGTCGGGTGCGGCTTGGTGGGGGTGCCGAGCAGCCTGGCGAACGCGTGCTGGTCGGCGTCGGTGGCGTGCCGCTGGTCGCGCAGGAAGACCACGCGGTGGCGCAGCAGCGCGGCGCGCAGCTCGGCGACCGCCTCCGCGTCGACGTCACCGCCCACCCGGATGCCGCCGACGACCGCGCCGATCACGCCGCCGACCCGGGTGACGTCGATGTGCCGGTAGGAGTCGTCGGCGACGACGGGCGTCCCGTGGTCATGGAGCTGGGTCATTCCCTGACACCTTTCGATGGGCGATGTACGGATGGGCCGTAACACAGCGTGTGCCGAGAGGGAGATAATGTCAACTATTCCTATAGGTTTACTAGGGAATTTTCTCGCGTTCGCCCCGGTAACCGCTCATCTCGCCGCGTCCCCCTCCCGAAAAACCGCGTCTCCCTGACCAAAAAACCGCGTCCCGCTCCCAGGAAAGCCCTCTCTCACCTCCGGGGAAGCCGCGTCTCACCCCCGGGAAAACCGTTCGCCTCCCCCGCCCGCGCTGCGCCAACATGGCCGTAGCCGTAGCCGTGGACGTCCGGAAGGGAGGAAGGGAGGATGGCCGTGCCGGGATCACCCGACCCCCCCGAGGACAGACCGACCGCCCGCAGGTCGGCCGTCCTGCTCGCGCTGCGCTACTACAACGGGGAGTTGCTGAGCCAGTGGCGGGTCGCCGTGCCTGCGCTGGCCCTGCCCGCGCTGGGAAACACCTGCCTGTTCTACCTGGCGCCGCTCGCGGTGGGCGCGCTCGTGGGGCGCCTGGCCGACGGCGGAGACGCCGGCGTCGCCGCGCTCATGCCGTACGTGCTCGCCTTCGGCGGGCTGCTGCTCACGGGCGAGATCCTGTGGCGGGTGGGCCTGCACTTCCTGAACCGTACGGACGCCCGGGGCATCGAGCGGCTCGGCGTGACGGGCATGGACAGGCTGCTCGCCAAGGACGCCGCGTTCTTTCACGACAACTTCGCCGGCTCGCTGACCAAACGGGTGCTGAGTTTCGCCGGCGGGTTCGAGTCCTTCATGGACACGCTCACGTTCTCGATCGTCGCCAAGGTGGTGCCGCTGACGTTCGCCTCGGTGGTGCTGTGGCGATACCACCCGCTGCTGGTCCTCGTGCTCGTGGGCCTCATCGCCGTCACCGCCCTCCTCGTCGCCCCGCTCATCCGCCGCCGCCAGAAGCTGGTGGACCGGCGTGAGGCCGCCAAGGTGCGGGTGTCCGGGCACGTCGCCGACGTGCTGGCCAACATGGAGACGGTCCGCGCGTTCGCCGCCGAGGAGCGCGAGGCCGCACAGCACCGGGCCCGGGTCGCCGAGCAGCGAAGGCTGACGATCCGCTCCTGGGACTACGGCAACCTCCGGGTGGACACCGTCATCGCGCCGCTGGCGGTCCTCACCAGCACCGTCGGCCTGCTGCTCGCCGTCGCCCTCCGCGGCGGCCTGGGTGTGGAGGCGATCGTGGTGACGTTCAGCTACTACACGACCTCGATCGGCATCATGTTCGAGTTCAACCAGATCTACCGCCGCCTGGAGAGCGTGCTCACCGAGTCCGCCCAGTTCACCGAGCTTCTGCTCACGCCGCCCGGGGTGGTCGACCCGGACGACCCGCAACCGCTGCGCCCCGCCGACGCCGGCGTCCGGTTCGAGCGGGTGACGTTCGCGCACCCCGGCCATCCGCCCCTGTTCCACGGTCTTGACCTGCACATCCCCGCCGGCACCAAGATGGGCCTGGTCGGCCGGTCCGGCGGCGGCAAGAGCACCCTCACCCGGCTGCTGCTCCGCCTCATGGACGTCGACGGCGGCCGGATCCTGATCGGCGGCCAGGACATCGCCCGGCTCCGCCAGGCCGACCTGCGCGGCCTCATCTCCTACGTGCCCCAGGAGCCCGCCCTGTTCCACCGGTCGTTGCGCGACAACATCGCTTTCGCCCGGCCGGGCGCCACCGACGCCGAGATCCACCGGGTCGCGCGGGCGGCGCACGTCACGGAGTTCGCCGAGGCCCTGCCTGACGGCTTCGACACGCTGGTCGGGGAGCGCGGCGTCAAGCTCTCCGGCGGCCAGCGGCAGCGCGTCGCCCTCGCCCGCGCCATCCTGCGCGACGCGCCGATCCTGCTGCTGGACGAGGCCACGAGCGCGCTCGACTCCGAGAGCGAGACCCTCGTCCAGGAAGCCCTGTGGAGCCTGATGCGCGACCGCACCGCCCTCGTGGTCGCCCACCGGCTGAGCACCGTCGTCCGCATGGACAACCTGGTGGTGCTCGACCAGGGCCGCGTGGTGGAACAGGGCGACCACCGCGAGCTCCTCCAGGCCCAGGGGCCGTACGCCCGCCTGTGGCACCACCAGTCGGGCGGCTTCCTGCTCGAAGAGGACACCTCGGACGCCGTCCACCACTGACACGTCCGTCTGGCCGCAACTTTCGTCGTTCACATGAAAGTTTCACCGGCGCGGTGCCGTACCCCCAGATCATCGGGGTGGGCCGATCGCGGTGTTTGAGGTTCCGCGGCCCGCGTGCCTACGGTGCCGGCATCCGCACAGTGATCCGGTCGAGGAGTCCCGAGGAGTCCATCATGCGCGCCCGCGTCGTCCCGGCCCTGATTCTGGCCCTGCTCGCGTTGCTCATCACCGCCCCCGAGGCCCGCGCCCAGGTGGTGGGCGGCTTCGACTTCTCCCGGGCGCAGGTCTCCGTCACGGGCCTCCAGGTCCCCTGGGGCCTGGCGTTCCTGCCGGACGGCAGCGCGCTGGTGTCCGAACGCAACACCGGGCGCATCCTCCAGGTGCGGCCGGGCCAGACGCCCACGGCGGTCGCCACCGTCAGCGGGGTGAGCGCCTCGGGTGAGAGCGGCCTGCTCGGCATCGCCGTGTCGCCCACCTACGCTCAAGACGGCTGGGTGTACGCGTACTTCACCAGTACCACCGGGGACAACCGCCTGGTCAGGCTGCAGCTGACCGCGCCCCAGACACAGCCGGTGATCTTCTCCGGGGTCCCGAGCAACACCTTCCACGACGGCGGCCGCATCGCCTTCGGGCCGGACGGCATGCTCTACGTGGCGACCGGCGACGCCGGCGACACCGCGAACGCGCAGAACGTCGGCAGCCTCGCCGGGAAGATCCTGCGGCTGACGCCCACCGGCGGCGTGCCCGCGGACAACCCGATCGCGGGCTCCCGCGTCTGGACCTACGGCCACCGCAACGTCCAGGGCCTGACCTGGGACTCCCAGGGCAGGATGTACGCCGCCGAACTTGGGCAGAACACCCGGGACGAGATCAACCAGATAGTCGCGGGCTCCAACTACGGCTGGCCGACCTGCGAGGGCACCTGCAGCAACCCCTCCTTCCGCAACCCGATCGTCACATGGACGACCGCCGAGGCGTCGCCGAGCGGGCTGGCCTGGGCCAACAACACGCTCTTCGTCGCCGCGCTGCGCGGCCAGCGGCTCTGGACGGTGCCGCTCACCGGTGCCGGTACGCCCGGCACGCCGCTGGCCGAGTTCCAGTCCGCCTACGGGCGGCTCCGCACGGTCGCGGTCGGGCCGGACGGCTGGCTCTGGGTGGCGACCAGCAACCGGGACGGCCGCGGCAGCCCGGTGGCGCAGGACGACCGCATTGTCCGCGTCCCTCCGGCCACCACCGGCGGCGACACCACCCCGCCGTCCGCGCCGGCCGGGCTCGCCGCGTCGGGGACGACCTCCACCGGCACCACCCTGGCCTGGACCGCCTCCACCGACGGCGTGGGCGTGACCGGCTACGACGTCCTGCGCGCGCCGGGCGCGTCCGGCGGCACCTTCACGCAGGTGGGGACCTCGGCCACCACCTCGTTCGCCGGAACCGGGCTCACCGCGAACACCACGTACCGCTACCAGGTCCGGGCCCGCGACGCGGCGGGCAACCTCTCGCCGGTGTCGAACACGGTCACGGTCACCACCCTCCCGGGCGGCGGGGGCACCGGCGGCTGCTCGGTGACGGCGACCGTCCAGACGCAGTGGGGGAACGGGTACGTGGTCCAGCCGGTCACGGTCACCAACACCGGCACGTCCGCGATCAGCGGCTGGACGGTGACGTTCACGCTGCCGAGCGGCCACACCGTCACCGGCTCGTGGAACGCCACCCTGGCCGTGAGCGGGCAGACCGTCACGGCGCGGAGCTCCGGGCACAACGGCACGCTCGGCCCCGGCCAGAGCACCACCTTCGGCTTCCAGGCGAGCCGCCCGAACGGCAACACCCAGACGCCGTCCGGCTACGGGTGCACGAGCCCTTGAGCCCCTAAGCCCTTGAGCCCTTGAGCCCTTGAGCCACAGCCTCGCGGCCCCCGGTCGCGGGTGGCCGGAACCGTACGTCCGCGGGCGTGCCCCCCGGTCGTCGCCGCCCGGTACCGCGAACGGGGGTCGCGTGGTCCCACGACCCCCGTGCCGGCCCGGTGTCACCCGCCCGGCACGACCGGATTCGGCTCCTTCGACTCCGAGGCGCTCCCTGACCTCCGGCCGCGAACCGGAGGCCCGGGAGCGCCGTCTCCCGTGGCGCGCTCGCGGCGCGGGAGCAGCAACGGGGTGGCCAGGAGGAGGACTCCGGCGGCCGCGATCGCGGTGCGCGGGCTGGTGACGGCGGCCAGCAGGCCCCACCCGGCGGTCAGGGCCGCGATGGCGAGGCTGCCGCTGACCGCCCACGCGGACAGGGTACGGGCGACCCCGTCGGGGTCGGTGTGGTCGAGCCGGTAGGTGGCCAGCACCGGGTTGAACACGCCGCAGCAGGCCACCAGGCCGAACTGGACGGCGATGACGAGCACGATCCCGGGGACGCCGGGCTGGACGAACGCCAGCCCGGCGGGCCAGCACGCGCGCAACGTCCCGGCGGTGAGCATCACCCCGTGCTGCCCGAACCGCGCCACGAGCCGGCGCGCGAGCCGCGCCCCGACCAGGCCGCCGACACAGGGAAGCGCGAACGCGAGGCCGTACTGCCAGGGTTCGAACCCGAGATGCCCGAGCAGCAGCACGGCGAGCAGCGGCTCGGTCGCCATGATCAGGCCGTTGACCAGGATCGCGTTGAGGAACAACCGGCGCAGCGTCCGATGGGCCAGAACGCGGCGCCACCCTTCGAGCAGGTCACCGGCCCGCGCGGCCCACCCCGAGCGCGGCCCCGGCGCCTCGGCGCGCGCGGGCCGGGGCTCGTTCCCGCCGATCGCGCGGACGCACAGCGCCGACAGCAGGTAGCTGACCGCGTCGACTGCCACCGTCACCACCGGGCCGAACATCCCGGCCGCGGCCCCGCCGAGCGGCGGCCCGACCACGATCGCGGACCACGTCGTGGACTCGAACCGGCTGTTCGCGACGAGCAGGTCCTCCGGCGGCAGGAGCGCCTTCAGATACGCGCCGCTCGCCGCGTTGAACGCGATCTTGGACGCCGTGACGGCGACGGAGACGACGAGGAGCTGCGCGAATCCGAGCATGCCGAGCGCGAACGCGACGGGGATGCTCAGCAACGCCGCGAACCGGGTCAGGTCCATCGCCACCATCACCGGCCGCTTGCGCCGGAACTCCACCCACGGCCCGAGCGGGACCGCGAGCACCGCCCCCACCGCCAGCCCCACGGCGGACAGCGCCGACACCTCGGCCAGCCCCGAGTGCAGCACGAGGACCGCGATCAGGGGAAACGCCCCGAACCCGAGGCTCGTGCCGTACGAGCTGACCACGTACGCCGCCCACAACCACCCGAACCGCCGCCCCAGCGACCGACTGCCCGCCACGCCCGCCCTGCCTCTCGCCGACCCGGACAACCAGATGTTGACCACTGGCATCCAACCGACGCGAGGGCGGCGAGATCAAACAACCGATCCGCCCGAGGACACAACCGAACGTTGTGCGGCTACCCTTTCCCGGTGGATCTCGACGCCGTACGCACCTTCGTGGCCGCCGCGGACGCGGGACGGTTCCAGGACGCCGCCGACGAGTTGTCGATCACCCAGCAGGCCGTCTCCAAGCGCATCGCCACGCTGGAGAGGAACCTCGGCGTGCGGCTGTTCACGCGCACCGCGCGCGCGACGCTGCTCACGGGCGACGGGCAGGCGTTCCTGCCCCACGCCCGCGATCTCCTTCGGGCCGAGGAGCGGGCGATCGCCTCCGTCCGTCCCGGCCACCGCGCGCTGCGCGTCGACGTGATCGGCCGGCGGCTCGCCCCGGCCGCCCTGCTGGGCGACTTCCACCGCGCGCGGCCCGACGTCGAACTCGACGTCGTGACCCTCTTCGACGCGGACGCGGCCGTCGCAGCCATCCGGTCCGGCACGATCGACGCGGCCTTCCGCGCCGTCACCATGCCCGGCAGGCGGCTTCCCGACGACGTCGGGGCCGTCCGGGTCCTCGACGAACCCGTCCAGCTTCTCACCGGGCCGGCCCACGAGCTCGCCGGCGCCGGCGCGGTCACGCCCGCGGAGCTCGCCGGGCACCGGATCTGGATGCCCGGCATCGTTCCCGGAACCGAGTGGGCCGCCTTCTACGACGACCTCGCCGCCGCGTTCGGGCTCACCATCGAGGTCACCGGCCCCGACTTCGGCACCGAGCCGCTGCTGGACACCATCGCCGACTCCCGGTCACTCGCGACCTTCGTCGGCGCGCGGACCCACCTCGTCTGGCCCGCCGACCACGACCTGCGACGCGTCGCCGTACGGGACCCGGCACCGGTCTACCCGCACTCGCTGATCTGGCACCGCGACAACCCGCACCCCGCGCTCGCCGTGCTCCGCGACCACCTCCGCTCCGACCACCCCGGTTCCGGGCGGTCCGGCTCAGGGCGGCCCGGCCACTCCGGCGGCGAGGTCTGGACACCGGCGTGGGCGCGGCGGTAGACGGAGCCGCGCCCGGCCGGGCGCGCGGGTCCACCAGCTGATTCACGACCTGATTCGCAGCCTGATTCATGGCGAGGAGGAGACGGGCATGTGAGCTCTCATGGGGGCACGAGCGCCGCCAGGGGGACGTGGTGCTGGCCCGCGTGGATGTCCCGGTCACGCAGGCTGCCCTGGGCCACCGGCCGGGGAAACGAGATCTTCACGACGTTGAGGGCGGGGATGCGGAAGATCTGGATGTCCGCCGGGTCGAGGTCGTACAGCCGCGCGACGACCTCCTCGTTGACGAAATCCTCGTCGGCGACGGTCGCGTAGTCCTCCGCCGTACGCATGAAGAGTTCCATGGTGACCCAGAACGGGCCGGCGTTCTTGGAACGGACCTCCAGCGCCAGTTCGCCCAGCGTGGGCCTGCGGTCGTCAGTCACGGGAGCCGTCCTCGGCGATCTCGACGCGGAACATGTCGGTGGGCTCGTCGACGTCCACGACGTGGTTGAGCACGAACCGGTAGGCGGGACCGCGCTCGCTCTCGGCCGGCGAGGTGGCGAAGGCCAGGCTGGGCAGATAGTCCATGTCGGGAGTCGGGAGATGGAGCATCAGCGGATTCGCGATCTTGGCGATCGCGGTGGCCGTGGCCTGGTCCGGGGCGTTGACCAGCATCATCACCCCGACCTCCCGGGGCGGCCCGGAGGCCGGGTCGATGCTCCCCAGCACGGCGTTGTACCCGTACGGGCGGATGTCCACGGCGTACTCGGAGGGTTCGAGGTCCAGGGTCTGCCGCACCCGCCCGGCGAGGATCTCGTGCATCAGCGCGACCCACTCCTCGATCCTGGCGAGGATGTGCGGATCCCGGATGGCGGTGAAGGACATGGTCTCGTAGCCCGTGACGCGGGCCCCTTCGAGTTTGATCGTGTACTGGTCGGCGAGCTCGAAACGTGACCCCTCGACGCGCACCCGGCGGTCGTCCAGCGCGGTGTAGACCGCGTCGGAGACCACCAGCGTGCCCGCCGGCTCCCGCATCTCGAACGGGTTGACCGTCTCGTAGAGCATGTGCGCCGCCACCGACGTCGTGGTGCACGCGGCGGCCGGGTCCAGTGGCTCGATGGTGAAGCCGCCCTGGTCGACGGTTGCGAGGACCCCGCCGGTGCGCGGGTTGGTGGTGCACTGCCCGCCACACTCGACGATCTTGGACGCGTGCCAGGTGGGACCGGCCGGCATGCCTTTCATCAGCGGGTACGCGGCGGCGACGGCGGTGTCGGTGGCCCGGCCGGCGAGCACCACGTCGGCTCCGGCCTCCAGGGCCGCCACGATGGGTTCGTGGCCCATCATGCCGACGATGTGGCTGCAGCCGTCCAGCGTGGCGGCGTCCAGGTCACCCATCGGCGCCAGCGGGTGGACCCGTCCCTCGTTGAGCCGCTCCTTCAGGGTGGCGGCCGTCTGCTCGCTGTAGATTCGGGCGACCCTCAGGTCCAGGCCCTCCTCCCGCAGGATCCCGGCGACGATTCCGGCGACCCAGTCGACGCCGGAGTCGGTGCCGCTCGTGCCGCACGAGCCGACGATCAGCGGGATGCCCGCGCCCGCCGAGGCCCGCAACAGGATCCGCAGGTCGCGGGCGACGGCCGCGGCGGTCGTCTTCGCCGTCCCCGAGCCCAGGTAGTACGGCCCGGAGTCGGTGGAACCACCGTCGACGGCGATCACGTCGGCCCCGAGCGCGATCCCCCGATCGACCGTCTCCCGCGGGAACCCCGCCCCGAGCATCCCGCTGGGGACCAGGATCCTGACCTCGGTCCCAGGCGTACCCGTCATGTCGTCCTCATCTCTTTGGTGGTCACCGGTCGTACCGGCGAGAGCAGGTGGGCGTTGAGCGAGGACCGGGGACGTCCCCGCAGGGCGGCCACCAGCTCGCGGGCGCCGTCGAGACCGGCGGCCCGCCGGGCCTCGGCGGTCTGCCCGGCCAGGTGGGAGTAGACCGTGATGCCGGGTACGTCGCGCAGCGGGCTGTCCGCCGGGAGCGGCTCGGTGCCGGTGACGTCGAGGGCGGCACCGGCGAGCCGGCCCGCGCGCACCGCGTCGGCCAGGGCCGTCTCGTCGACGATGGCGCCGCGGGCGGTGTTGATCAGGTGCGCCGCCGGTTTCATCCGCGCGAGCGCGGACGCGTCGATCAGGTGCCGGGTGGCCGGGGTGAGCGCCGTGTGCACGGAGAGGAAGTCCGCCTCGGCCAGCAGTTCGGGAAGGTCCACGAACCGTACGGAGGCGTCGCGGCGCAGGCTCTCCGGCACGCCGGTCGCGCAGAGCACCGACAGCCCGAAGGCCCGGGCGAGAGGCACCACGGCCCGCGCCGACGCGCCGTACCCGAGGAGCCCGAGCGTCCTGCCGCGAAGCTCGTGACCGTCCTCGCGCGGCCATCGCCCGGCCCGGACTCCGGCGGCGACCGGCACCAGCCGGCGGGCCTGGGCCAGCAGCAGGGCCATCGTGTACTCGGCCACGGCGTTGGCGTTGACGCCCGGCAGGTTGCTCACCGAGACGCCCGCGCGGGTCGCGGCCTCGACGTCGACGGAGTCGTGGCCCACGCCGGCGCGTACCACCGCGCGGAGGTCCGGGACGCGCGCGAACACCTCGGCCGTCATCGGCTCGTTCGCGATCAGCGCGCCCTCGCAGCCGTCCAGGATCGCGACGAGCTCGTCGCGCTCGCGGGCTCCCCGCAGCGGGCGGTGCCGGGTGGCGAGGCCGGCGTCGCGCAGGAGGCCGTCCACCTCGTCACCGGGTGCCAGGTAGTCGACGGTGACGAGGACAGTGGGCAGGGGACTCATCGGACGCCCTCCCCTAGATGTTCGGTGGTGACGAGAACGGTTGTCGGGACGCTCACCGGACGCCCTCCCTCGCGTGGTCGGTGATGACGAGGACGATGGCCGGGACGCTCACCGGACGCCCTCCCCCACGACGCTCGCGCGCCGGAGCCGGTCGACCCGGAGGACCAGCAGCACGGCGACGACGGCCAGGACGGCGATGTGCAGGAGCGTCAGACGCCATCCGGTGACGTCGACCGCCAGGCCGACGAGGGCCGGTCCGGCGAATCCCCCGGTGGCCCATCCGACCGTGTACAGGCCGGTGTACGCGCCCAGGACGCGGCTCGACGGGGCCAGGTTCCACAGCACGACGACCGCGTTGATCACGAACCCGGCGGCGCCGACGGTCGCGAGGCACAACGCCACGACGGTGACCGCCGGGGTCTGGACGACGGCCCCGAGGATCGTGCCCGCGGCGAAGACCGTCGTCCCGGCGGCCATGACCCGCAGCCGCCCGAACCGTTCGGCGAGCAGCGCGGCGGGGAAGGCGGCGAGGATGAAGGCGATCCCGCTCGGCAGCGTCAGCCCGCCCGCCTCGCCGTCGGACAGGCCGAGGACCTCCACGCCGTAGGGGGTCATCAGGGAACGCGAGGCGAACCACGCTCCCCCGAAGACGAACACCGCGACGATCAGCAGCAGCCGGCTCCGGTCGGGACTCAGCACCAGGTCACCGACGACGGCCCTCAACGTGACCTTGGCGTCCGTGTCGCGCGGCCCGATGGCCGCCGACGCCCCATCTGCCGAAGTCCCACCCCCCGACGCCCCGCCCGCCAATGCCCCGCCCGCCGCCGCCTCGTCCTCCGCGAGGGCGGCCCGGTAGGCGGGCGAACGGCTGTCGCGCACCCGCCAGACGAGCACCGCCGCCGCCACCAGCATGAGGCCGGACGGAACGGCGAAGGCCAGCTTCGGGTGGTCGTCGACCAGCAGCAGGCTGACCAGCGCGGCCACGATTGTCGTCAGCGCTGAGGCGATCTTCACCACGGCGTTCGCCCGGCTCCGCCGCGCGGGCTCGATGAAGTCGGGCATGAGCGATTCGCTGACGGGCTTGAAGCTGTTCATCACCAGCGCGTAGAGGAAGATCACCAGGATCAGCCGGTTCAGCGACGTCGCCTGCGGGATGAGCAGGAACAGCGCGGCGCCCAGCGGCATCATGACCGCCAGGTACGGGATCCGGCGCCCCCAGGCGGTCCGGGTGTTGTCCGACCGGTTGCCCATGTACGGCTGGATGAAGATCCCCAGCAGGTTGTCCATGCCCATGATCAGGCCGATCACGGCGGCACTGGCGACATGGTCCCGCAGCAGCTCGGGCACCCGGTTGTCGTAGAAGTTCCAGGTCGACTCCTGGGCGAACACCGCGAGGGCCACGTAGAACGTGATCCTCCCGGTGCCGGCCGAACGGCCTCCGGCTCGTGTCGCGCTGGCCATGACGTCCTCCTCATGTGGCAGCAGTCACACTATTTGCTATAGCAAAAATGTCAATACATAGCACCTGGCTGTGCCATTGCGACTGTTATCGTGAACCCATGACGGTCAGGCCGACGACAGACGATCCCCAGGCGCGCGGCGAGACCCGGGCCGATCTCGCCTACCAGACCCTCCGGGAGGCGATCGGGACCGGCACGCTGCGCCCCGGCCAGAAGGTGACCGAGCGAGGGCTGGCCGAGCGGCTCATGGTCAGCCCGACACCGGTGCGCGAGGCGTTGCTCAGGCTCGAACACGACGGGCTCATCCAGCGCACGGGCCCCCGGACGGTCGTCGTGGCCGACATCGCCGAGCGCGCCATCGACGACCTCGCCGAGGTCGAGATAGGCCTGCGGGGCCTGGTGGCCCGCTTCGCGGCCCGGAACGCCACCCCCGAGCAACTGGACGCCCTCGACGCGATCCTCGACGCCGCCGACGACCTGCTGATCGTCAGCGTCACCCGGCACCGCAACGGCGAGAACGTCGACCGGCACGTCACCGCGCTGCTCGACCGGATGCAGGAGTTCAACGAGGCGGTGAACGCCTGCGCGGCCAACCCGGTGCTGATCCGGCTCCTCGAACAGTCCCAGGTCTTCTCCCAGCCCGAGCGCCGCTCCCTGCGCCTTGAGAAGATCGCCACGGACGACCGGTTCGGGCTCGACCGCTACGCCGGTCACCGCGCCCTGGTGCGCGCCCTCCGGCAGGGCGACTCGGCGACCGCGGAACGGCTGGTCATCGAGGACGCCCAGGGCGGGCTGGCGGCCCTGAGAGCACATCCCGGCGGGAGAAACCGATGACGCGGGGAAACCCGATGACGCCGGAGGAAGCGACGACGGCGGGGGAACCGTTGACGCGGAGAGAACCGGTGACACGGGAAGAAGCGACGACGCGGGAGGAACCGATGACAGCGCCCTCGTACCGGATCGCCGTGATCCCCGGCGACGGGATCGGCACGGAGGTCGTCCCCGAGGGGCTCCGGGCCCTGGAGGCGACCGCCGGGGTGTTCGGGCTCGACCTGCGGTTCGACCACTTCGACCTCGCCAGCGCCGCGTACTGGCAGCGGCACGGGACGATGCTGCCGCCCGGCTGGCAGGAGACCCTCGGCTCCTACGACGCCATCTTCTTCGGCGCCGTGGGCTGGCCGGAGGTGGTCCCCGACCACGTCTCGCTGTGGGGCAGCCTTCTACAGTTCCGGCGCACGTTCGACCAGTACGTCAACCTGCGTCCCTGCCGGCTGATGCCGGGGGTCCGCGGCCCGCTGGCGGGCCGCGAGCCCGGCGACGTCGACTTCGTCGTCGTCCGGGAGAACACCGAGGGCGAGTACTCCAGCATCGGCGGCCGGATCTTCGAGGGCACCGAGCGCGAAACCGTCCTGCAGGAGACGGTGATGACCCGCGTGGGCGTCGACCGCGTGCTGCGGTACGCCTTCGAACTCGCCGGACGGCGACCGGCCCGGCACCTCACCTCGGCGACGAAGAGCAACGGCATCTCGATCTCGATGCCCTACTGGGACGAACGGGTCGAGGAGATGGGGAAGCGGTTCCCCGGGGTCACCCACGACAAGAGCCACATCGACGCGCTGGCGGCGAACTTCGTCCTGCACCCGGACCGGTTCGACGTCGTCGTGGCCAGCAACCTCTTCGGCGACATCCTCTCCGACCTGGGCCCCGCCTGCACCGGCACGATCGGCATCGCCCCGAGCGCGAACATCAACCCGGACCGGACCCACCCGAGTCTCTTCGAACCGGTGCACGGCTCCGCGCCCGACATCGCCGGACGTGGCGTCGCCAACCCGGTAGGGCAGATCTGGTGCGCCTCGATGATGCTCGACCACCTCGGCCACCCCGACGCCGGCGCGCACCTGCTGGGCGCGATCGAGGACGTCCTCGCGGCGGGCCCTGACGAGGCCCCGCTCACCCCCGACCTCCACGGCCGGGGCACCACCCTGGAGCTGGGGCGGGCGATCGCCGCCCAGGCCGGGCGCGGGTCCGCCGCCCCGTAGAGATCAAGCCGGTTACACGGTGATCAGGCGGTCGCCTTACCATCGACACGCCCCCTGACGGGACCGACGGGGTGCTTGAGCAAGGGAGTACCGCCATGGACGCGGACGTCATCATCGTGGGCGCGGGTCTGGCCGGGCTGGTCGCGGCGCAGCAGCTGACCGGCCAGGGCCGGAAGGTGGCGCTGGTGGAGCAGGAGAACGCCGCCAACCTGGGAGGGCAGGCGTACTGGTCGTTCGGCGGGCTGTTCCTGGTGAACTCCCCCGAGCAGCGCCGCCTCAGGGTGCGGGACTCCTTCGAGCTGGCGTGGAGCGACTGGCAGGCGAGTGCCCGGTTCGACCGCCTGGAGGACGAGGACGTCTGGGCGGCGCGCTGGGCCCGCGCGTACGTCGACTTCGCCGCGGGTGAGAAGCGGTCCTGGATAGAGGCCCACGGCATCAAGCTGACGCCGGTCGTGGGCTGGGCGGAGCGCGGCGGGCTGCGCGCCGACGGTCACGGCAACTCCGTGCCCCGGTTCCACGTGGCCTGGGGCACGGGAACGGGTGTGGTGGGCCCGTTCATGCGCGCCGCCGAGCGGGCGGCCGGCGCGGGACTGCTCACGTTCCACCACCGTCACCGGGTCGACGAGCTCGTCGTCCAGGACGGCGCCGTCACCGGAGTGCGCGGGAGTGTCCTGAAGGACGACTCCTCGCCGCGAGGGGTGTCCTCCAGCCGCGAGGTGATCGGTTCCTTCGAGCTCACGGCGCAGGCGGTCATCGTCACCAGCGGCGGGATCGGCGCCGACCACGACCTGGTGCGCCGTTACTGGCCCCGGCGGCTGGGCACCGCCCCGCGGCAGATGATCACGGGCGTGCCGGCCCACGTGGACGGGCGGATGCTGGCCATCAGCGCCACGGCGGGGGCCCGGATCGTCAACGAGGACCGGATGTGGCACTACACCGAGGGCGTACAGAACTGGGACCCCGTCTGGCCCGGCCACGCGATCCGGATCCTGCCGGGACCGTCGTCGATGTGGTTCGACGCGCTGGGCCGCCGCCTGCCGGCCCCGTACCTGCCCGGCTACGACACACTCGGCACCCTCAAGTACCTGCGCACCACCCCCGACATCGCCGGATACGACCACTCGTGGTTCGTGCTCACGCAGAAGATCCTTGAGAAGGAGTTCGCGCTGTCGGGCTCGGAGCAGAACCCCGACATCACCAGCGGGGACCGGAGGGCGGTGCTGCGCAACCGGCTCCTCGGCAAGGGCGCGCCCGCCCCGGTGGACGCCTTCAAACGGCGCGGCGCGGACTTCGTCGTCGCCACCACGCTGGACGAGCTGGTGGCGAAGATGAACGGCCTGACCGACGAACCGCTGCTCGACGCCGCCGAGCTGCGCCGCCAGATCGTGGCCAGGGACCTGCAGATCGGCAATCCCTACAGCAAGGACGCCCAGGTGCAGGGCATCCACAACTCCCGGCGCTTCCTCGGGGACCGGCTCAGCCGTACCGCCACCCCGCACCGCATCCTGGACCCGAAGGCCGGCCCGCTCATCGGGGTCAAGCTCCACGTCCTGACGCGCAAGAGCCTCGGCGGCATCCAGACCGACCTCGACTCCCGCGTCCTCGGCACGGACGGCACCCCCATCAGCGGCCTGTACGCGGCCGGAGAGGCCGCCGGGTTCGGAGGCGGCGGCGTCCACGGCTACAACGCCCTGGAGGGCACCTTCCTCGGCGGCTGCCTCTTCTCCGGCCGCCAGGCCGGCCGCGCCGCCGCCCAGGCGGTCAAGTAGGACGCCCCCGGCAGGCTCCGGCCGTGGGATCGGAAGGAATGTCGCCGGCTCGCACGGCAGACGTCACCGAAAGTCCCCGCGGGCCGAGAACGACATGCGGTCCGCGGAACCTCGCGTACGGCTATCCGGAGGGGCGGCCAGGAAATCCTTGATCCCGCTGCCACCGAGTACGGCGGCCAGGTGCCACACCACCGCCGCGGAAGACGCCACGGGGGTACGACGCAGGGGTGCCGACCTTGACCGGCACCCCTTCGCGATGGTGCCGCCCCGGACGCCCGGACCGCAGCCCGCGTGATCGACGTCGAGGCGTACCTGCACCGGGATTCGAACCTGGGACCTCCGCGTTATGAGTGCGGCGCTCTCACCGACTGAGCTATGCAGGCGTGCGGGGAGACGGAGTCGAACCGCCACAGCCGAAGCGTCCGGGTTACAACCGAGTGAGCTCACCACGTGCTCAGCCCCTGCGCGTCGAGATGAGACTACCGAGCGACCCCCGCCGGTCTCACCTCGTTTTCGCGCGCCGGACATGTCCCCCCCGGCGCTGATCACCGGGAGGGTGCCTCCCTTTCGGGCGACACCCTTGCCGGCCGGAGCCGAACCTTTTGTCGGTGACCACTGCGATCATGTCGCTCACTCGATCAAAGGAGTGGCGATGACGAAAACCCCCGAAGAACTCCCCCTGGCTCTCCGGGCACGAGGCACTGGGTGAGATCTGCTGCGTGTCCTTCGTCCGAGATCTCTCCCCGGAGGAGGTCCTCCGCCGGTTCGGCGTCGACGAGGACACCATGGAGGAGGTCACGTCAGAGGAGCTGGGCGAACGCTCGGCGGAGAGCATGACGGACGACGCGGCCGGCTACATCGGCGCCGCGAAGGTCGGTGACTGGACCCTGGTCATCGAACCGGGAGGATGGAAGCTCGCCGCCGATTCCGAGATCATGGCTCGGGTCTCGCACGGGACCGAGGTCGTGCCGGTCTGCTGTCACAACTACGCCTCGGACACCTTCGCCTACATCGTCGACGGGCAGCCGGTCGTCTGGTTCGACCCGATGCTTCCGGACGCGCGGTCGGGCGACGATCCGGACCGCCTCGTCAAGGAGATGCGCGAAGTCGGCCTGGACCCCGAGTACGACATCGACGGCGACGACTCGCACATCGACTTCCCGATGGAGCGCTCGTTCGCCCTGGCGGGCAGGATCACCGCCCTTCCCTTCTCTCCGGAGATGTGGAGCTGCGGTTCCTCGGCGCGGAACCCCTGGAGGACTGATCGGCAGGGCCCGGACCCCAGCGGGCTCAGGCACCCATGGGAGAGCGGGTCGGCGGCTCCCGCACGGCAGGGCCGGCAGGAGGTCAAAGGGACAGGCCCGAACTCCGCCGAGACCCGCGCGGCGAGTCCCGGACACTGCTGTCCGGGAACCCAGACGGTGCGGCACTCCATCCACCCTCGGTACGCCGCCGCGGTCAAGACACCCTGGACCTGGCGGTGAAGGTGTTGCAGACGCCGGGCCCCTTGGCCCGGAAGCCACGGTTCAGCCAGTAGGAGTAGTTCACGGCCTTGCCGTGGGTGGAGGAGTTCGTGCCCATGTCCCGCAGGTCGGCGAAGTCCGATTCAGGACGCCCCAGGGAGGACCAGACGCTGCCGATGAAAGCGCCGCTCAGACAGTCGGCCTGCAGTTCGAGGCGGCGCAAGGCGGTGTTGTAGTCCTTCTTGGTGCGGTATCTGCGCGAGTCGAAGGTGAGCATGATTCCGGAGAGCTCCTGGACATGGTGGCCGTACTCGTGGCCGAGGGCCTCGAACAGCCACAGGTCGCCCCCTCGATTCAGGATGTCCTTGTCGAGGAGAAAGGTGATCGTCTTGTCCGTTGGACAGTAGATCGCCTGGGCGTCCTTGGGGAACTCGTCGCAGCCGGTTCTCACACCGGTGCGGCGTACGGTCCGCAGCTTCGGTGTGGCGAAGGGCAGTTTCGCCACCGCGAACTGACGCTTCCAACTGGTGTTGAGGCAGCGGAGGATGCCGTTGAGGTAGGTGGTGGTGCCTTTGAGGTCGCCGTCGCGAAGTGGCCGCTCCGGGCAGGAAGCCGACTTCAGCTCGCCGGTCTTGTAGATCGGGTTGGCCTTGAGGGCGGCCGCACCGGTGGGGACGGGTCCGAGCTGTTCGGTGCCGGCTACCGCTGTGCCGGTGAGGAGAAGGCTCGCCAGCACACCGGAGAGCACCACTGAGGGGAGGGCGCGCATGAGATCAACCTAGTGAAAGGCAAAGACCCGGTAAAACCGGATTATCGGCCCGGCTTCCCTCGCCCGGAAAACGGAATCACCTGGGTGACCCACTCCTGCTGGAGGTTGTCACCGTCGGTCGCAACCTCCCAGGCCTCCTGCCCTAAGGAGCTGCGACGGCTTGACCAGCGAGGAGACCTGGAGGCCCAACCTGGTCAGTATGGCCGGACAACCAGGGCGTATCAGGCGACGTCTTCTCCCGCCCGTACCCTCTGCCCCTGGAGCATCCGTATGCGCTCTCTTCGCGTTCTCGCCGCCCTCGCCGCGCTGGTGTCCACCGCGCTACTCGCACCCCCCGCCCAGGCCGCGGTGACCGCGCAGACGTCGACCGCGACGATCTACCGCGGGGAAGGTGATCAGGTCCTGCGGATCCGGGCAACGACGAAAACAGGCATCGTGAAGATCAGTCACAACGGCGAGGGCCACTTCGCGGTATGGACGCTCAAGCCGTCAGGAACCGAAGACGACCTCCTGGCCAACGAGGTCGGCGTCTACAAGGGGACCTCCGCTTTCAACACCAGCACGTCCAGCAGGACCGCCGCGTTCAGCATCAAAGCCGACGGTGCCTGGACTCTGCAGGTGCTGCCTCTGACGAAGGCACGCGCTTGGTCGATCACCAGTCGAGGGAACGGTGACGACGTGCTTCGGTTGAGCAGCACCAGTCGCGGCCTGCACCGTCTGAAGGTTCGTCACGGCGGCGACGGACACTTCGCGGTGTGGACACTGGACGCGAACGGACGGACCCGCGACCTTCTGGCGAACAAGGTCGGAACCTACGCGGGCACCGTGTCCCTGCCCCCCGGCACCCGGTACGCGTCGGTCAAGGCGAACGGCACCTGGTCGATCGTCCGCGACTGAGCCGGGCGCGACAAGGCTCCGTCTCTCCGCCCCTGGGACGGAGCCCGTGACTCGGCACCAAGGCCAGGTCTTCGAACGGGCTGGAAGGCTCAGGCTCCGCGGGACGGCTCCGCGTCGATGAAGGCGCGAGTGGCCCGCAGTGTCGCGACCTCACGCGCGGCAGTGACTCACCCAGGATCCGTGACCTCGTGCTCGGCGGCGACCCACCCCGGATCCGGAAGGTCCATCGACGCGAGCCTGGCCGGGTCGATCACGGTCGCGATGGCGACGATCCTGCCGTCGGCGACGGTGAACGCCATGAGCGAGAACGGAGTTCCGTTCTCGCGCCAGGAGACGAACCCGGGAAGGCCGTCGACGAGCACCGCCCGCCCTCGCGCGGCACCGCCGACGGCGACTCGCGCGGCCGCGCCGGTGGCGACCTTGGTGGCGCCGAGGATGACGACCACACCGTCGGAGGTGTCGACGGTCAGCCTCACCTCCGGGTCGAGCACGCGCAGCAACCCCTCGAAGTCGCCGCGGCGAGCCGCCGCCAGGAAGGCCTGGACCACCTCGCGCCGCTCCCGTCCGGCGGCCGTCGGCCGCTCGGTCGCCCGCACCTTCCTGCGCGCGCGGCTGGCGAGCATCTTGGTGGCGTCGGTGGACCTGCCGAGGATCTGGCCGATCTCGTCGAACGGCACCGCGAACAGGTCGTGCAGCACGAACGCCAGCCGCTCACTCGGTCCGAGCGACTCCAGGACGACCAGGAGCGCGAGCCCGACCGAGTCGGCGAGCGCCACGTCGTCCTCCGGCGCGAGGCTGTCGTCGACCGTCACGACGAGTTCGGGCAGCCGGTCGTCGTAGGACGCCTCAGGGCGGGCCTGGCGTGACCGCAGGACGTCGAGACTGATCCGGCCGACCACCGTGGTCAGCCAACCGGCGAGGTTGTGGATGGTCGCCGTGTCCTGACGGGAGAGCCTCAGCCAGGCCTCCTGGACCACGTCCTCGGCGTCGGCGTGCGAGCCGAGCATGCGGTGGGCGACCGCGCGCAGCCGGTCGCGCTGGGCCTCGAACGCCTCGCCCACCGGGTCCGTCGGGCTGGTGTCGAACATGTCGTTACCTTCCTCGGATCTGCTCCGTCATAGGTCATGACGGGCCCGGACGGGCACAGGTAACCGATGAAGGAGCAAGACCGATGGAAGCACGCATGAAGAGCCAGGCCAACGCCGACGTGATGACGGCGATCCAGCACCTCTACAAGGCGATTCACGCCGGTGGCGTCGACCCGCGCGTCCTCGGGCTGGTCCACTTGCGCGCCAGCCAGATCAACGGCTGCAGCCCGTGCGTCTTCGCCGGGGTCACGACGGCCAAGAAGCACGGAGAGACCGACGAGCGGCTGCACAACGTGGTCGCCTGGCGCGAGACGCCGTTCTTCACCGAGGCGGAACGGGCGGCGCTCGCGCTGACCGAGGCCGCCACCCGGCTCCAGGACGGCGCGCCGGGTGTGACCGACGAGATCTGGGACGCCGCCGCCACCCACTTCGACGACAAGCAGCTCTCCGCGCTCAACCTGGAGATCGCGCTGACCAACTTCTTCAACCGGATCAACCGCACGATTCAGGAGCAGGCCGGCAAGACCTGGTGAGCCGGGCGGGACGTCACCCATCCGGAGGCCGCCTCCCCTGTGGCGACCGCGCCCGTACGCGCCGACGCGGGACCAGGGACGCCAGACTGCCCGCGAAGAACCGAACCCCCTCGATCTACGCCAGGGCCAAGACCGTTCGACCCGCGAGGGCGACGAACAACCGGAACATGGCGCACTTGACCGAAGGCAGCTCAGAAGGGGGCGGGACCATGCCTGATACCTGCCACCACCCGCGCGTACAGTCCACGGTGGTCCACCGACGTCCCCCCTTGTCCGGGGTCGTGGTCCCGTACACGGTCTGTCGGGGTCCGTAGAGGTCGGGCACGTCCCGCCAGGGACAGCCGCCCCGAACCCGCTGCGGATCCCATCGATGAGCTGGCGTTTGTCCCACTTCGGCGGATGCCTGGTTTCCGGCCGTGGGGCAGCGGGGGCTGTGGCGCCCCCACTGCGCGTCGGTCGGGTCGTGCCGCCTCGCCGCCGGTATGACGGCCACGAGGTCTCCGGTTTCGTTCTTCTTGGTCGTTGAACGGTCTACCGGAGACCTCGCTGTTCATCTATGACCGGCACATGCTTCCGCGGGCCGGCCGGTCACGGCCCTCGGGCGACCGGCCCGCAGCACTCCCGGAACACGCGCTAGGCGGCATCCCGCTGGTCCAGCCACTTCAGAATCGCCTGGTTTGTTTCTTCCGGCTTTTCCTGCTGGATCCAATGACCGCAATCCAGGCTGACCACTTCCGCGTTAGGTACGAAATCCGTCAGCCTTTCAGACTTCTGGACCAAATCCCGGTCGCCGTAGATCATGAGTGTGGGCTGTTGGATGATCGGGTTCACGTCCGCCAGCAAGCGCCAGTTGCGGTCAAGATTTCTGTACCAGTTCACACTGCCCGTGAACCCCGTCGACTCGAAGGCGGAGACGAAAACGGCCAGTTCGCCGTCGCTCATTACGGGCTCACCGAGTGGTGTTTCCGCTCTGGCGAGATCGATCAACGACATACCCGGCCGAGGTTCTCTGGGGGGCTCGTTCTTCCGGTACATGTTGCGGAGGAACCGAAGTGTATTCTCCTCGAATACGGCGTCCGCGACGCCTGGCTGTCGATTGAAGTGGACAAAATAGAAGTCGCCGCCGAGCACGTCTTCCATGGATTCGATCCAGGGTTTTTCTCCGCGCTCAAGGTAGGGCAGGCTCAGGTTGATCACTTTGTTCACACGGTTTGGATGCAACAAGGTCAGCCCCCAAACGACAGCCGCCCCCCAATCATGACCGACGAAGGTGGCGTCTTCGTATCCGTAGTGATCGAGAAGTGCGATGAGATCACCCGACAGGTGTTCGATGTCGTAGCCTGTCACTTCGGCCGGACGGGATGAGTTGCCGTAGCCCCGCTGGTTCGGGACGATGACGTGGTAGCCCGCTGCGGCAAGGACGGGCATCTGATGGCGCCAGGAAAAGGCATGCTCTGGCCAGCCGTGACAGAGCACAATGGGTTTTCCTGCATTTTGTCGGCCGGCTTCGAAGACTTCGAGCTCCACACCGTTGACTGAAACAAGGGTGGGTTTGGGAAAATCGGCTGGATCAAACATTGCATTTCCTCTTCATCTTTTCGGGTTGATCAGGAGACGAAGGTGCCCGAAGACAGCGTCGGCTCACCCCTGACAGGCCGAGGGTCGATACGTTCGTGGGCGGTGGGACTCGTCGGTGAGGTCGTGTCGCCATCTTGCCGACCGAAACCGGTCACCTCGTGACCGGTTTCATGTGAAAGGTTGTCGGCGTGCGAACCGACCGGCTGGTGGCCATCCTCCTCTTGCTGCAACGGCGCGAGCAGGTGACGGCAGCAGAGGTCTCCCGAGAGCTGGAGGTCTCCGAGCGCACCGCCCGCCGCGACCTCGACGCCCTGGCCATGGCCGGGGTGCCCGTGTACTCCACGCAGGGCCGAGGCGGCGGCTGGCGCCTCGTGGGCGGCGCCCGCACCGACCTGTCCGGGTTGACCGCGAGTGAGGCCCGCGCCCTGTTCCTGGTCGCCGGCCAGGCGTCGGCTGCGACGCCGGCCGTGAAGGCGGCTCTGCGCAAGCTCGTCCATGCCCTGCCGGAGCCCTTCCGGGTGCAGGCCGAGGCGGCAGCGTCGTCGTTGGTCATGGACCCGCGACGATGGGGGGCGAGCCGGGTCGAGCGCCGATCACCTCGCTTCCTCGACGAACTCCAGGACGCGGTGATCCGCGGCGTCCAGGTGCGGCTCGGCTACGTCGACCGCGAAGGCGCCGAAACCGAGAGAACCGTCCACCCGCTGGGCATCGTTGCCAAAGGTTCGTCGTGGTACCTCGTCTCCAACACCGAGGTCGGCCGGCGGACCTTCCGGATCGACCGCGTGTCGTCCGCCGACCCGACCGGCGATCCCGTGGATCGACCCGAGGACTTCGACCTTGCCGAGAGCTGGCGCGAGATCGCCGACGAGATCGACCGCAGGCGAACGCCCACCGAGATCCAGGCGGTATGCGCGCCCCACGGGATAGGCCTGCTCCGGGTGGTGCTCGACGGCCGGCTTGAGGTGGGAGGTCCCACGACCGACGGCCGCATCGAGGTAGTGATCCGCGGCCACAACGAGTACGCGCTCGCCTGCGAGCTTGCCGGGCTGGTCGAATGGCTAGAGGTGACCGGCCCCCCGGGTGTGCGAGACCACCTGGCCTCGATCGGCAACGCGCTCGTCGAGCGATACGACTGAGACCGGCACGAGCGCTCATCGACTGGTTCGCCCGCGAGCTTGGGAAGCACAGGAGAACAGAGAACCCCGATCCGCCGAACGACATCCTCTCGATCACGATGTGCCGGTGGTACGCGAGCCTCGTGCCCCTTGCCAACGCTCCGCGTTCACGCAGGAACGTGAGGTTCGCCTGCTCCGCATCACGACCGCATCACGACCGGCTCACGACCGGCGACTTCACCGAGCCCCGCCATCGAGTCTCGTCCTTGGGCATCGTCCCGTACGTCCAGTTCGAGCATATCGGCGCTGAAGCAGACGACCACCGACTGCCGTTGGCCGGCGCTCCCCCTGGTCCGACTACATCACCCCGAGGTGACGGGAGCCATGGACACGCAGTTGATCACCCAGAACGAGGAAAGGGCGCCTCCCTTGCGGGTGACACCCTTGCCGACCAGCTGAAACCTGGTCGGGACGACAGGATTTGAACCTGCGATCCCTTGACCCCCAGGCAACCCAGGAGGGGGCGGGACCATGCCTGATACCCGCCTCCACCTGCGGATACGGTCCACGATGGTCCACCGTCGTCCGGCCCCGTCCGTGGCCGTTGTCACTCAGTTGGTCACCCAGGAAAGCACTCCCGTAGGGAGTCTTGTCATCTGCGTTATCCGAGGACTCCAGCATTTGGCGATCAAGCCCTTTTGTCGGTAACGGCTGCGATCATGCCGCTCACATGATCAAGGGAGTAACGATGACAGAGCCTCACCCAGAGTTCCACTGGCTCTCTGGTCGCGGACCGTTGGAAGACATTTTCTGCGTGTCCTTCGTCCGGGGCCTCTCCTGTTTGGAGGTGCTCACCCGCCTCGGGGTGGACGAGAGCACGGTCGAGGAAATGACCTTCGACGAGTTAAACGAACTCGCGATGGAGGAGGCAGCGGCCACCAGTGGCACCGACCCCGGCTACGTCGGTGCCGTGAAGCTCGGCGAATGGGCTGTGCTCGTCGAGCCCTTGGGGTGGCGAGTCCCCGTCAAGCGCGGCTTGTTAGGCCGCCTCTCGAACGAGACCGAAGTCGTGTCGATCAACCGGCACGACTACGCCGACGACGGCTTCGTCTACGCCGTCGATCGTGACGTGATGCTGCGATTCGACCCACTGACACCCCAGTACCGGGAGGGTGTCGACTCCGAACACTGGGAAGCCGCAATGGACGAAGTCGGCCTGGGGCGGCGCACGTTCGATGATCCAATACCTGACCGCCCGATCGATTGCGCTTTCGCCCTCGCGAGAAAGATCACCGGCGTCTCCTTCACCTCAGACGTGCTTGACAAGCCATTTCTGGTCGCCGTGGCGAACAAATAATGATCAGCTTGTCATTGCGAGACTTCGCCTAATGCCGACCTAGGGTGAACAGCATTTTCCTCAAACCGAGACGGTTTCGTCTCTTCAAGAATTCAGGCGCTCATGGGGTAGCGGGTCAGGAGCTCCCGCACTTCGGGAACATAGGCGTAGGGCTTGAGACGCGCCAAGACCACGCGGGCTCGCTGGGTGGTGCGGTCACTGGTGAGGTCAGCGGACATGTTCAGCATCCGCGACGCCGTGTGCGCCGCCTCCTCCGGCTCGTTCGCGTCGGCGAGAGCGACCGAGAGCCATGACAGGTACAGCGCGAGTTCGCGGACGTGGGTGGCGTCGTAGCGCGTCAGAACCTCGGTGAGCAGAGGAACGGCGCGCAGCGGGCGGCGCAGCTCGGTATAGGCGCGGGCTTCCATAACCTGGAGCTCGTCAGAGCTGACCCAGTACAGGTACGACGGTTCTTCGGCTCCTGCCGTGCTCGCCAGTGCGGCACTCGCCTCACCCAGTGCTCTGATGGCGGGCTGGGCCTCTCCGGCGCGGGCGTGTGCCCAAGCGAGACGGTCCCAGGTCAACGCGCGGATACGCGGTGAGGCGTGCCGTCCGGCCGCGTCCAGAGCGGCGCGTGTCAGTGCCACGCTTTCCTGCGCGTCGCCGACGTTGGCGATCTGGTAGGCCAAGGAGCCGATGAGGTTGGCCTCCAGGGAGCCGTCTCCGGCCTCGCGGGCGGCGCTGATACCCAACTGGTAGGTCCGGGCGGCCTGGTCGTGCTGGCCCGCGTCGCTGGCGATCCATCCGACGATCTGTGCCAGTTCGCCGATGTTGACCAGCAGCGCCCGGCCTGCCTCCTCGGTGTGAGTGCCGCACCGGTAGAGCCGTACCGCCGCGTCAAGCTCGCGGAAGGCAGGACGAATCAGGTCGCTTCCGGCGATGACGTCATCGGCGAGCCTCAGGCCGTGAACCCGTGCCGCCAGATCTTGCACGGTGCCCATCCCGACCCTTCGCCCCGCCCCGGAGGGAATGCGGGACAGTGGATCGCCTTCGGGCATGATCGCGGCGAGCACCTGGGCCGGTGACTTCCGGGCCGCCTTGTTCGCCAGGTCGAACAGCTCGGCCTCGGGGAGGTCGAACGCCCGGCAGTACAGCATCCGGTAGGGGTCCTTGGGCTGGTGCCTGCCCTTCTCCCAGTCCTTGATCATTCGAATCAGGGACTCGCGGGTCGGCAGGTGAGCGCGGGCGCTCTCATCGGCCACCTCGGTGAGTGCTCGTGCCATCTGCCGTTGCGACCACAACCGCTCGCGTCGCTCGGCACGCAACCTCAGCGCCCAACCCGGAATCTCGTCCATCACCGCGCCCTGGGGGAGACATGGGAGACCTGCCGTCTCCCCCAGTCTCCCCTATCGCCTCCTGTGCGAGCACGTGTATGGGCGATGTCATGGGAGGACCGTGAAAAAGCGGAACCCGCAGGCGCGGACACGCCGTACGGGTTCCTTGATCGCACACTGGAGGTGCGACCCATGGACAACTGTAGAGCCGTCCCGCCCGCCGTTGATGAGGCGATGGTGGAGAGCCATGACAGGGCTCTGGCCGTCGTTCAACGGCTTCTTACCGAGCAGGGAATCCGTGCTCACCGCCACCACACCATCAGTCTCGGACTGTTCGCCAACAGTGCGGCTGCCTGGCCCGACCAGCCGCCTCTTCGGTCGTGGATGGAGCGGCATCCGCCGGAACTGACCGTGAAGGGTCCGCAGGGCTGGCGCGTAGCCACGGTGACCATGGGGACGCGTTCGGGCAGCTATCTGGTGTCCCTGCGCGACGGCTCCGGTCCTCAGGCGGTGCGAAGCGAGCATCCCGAACAGGTGGTCGCCCTGATCGTGGCCGCTCGGGGGTCGTGACCGTGCACGGCTGGGTCATCCTAGGCGATGCGGCCACAAAGCGAGTGAACGGCCAAGAGGTCGTCGTCACGGCCGGTAAGTCGGGTGACATCGGGGTGGCCATCAGGGCGTGGGAGGACGCTGAACGCCACCGGATGCTGTACGAACTGGGCAACCTCGGTCGCCTGGTCGATGCCGCGATGGCCCGCCTCCAGGTCCACCACCGCACTTCAGGCAATCACGGAAAACAAGCACCGGAAACGGGCGACACCCGATGACCACTGGTCGGGTACGGCAACGCACCTTCCCGTAGTCGCGTTGCCGTGCCCGACCAGCAATGGCCGTGATCGGGTAACCGTGTCGTTCGGTGGCAACCTGACCCGGAGCGCAGTGCCGCCAGGCGCGAGCACTGGAAGCAGGGCGGCAGAATCGTTGCTATCGCCACGTAGGCGTTCCTGAGATCACCGAGTGGAGACGGCCGGCGCAATGCCGAATGGCACCCCGTAGGGGCCGCGAAGCGGTTGGGCCGGCGGTCGGAGCGGCAGGCGGCAGCGCGTACCAGGGGCGGTGGGTGCGTTCGGGTGCGGCGGGTGCTCGGTGCGGTGGGCGGCGGGCTTACGCCGTGCCGTCCCGGCTGGCGCGGGCCGGGACCGGCCGCCAGGGCCGCACGCCCGGCCCGCTGGCCGTGCCGGGGCGGCGGGGCGTGTCCCGCCGTGCGGTGGCGCGAAGCGCTGGCGCCTTGAACCAGTAAAGAAACTCTGAGCCAATGCCAGTTACGACAACCGGTCACAGCAAGAAGAGGATGCGGCCGGTCGGTTCGGGATCGGGTTTGTCCTGGAGCTGTTCGGGATCGTGGATGTTGGGGTCGAATCCCTCGGGCACGCTGGTGAGATTCTCGCGGGCGTAGACGGTCTCGAAGCGTTCGGCGTCGGCCTTGACCTCGGTCATCTCCAGAGGGCGGCCGTCTTTGTCGGCGAGGATGCGGCGGATGATCAGGATGGGGCTGCCGACCGATAGGGCCATCAGGTCGCGCTCGTCGGCGTAGGGCATGCGGGCGGTGACGGTGGTCTCCCAGGTGGTGGGTCCGCGTCCGTTGGTGATCGTCTCGTAGAACAACGGCTGATCGAAAGCGTGGACAAAGGCTTCGGCGCCGCTCTGTGTGGTGGTCGGGGCGGGGATGATCTCGGGAACGGTGTAGGAGCTGATGGCGATGATCAGGCCGGTGGTGGTGTGGCGCCATCGGCTGGAGCGGTGAAAGACGGTGTGGCTGGTGCGCAGGCCGAGGGTGCTGGCGATGTCGCGGTTGGCGGCGCTGAACTCGCTGCGGCTGTAGATCTGCTGGCCTTCGGCGTCGTCGGCGTGCGGAGCGGGGAGTTGGGTCCAGCCCCATTGGCGGGCGGTGGGGATGAACTCGGGGTCGGTGATGTCGTGGCGGGGCCAGGTGCCGAGCAGGATCGCGTGGCGGTCGGGGACGGCTCGGACGAAGGTTCCGCGTCCGCGTGCAACGCTGACGAGTCCTTCGCCGACCAGGGCCTTGACGGCGTCGCGGACGGTGGGACGGGACACGCTGTAGCGGGCTGACAGAGCGGTCTCGCTGGGCAGAGGTGCGCCGGGGGTGTAGCGGGCCTCCAGGATGTCGGCGCGCAGTGATGCGGCGATGATCTCCCATAGGGGGCGTTGGGAGTCGGCGAGCCGTTCCTGTTCTTCGGCGCTGAGGTCGAGATCGCCGATGTCAGGTTCGTAGTTGCTGCCGTCCACGGGAACTCCTTCGTTATAGACGTACGTTTCCCTTGTACTACATGTTGACAAGGCATGGCAACGCGCTCACCCTTGTACTACAAGTCAACCGTACGAGTGTGCATGAGGGGATAGTGACCATGAACGACAAGGAGGACAACCACATCACCACCGAACCGAACGGCGCCCAGGGGCCGAACTGGTCGGGGCATCCGCAATGGATGATCGACATGGCACAGCTGATCAACGATCCCGGCTATGACCGGTGGCGCTCCATGGTGGCGGCAACCGGCGGATGCTCCCACCCGATCCACCTCGCCGGAGAGTCGGCGATCGTCAACGCGACCACGGGCGAGGTGCTGCACGACTACCGCACCACCGACGAGGTGCGCGGGTATCTGCTGGTGGCCTGCGGCAACCGGCGGGCCTCGGTCTGTCCCTCGTGTTCACGCGTCTACCAGGCCGACACCTTCCAGCTCATCCGGGCGGGCCTGTCCGGCGGCAAGGGCACCCCGGAAACCGTCAGCGCGCACCCTCGCGCGTTCGTCACCCTGACGGCTCCCTCGTTCGGACCGGTGCACACCCGGCGAGAGAAGAACGGCGCACTGCGGGCCTGCCGCCCCCGCAACCGCGACACGGTGTGCGAGCACGGGCGGCCGGTCGGCTGCCACACCCGCCACGAGATCGGAGACGAACGACTCGGCCAACCGATCTGCGCGCAGTGTTACGACTACACCGGGGCGGTGCTGTGGCAGGCCCACGCGGGCGCGCTGTGGCATCGCTTCACGCTGGAGATGCGGCGGACCCTTGCCGGTGAGGCGGGCATGACCCGCACAGCGTTCGCCAAACAGGTCCGAGTCTCGTTCGCCAAGGTGGCGGAGTATCAGCGGCGCGGCCTGGTGCACTTCCACGCGGTGATCCGCTTGGACGGTCCCGAGGGCAGCACCGACACTCCCCCCACCTGGGCTGATCACAATCTCCTCGTACGGGCCATCGCTCCGGCCGTGCGACGCGTCACCGTCCGCACCCCTGCCAGCGGGCTCGGCCGGTGGGACCTGACGTGGGGCGATCAGCTTGACATCCGGCCCATCGTCGTCGACCAGGGCGCGGGCGGGCTGAGTGAGCGGGCGGTGGCCTCCTACATCGCCAAGTACGCGACCAAGGGCGCGGAGGCGTCCGGCACGGTGGATCACCGCTTGTCGTGCCCGGTCTGCAAGGGGCGCGGACGGCTGAGCCTGACGGCCTCGTGCGGACGCTGCCACCGAACAGGCTTGAAGCCGGGCCTGCACCTGGACGCGCTCCCGGTCAGCGAGCACGCCCGGCGCATGATCCGCACCTGCTGGGAGCTGGGCGCACGACGAGAGTTCACCGCGTTACGGCTGCGGCCTTGGGCGCACATGCTGGGATTTCGCGGCCACTTCTCCTCCAAGTCACGCCGCTACTCCACCACCCTCGGCGATCTCCGACAGGACGGGCGAAACACCGAGCGGCCGAAGCACGCGAGCGGCACGGACTTCCCGCACTGGCTGATGAGAGCACGCTCGTCCTCGGTCACTGGCGCTTCGCCGGAATGGGCTACACCCCCGGTGAGGCGATCATGGCCGAACACATCCGGCACCGCGTCTCCCAGGCCCGCGCCATCGCGGCGAAACGGGAGGACGGTTGACCGCACCCCGACCGTCCACCGATCGGCGGCTGTATCGCGTCAGCGAAGCCATGTACCTGCTCAGCATGAGCCGCAGCGTGATCTACGAACAGATCCGATCCGGGCGCCTGCGCTCGGTCACCCAGGGCCGCACTCGGCTCATCCCCGCCTCGGCCATCACCGACTACGTCGCACTACTCGAACAGGAAGCGAGGGCATCATGACCACACGACGCAGCCGGGGAGATGGCGGCCTGCACTGGGACGAGACCCGCGAACGCTGGATCGCCTCGGTCACCGTCGGCTACACCCCGGCCGGAAAGCGCATCGTCAAGAAGGCCAGTGGCAAGACCAAGACTGAAGCCAAGGCCAAACTCAAAGAGATCATCCGCGACTATGACGACGGGCTGGCGAGCGGTCCGGCCAACTACACCGTCGCCGACGCCGTGACGGGCTGGCTCACCTACGGCTTACACGGACGTGACCCGAACACCGTGGCCAACTACCGGACCCTGTGCGACAAGCACGTCATCCCCGGCCTCGGCGCCCGGAAGCTGCGGGAGTTGAGCGCGGAGGACGTGGACCGGTGGCTCATGGGGAAGGCCAGGACGCTCAGTGCTCGAACGGTTCGCCTCCTCCACTCGTGCCTGAACCGAGCGGTGAGGTTCGCCCAGTCCCGCGACAAGGTGAAGCGCAACGTAGTGGGCCTCTGCGAGGTCCCAGAGGGGAAGGAAGGGCGGCCGTCCAAGGCGCTCACCCTCGACCAGGCGGAGGCCATCCTCAAGGCCGCGAGCGACACCCGGATGTACGCCTACGTCGTGCTCTCCCTCCTCATCGGTGCCCGTACGGAGGAACTGCGGGCGCTCGTCTGGTCGGAGGTGGATCTCGACGGTAAGCCGGGCACCGGCACTCCCCCGTGGATCGCCGTCTCCCGCTCTCTCGCGCTGCCTCGTCGCTGCGTCGAAGCCCTCCGGGAGCACCGGACCCAACAGGCCAGAGAGCGGGAGACGGCGGGCGCGAGGTGGACGGAGAACGATCTCGTCTTCGCCTCCCTCGTCGGCACTCCCCTGGACTCCCACAACGTACGGCGAGCGTTCCGGAAGATCGTGAAAGACGCCGGACTGCCCGCGAAGGACTGGAACCCCTCGGGAGATGCGGCACAGCTTCGTCTCGCTGCTGTCCGACTCGGGCGTACCCCTGGAGGACATCGCGCGTCTCGTCGGCCACAGCGGGACCGCCGTGACGGCGGCGGTCTACCGGAAGCAGATCCGCCCGGTCCTGCTCGATGGGGCGGAGGCGATGGACCGGATCTTCACGTGACGGGAGCGATAGTCACTCAGTTAGTCACCCGGAACGAAGAAAGGGTGCCTCCCTTGCGGGTGACACCCTTGCCGACCAGCTGAAACCTGGTCGGGACGACAGGATTTGAACCTGCGACCCCTTGACCCCCAGCCACGAGTTGGGCGTCTGGGACGATCTGAGGGCGTTGGGCGGGGAGCCTCCCGCCTGGGAAAACTTCCGGAGAGGTCGGAGGCCGTCGGAGCCAGTTTGAAGGCGTTGGCTCCCTAGATTGGCTCCCTTGGCTCCCGGAACATTGGAGTAGAGGATTGTTCCGAGAGAGCGGCCAACGGGGCAGGGTTGACCATCCTCGCATGGTGTCGAGGTCAGATTGTCGGTGAGACCGGCTACGGTTCCTTCCGTATCAAAGCCAGGCCCCGCTAACCTCGCATGCAAGTTCATCAAGCAGCTCAGGCGTACACCCTACAGGCATGACAGCACCACCCTTCATCGCCCTCTGCTCTTTCTTCGACTCCTTAAAACAACCTTTTGACATACAGATCCTACCCGTAACTTCAACTCCCAAAATTCTTAAGGAAGTCCATGCAAGGCAACATGCACAACTTTCGAGAAGTCGACTTTATCCGCTTCCTCGGTTCGCTTCTCGAACGCCTTAACATTGGTCAAGTCTCCATAGAAGATCGACTTTCCAGCTCCTCAATAGCAGACATCTCTATCGTTACAGGTGACACCTTATACATCATTGAATGCAAGAAGTCGGTTCCGCAAACACAACAACGGATTTACGATTTCAAGGAACAGATCGCCCGGTATTCGCTTGACGCAAAAAACGGCAAATATTCTAACTTAAAACAGCAGCTCATTCTTGCAGCACCAGGAAGGTTAGCGCCCGCCCATAGAGACCTGCTATCGCAGAGCGGCATATCAGTTTGGGATGCACCATGGATTGCCGAACGAGCCAGTCAGACAAATTTAAAAGACGAAGCTGCAACATATATCAGCACAGAAGTAGATGGCTACATTCACATCAGTGAGCCACTTACTCTTGGAGAGCGACTTTCTCAAGTACCCGCAGGAAAATCAGAATGGGTGAAATATCAGAGGCTATGCGAAGAGATCTTTGAGTTTCTCTTCTGTCCGCCGCTCCGACCGCCAATACGAGAGAAGTCTAATGCAGATGGAGTAAACCGCCGCGACTTCATTATGCCCAACTATGCAGCCCAGGGAACTTGGCAATTCTTACGCCTGACCTATAGAGCAGACTATGTTGTAATTGACCCGAAGAACTATTCAGGCATGATCGGAAAAGAACAAGTACTCCAGATAGCGAACTATCTTGAGCAGCACGGGCTGGGGCTTTTTGCAATCATCGTAACCAGGTATGGCGCAGACAGCTCCGCACTCATTACGATACGCGAGCAATGGATGCGTTACAATAAAATGATCATTACGCTCCAAGACACGGATGTGCAACAAATGCTGATTGACAAGAGGTTTGGAAACGATCCTGCAGAGCTACTTCTACAGAAAATCGAAGACTTTAGAATATCTATCTGAAATTACCTAAGGAGCTGGCTCGGCATCTTCCATGGATCTATAACATGAAAAAATTTAGCATAAGCGGGAAGGTAGACAGTGGGGAAAAAGTCAATCGCAACGGATCTCCATATCGGCCAAGTCGACGACGAAGAGCTCAGAATAGTTCTTAGTTCTATACTCCCAAGAGGCGCACAGTTCCGTCCAGACGAAGTTGAGTACCGAACAGAAAAAGATGCCTGGGCACTCAGCCTGCACTACCGGAATGGCAAGATAGTTGACGCCACATCAGGACCAGCAATCACATCTGAAATCAAAAATGAAATACAGAGAGTAATAAATCAAGATATTTTAGGGGAAACTGGCATCAAAATATCTCGCTGGACTATGTTTAGCGGGAGAATTGTTGAAGGAAAATGGTGCCACGGGAATGACCTACAAATCGTTCCAGCTCCGCCGCAAGCCCCCCGCCCTCTTGAACTGATGGCCGAACATCCGTTTATCGTAGATTTCCCTTTCGCGGGTTCTTCGAACTTCATTATTGAACAATTTCGATACATGAAGCGAGCGCGAGAACTCACCCTCCTGTTAAACACGTTTCTATCTACCAGAATTACCTCACCAACAAATTCCGCGAGGAAACATTGGGTCTATGTCCATCAGGATTCGACTATAGTCACAACCTGGGCTAGCGAAGGCTACCTAATACCCAACTTCACTTATATCGTCGACGAGTTTCCCGTAGACGACTCCCCTTCCCTTGAGAAAGTGGAATCTAACACGTATTACAATAGCAGAAACTACGTGGATGATACGCTGACGATTCCGGCAGAGCTTCCGAAACTATTCGACGCTTTTTATGCATTACACGCTGACGCTCGCGAACGATTTATACGCGCCTCCTATTGGTACCAAACAGCATCAAACGTCTGGGATTACTCAAAATCCTTGTATCTTACATCTCTAACCAACGCAATAGAGTGCATTGCTGGCCTAGAGATTCATCGTTCAATGCCGCAGGGAGAAGTTCAAGAATTCAAGCCGAGCACTCTATTTAAGACGTTCATGCAGAAGTTTGCACCCGGAAACCCGAGCGGTGCACAACTTGATAAAATCTACGAAGCTCGGAGCGAGATAGCACACGGAGAGCGTCTCCTAGCCTACGATCATACGATTCCTTCGTGGGGATTAGATCAAACTTCCACAAAAGACCGAGACATCAGCGATGCTGCAAGAATTTTATGTCGCGGAGCGCTGATTAACTGGCTCTGGAGTCACGCTTATCCATCTACGAGGTTGCTCATTACAGAAGGAGTTAAAATCGGAAAGACAACCCCTCCGGGAACAAAGAGCGGTATAATCGTGTATTCCCCAGACCCCGAATAACTCACATTGCTAATGGATCGAGAATGGACTACATACAGGTTATAACGACGGTCCCGACCTCCGAAGGCGGAGCGACTTTGGCACATAGCATTACAGATGCACGCCTTGCAGCCGGAGTTCAGATCACAGGACCTATAAGGTCTGTGTACTGGTGGAGGGGAAGTCTTGAGGACAGAGAAGAATGGCAGTTGACCATTGTGACGACATCGGCTTGCTTCGCTGAGCTAGAAGAGCACATCAAAGCAAGACATGACTATGTTACGCCCGAGATAATTGCGATCCCTGTAGTTTCAGGAAGCTCCGACTATCTGAGCTGGATCAGTACTGAGACGAAGAAAACTGACGCTTCGTCATAATCAGATCTTCCATGAAGGCCCGGACGGCCGGTTGTGTACGCCACCGCCTCAGCGACTCCGCTATCACTTCGAAGCGGGGAAGCCAGATGACGGACTCGGTTTCCCTGACGGCTGCCAGGCCGTCCCTGGCCAGCTTGGCCGCTTCTTCGATAGAGCCTTGGACGATATGCGCCGTAGCGATGTCGCCGAGGATGATCGCTGCTCGTTTCCTGTCTACCTGTGGCAGACGCGCGATAACAGCGTGTGCCATCTCTTCTGCTTCAGTCAGCCTGCCGATCCTGGAATAGGTGGCGATGCGGAACGAGTCGAACCTGTCCTGATCGAGGAACCTGGTCCACACGCGGTCTTCTTCAGGGTCCGCGACGCTGAAAGCTTCGTGAGCCTGTGCCCATGAGCGCAGAGCGTTCTCTTTGTCTCCCAGAGCCGCGCTTTCCTCCGCGTGCCGTGCGGCAAGCCACGAAGTCGTTCCCGGAGATACCGAGGGAGGAAGAAGCTCTAGGGCGCTTCCGAGAAGTGCTCTGGCGCGTCCGTGGGAGCCTTTGGCACTGGGGATGTAGCTGCGGTACGCGTAGGTGCACGCGATGATGCTGGGATCGTTGGCTTCTTTCGCGGCTCTTTCTGCGGTGCTGTAGAAGTTGCGCGCGGTTGTCGGACTTCCCATGTCGCTGGCAATCCAACCGGCGAGCACGCTGCTTTCCCCCGCGACGACGATGAGGCGTCTCCTCAACTCGTCATTGGGGTCAGTGGTGGTTCCGTTGAGGATCGTGCCCACTTCTCTGAGGTGAGCGGCCAGTCCTTTGAAAATCGAGTTGGCTGACATGATCTCTTCGAGACGATGGAAGCCCGCTGACCGTGCTTCCATTTCTCGGACGATCGCCTCGTCGATGGCGCTGGGCTTGGCCAGAGCGTACGAGAGGCGTTCCCACACCTCGCTCTGCGCAAGGCTCGTGGTGGCGCCAAGTCTGGCGATCATGCTGAGGAGTTCGCGGCGTTTCAACGCGTCGCCTCGCTTCCCGACTGCTTCGGCTAGAAGCTGCAAGTCGAACGTGTCCGTTGGGAGCTGAAAGTCACCACCGACAACACGTGCACCCTCAGCACCATCAGCCCCGCTGTTGGGGGAAAGCCCCAGAGCGCGCCTGGAGTGCGCAGGTATGCCCAAACCATCGGCGATTGCCTCAAACGTAGACTTTGCGGTCGGAACTCGCTTGCCCGTCTTGTACTCGCTGATGCGCCCCTGAGCGATCCCCGTCAAGCTGGCGATCTGTCCTTGGGTGATGCCGTATTTGCCCAGGATGCGGATAATCCCCCCGAGATCACGCCGCCTGCACACATCATCCATGTCCTGACGTGCGAAAACGGCATCGAGAATTTCTCTCACGTTCTGCCGGTCCATCACCATGGCGCGCGATCCGTTCCCGTGGTTGCTCGCCTGCGGATAAATCGTAGATCTCTTAGTCCATCACATCGTGAGATATCACGGTGAGATTCGCCCGAACCTCTTTGCTTGGAAAACTCACCGGGTGCAAGACGCAGGTCGGAGCTGCCCTGAGGAGGAATGCGGCTCACACATCCAACAAAGGTGGGCAAAGGTGCTCAGTACGGCGATCAACCCCGGAAAGAGAGCCCACGATTCCGCCCAGGCCGCCGAATGGCTGCGACTCGCCCTCTCGGACCTCGGCATCTCTGCGGATGTCCACAACGGCGACGGGATATCGCTGGTCTCCGTCTGGATCGACCTCGTGGTCTGGTCCGACGGAACCTCCTACATCTGGTGGTCAGGGCAGAAAGCAGCGAGAAGCGGCCGGTGGAAGTACCACTACGGCCCGACCGATGACCCCCTGACAGTTGCTCGCCGAGTCGCCGACCGGTTCCGGGATCTCGCGAAAGGGCATCCCATGTCCGGAGTGATCCGTGAGGTCCTGAAAGACGCTTCCGGCCAGGGAATGGGAGCGCCGCTATGACGCGCGTCCTGGTCGTAGCTCAGGCGGAAACACTGCGGACGGGTGATGAGCTGGCGTTCGAACGTAATCAGGACGGAGCGCCGTTCGAGATCATCCCTGCGCGGGTCAGTGACGGAGGGCAGCATCCCTCCGATCCTCTGTGGGGAGAGATCGTGGAGATCACCCGACTGGACGAGGCTGGCTGTCAGACCAACTTCGCTGAGCCAGAGGTGTGGGTCTTCTGTGAGTTCAAGAACGGGTCGGATGGCTCGATCATGACCACCGTGCCTTTTGATCAACTTGTCTTGATCGGGCGCCCGCCCCCCTAGACGGACGCGGCGGTGCGGTTGACGTTCCTTCCCCACGCCCCTGGCAAGGTCCCAGTCCCGCACCGTCGTGTCCCCAACCGCCTCCGGCAGAGCTGCAGCGCTTCAACAGCGTTGGTTCCCCAGCTCTGTCGGAGGTTTTTTGTTGCCCGCACAAGCCGATGAGCAGCGGTTTATCTCACCGCAAGATCCCGTTCATCTCACTGCAAGATCTCACCTCGCGATGGGGCCATCCCTTCCGCCGAACCTACCTTCGCACTCGTAGGCACCCCACGGCGGAAAGGAAGTGATCTCCATGACCGACTCCGACCACACACCACGTCCCCACCTGATCGCCGGAATCCGCGCCCTGGACGACGTCTCGGAGATTCATCCCGACGCCCACGCCCCGCGCGAGATGGACGCAACGGCGTTCGTCTCGCACCGCTCCGACGCGATCTCGGGGAGGTAGGCCATGGACATCCCCCTGTTCATCATCTTCCTGGCCCTGTTCCTGTCCGGCTGCGCGCTGGTGGTGTTCACCGTACTGATCGTCAGCATCCGCACCGAAGACCGCCGGATGAGCATGGCCAGAGCACCCCGCACTCCCATCGAGGGCATGTCGCGTCGACTGCTCGGCACCCACGCCCACCGCTGCTCCGATCCTGCTCTCTGTGATGTGAGGAGGTGAATCCGTTGCGCGCTCTCACCCCGTTTCTCCGTCGCTGCCTCTGCGGCGCTCTCACTGACCCCGGTACCGGTCGCTGTCGCAAGTGCCGTGCCCGTGCCCGCTGGCATCGTCGCAAGGCCCATCACGACAGCGTCTGACCTGCAAAAGGAGGTGAAGTCCCCATGACCGTGTCGATTCCCCTGGTCGTGCTGCTGGGCGTCGTCGTGCTCGTCGCCTGGCGCTACCTCGGACTGCGCCTGTGGCAGGCGGTCACATGTCTGCTGTTCGGCTTCTTCCTGGCCGCGACCGCCCTCGGCCCTGACATCCGCCAATTGGTGGACGCCGCGCTGAGCTGGCTCACCGGCTCCTGACCCCCGTTGCTCGACCGAAGGAGGGATGCCTAGTGCCCCACACCCACCCCTATCCCGACCGTGATCTTCAGGAGGTCATCGCCCGCAACCGCACCGCCCGCCAGATCCTCACCGCCTTCTCCAGCGCCACCCTCACCCTGACCGACATCTGGCAGTACCTGTTCACCGCCCTGGACGACACCCTCACCCTCGCCACTCAGATCACCGGCCTGCGCGCCGATCTCGCCCGTACCCGCCGCAGGCACGCCGACCTGATCGCCGCCGCCCGCGCCACCCTGGCCGCCCACCACGACGGCGAAGCCGACCCGCTGTTCTACCTGCGCGACGAACTCACCGCCCAACACCCTTCGACGGGTGATGCCGGATGAGCAGGCACCGCACCTCCCGGCGCCGCCTGCGCCGCAACGCCCGCCGCATCCGCCGCGACGGCATCGAACCCCTGATGGTTCTCTCCGATGACCTGGAATTCGCGCCCCTGGCCGTCGTGACCATCACCCGCGCCCTGTGGCGTTATCGCTCCGAACTCACCCCGCTCACCACGGCGCTGCTCACCCTCGTGAGCGGGGTGATCCTGCACACCGCCTACCCGACGTGGTGGCCGACCGTCCTCACCCTCACCGCCGTCCTCGCGTGGGCGCTGGTCATCTTCGGCCGGTGGGTCAACCTCACGCGCCGCATCGAACGCGGCTACGCCGCCGCGGTCGTGCTGCTGGTCGGTGGGTGGATCGCCACGGCCGCCGCGCTCGGCCCGTTCACAACGCCGCTTCCGGCACTGCTCGGCGTCGGCGGGGTGCTCACCACGCTCCCGTGGTGGGCACATCGCCGGCGCCGCGCCAGGGTGCGGGTGGAACGCACCCTGGCCGCCTGGCCCGACATCGCCAACGCCGTCGGCCTGACCGGCTCTCGCATCCAATCGGCGATCGTCGACCTGTGGGGCTACCGGGCCAGGATCGCCCTGGCACGTGGCCAGACCGTAGAGGACGCCATCGCCAAGATCCCCGCCCTGGAATCGGCTCTCGGCACCCGACGCGGCTCGGCCCGTATCCAGCCGATCCCCGAGCGCGCCAACCGCCTGGAGCTGCGGGTCATCGAGACCGACCCGCACGCCGATGCGATCACCTGGCCCGGACCGTCGGTCACCTCGATCACCCAGCCCGTCAAGCTGGGCGTGTTCGAAGACGGCAGCCCCGTACGCGTCTCCCTGCTGCGCCGTCACGCGCTGGTCGGCGGAGTGGCCGGTGCGGGCAAGAGCGGCGGCGTCAACATCATCCTCGGTGACCTGTCCGCCTGCCCCGATGTCATCATCTGGGGCGTCGACCTCAAGCGCGGCATGGAACTCCTGCCCTGGGCCTCCTGCCTGGATCGGCTGGCCACCACCCCGCAGGAAGCCGAAACGCTGATGGGCGACGCGGTGGCCATCCTGGACGGGCGCGCCGACGCGCTCGCCCGGCACGGCAAACGCGTGTGGGAGCCGCGCCCGGACGCACCCGCTCTGATCGTGTTGATCGACGAGTACGCCGAACTCGTCGATGAGGCGCCCGGTGCCGTCCGGCACGCCGACTCCATCGCCCGGCGCGGTCGCGCGGTTGCCGTCACCCTGGTGGCCGCCACCCAGCGCCCGTCACAGAAGGCCATGGGACAGGGCGCGGTGCGCTCCCAGATGGACGTACGACTCTCCTTCCGGGTCCGGGAGCGCCGCGACGTCGATCTCATCCTCGGCCAGGGGATGCTCAAGAGCGGATGGCACTCGCACACCCTCAACGCGCCCGGCAAGTTCCTCATCAGCGCCCCCGAACACGACATCCCACGCCGCGCCCGCACCTACCTCCTCGACGACGCCGGAGTCCAGCGCACCGCCACCCACCACGCCCCCCAACGCCCGCCGCTCGACTCCATCTCTGCTACCGCCCTCGAAGCCACCACCCCAACCGCACAGGCCCCGCCGGACGGCACCGACGCGTCGCCCTCCCCTCCCAAGCACGCCCGCCCAGACGGAACGCAGGACGCCGAGAACGCTCTATGGACCGCCCTGCGCGACGCCCCCGCCGACGGCGTCTCGATCGACGACCTGATGCGCATCACCGGCATGGGCCGATCCTGGATCTACTCCCGGCTCCAAGAACATGCCCGCTCCGAACGCGTCATCCAAGTCAGTCGGGGACGCTGGCGCGCCACCCCTGCGCCCTGACAGCCGGTAATCGTCCACGTCCATGTCCACACGCGCGTCTGCACGTAAGGGCGGCATGCCCATCCGTGGACGTTCGCGCGGACGATCACGAAAAGTAACCAACGGAGGTGATCGGCCACATTCAACCCGTGCCCGAGGAGGGCGCGAGAGAAAGGAGGTGAGGCGTGCAGGCGTACACCGTCGAGCAAGTCGCGGAGATGCTGAACGTGGGTCGCGACAAGATCTATTTTCTGCTCAGAACCGGCCAGCTCCGCAGCATCAAGATCGGGAGGCTGCGCAGGATCACCGATCGGCACCTGACCGAGTTCATCGCCACCCTCGAAGACACTCATTAGAAGTGCATTGCACCGCAATGCATCGTGGTACGCTGCCCCCGAACGGCTTGACGGGTCGCCCCTCCCCCACGAAATCCAGGGCACCGCGAGCCGATCTTTCAGGCACGAACAGCGGTTGAGAACAGGACGGTTCATCGCCACAGGCGCACCGGACGGGACCACCGCTGCCACCACAGAGAGAGCGGCATGGCTACCGAGAACTACAGCTTGAGACTCGACTCCAACCGTCGGGACAAGCTCCAGAAGATCGCCAGGAAGCAGGATCGCGACATGGCCTATGTCATCAGGAAAGCCATTGACGAGTACATCGAGCGGCACGAGAACGACAACGGCTGACAGGGACGACAGCCCTGATCCCCACGAACCCGGTGGTACGCCTCGACAGCGGATCAGGGCACGCACGATCGGACCGGCAAGAGAAAGGAGGAAACCGCATGAAGATCATCATCGGGAAGTACGAAGCGTCCATCTATCCGGAAGGAGACGGGTTCACCGGCGCCATCAGTCTCGGCTTCGACGCCACCGGCAAGCGCCAGCGCGTCAAGCGCAAGGGGAAGACCAAGGCACAGGTCAGGGACAGACTCCGCGAAGCCGTGGAGGATCTGGAGGCGGGCATCAAGACGGAGGTCAGATACTCCGTGGAGGACGCCGTCAACGACTTCTTAGAGAAGGGACTGAAGGGGAAGGCCAAGAGCACGATCGACAACTACCGGTCTCTGGCACGCAAGAACCTGATCCCCCAGATCGGGGCCGTCAAGCTCAAGGAGCTGACGGCGGACCACCTGGACAAGTGGTTGGACGAGCGAGCGGAGGAGTTGTCCACGCGTTCGCTCCGCCTGGTTCACCAGATCTTGGAGCGCGCGATTCGCCAGGCGCAGGCGCGCGACAGGGTGAGGCGCAACGTCGCGAGTCTCGTCATCGTCCCGGAAGGCCAGGAGGGTCACCCTTCGAAAGCGATGACCCTGGAGCAGGCGGTCAAGCTGCTTGAGGCACTGAGGACCACCGCCGAGTTCCGTCTCTCGGCGTACGTGGTGCTGTCACTGCTGGCCGGTATCCGCACCGAGGAGGCACGCGCGCTCACGTGGCCGGAGGTCGATCTCAAGGCGCGCACGGTCGCCGTGTACCGCTCCGTGCGGGCCAAGGGTGACACGAAGACCAAGCGATCCAGGCGAGTTCTGAAGCTGCCCAAGAAGGCCGTCGAAGCGCTCAGGGCGCATCATCGGCGCCAAGCCGCTGAGCGGCTTCAGGCGGGCGAGAAGTGGCAGGATCACGATCTCGTCTTCTGTCGTGAGGACGGCACGCCGCTCGACCGGTGGCAGGTGCGCCGGGAGTTCCAGAAGATCACCACGTTGGCGGGACTCGGCGAGGACTGGACGCCTCGCGAACTCCGCCACAGTTTCGTGTCCATCCTGAGCGCGCATGACGTGCCGGTGGAGGACATCAGCGATCTCGTGGGCCACGTCAGTACGCACGTGACCGAGACGGTCTACCGTCACGAGATCAGGCCCGCGCTCACCAAGGGCGCCCAGGCCATGGACAAGATCCTGAAGAGGCAGAGCCGGTCCGCGTGACCCAGTGGCTCCCCGTTTGGCTCCCGAAGATCGAAAAAGGGGCTCCGGAGAAACTCCGAAACCCCTGCCGACCAGCTAAAACCTGGTCGGGACGACAGGATTTGAACCTGCGACCCCTTGACCCCCAGTCAAGTGCGCTACCAAGCTGCGCTACGTCCCGGTTGTTCGTCGCCCTCGCGGGCTGAACGGTCTTAACCTTAGCGCAGATCGAGGGGGCTTCGCACACGGCGACGCCCGCGAGAGCAGGCGATCGTGTGAAGGGCGAGGGCACGTGGGGCGTAAGGCGTTGATCGACCAGGAGGAGCTGCGGCGACTGGCCCGGCAGGGGTTGTCGAACGCGGAACTGGCCGCGCGGTTCGGGGTGAGCGAGTCCGGGATCTTGCAGGCGAAGCGGGCGGCCGGGCTCTCGAAACCGATGCTCGATCACTCGCGGGCCATCCCGTGGAAGCTGGACCGCGCGCACAACCAGTCCGGGCCCACGACGAACCTGCGAAATCTCTCGTCCGTGGCACAGGGGCGGGTGATCCCCGCCGAGAAGCTGAACACGGCGCTGCGCTGGGCCGGGCGGCTGGTCGCCTCCGGCATGGACATCTCGTACGAGCCCGGCAGGGGGTTCCTGGAGGTTCCCGCCTCTCCCGGGGACTGGCTGGCCGAGAGGATGCTGAACGAGGCCAGGAAGGCCGTCGACGCCAACGAGGGCTCCGGTGCCACTGATGATCACGCGCAGGGGTGAGCGTGGGCATAAGAGCCGCGAGGCCCCCTACGCCGTCGAAGATCACGCAGATGAGTAAGCCAGCGGAGGAGCGAGGCAGAGGTATGGGCGCGGAGGAGCGAGCCGGGGAACGAGCGCGGGAGCGGGACCGGGGAACGAGCGCGGACGCGGGGGGCGCGATCGGAGGCTCGGTAAAGGGATAGTCAATACCCGACAAATCCCGGTAAAACATTAAATCCAGATCGAATAATGGCACGCCAGAGATGTTGCCAACCGGTTTCGAGCCTTGACCCCAGGGCAGCGCACGGGTACAAGCGCCTACACAACCGGAGGCAGACATGTCCACCGTGATCTGGGTGGCCGTCGTCGTGGTCGCGGTGGTGGCGATCGTCGCAGTCGGCTATTTCGTGCTGCAGCAGCAGCGCCGACACCGGCTTCGCGACCGCTTCGGCCCCGAATACGAACGTACCGTGCAGGAACGTGACAACAGACGCGATGCCGAGCAGGAGCTCATCGCTCGCGAGCAGCGCTTCAGCTCCCTAGACATCCGCACCCTGGACGCCGGTACGCGCGAGATCTACACGAAGAAGTGGATGGAGGTCCAGGAGCGTTTCGTGGACGCTCCCGGCTTCGCGGTGACGGAGGCCGACCACCTGGTCACCTCGGTGATGGCGGAGCGGGGTTACCCGACCGAGGACTTCGAGCAGCGGCTCTCCGACCTTTCGGTCGCGCACGGCCGCACGCTCGACCACTACCGGCAGGCTCACGAGATCAGCACCCGGGCCGCCCACAAGGAGGCCTCCACCGAGGAACTCCGGCAGGCCATGGTTCACTACCGCGCCCTGTTCGAGGAGTTGCTGGAAGCTCCCGGCAGCTCGGTCAACGACAGCCGGGCCTCCCGGCGGGTCGAGACCGTCGACGGGGACCTCGGACGGACGGGTGCCACGGTTCCCGCCGATCGGGACGTCCCGCGAGCGGATTCCGTAAAGCCCGAGCATGAGACCGCCGACGACGACGCCGAGCGAGCCTCCCGACGCGACACCCAAGGACGGTGAACGATATGAACGACCGATTCGACCCGGACAAGGACCGTCTGGTCCACAAGGCGGACGAGGACGACACCCGTACGGTCCGCAAGTTCGACGAGGACGACCTGAACGCGCCGAAGCACGACCAGGACGTGGCCCCCGAATTCCAGGAGCCGCGCCACGGTGACGCCGACCGCACGGACACCTCGCCCCTCGACCCGGACACCGATACCCGCGACCCGCTGATCAGCGACCGCGACGACGTCCTCGTCGTCGAATCGAGCGACGACCGGCGCGCCACCACCGGTACGGACGCCCCGCTCGACGACGACCGGCACGACGTGCCGGGTGATCTCGACGACGACGGCAAGACCGACAGGGACTACCGGAACGACAGCCCGTTCGCCCACGCCCAGTCCTCCGCCGCGACCCCGGTCACCCCGGTGACCGGCACCGCCGCGCACGACGCCCCGGCGACCCCCGGTTTCCCCGAGAACACCGCGGACCGGCCGGACGACGTGCTCGACGAGGGTACGGGCTTCACTCCCGCGGAGACCGAGACCGAGCAGACGCCCGCCGCCACCGCGCCCGCCACCGCCGCAGCCCTGTTCGACCAGGACTCCGACGACGTACGGCGGCGCTGGCAGGAGGTTCAGGCCGGTTTCGTGGACGACCCGCGTGAAGCGGTGGAACGGGCCGACTCCCTGCTCGACGAGGTCACGAGCTCCCTGCGGAACGCGCTGGAGACCCGGGCCACCGAGCTCCAGGGACGTTGGAAGAACACCGAGAAGAACGACACCGAAGACCTCCGGACCGCCCTGCGCGACTACCGGGCGACTCTGGAACAGCTCCTGAACATCTCCGCTGGAACGAGGTAACCATGCTCGCCATCGCCGCCGCCGTCGTCTTCGGCCTCGGATTCCTGCTCGACCTGATCAACACCAGGCTCGGCCCGCTCACCGGTACCGGTTTCCTGCTTCTCGGACTCCTGCTCCTCGCGCTGCACCAGGCCGGGATCGGCTCGGCCGGCCCGCGGACCACCACCGGCGGCGGGGGCGGCTGGCGCCGTAGGCGCTAGACCTTTCCGGGGGCGGCCCCTCCAGGGGCCCGCCCCCGGGGACCTGTCGAAACGGGAAGGGGCCCGTCCACATAGGACGGGCCCCTTCCCGTCTGCCCACCCGCCCCGAGCCCCTGGAGGACCATCCGGAGCCCTCCAGGAGAGCCGACAGACGCTGAGCTCCCGGCGGTACGAAGCGTCCACACCCGCAAGATCCGCCCACCTCGAAGGCATGCACACCGCGAGGCCCGCCCCTCCGGAGACATCCACGAAGTCCCCACCTACGGACACACGTGCGATCCCGGCCTCCGCGGGGGCCGTAGTCCACCAGGTGGAAGCCCGGGACCGCACGGAACGGGCTCAGAGAGCCAGGCAGGCCGGTTCAGGAGCCGGGCGGACCGGGCCCAGCGCCAGACGTGCCCGGCCAAGGAAGCCGAGCGGAGCGATCCAAGGGCACGCGGAGCCTCGACGGTGCCGTCCGGCGTCTCGGGCGGGAATCCCCGGGCATGGGAAACAGGGATCCCCGGGCATGGGAAAACCGGCGTCGAAGGCGGTGATCCGCGCCTCGCGCCGGCGAAGGTGGGGAGAAGTAGGGGGAAGGCCGGGGGGCGGCGTACGTGGCCACGTAGCGCCGCCCACGATCCCTGTACGGAGCCTCCGGGCGGAACCCGGAGAAAATCAGACCTTGAACGACATGGTGATGAACGTTCCCGAGGCCCCGGTCTCGAACTTGATGTCGGAACTGACCATCCGGGCCACCCACAGGCCCATGCCGCTGGTCGCGTGCGGCCCTGGGGGCGTCTCCCCCGGGTTGGGGCCCGGGTCCCACCGGCCCTCGTCGTGGATCTCCACGACGAGGGTCCGGCCGACCGTCCACATCCGCAGCACGGCCTTGGCGGTGGTGTGGCCGTGGGTGACCGCGTTGGTGGCCACCTCGTTCAGCGCCACCAGGAAGTCGGCGAGACCCTCCTGGGACATACCGCCCCGCACGGCCTGGGCGGAGGCGAAGTCGCGCACGTCGGGGAGATCGGGGAGACAGAAGGCGAGTTCGGCGACAGCGGCTCCGGCCGGGATCATCGGGGAACGGCCGCCACTCGCCGTGAAGCGGGCGGGACGAACACCGTCCTCGTTCACCCGAGATCCGCCTCCCCTGTCCCAGTCCGCCGTTGTCCTCAGCATCCGGGATCCATTCAAACGCACCTTACGCCACGTCCGTTGTCGCCGACTTGGGTGCCCTGTAACGAGCGGTGTATTCAGCATTCGGCGACAAGTTCCTCCCGGAGCTGGTCAAGCACCTTCCGCAGGATACGGGAGACGTGCATCTGGGAGATCCCGAATTCGGCCGCTATCTCGGCCTGGGTCAGGTTGCCGAAGAAACGCAGCAGGAGGATGTTCTTCTCCCGGTCCGGGAGCTTGTCGATCAGCGGCTTGACCGCCTCGCGGTCCACGAGGGTGCCCAGCACGTCGTCCTCGTCGGGGATGACGTCACCCAGCGCGGCGGCGTCGTCGTCGGCGCCGAGCGGGGCGTCGAGCGAGAGCGCGCTGTAGGCGGCGGAGGCGTCGAGGGTGAGCAGGACGTCCTCTTCGGAGATCTTCATCTTCTCGGCCAGCTCGGCGACCGTGGGGGCGCGGCCGAGGTCCTGGCTGAGGTCGGAGACCAGGCGGTTCAGCTCGGCCCGGCGCTCCTGGTAGACGCGGGGGACGCGGATGGCCCAGGTGCGGTCGCGGAAGTGGCGCTTGACCTCACCGGTCATGGTGACCACGGCGTAGCCGCGGAAGGGGTGCCCGAGGGTCGGGTCGAAGCCGTTGATGGCCTTCATCAGCCCCACGTACGCGGCCTGCAGGAGGTCCTCCAGCGGCTCCCCCCGGTAGCGGTAGCGGCGGGCGATCTCCATGGCGAGGTGGCGGTGCATCTCGACGATGCGCTCACGCAGACGCTCGGCGCGGTATTCGGAGATCTCAGGCAGGGACATCTCGGCGAGGAGGTCCTCAGCGGTCATGTCGGTGATTGCGAGTGCCTGAACAGACATTGCTGCTCCCTGGTATTACTGTCGGGCGAGCCGACCACGGAAGCAACATCCGGGCAGACGGCATCGCCTCGACCAATTTTTCGAGGCGAGGCCCTCTGCTGGACCTCTGGTTCCATTATTGCCCGGAATCCTGGAGTATTACTCGCCCCCAGGTAACAGTAAGGTTGCTAATCGAATGGCACGAGGAGGCCCTGAGTGACGGTGTCGGAGAACGGCGAGAGATCGGCAGCCCTGACTCTCACGTCGGCGCTCGTCAGTGGGATCAACGTGATCCGGGTGACGGGTCTGCTGGACGCGACGACGAGGGATCAGTTCGCCGACTACCTGGCGGCGGAGACCGGTGAGCACGGTCTCGACATGGCGCTGGACCTGAGCGGGGTGACCTTCATGGACTCGCGCGCGCTGGGGCTCATCGTCCACCACTGGCAGGTCAGCACCACCGCGGGCGCCAAGTTCGCCCTCATCGGGGTGGAGTACGCCAAGACCAAGGTGATGTGGATCACAGGTCTCGCCCAGCGCCTGCCCCTGTACGACACGATCGACGACGCGATCGCCGCCTTCGGATAACGGCCGATCGCCCCGGCCGGCCGGGAACCGTCAGAAGACCACCCCGGAGACCGGTCCGGCCGGCCGGGGCGATCGTCAGGAGCGGGAGTCGTCACCGAGGAGCCGGTCGTCGAGGGCGGTGTCCGCCTGCCAGAGGCCGATCGGCGAAGGTGGCGGAGATCTCTCCGGCGGAGGTCTCTCGCGCCGCCTCGTCACCGCGCCGCCCCGTCGCCGGAGTACCCGATCGCCGAAGGTAGCGGTCGCAGAAGATGACGGTCACAGGAGGTGACGGTCACAGGAGGTAACGGTCGCCGTAGGGTTCAGCCCTCCTGCTTCGCCTCGCGGTTGCGCTGGTGCTCCTCGACCAGCAGCTTGGCCAGGTCCGCGACCTTCACCTGATGGTGCTGCGAGATGCGGCGCAGCTCGTCGAAGGCGGCCTCGGCCGAGCAGCCGCTGGACTTCATGATGATCCCCTTGGCCTGGTCGATGATCGCCCGGCCGGCGAGGGCCTCCTGCATCTGGGCCGCGTCGGTGCGTACCTCGTCGTAGTCCCACATGTTGGCGAGGGCCACCCCCACCTGCTCGGCGAGCATCTCCGCCAGCGGCGGGACGTTCCTGGCCGCGAAGGCGCCGGGCCGTACCCCGTACATGCCGAGGACCAGGACGGCGTGCTCGACGACGATGGGCATCGCCAGCACCGAGCGGACCCCGCAGCGGACGGCCATGGCGGTGTACGACGGCCAGCGGGGCTCGCGCAGGACGTCCTGGAGGATCACGTGGCGCCCGGTGGCGCGGGCCTCGGACGAGGGGCCCTCGCCGAGTTCCTCCTCGCTGTCGAGGAGCACGATGAGCTCGCTGTGGGAAGCTGAGACGACCATCCGTTCCTGGCGCCAGAGCTCGGCGGAGCCGCCCGCGCAACCGGGCACACCGCCCGCGAGGGTGGCCGTGAGGCCGCGCAGCACGCTCTCGCTCGACGTTTCCTCGCTGACCCGGCCGAGGACCGCGAGGTCCCTGGCGAGGACGGGGGTGACCATGTCCATCTCGCGACTCCCCTTACCTGTGCCGCCAACTTAATCCAGTATCCGACCGCGCATCGATTCGGCCTACCGGGTGGCGTACCGTCTACGACGGGACCAGCCCACCACGGCCCCTGACGAGGACGAGCATTGACCGACGCCATTGGCCTTCAGACCCTGGAGCAGGCGCTGAACGCGCTGACCACCAGGGTCTCCTCCCTGCGCGAGGCGAAGTCCGCCTACCCCGCCGACCCCCGGTCCACACTCGACGCGGCTCTCGCGGAGCTCGACACCGCCCGCGAGCTGCTGGACGCCTCGGTGCGCGAGCTGCGCAAGGCGCCCAAACGGTCGGGTGAGCGGGAGAGCGGGTCGCAGCGGGAGCTCAAGCTGCTGCGGCAGGTGTTCCGTACCTTCCCCATCCCGGTGGTGGTGCTGGACGCCTCGGGGGTGGTGCGGCGGATCAGCGCCGAGACCTCCCGGATGCTCGGCAGTCCCGCGGGATACCTGATCGGCCGCTCGTTCCCGCTGTTCGTCGACGTCTCCCGGCGGGCGGCGTTCCGCTCGCACCTGACGGCGGTCCAGCAGGGCGGCCAGACCGCGACCCTCCAGACGCGGCTGGCCCACCAGGGCCGCGCGCACACGGTGCAGCTGGCCGTCACCCGGCTCACGATGCCGGGCGAGCCGCAGGAGATGGTCGCGGTCATGATCCTGCCGCTGGAGGCGCAGGTGGCGGGGCCGCCGCACGGCCCGGCCGACCGCTCGGACGCCACCCTGGTCATGGCCGCGGCGCGCCGCCAGGAGCTGCTGTCCAGGATGACCCGCCTGCTGCTCGACGAGGAGAGCCTGCGCCAGCCGGTGACCGTCACCAGGGCCTCGCGGCTGCTGGCCGCCGAGTGGGCCGACTGGGTGATCGCCGACGTGGTCCGCGACGGCATGCCCAGACGGGCCTGCGTGCTCGGCCCGAGCGACAAGCCGGTGACCCAGCTGGTCCGCCTCGCCGAGGGGATGAACCCGCTGACCGCGCCGGCCCTCGCGCACGTGCTGACCGGCGGTTCCGGCGTGGTGCACGAGATGCTGGAGGACGACGGGCTGCTCGGCGACGTCCCCGGCGGCCCGCCGCTGCTGCGGGTGATGGGCGCCGCCTCGGTGCTGATCGTGCCGATCGGCGGCGAGAACGGCGTGCTGGGCTCGCTCACCCTGGTGCGGCTGCGCGACCGCGAGCCGTTCTCGCTGGCCGATCTCGGGCTGATGGAGGAGATCGGCGCCCATCTGGGGCTCGCGCTGCGCGCGCGGCGCAGTTTCCAGACCCGCTCGCGGGCGGCCGACGCGCTGCGGACCAGCGTGGTGCCCCGGAGCCTGCCGGACATCCCGGGATTCGAGGCGGCGGCGATCTACAACGCGGGCTCCAGCCCGGTCGGCGCCGAGTTCTACGACGTCTTCCGCGCCGGCGAGGGGTGGGGGTTCGCCCTCGGGGGCGCCGCGGGCAAGGGCGAGGAGGCCGCGTCGGTCAGCGCCATGGTGCGCAACGGCCTGCGCGTGCTCAGCGTCTGGGAGACCGACCCGGGCGAGGTGATGCGCAAGTTGAACCAGGCCCTGACCGCCCAGCACAACGGCATGTTCGTGATGGCGGTGACCGGGTTCATCAAGGCGCGCAAGATCAGGCTGGCCAGCGCGGGGCACCACCCCGCCGCGCTGCTGCGGCCCGACGGCGGGGTGCGGTTCACCGCGGGGGGCGGCGTCCCGCTGGGCATCGCGCCCGAGGCGGAGATGTTCACCGAGGAGCTCACGCTGACCTCCGGCCAGACCCTGGTCTTCTACTCCGACGGCCTGGTCGCCTCGCAGAACGAGCTGGGCGAGTCCTACGGCGAGACCAGGCTGGCGGACGTGCTGGCGCGCTGCGTGGCGCAGTCCCCCGCCGAGATCGTCAAGACCGTGGAGGAGGACCGGCACACCTTCTCCGGCGGGAGAGTTTGGGATGAGATCGTGATACTCGCCCTCCGTGTCGTATAGCTTGGTTGACTCGGGGTGACCCACTGGTCTCACCGAGCGACGAGGGGCCGCACCCGGCGGCACCCGTGCCCGACGGAGTGGGGCCGAGAATGAGATCGCTTCGGGACCGGTCCCCTTCGGGCCGGATCGGGCCTCCCCGCTCCTCCTTCCTCGCCGGTCCCGCCTGGACGGGAGGGTGCCCGGTGGCGCGACCGGCCGCCTCGCGCGCCCATGCCCCGACGGCCGGCTCGGGCTCGGCACCGGACCCGCTCCAGGGCGGGGACGGTCTCATATGACCGCCATCCACCAGGCCGCGGTGTACGACTCCGACGGGCGCTTCCTCGCGATGGCGCTGCCGTTCGTGCGGGACGGGCTGGCCAAGGGCGACCCGGTGATGGTCGCGACGACCTCGGCCAACCTGGAGCTTCTCGGGGGCGCCCTGGGCAGGGACGGCCGCCTGGTCGACTACGCGGAGACCGCGTTCCTGGGCCGCCGTACGGTGGAGCGTGCCACCGCCTTCCACCGCTACTGGCAGCGGCGCGGGCCCGAGGCCCCGCGCGGCGGGCACGTGCGCATCCTCGCCGAGCCGGTGTGGGCCGGGCGCGCGCCCGCCGACGTGCGGGCCTGGCAGCGCATGGAGTCGGGCCTGAACCTGCTGCTGCGCGCCACCAACGTGTGGATGATCTGCCCGTACGACGAGCGGACGGCGGATCCGGGGGTGGTGGCGGCCGCGCGGCGCACCCACCCCACCCTCTCCGAGGACGGCGTCTCGATGACGTCCTGTCCCGAGTACGCCGATCCGGCGGGTTTCATCGGCGAGTGCGACTCCTTCCCGCCCCTCGAACCGCCGGGCGACTCGGCCGCCGCGCGTGTGGAGACGCTCCACGCCCTGCGGTTGTTCGTCACCGGCCACGCGTCCTTCATGGGGCTGAGCCACGACCGGGCGAAACTGCTCTCGGTCGCCGCCTACGAGGTGGCCGCCCTGCTGGGGCCGCCCGTGACGGTGCGGATGTGGGAGCGGCTGGGCGCGATCACCTGTCACGTCGACCGCCGGGGCGGGCGAGTCGCCGATCCGGTCGCGGGGTTCCTCCCGCCGGGTTCGGTGGCCGGTCCCGGTGACGGCCTGTGGATCGCCCGGCAGCTGTGCGACCGCCTCGACATCCACAACGACCAGGGCGGATGCGTGATCCAGCTGCACGTCCCGAGTGCCAGGGCCGAGGAGTCCCGGCAGAGCAGGTCTTACTGAAAAACACCTGCTCCCCGTCAAGGGTTTGGCTTTGGCGGAGATCGGGGTATGGTTGACCCCATACAGACGTGTGCCTAAGACGCAGGCACCCCTGAAGGAATCACAGGCTTTTCATGCCTAATCTCCTCCCAGAGGTGTGCCGTGAACATTGCATTCGTCTCCTCCGAGGCTCTCTCCTCCACCCAGGACGAGTCCGACCTCGCCGCCCAGCGCGCTCACCTGATGGCAGTCGCCCGTGAGCTCGGCCGCGAGCACAAGGTCACGATCTACAGCCGTAGGAACTCCGACTCGGAGAAGGCCAAGGTCCGCGTGTCGCAGGGCGTCACGCTGGAGAACCTGACCGCCGGGCCCGCGCAGAACCTTCCCGAGGACAGCGTCCTGCCCTTCCTGTCCGACCTCGGCGACCAGCTGATGCACCGCTGGGGGCAGGACCGCCCGGACGTCATCCACGCGCACTCCTGGACCGGCGGGCTCGCCGCCATCGCCGGGGCGAACGGCCTCAACGTGCCGTTCACCCAGACGTTCAGCAACGAGAACTCCCGCGACGCCAAGAAGGTCCGGCTGCAGCGGGCCATCGGGCGCCGGGCCAGCGCGGTGATCGCCGGGTGCGGCGACGAGGAGAGCTCGCTGATCCGGCTGGGCGTACCGCGCCGCAACATCTCGGTCATCCCGTGCGGCGTCGACGTCGAGCGGTTCCGCCGCCAGGGTCCGGCCGCCGCCCGCGGCACCCGGCCCCGCCTGCTGCACGTCGGCCCGCTCACGGCCGACAAGGGCGTGCACACCGCGATCCGCGCGCTGGAGGGCATCCCCGAGGCCGAGCTGATCATCGCCGGTGGTCCCGCGTCCGTGGACCTGGAGCACGACGCCGACGCGCACCGCATGATGCTGCTGGCCAAGGAGATCGGCGTCGACGACCGGATCACCGTCCTCGGTCACGTCCCGCACGCCTCGGTCGCCAAGCTGATGCGCAGCGCCGACGTGGTCGTCTCGCTGCCCAGGGAGGCTCCGGCGGGCGTCGTGGCGCTGGAGGCCATGGCCTGCGGCGTTCCCGTCATCGCCTCCGCGGTGGGAGCCCACCTCGACTCCGTGGTGGACGGGGTGACCGGCCTGCTGGTGCCCGCCGACCGCCCGGCGCAGACCTCCCGCCTCACCCGCGAGCTGCTCGCCGACCCGACCCGCCGCACCGCGCTCGGCTTCGCCGGTGCCGACCGCGCCCGGTCCCGCTACTCGTGGGAGCGGATCAGCCAGGAGCTCGTCCACGTCTACGAGACCGCGCTGTCCGGCTCCGCCCGCTGACCGCGCTCGCCGCGCCGGCCGGGCGTCACGGGCCGCGCGGAACGCGCTCCGAGAGACCGCGCACCACACCCCGAGAGAGACCGGGGGCCCGGAAAGGGCCCCCGGTCTTCGCGTGTACGGGGTACGCGGCGACCGGACTTCGGTGATCGGACCGCGATGACCGGACCACGGTGACCGGACCGCGATGGATGCCCGCGACCGGGTCGTACGGGCTCCGCGACCGGGTCGCGTGACGCCTACGGCCGGGTCGCGCGGCGGTGCAGGAGGACGCCGAGGCCGCTGGCGGCCAGCAGGACGACTCCGGCCAGGACCAGGATCACCGCGCCGCCCACGGCCCCGTCCGTCCAGTCCCAGACGGCCTCGGGGACGGCGAGTGTCAGCCCGGCCACGCCGCTGACGATCAGGATCCAGGTGCGCCACCGCCCGTACAGGGCCAGGCAGGCCAGCGCGATCAGCGCGGTGAGCCAGTATCCCCAGGCGTTTCCGTCCCACAGGACGGGCCACTGGCCACCGAAGATCGCGATGGCGGCGCCCATGCCGAGCCCCAGGTCGCGCGGGACGAGCACCCCGGCCAGGGCCGCCACCAGGATGAGCACGCCCAGCGCGACGTAGGCCAGGCCCCAGGCCGGGCCCTCGTCCGCGGCGGCGTCCATCAGGCCGGTCAGCGCGACCAGGGCGAAACCGCCGCAGGCCAGCAGGCCGATCGCGGTGGGCAGCGGCGCGTAGGCCGCCACCGCGACCACCAGCCCGGCCACACCGGCGACGAGCACCTCCTGGCGGTCGACCGCCACCCCCGCGCACAGCGCCGCCGTGCCGGAGCCCAGCGCGGCGAGCGTGGCGGCGACCCTGCCCTGCACGGCGGCCATCCTGCCGGTCGCCGACCGGGCCGCCGCGCCGAGCCCCACGGCCACCGCGAGCAGGAGGAACGTGACCACGGCGAGGACCGTGATCCTCGCCGGCTGGGTCATCCGGTCCCAGCCCAGGCCGACGAAGGCCGCGGCACCGGCCAGGACGAGCCCCCCGCCGACGTACGCGAGGATCTCGCTCCACCTGACCCGGTCCGCCGCTCCCGGCTCGCGCAGCGCCTCGCCGACGGCGAGGGCGACCGGCTCCACCTGCTCGGCGCGGAGCTCACCGGACTCGACCAGCCGGGCCAGCGCCCGCCGTACGGCGTCAACGTCGTCCATGTGCGGAATCGTGGCACAGCCGGGCCGGGACGGCACCTCCCGAACCCGTGGGACGTATGCGAAAACGGGATACCTCTGTTACTGGAGTGCGATCGTTGCTTTGATGGCCCCATGTCGATTCGTGGCACGTTCCTGGGTGTCCTGGCCGCCTCCCTCGCGTTCTCCTCGCCGGCCGTGCTGTCCGTGCCGGGCGCGTCCGCGGAGGCGGGCCCGTCCGCCGCGCCGGGGTGGGGCGCCCCGGTCCTGGTGGAGGACTTCGACGGCACCCGCGTCGACGGCCGCAAGTGGGTCGTCTACCACTCCCCCGGCGCCGAGACCAACCCGCGCACCGGGCGGGCCACGAGCGTGGGCGGCGGCGTGCTGCGGCTCAAGGGCGGCTTCTACGGCGGCAGGGACCTGTCGGGGGGCGTCGCGACCCGGAGCGCCCAGCGGTACGGGCGCTGGGAGGTGCGGCTGCGGGCCGAGCGCGGCGCGGGCTACACCCCCGTCGCCCTGCTCTGGCCGTCCGACCAGGGTGGCGGCGAGTACGCGGAGGTCGACTTCGCCGAGATCATCGACCCGGCCCGCAGGTCGGGCGGGATCTTCGTGCACCGCGGCGACCGGCCCCAGGCCCAGCGGCAGACGCGGGCCGACTTCACCCGGTGGCACACGGTCGCGGTCGACTGGCTGCCCGGGCGGCTCACGTTCTGGCTGGACGGCAGGAAGGTGTGGGACTACCGGGGGCCCAACGTGCCGAGGAGCCGCTTCATGCACCTCACGCTCCAGAACGACGTGACCTGCAACGAGTGGTCGCCGTGCCGTAACCGCTCCACTCCCCCGACGGTGAGCATGTACGTGGACTGGGTGAAGGTCTACCGGGCCCCCGTCTGACGGGTGCCGGTGGGTCAGAGCAGGTGGGCGGCCTTGAGGGCGAGGTGGACGAGCAGGCGGTCCTCGCCGTCGGCCAGGTTCCTGCCGGTGAGCCGTTCGGCCTTGGCCAGCCGGTAGTAGAGGGTCTGGCGGTGCACGCCGAGCGCGGCGGCGGCCTCCTGGACGTGACCCGCGCGGTCGAGGTAGCCCTCCACGGTCCTGGCCAGCTCCGGGTCCTCGGCCAGCCCGGCGACCTCCTCGGCCAGCTCCCGCAGCCCCGCCGGGGACATCCGGGCGAGCAGCCGGTAGACGCCCAGCCCCGGCCAGGTGGCGACGGGGGCCAGCGCGGGCACCCGGCCGGCGACGCCGAGCGCGTGCACGGCCTCCCGCCAGCTCCGCCAGGCCTGCGCGGGCTCGTCCCTGGGGGCGCCGACGCCCACCACCGTCGCGTACATGCCCTGGATCCGGTCGGCCAGTTCCTCCGCCTGGCCCGCCGGGACCAGGAGGGCGACCAGCGGCTCGCCCCGCACCGGGAACGCGGGGTCGGCGAGCACGGCGCGCGGGAGCGTCCAGAGGGCGGCGACCCGGTCCGTGGAGGTGCGGGCGGCGATCGCCGTCACCGGGCCGCGCACGTCGTCCAGCCGTGACAGCGCCCGGGAGCGCTCCTCGGCGTCGGGGGAGAAGAGCTCCCGCAGGTTAGCGCCCAGGTCCTGGCGGCTGCGGGCCTCCTGGGCGAGGGCGGTGGCGGCCCGGGAGACCAGGTCGCCGACCGAGGCGAGGACGTCGTCGCCGAGCGTGCCGTCGTCGAGGAGCCACAGGTAGCCGTAGGTCACCTCGTGGTGCCGCAGCGGCACGCACACCCGCGCGAGCACGCCCAGGTCGGCGTCGGCGGGGATGCGGACGGGTCCGCGGGCCACGGCGATGCCGTACCCCTCGAAGTAGGCCCGCACCTGGTCCGTCGCGCGGCGCCGCAGGATGGACTCCTGACGCACCACGTCGATGTCGCCGCTCTGCGCGGCGTAGGCCAGGAGCTGGAAGGCCCGGTCCTCCAGGGTGGCCGAGGCGCCCAGCCTGGTGGCGATCTCGTCTACCGTCTCCTGCAGCACCTCACCATTGTCGTACATATGTATGAAAGCCTCGTCCGCCGATCGTGGCAGATGCACATGATGGCCGCGGGAGCGGAGGTTTTAGGCTGGGGACATGCTCGGTTCTCTCCTTCTCGGCGCATCCCGGTTGCCGCTGGTGCGGCGCGCGGTCTCCGGCGTGCCGCTGACACGCAAGGTCGTCGATCGCTTCGTCGCCGGTGAGACGCCCGGGGAGGCGGTCGAGGCGATCCGCGGGCTCGCCGCCGCCGGTCTCGCCGTCACCGTCGACCATCTGGGCGAGGAGACACGGGACTCCGCCGCCGCCACCCAGACGGCCGGGGCGTACGTCACGCTGCTCGGCGCGCTTGAGGGGCTGGGGCTCGGGGACCGGGCCGAGGTGTCGGTGAAGCTCTCCGCGGTCGGCCAGGCGCTCGGCGCCGACGGCGACAAGATCGCTCTGGAGAACGCGCTGCAGATCTGCGAGGCGGCAGCCGCCTCCGGGGCGAGCGTGACCCTCGACATGGAGGACCACACCACGGTCGACTCGACGCTCGCGATCCTGCGGGCGCTGCGCGCGGACTTCCCCACCACCGGCGTCGCCGTGCAGTCCTACCTCTTCCGCAGCGAGGCCGACTGCCGCGACCTGGCGTACGAGGGGTCGCGGGTGCGCCTGGTCAAGGGCGCCTACGCCGAGCCCGCCTCGGTGGCGCACCAGAACAAGAGCGAGGTCGACAAGGCCTACGTGCGCTGCCTGCGCATCCTGATGTCGGGCGCGGGCTACCCGATGGTGGCGACGCACGACGACCGGCTGATCGCGATCACCGAGACGCTCGCCGACCGGTTCGCCAGGTCCCGGGGCGAGTACGAGTACCAGATGCTCTACGGGATCAGGGCCGACAAGCAGCGGGCCCTGGCGGGGGCGGGTCACACCGTGCGCGTCTACATCCCGTACGGGGACGACTGGTACGGCTACTTCATGCGCCGGCTGGCCGAGCGCCCGGCGAACATCGCCTTCTTTCTTCGTGCCCTTGGAGGCAAGTGATGGATGCCATCTCCACCGTTCCCGCCCCGTCCAACGAGCCGGTGCTCGGTTACGCGCCCGGCAGCGCCGAGCGCACGGCGCTGGAGAACCGCGTCAAGGAGCTGGCCGGGGCCCAGCTCGACCTGACGATGACGATCGGCGGCGAGCGGCGGATGGGCGGCGGCGCCCCGATCGACGTGGTCCAGCCGCACAACCACGCCTCGGTGCTGGGCCGGATGGCGGACGCGAACGCCGGCGACGTGCGCTCGGCGATCGACGCGGCGCTTGAGGCGGCGCCCGCGTGGCGCGCGACGCCGTTCGACGAGCGGGCCGCGATCTTCCTGCGGGCCGCCGACCTGCTCGCCGGCCCCTACCGGCAGACGCTGAACGGCGCGACGATCCTGGGCCAGTCCAAGTCCGCGCAGCAGGCGGAGATCGACGCCGCCTGCGAGCTGATCGACTTCCTGCGCTTCAACGTGGACTTCGCGCGGCGGCTGCTCAGCGACCAGCCGGTCTCCTCGCCCGGCGTGTGGAACCGGATGGAGTACCGGCCGCTGGAGGGCTTCGTCCTGGCGATCACGCCGTTCAACTTCACCGCCATCGCCGCGAACCTGCCGTCGGCGCCGGCCCTGATGGGCAACGTCGTCGTCTGGAAGCCCTCCCCCACCCAGCAGTTCTCCGCGCACTTCACCATGCGCCTGCTGGAGGAGGCGGGGCTGCCGCCGGGCGTCATCAACATGGTGACCGGCAACGGCTCGGCCGTCTCCGAGGTCGCGACGACCCACCCGGAGCTGGCGGCGATCCACTTCACCGGCTCCACGCCGACCTTCCAGCACCTGTGGTCCACGGTCGGCGCCAACATCGCCTCGTACCGGTCCTACCCGCGCCTGGTCGGCGAGACCGGCGGCAAGGACTTCGTGCTCGCCCACCCCTCGGCCGATCCCGCCGTGCTCACCACCGCGCTGATCCGCGGCGCGTTCGAGTACCAGGGGCAGAAGTGCTCGGCCGCCTCCCGCGCGTACGTGCCGCGCTCGGTCTGGTCGGTGATCCGCGACGAGCTCGTGGGCACCGCCGAGTCGCTCACCGTCGGGGACGTGGCCGCGGACCTGTCGGCCTTCATGGGCGCGGTCATCGACGAGCGGGCGTTCGCCAAGCACAGGGCGGCGATCGACCGGGCCCGCTCGCTCGACTCGATCGACGTGCTGACCGGCTCGTACGACGACTCGACCGGTTACTTCGTGCGGCCGACCATCCTGGAGTCGGCCGACCCCACCGACGAGATCTTCGTCAAGGAGTACTTCGGGCCGATCCTCGGCGTGCACGTCTACGACGACGCGGACTTCGACACGGTCCTGGACCAGATGGAGGGCGTCTCGCCGTACGCGCTGACCGGCTCGTTCATCGCCAGGGACCGCTACGCGATCACCTCGGCGTCGGAGCGGCTGCGCTTCGCGGCGGGCAACTTCTACGTCAACGACAAGCCGACCGGCGCGGTCGTCGGCCAGCAGCCCTTCGGCGGGGGCCGCTCGTCGGGGACCAACGACAAGGCCGGGTCGATCCTCAACCTGACCCGCTGGGTGAGCGCCAGGACCATCAAGGAGACCTTCGTGCCCCCGGCCGACCACCGCTACCCGCACATGGGCTGACGGTCTCAAGAGTTCCGGTCGTTCCGGACAGGTCATGAGAGACGAGTGACGCCTGGGTTTCGCGCGAAACCCAGGCGTCACTCGTTTCCGGCTCTTCCGGTGTTCCCGGCGTTCCCGGCTAAGGCCGGGGCGTCGGTCCCTTCCCGGCGTTTCCGGCCACGGCCGGGACCGTGGCCCGGGCTCCGGCTTCGCTCGCGATGCGCCGCCGCTCGCGTCCGGCCGGTCCCGGCCCGGCCGGTCCGTACGCCGGGAAGGGGCCGGGCGGGGCTACACCGGGCAGGCGAGCGTGCTGGTGCCGCAGCAGCCGATGCTGATGAAGTGCTCCGTCCGCGGCTCGCGGCCGCCGACCAGCCCGTCCAGGCTGATCTCCCCGGCGGGGTGGGTCAGGTCGGCGGTGCGGGCCTGCGGGTTCTTCCACTGACGGATCAGCTCGTTGTCAGACATTCCATGCCTCCTAAGTCGAGATGGGTCGAGATTCGTTGTGCGTGGGTCAGCAGTAGGGGCCGGTGCGGCAGCAGCCCCAGGAGGTGAGCCCCTCGGTGGCGGGCTCGCGGCCGCCGACCAGCTCGTCCAGGCTGATCTCCCCGGCGGGGTGGGCCAGGTCGGCGGTGCGGGCCTGCGGGTTCTTCCACTGACGGATCAGCTCGTTGTCGGACATAACATGACTCCTTGGTGTGGACTGACGGGGATCAGCAGAAGATGCCGGTGGGGCAGCAGCCCACCGAGAAGAGGAACTCGGTCACCGGAGGGCGGCCGCCGACCACGCGGGCGTCGTCCAGGGTGATGTCCCCGGCCGGGTGGACCAGGTCGGCGGTGCGGGCCTGCGGGTTCTTCCACTGACGGATCAGCTCGTTGTCAGACATTTCATTACTCCTTCGTGAGATTCGGTACTTCGGGAGGCTCCGGCCGGACCGGCGCGGAGGTGGACAGGGATCCTTCGCGATGGAGGGACCCCTCGCGGTGGAGAGACCCTTCGCGGTGGAGCGGCTCAGGAGCCGCCGCACCACATGCCGGTGGGGCAGCAGCCGTAGGAGATGGCGTACTCGGTCCGCGGCTCGCGGCCGCCGACCACGCGGGCGTCCTCCAGGGTGATGTCCCCGGCCGGGTGGACCAGGTCGGCGGTGCGGGCCCGCGGGTTCTTCCACTGACGGATCAGCTCGTTGTCGGACATGACGTGCCCTCCTTCTGGATGGGGATTTCGTGGGTCGGGATCGGTCCATGGGACCCGGCGCGCCTCACGCGTTCAGTGCCCCGGCGCGCTGCCGGGGTGCCGCGTCGTGCGCGAACAGCTCTCGGTAGGTCCCCTCTCGTGCGACGAGGTCCTCGTGCGTGCCCCGCTCGACGACGCGGCCGCGGTCGAGCACGAGGATGTTGTGGGCGTCGCGGATCGCGCTCAGCCGGTGTGAGATGACGATCCGCGTGACCTCAAGCCCGGACAGCGCCGCGTCGACGCGGCGTTCGGTCTCGGGGTCGAGGTGGCTGGTGGCCTCGTCCAGGATGAGCAGGCGAGGCCTGTGGACGAGGGCGCGGGCCAGGGCGACCCGCTGGCGCTGCCCGGCCGAGAGCGCGGCGCCGGCCTCGCCGACGAGGGTGCCGTACCCCATGGGCATGGCCTCCACGTCGTCGTGCAGCCCGGCGACGCGGGCGGCGCGCACCACCTCCTCCTCGGTGGCGTCCTCGCGGCCGAGGGTGAGGTTGTCCATGATCGTGCCGTTGAACAGGTTGAGGTCCTGCAGGACGGCCCCGCAGCGGGAGCGCAGGTCGTGGACGTCGAGGTCGTCCAGCGCGTGCCCGTCGTGGCGCACCGTGCCGGTGGTGGGGCGCAGCAGGCCGAGGAGCAGCAGGGCGACGGTGCTCTTGCCGGAGCCGGTACGGCCGACGATGCCGAGCTTGGTGCCGGGCGGGACGGTGAAGGTGAGGTCCCTGAGCACCGGCGGGGCGTCGGCCTGGTAGTGGAAGACCAGTTCCTCGACCTCGATGCCGCTGGCGGCGTGCGCGGGCAGGCGTACGGGGCCGGTGGGTTCCTCGTCCGCGTCGACGATGTCGTAGACCCGTTCGATCTGGCTGCGCAGCATCGGGTAGCTCTGGCCCGCGCTGGCCAGCCCCTGGAGGGGGGCGAGCACGGCTAGGGCGACGGTGCTGGCGGCGAGCGCGGTGCCGATCGTCATGCCGCCGTTCAGGACGAGCCCGAGCCCGGTCAGCAGCAGGAGCAGCGGGGCGGCGACGGTGAGGGCCTGGTGGAAGGACTCCAGTCCGGCGGTGATCCGGCCGCGGACGACCAGGGCGCCGCGGTACGTGTCGAAGAGGCGCGCCCAGTGCTGCTCGGCCCGTCCCTCGACGCCGTTGGCCTTGACCGGGACCACGGCCTCCAGGGTCTCGGTGAGGTAGCTCTGCTCCTCGGCCTTGGCCGACAGCTCCCGCTGGTAGACGGCCGCGACCCGGGAGGAGACACGTACCACCAGCAGTACGTGGGCGGCGCCCAGGGCGACGACGACGGGCACGTAGCCGGGGGCGAGGATCGCCAGGCCGATCAGGTAGCCCACCAGGAGCGCGGCGTCCAGCACGAGGATCAGCAGCCGTTGCGTGACGGTCTCGCGCGTGGTGGAGACGCTGCCGAGCCGGGCGAGCAGGTCTCCCCTGCGGCGCTGGATGAAGAACGAGAGTGGCAGCCGCAGCATGTGGCGGATGAGCTGCCGTCCCAGCGTCGCCTCGGCGCGGACGCGCAGGGTGAGCACCGCCATCTCTCTCAGCAGGGTCGTCAGCCCGGCCAGGACGGTGGTGCCGAGCACCACCGTGGCGAAGAGCGGCAGGATGTCCGTCCGCCGGTCGGGGGCGAAGGTGTCGACGACCTGCTGGGTGGCGAGCGGCAGTACCAGGGCGAGCAGTTTCAGCACGGTCGCGCAGGCCAGTACGGCGGCGAGCAGGCTCCGGCTGCCAGGCATCGCCACGAAGTCGCGCAGGTAGCGGAGCATCAGCCACTCCCGCATGGGAGTGCGCCGCCGGACGAACCCGGGGCCGGGCGACACGTGGATCAGCACGCCGCCGAAGCGCCGGTCGAAGTCCTTCAGGCTCTGCCACTGGCGGCCGCCGGCCGGGTCGGCCAGGCGGACGCGCCGCGCGTTGACCTTCTCCACGACGACGAAGTGGTGGTCGGCCAGGTAGGCGATGGCCGGTTGCTCGACGGGTCCGAGGCGCTCCGTCCGCTCGCTTCGCGCGTGCAGGCCCATGCGGGGGGCGGCGGCGATCAGGTGGGCGGCGGACACGCCGTCGCGTCCGATGCCGAGCGTCTCCCGGCACTCGGCGACCCGGGTGTCCCTGCCGTGGAAGCTGGCGACCATGGCCAGGCAGGCCGCGGCGCATTCGGTGGAGGTGAGCTGGTGTCGCAGCGGGACCCTGCCCATCAGCGCTCACCCCCGGCGGGCGCGTCGAGCAGCAGCACGGAGGGGACGTGTTCGGGCCTGGCGAGCCTGAGCAGGCCGTACCCGATGCCGGCCAGCCCGTTCATCAGGCCGGGGGTGGGGGCGGCGCCGGGCGCGCCGCAGCGGGGGCCGTGGCGGGCCAGGTCGTCGAGGAGGTGGGCGGTGCGGGCCGTCAGCAGCTCCGCCGCCTCCGGCCGGTGGCGCAGCCGGACGAGCAGTTCGAGGTTGCCCAGCTCGCCGTGGCAGAGGCTGTGGTTGGCCATCGGCCCGCGCGCCAGCTCGGCGGCGAGCGCGCGGTCGATGTCCCGGTCGAGGTCTCGGTCTCGGTCTCGGTCTCGGTCTCGGCTGAGGTTCTGGTCCAGGTCCAGGTACTCGGGCGGCGGGCCGCCGGTGCGCGACAGGCCGATGCCGGGCGCTCCGTGGCACCAGGCGTGGAGCATGTCGTCGCCGCCCTGTCCCTGCCGGTAGTCGGGCCAGCCCCGCAGGTCCGGCCGGTAGTGCTCGCTCTCGTACGCGAAGGCGGCCAGGGCGGTGTCACGGGCGCGCGGGTCGCCGCCCGCCTCGGCGTAGCGGCGCAGCGCCCAGCCGATGCCGCCGGCGCCGTGGGAGAAGCCGGTCAGCGGCCGGTCGTCGCTCATGGGCGTGTGCCAGGCCACTCCGGCCCCGGTGGGGACCGCGGTGGCCAGCAGGCGTTCGGCGCACGCCTCCGCGGCGCGCGAGGCCGCGGGCGACCCGGTGGCCCGGTGGATCGCGAGCATCGTGGCCAGGGTGCCGGCGCCGCCGACGATGACGTCCAGCGCCTCGTCCTGGCCGGCCGCCTTCGCGCACGACTCGACCAGGTCCTCGACCGGCCGCGCCAGCACCGGGTCGTCCAGCAGGACGGCCAGGTGGGTCAGGGCGTACGCGACCCCGCCGAGGCCGGTGAAGGCGCCCATGACGCCCTCCTCCGGCGGGTCGTCGGCCAGCCTCGCGAGCGGGACGACCGCGCGCCGCGCCAGGTCGGCGTACCTCTCCTCACCGGTGACGGAGGCGCACTGCGCCAGGAAAAGCGCCACGCCGGGGTAGCCGCCGTACAGGTCCCAGCTCAGTGGCTGCGACCTCCAGTACTTCTCGTCGATCAGCTCCAGCCCGAGCCAGTTGACGCGCCCGCCGGGTCCGGAGGAACAGGTCTGGCGGTCGATGAGGTCGGCGACATCCCGGGCGGCGGCGATCAGCCTGGCCTCATCCGGCTGGACGACCTGGGAAGCGGAGGCGATCAGCCGGGGCTCGTCCAGCTGGACGGTCGCGGAGGCGGAGGCGATCAGGTGCGCCTTGTCCGGCTGGACGGTCGCGGGAACGGGAACGGGGACGGGGACGGGGACGGTCGCGGGGACGGGGGCCTGGGCGGGGGGTGTCGTGTCGGTGGCGAGGGCGGCGAGTCCGGAGCGGTCCCGGGTGACCATGGACGCCCGGATGATCCATTCCTGGCGGGCGCGGTCCTCCCGGCCCATGCAGAGGACCTTGCGGACGGCGCGGCTCAGGCTGGGCTCGGGCAGGGCGTCCGGGATCCGGACGCCGCCGGAGCTCCACAGGTCGCGGCTGCCGGGCCGGGTGGTGAAGATCGGGATGTCGCCCGCCCAGAGGTCCTCCGCCTCGTGGGCGATCAGCCGCTCACGGGTGCGGTCGCCCTGGGTGATCGCCCACAGGTGGTCCAGCACGCGGTCGCGGTCGAGGCCGTGGCGGAGCACGTCCGGGTGGGTGGACTCCATCATCAGCTTGCCGTACGTGCGGGTCGCCCGAGGGACGACGCGGACCTCGTCGCCGGAGAACGTGGTCATCAGCCGGACCAGGGCGGGGGCGTCGGCCACGATGGCCTCGTAGCCGGCACCGAACCCGGCCAGCAGGTCGTCGAGGTGGTCGGCGGGGTCGGCCGCGTCCTCGCCCAGGCGCGGGCGGTTGCGCACCCCGGGGAAGACCATGTTCTCGCGGACCAGCCGCATCTCGTCGGTGCCCTGTCCGGCCCAGGCCGGCGTCTTCATCGGCAGCACGGCGTCCTTGTCGCCGCCCATGCCGGACAGGTCGATCACGCCGTCCTCGCCGACCATCAGCTCGGGCAGCAGGCCGCTGCGGCTCACCGACGACTCCAGGGCCAGCGCCGCCGGGTCCTCCATGAGACGCTCGATCCCCGCCCCTGGCACCAGCGGGTGCAGCAGGGCCTCCAGGTCGACCAGCACGGGCTGGTCTCCGGAGGCGATCAGGTTCTCGCAGTGGAAGTCGGCGCCGTCGAGGGCGTGCAGCAGCGCGAGCAGCGCGCCGAGCCGGTGGTAGTAGCGGGCGACCTCCTCCCGATCCCGGCACGGCAGGTGGGGCGCGAACTCCACCCAGCCGTACGGGCCGCGGTCCAGCACGGCCAGGCGGACGAGGTCCAGGCCCGCTACGCGCTCGTCGAGCCAGGCCAGGGCGTCGTTGAAGTGCCGGTGGACGGCCTGCGGGCGCGGCTTGTAGACCACCCGCGCGCCGCTCTCGAAGGTCAGGACGCTCACCGCGCGGCCGCCCTGGTGGGTGTCGCCGCCGCCCTCGACCGCCGTCAGCGGGCCGGGGTCGGTACCGCCCAGCAGCGTCCGTACGACGTCGGGGCGGTCCTCGGCGTAGCGGGTCAGCATCTCGATCCGGCCGACCGCGAACCGGTCGGCCGTCTGGGCGAGCAGCCTGGCCAGCACCGGGTACTCCTCGCACAGCGCGGCGAGCGCCTCGGGGCGCCCGAACCACCGGACGAAGTCCGCGAACCGCTCCTCGGGCGTCGCCCCCTCAAGCCGCCGCGATACGCGCATGACGTTGAGCTCCAGCACCAGCGTCCGCGACGCGGGCGCCACGAGCTGCTGCCGGAGCTCAGTGCTCCAGGCCGCGAGCAGGGCGTCCGCCCGGACGGTCGGGCCGCACACGTCCAGCGCGTCGCCCAGGCGCCGCAGCGCGCCCTCGGCGAACGGCGCCACGATCGTCGCGAACCCCTCCCCCGCGGACATCCCGCCCGCAAAGGCGATGGCCTCGGCAGGCGTCCCGCCCGCAGGGGCGATGGCCTCGGCGAGCATCCCATCAGCGTGGGCGACGGCCTCGGCAGGCGTCCCGTCCGCGTGGGCGACGGCCTCGGCGGGCATCCTGTCCGCACGGGCGACGGCCTCGGCTCGCGGCGCCGGCGTCGGGCGCGCCGTGGCGATCGATTCCGCGGCCTGTACGGCCCAGTCCGGCCGGGCGGTACGGCCGGCCAGCGCGGTGGGCTCCTCGTCCAGCAGCGAGGCCAGCTCGTCGACGGTCAGCCCGGCCGCGGCCAGCCGCCGGTCGAACTGCCCGCTCTCCAGCAGCCCGTGAGCGTTCCGCCACTCCCGCAGCCGCCAGCGCGCGGTCTCGCCGACCGACTCGGGCGACCGGCCGGTGGGGATGTCTCCGCCGGTCCGGTCCAGCCGCTCGGCCAGCGTCAGTCCGCCCGCCCACCACGCGGCGCCGAGTTCGGGCGCCGCCCCCGGGGTGTTTCCGTCTCCGCTCATGGCTGGCACTCTGCCGACGCGCGGCGCCGGCCACATGCGGGTGCCGCCCCCATATTCGCGCGGGCCCCTAGGGGGTCATGGGGGCGTCGGTCGCATCGGGCGGGACCGCGGCTCATCGGCTCGGCCGCGTGCCCGTACAGCGGGGGACGTGAGGGCATCAGCCGCGTACCCGTACACCGACGGGTCATGCGGGCATCGGACGCGTACCCGTACACCGGGGTCTGACGCAGGTGGCCGCGTCAGGTGGGGCGTAGCAGCTCGGCCGCGTGGTCGTACATGGCGGCGCGGTCGGGGAGGCCCGTTTTCTGCAGCAGGCTCGCGACGTGCTTCTCCACGGTACGGGGCGAGATGAACAGCCGCTTGCCGATGTCGACGTTGCCGCGCCGCTCGGCGAGCAGGGCGAGCACCTGGTACTCCCGCACGCTGACGCCCTGGGCGCGCAGCCCGCTCGGCACCTGTTCCCGTCCGGTACGGCGCTGCGCCACGGCCGCGCCCGCCCCGCGCAGCATCGCCCGGCAGGCCCCGGTGACCGCGGGGACGCCCGCCTGGTGGAAGTACTCCTCGGCGGTGCGCAGCCAGACCAGCGGTTCGCCCCAGCCGTCCGCCAGGGCCGCCTCGGCGACCAGCCGCAGCCCCAGGTGGTGGGCGAGGGGGAAGAGCCGGGCGGCCTCGGCGGCCCTGCCGAACGCGGCGAGCGCGCCCTCGGGGTCGCCCCGGCGGCCCAGCAGCACGGCCCTGGCCAGGTGGAGGAAGGCGCGGTTCCAGGCCAGTTCGGCGGCCGAGGCGGTCTCCGCGGCGTCGCAATCGGCGGCGCCCGCCCGGCCGGCGAGCACGTCCACGAGCACGCCGAGGCCGTACCTGCCGGTGAGGTAGTAGATGGTGGGGTTGTCGTCCTCCCACTCCCGCGCCCTGGTCAGCATCTCGCCGCAGAGGTCGCGGTCCTCCTCCAGCAGCGCGCACATCGCCTGGCACAGGCCGTAGACCACCGGCATGTGCAGGCTGCTCTCGCCGCCCCACGCGCGGAACCGCTCCAGCGCGCCCTCCATGTCGGCGCGCCTGGCCTGGTGGGCCGCGAGCGTGGCCTGGGCGAGCAGGAGGTACTGGGTGTAGGCGGTGTGGCCGAGCCGGATGGTGGACTCGACGCACGGGACGGCGAGCTCGTGGGCGTCGCCGTACTCGCCGCGCAGCACCCCCGTCATCACCAGGGACGCGCGGGCGGCGTGCACCAGGCTGATCGCGCCCACCTGGGCCGCCGCCCTGTCGACCTCCTCCAGCGGCTCCCGCTCGCCGGTGCGCAGGGCGTGGTTGCCCGCCAGGCGCAGCATCGCCCGCAGCTTCCACAGTCTCAGGCCGTGGGCGTCGGCGATGGACACCACCCGCGTCAGGCACCGGTCGGGCTCGTCGAACCCGCGGGTCCGGGAGAACATCGCCATCCGCTCCCACGCCTGGCAGGCCACCTCGGGGAGCGGGACGCGTTCGGCGACCTCCACGGCCCGCCGTACGAGGGCCTCGGCGGCGGCCATCCGCTGGGGGCTCTGCTGGAGGACCCCGTGGTCGGGGACGATGAGCTGGGCCTCGATCACGTCGATGGCCGCCGTACGGGCCTCGTCCGGGTTGATCTGGAGGAGCCTGCGGAGCGCCGCGACGTGCGCCAGGCCGTCGGCGGTCCCGCCGATCTCGGCGGCCACCCAGGCCAGCTTGGTGCGCAGGTCCATCTCGTGCGGGATGGTCATCGCCGGGTCGCCGCTGATCGGGAGGTCCTTGGCGAGGGCGAAGGCGCGGTCGGCCTGCCCGCTCTCGGTCAGCGCGTGCAGCAACCCCTGCAGGACGCGCGCCCGCAGGTCGGCGGGGGCGGATTCGAGCATGGCGTAGGCGCGTTCGAGCAGCGTGACGGCCAGGTCGGCGGCGCCGTCGTCCAGCAGGCGGCGGCCGGCGTCGGCGAGCAGGCCGGCCGCGCCGAGGGTGTCTCCGGCGGTCAGGCGCAGGGTGGCCGCGATCTGGCACCACTCACCGGGCAGCCCGGGGTGCAGGCGCTCCAAGGCGTCGGCGGCGCGGCGCGCGATCGACGCCCGCTCTGCCGGGATCAGCGAGGAGCGCAGGGCCTCGGCCATCAGCGCGTGACGGAAGGCGTACCAGTCACCGGCGGAGTCGTCCGGCGTGATGAGCCGCGCACCCGTCCCCGCGCGCAGGAACTCCATGACCTCGCGGTCGGCCAGGCCGGTGGCCTCCTGGACCATCGGGATCGGGAAGCGGGAGCCGAAGACCGCCGCCGTGTGCAGCAGCTCCCGGGCGGAGGGGCTCAGCTGGGCGGCGCGCAGCGTGATGCTGCGCACCAGCGTGGTCGGCACGTCGATCGCGGGGTCGCCGTTCAGCCGCCAACGCCGCCCGTCGCGTTCCAGGGCGCCGACGTCGGCCATCGCGGCGAGCAGTTCCTCGACGACGAACGGGACTCCCGCCGTGTCACGTTCCAGACGGGTGAGCAGCTGCGGGGGCAGGTCGCCGGGCGGGACCTCCAGGCAGGCGGCGGTCAGCCGGGCGAGCTGCTCCGGCGGCAGGGGCGCGAGCTCGACGAGGGCCGCGGTGCGCCGCTGGGCGCAGGCCTCGGCGACGGACCGCGCCGGCCCGGCGTGGCTGCGCAGGTTGGCCAGCAGGAAGGCGGGCACCCCGGCGAGGTTGTCGGCCAGGTACTCGACGACGGCGAGCGTGTCGGCGTCCGCGTCGTGCAGGTCCTCCAGGACGAGCAGGCAGCCGCCGTCCCGCCCGATGACGGCCAGCAGCCGCAGGACCGCCTCGGCCAGCACCATCACCGACTCCAGGTGGTCGGTGACCCCCGCCCTGCGCCATTCCGGGACCAGCTTGGTGAGCGCCGGCAGGTAGGGCATCAGGGCCGGGTCGTCCGGCGGCTCCTTGGTCCTGGTGTAGGAGAGCAGCGCCTCGCACAGCGGTTTGAACGGGATGTCCGCGCTGACGCCTCCACCTCGTCCCCGTAACGTGGTCATCCCCGTGTCGAACGCCTGGTAGGCGCACTCCGCGGAAAGGCGGGACTTGCCTATTCCGGGATCGCCGAGCAGGAAGACCGCGCCACCCCGGCCCTCTCGCGCGGCGGCCAGGCGCCGGTGGAGCTGCTCGAATTCCCTTTCGCGTCCGACCAGAATGGGGGAGATAAATGACATGACGACAGGTTAACTGCCGCCATGTCACGAAAAATGCTATTTAGCGGGCACTCATGGAGATGGGGTCGATGGTCTCGTCCCCGCCCATGGCCAGTACCGTGTGCGCCGCGGTGTCCGGTGAGCCGAACGCGATCGTCGCCCCCGTCGTCAGGCCGGCCAGCACCAGCGCGCGGGTCACCGGGGACACCCCGGCCAGCCTGATCACGATCGATCCGGCCGGGGCGCCCAGCCGGTCCTGCCACGACGCGGCCCGCTCCCCGGCGGTCGAACGGTTCTCAGAGTCCACGGATCTCTCCTTCGTCAGCCGGTCGCAACAGCAGCACCGACGGTGTCATCTCGGGAAGGGCCAGCCCGAGCAGACCGTGACCGATACCGGCCAGGCCGTCCAGCAGGCCCGGGGTCGAGGCGTGGCGGGGAGTACCGCACCGCGCTCCGTAGGTGTCCAGCGAGGCCAGCAGCCTGCCGGTGTGGCGGTGCAGTGACCGCCGCGCCACGGGGTCGCCTCGCCGGGCGAGAGCGCTCAGCGTCTCCAGACGCCCCACCTCGCCGTGGCACAGGCCGTGTCCCCCCAGCGGGACATCGGAGATCAGGGACACCGCCGGATCCCTCAGGAGGCCGACGTCACCACCCGGAAGAGCGTCATCACCCGGGAAGCCGGTGTCATCACCGGGGAAGCCGGCGTCATCACCGGGGAGGGTGACGTCGGACAGGGCCAGGCGCACTCCCGCCCGGCCGTGGCACCAGGTGTCCTCCTCCAGCGCCCGCGCGGCGGCGCGGGTGAGCAGGCGGGCGCCGTCCGCGCTCGGCCCCCGCCTGAGAAGCGCCCACCCCACGCCCGCGGCGCCGAAGGCGAAACCCGGCGGCAGCTCCGCCACCGAGGACGCCGAGGACGCCGAGGACGCCGAGGACGCCGAGGGCACTGAGGGCACTGAGGGCACTGAGGGCGCAGCGACCGCAGCGGCCGCCAGGCGTTCCGCGCACGCCGCCGCCACGCGACCGGCCGCGGCCGCCCCCGGGCCGTCCCGGACGGCGAGCATCGCGGCCAGGCACCCGGCCAGGCCGTCGTGGACGTCCAGCGGCGCCTCGTCGGTGACCGCCGCGCCGGCCGCCTCCACCGCGGGCTCCACCCAGCTCGCCACCTCGGCGTCGCCGAGCAGGACGCCGAGCCGCGACAGGCCGTACGCGATGCCGCCGAGGCCGCCGAATCCCCCGCAGCCCACGGCTCGCAGCAGGACCTCGTGCGCGGCGATCCGCTCCAGCAGCCCCGGCAGGGGCCGTACCGCCATCCGGGCGAAGTCCATGTAGCGGGAGATCCCGGTGGCGCGGCTCGCCTGCGCCAGGAACAGCGCGACGCCGAGGTACCCGCTGGACAGCCCCGCGCCCAGTGGCATGATCGTCCACCGGCCGTCCTCCACCGGCTCCAGGCCCAGCCAGTTGACGGTACGGCCGTCGCGGTGCGCGGTCGCGCACAGGCGGTCCGCGATGCCCCGCGCGGCGGCCACGAGCGCCGCCGGATGCGGCACCGTGGCGGGCAGCGGCGCCCCGGACGGCTGGCCGGGCGCGTGCCGCCCGCCCCGGTGGCGGGCGGCCATCGACGCCTGGACGATCCATTCCTGGTTCTCCCGGTCGGCGGCGCCCAGCCGGGCCAGTTTCGCGGCCACGAGGTCCAGCCCGCTCTCCTCGGGACGCCACGGCAGTGCCCTGCCCCCGCCGTCGCGGATCTCCCGCTCACCGGGGGACGCGCCGAAGTACGGGATGTCCCCCGCCCAAAGGTCTGCCCGCTCGGACGGCACCGCGGCCGACCGCGCGGGGTCGCCGGCCGACACGGCGTCCAGCAGGTCGAACACCTCGTCCCGGTCGGCGGCGGACCGCATCACGTCCGGATGCGTCGACTCGGTCAGCAGCTCGCCGTAGAAGCGGGTGGGCCGGAGCAGCACGCGGACCTCTGCCTGGCCGAACCGCGCCAGCGGCCCGCGCAGCAGCTCGTCGCGCCCCGCCGCGATGGCGTCGTAGGCACGCCGGAAACCGGCCAGCAGGCTCGGCACGTGGTCGGCCGGGTCGGCGTCCACCCCGTCCAGCGTGGGGCGGTTGGCCGCTCCGGCGAAACGGGTGACACCGCGCACCAGCCGCATCGTGTCCGTCCCTGCCTCCTCCCACTGGGCGGACAGGAACGGGTACGCCCCGTCCTTGTCCCCGCCCAGGCCGGAGACGTCCAGCGCGCCCTGCTCGCCGACCATCATCCTCGGCAGCAGGGCGGTGCGCTGGACGGAGTCCCGCAGGGCGTGCAGCGCCGGGTCGGCGGACGCCTCCGCGGGCAGCGCCGCGTGGAACAGCGTCTCGACGTCGACCAGCACCGGCTGGTCCGCGCGGGCGACGAGGTTCTCGTAGTGCACGTCGACGGCGTTCAGCGCGTACAGCAGGGCGAGCAGCGCACCGGCGCGCGTGTAGAACCGCTCCACCCCGGCCGCGTCCGCGCACGGCCCGGCCGGTACGAACTCGGTCCAGCCGTAGCCCTCCCTCCGCACCGCGCGGGGGACGCTCAGGCCGAGGCCGGGGAGCCGTTCGTTGAGCCAGCCGAGCACCTCGGCGAAATTCTGGTACGCCTGGACCGGCCGCGGCCGGTAGACGACCTTCGCGCCGCCGTCCAGGGTCACCATGGTGACGGCGCGCCCCCCGAGATGGCTGTCGCCGACGGCGGAGAACTCCACCAGGCCCCCGGGATCGCCCCCCAGCAGTTCCCGCAGGTGCTCGCGGTCCGCCGCGAAGCGCGTCAGGAGTTCCAGCCCCGCCTCCACCGCCTGGTCGGCGGCCTGGCGCAGCAGGCGGGCGAGGACGGGATACTCCTCAAGCAGCCCGGCGAGCCCCTTCTCGCCGCCCACCCGGTCCACGAAATCGGCGAACCGCTCGGCCGGGGTGGCTCCGGACAGCTCCCCCCGCACCCGCCGTGCGTTCAGCTCGAACACCAGGACCCGGGAGGCGATCCGCGTGAGCCTGGCCGTCAGGTCCGTCGCGAACCGCTCCCGGACCGAGGGACTCCCGGCCCCGCCCTCCAGCCGCGCCGCGCCGGCGACCAGCCGCTCCACCGCCTGCCGGACGAGCGGGCGCACGGCGTCCGACAGGGTCGCGTCCACCAGGGGCGCGTCCCGCCCAGCCGGGACGCCGGACATGTCCACGGCGGCCTCCGTCGTACCGGCTCCGGCGACAGGGCCCTCCGCGTCGGGAGCGACAGAACCCTCCGCGTCTGGAACGGCGGGACGAGCCGCGTCAGGAACGGCGAAACCGGCGGGAGCGGCCGGGCGAGCCGTCTCGGGAACGGCTGGAACGGCTGGAACGGCGGGACGAGCCGCCGCCCGGCCTCGGGGCGGCACGACGACGGACGGGCTCGCAGGGTTCACAGCCGTCAAGTATGACGATCACCAAGAACCACGACATGGGGGCGATGCCCCCATATTTCTGAGAGTCCCACAGCGCGGGCATCTCCGTCAGCTTGGAGCGGTTGCACCGGAAATGCCCGTGATAGACCACGTCGAAGCGCACCAGCGAGGTGAACAGCCGGATGTCGGCCTCGGTGATCGTGTCGCCGACCAGATAGCGGCGGGTCCCCAGACGTTCCTCCAACGCGTCGAGGCGGGCGAACAGCGCGTCGTAGGCCCGCGAGTACGCCTGCTGGGTGGTGGCCATGCCCGCCTCATACACCCCGATGTTGACGTCGTGGAAGATCTGCTCGTTCAGCTCGTCGATCTCCGCGCGCAGCGGCTCGGGATACAGGTCCGGGGAGACATCACGGGTTCGGACTCCGCTCCGGACTTCGCGGTCAACTCGGCTCCAGGGGGATCGTGGGCGGTCTCTCCACGGCCTCGGCTCCGAGGAGTTCGGCTTCAAGGAGTTCACGGAGTTCACGGAGTTCGGATTCGTCGCCCGGCCGCGTCTCGGCTCGGAGCGCCGTGCCGGTCGCGACGTGGGACGACGAGGCCCGGGTCTCCGATCGGAGACCCGGGCCTCGTCCTCGCGAGCCGCGCGTCATCGGTTCCCGGGGCCCCTCACCTCGCGCCGGACGGTCTCGGGATCCTCGGCGCGGCCCCTCAAGGGCTCAGGTCAGGGCCGCGTGACGGCCGCGTTCGGTCCCCGGACGCTCAGGGAGTCGGGGTCGGGGTGGGGGTGGGGGTCTCCGTCACGGGGGGAGTCGGCTCGGGGGTGGGAACGCCCGGCGTCTCGGAGGGAGGCGCCGGAGTCTCCGAGGGCGGGAGCGGGGTCTCAGAGGGAGGCGGCGTGGGGGTCACGACGGGCGGCGTGGGGCAGAGGCGGGGCTCACGCCACTGACCGGACCGCCACTGGCCGACGGCCCACCGATCGCCGCCGCGCCACAACTTCTTGTTGGGCCGCGTCAGGTCGAAGACGTAGGCGGCCGTCGCCGTCTCACCCGTGGCCGGCGGGCTCGTAGGCGTCTCGGTCGGGGTGGGCGTGTCGCTCGGGGCGGGCGTGTCCGTGGGCGTCTCACTCACCGTCGGCTCACTGGTGGGCGTCTCGCTCACGGTCGGCTCGCTCGTGGGCGTCTCGCTCGCAGGCGGTTCGCTCGCCGTCGGCGTGCTCGTGGGCGTCTCGGTCGTGGTCGGTACGCTCCTGGCCGGCTCGTCCGCGGCCGGCGCGCTCGACGTCGTCCCGTCCGTCGCCGGTCCGCCCGTGGTCGTGGTCGTGGCGGTCACCGAGACCCAGTCACCCTGCCTGATCGTGTTGCCCCGCCGTCCCGAGAGGGACTTGGTGGAATCGGCGATCGCGTACACCTTCTCGAAGCCGTCCTGGCTTCGCACCGTGATCGAGTCCTCCGCCACGGCGATCGCCTCACCGGTCTGGGCGAAGACCGTGAAGCCGCAGCCGTCCTTCGCCGGCAGGACGAACTCGCCGTGCAGCACGCCGGGGAACGCCACCCGGGGTACCCGGGGCGGTGACGGCGTGGCGGTGGGCGTCGGAGTCGGTGTCAGCGTGGGATCCGGGGTGGGTGTCTCGCTCGCCGTCACCGTCACGCTGGGAGTCGGCGTCTCCGGCGGCGTGGGAGCGGGCGGCGGCGAGGCCGCCGAGGCCGAGGAAACCCCGACGCCGCCCGAGGCCGCCAGTACGAAGGCGGTGGCGAGGACCATCGGGCGCGGAACGCGCCGTGGTGTTCTGCCCGATCCGCTCGACGACACCTCGTTGGACCTGCCGGGGGTTGTTCTCGTCACCTTGTCCTCCATCTGGTTTGATCCGAAACCAGCGGGGGCGTCGATGGGGTGCCTACGCCCGCCGCCGAGACCGAGGACCACCGCCCGGTCGTGGTCCTCTGTCGAGGGCGCGGGAAAGAGTGCCCGCTTCCAGCGGACCCATGCAAGCAAAATAAGTGCACGACACCCCAAATCGGGCGTTCCAGCAGCTCACCACCGTGTTTAAAAATTCGAATTTCGACCAGATTCGTCCCCGCCGAGCCTGCTCCGCTGGTTCTGGACGGGGAGGAGGGAAGAACCTCGGGCGCCCGAAAGCGTGCCCGAGGACCCCTCAGTCCGTCACGCCGCGGTCGGCGACGACCTTGCCGACGCGGAGCCGGACCAGCCACTCCCCCGGCACGCCGTTGCGCTCACCGAACTCGCGGGCGCGCTCGCGGCCCATGTAGCGGCCGGCGATCTCGGTGGCCCACTTCAGCAGCTCGTCCGTGTCCGCGGAGAGGGTGACGATGCCCTCGATCATCACGTAGGAGAACGGCGGGTTCTCGTCGTCCACGCACAGCACCACCCTGGGGTCGCGCCGCAGGCTCCTGCCCTTGACGCTGCTCTCGTGGGTGGTGAACACCACGTCGTCCCCGTCGAGCACGAACCAGATCGGCGTCACGTGCGGCCTGCCGTCGTCCCTGACCACCCCGAGCTTGCCGGTACGCGTCCCCGTCATCACGAACTCACGCCATTCGGCGTCCGTCATCTTCTCCATCCGACGATTGTCCTCAGCCCGTCTCCCGAACGGGCGCCGGGACACGCCGCCGGACGTCCGCGCACGCCTCGCCGCGCTCAGGAGCAACTCGGAAGCAGCTCAGGAGCGGCTCAGAGGCAGTTCGAGAGCGACTCGGGAGCGGCTCAGGAGTAGGCGGCGACCATCCCGACGACCACGCCGACGAGCGAGACGAGCGAGAGGAGACACCCGAGGACCACCGCGGCCCGGCGGCCCCGCCGCGCCTTGAGAACGTGGAGGAGGACGTACGGCAGGAAGCCCAGCACGCCGACGCCGAGGAACGGCATGGTCAGCGCGGCCAGGACACCGGAGGTGCCGGTCGGCACGGCGCGGTCGCCCTCGGGGGTGAGCTGCGCCCGCCTGACGTCACCGGCGCTGGAGTCGGGCGAGGCGTCGACCGGGATCGCGTCGCCGCCACCGTCGGGCGCGAAGCTGCCCTCGCAGTCGTAGCGGCCCTGGCCCAGGTCCTCGCACGAGACGACCGTGAGCGTTCCCGGGGTGCCGATCGAGCCCGTCGCGAGCTTGAGGCCGGGCACCGCGACCACGAAGGGCAGCACGGCCAGCCCCGCCCAGAGGATCAGCAGGACGGCCATGCCGATCTTCCCGGGTGTGCGTCCCGGCCCGGGGGCCGGTACCGGCTGAAAGGCGTTTGCCAGGTCCTCGAATGCGCTGCTCATGGGGAAATCATGAGACACGCCACTTGCGAACTACCTGTTCATGACTTGTGACGGATCGCCCTGGCCTCCGCCTCGTCGGCGTCCAGCTTGGCGGCCTCCTCGGGAGTGGGCGCGGTGCCGCCGAGGTGGCGGGGCTGCCACCAGACGCCCGGCGGGATCTCCGGGTAGCTCCGCTGCGCCTTGTCGAGCATCTCGGCCATGCGCTCGCGCAGGTCGACGGTGATGGCGTCGTAGTCGTCGCCGCGCTGGGGATACATGGGCTCGCCGACCTCGATGGTGATCGGCACGTGCCGCTGCAGCAGCTTCTTGGGGTGGCCCTTGGTCCACAGCCGCTGTGTGCCCCACAGGGAGACCGGGATCATCGGCACCTTGGCGCTGACGGCCATCCGGACCGCGCCGTTCTTGATCTCCTTGATCGTGAAGGACCTGCTGATCGTGGCCTCGGCGAACACTCCGACGACCTCGCCGCCCTTGAGCGACTTCAGCGCCGCGCCGAACGCGGCGGCCCCGGCCGCGCGGTCGACCGGGATGTGGTGCATGCCGCGCATCAGCGGCCCGGAGATCCGGTGGTCGAACACCTCCTTCTTCGCCATGAAACGCACCAGGCGCCCGGAGGGACGCGCGGCCAGACCGGCGAAGATGAAGTCGAGATAGCTGATGTGGTTGCTGACCAGCACGGCCCCGCCGGTCCGCGGGATGCGGTCCGCGCCCTCGATGCGGATCTTGAGGTCCAGCGCGCGGAACACGGTCAACGCCGCCCCGATGACCGGGGGGTACACGATCTCAGCCATGGCTGAACCGTACCTCAGCTCTCCCCCCGGCCCGACCTCCCCCGTTCCGCCCCCGCCCCTCATCCCGACGCCCTCGCGTGGCCGGGCCCGACGTCCCCGCGACGCCTCCTCCGGCCACCGCGTTCCGTGCGCGCGAACCACCCCCGACGCGGACCGGCGGAGGCCGGTCGCGGCCCCCGCCGGTCCGCCCCGGCGACATACTCCGCTCCCGTACGGTGACCGCCTGGCGGCCGAAGCCTCGTGAGGCGAGGGTCCGCCCCGCGAGCTCGGCGGCGTTCACCTCTCGACCAGGGCCAGCACCCGCAGCGGGCTGCCCGAGCCTCCGGCGATGGGCAGCGGCGGAGCGACGACCACGGCGCCGGTCGCCGGGAGCCGGTCGAGGTTGCGCAGCTGGGTCAGGCCGTACTTCCCCGCGCCCAGCAGGAACGAGTGGCACGGGAAGGCGGGGTCGAAACCGTGGGCGGCGCCCGCGTCGGTGCCGACGGTCTCCACGCCCAGCCCGGCGATCGCGGTCTCCCCGGCCAGCCACCGGGCGCACTCGACCGAGACGCCGGGCGTGTGCGGGCCCGTCTCGTTCGCGTTCAGGAAGCGCTCCTGGTCGTGGGAGCGGGCGTCCCAGCCGGTGCGGTAGAGCAGCCATCCGCCCTCCGGCAGCGGCCCGTTGGCCTCCTCCCACGCCTTGACGTGCGCGATCTCCAGCAGGAAGTCGGGGTCCTCGGCCGCCTCGGCGGCGAAGTCGAGGACCACGGCCGGGGCGATCAGCCGGTCGACCGGCACCCGCGAGACGTCCTCGCCGTCCTTGCCGGTGACCCAGTGAACGGGCGCGTCGAAATGCGTGCCGGTGTGCTCGCCCGTCACGATGTCGTTCCAGTACCAGGCGGGGCCGCGGTCGTCGTAGCGGCTGATCTCCTTGAGCTCGAACGGGACGGTGTTGCCGAACGGCTCCGGCAGCCGCAGGATCGGCGTCTCCGGCGACAGCGGCGCCGTCAGGTCGATCACCTCGATCCCGCCGTCCCGGATGCTCTCGACCAGGTTCCGCAACACCGACATGACGCCTCCAAGGGCATAGGACCTGGGCAGATCCTCCTACAGCGCCACCGCCGCCCGCCACCTTCGCGTACCGGGGCCGCGCCCGTCCCCGCGAGAGGTGGAGCGGCTCGGCGGGGAGTGTCAGGGCGGGGGGTCCACCGGAGGGGTGAGGGGATGGGCCGGATCCCAGCGGCTCTTCCGCAGAAGGGTGGTCAGGAGGTGACCGGACGCGGGAGCCGCCCGCCGGGCCGGGTCCAGGCGGGTGGTCAGGTCGCCGACGTACAGGTCCACGGTCGCCTCCACCAGGTCGGCGAGGGTCTCGGCGGAGGCGCGGGCCCGGGACCAGGCGGTCACGAAGAGGATGACGGCGACGACGGCGCCGGGCCACCACCACAGGGCGAGAACCAGGTAGAGGATCGACCAGCCCGCCAGGCGGGCCGCGGCGGACAGGGAGTCCCGGGCGGCGGCCAGCACCAGGCGCACGTCCTCGGGGACGATCAGCCACAGCCGGGGCCAGCAGGCGTCGAGGTCCAGGCCGTAGACCTCGGCGACGCGGACGCGGGGCACCCGCAGGCGGTCTCCGATCCACGCGGGACGGTCGGGCTCCAGCAGGCAGATCCGGTCCGCCCTGGCGATGGCCAGGGCGGCGGCGCCCGGGGTGGTCGCCCGCTCGACCCGCCGCGATGCCCTGGCCGAGCGCCGCCGCCGCAGCGTCACCAGCCAGCGGGCCGGGGCTCGGGCGCCCCGCAGTGTCCAGAGCCGCTCCGTCGCGTGACCCAGGGCGGTCGCGGCGAGGCCGGAGGCCACCGCTCCCAGGACGCAGACGACCATGATCAGGACGAGGCCGCCGGGAGAGCGGATCCCGGGGTCGGCGGACCAGGCGGTGATCTGCTCCGTCAGGCGGGCCGTCTCCAGTGCGTGGCGGTGGCCCAGCCTCCAGCCGGTGACCGCGACCGCCAGGAACAGCAGGCCGGGCAGGGCCAGCAGGGCGACCCAGCGTTCGGCGATCTTCTTGCCGATCTCGCCGAGAAAGCCGTTCACGACGTCAGCGGCCGGGCCACCAGGTCATCGCCCGTCACCGCGCAGGCAGGCGTCGGCCGGCCGCGTCGTACGAGCCCGAAACCCGAGCACCGGCCGGTGGGGCAGGTCCACCAGCGCGCGCCGCCCGCGGTGGCGGAGCCGCCGGGCAGAGGGCTGTAGGACCGGCGCGCGCCGGGGTAGAAACCCTCCCCCTCGACCTCTTCGATCAGGCGGTTCAGCTCGTCCAGATCGGCTTCCAGGCACGGGTGGTCCTCCCCGTTCCGCAGCACCCGCCGGAGCCGCGTGAGCAGGTGCGCTCCTCCCCCGGCCCGCGCCTGATCCTGGAAGACGGGGTCGTCGAGTTCCCTGCAGAGTGCGGCCAGCTTCTCTGGCAGACCGAGACCCATGAAGTGCGATACCTCCCAGACGATCTGGACAATCTGAATGATCTGGACGATCTGATCCGGTGGAGTCTCCGGTACGGGGCGAAGCGCCGATCCCGGGTCCGTCGTCACGCGCCCGTGTGGATGTGCGCGGCCCACAGGGTCGGGGTGCCGGGGTACCGGTCGCGGACCAGGCGCGTCGCGCGGTGCACGCCGGCCCCGGCGCGGGCGAGATCGTAGCCGCTCGACGCGAGGTCTTCGTAGAAGCTCGCGGCGATCTCCGCGGCGACGACGTCACCGATCTCCCAGAGGGTGCCGACGACGTGCGGGTATCCGGCCAGTTGGAAGGCCGAGACGGCGTGGATGCATTCGTCGGCCAGATCGACCGAGGTGATGGCGGTGCTGCAGGCCGACAGGTAGGCGAACTCGGATTCCTCCAGCCGCAGCCGGGAGATCTCCAGCACGTTGAGCGGCCTGCGGGCGTGGTCGTGGAGCAACAGGTGGCTGCCGGACGGGTCCACCGGGTCGGTGGCGGCGTGGCAGGCGAAGTGCGCCCAGGCGGCGGCCCGGAGGCGGGACAGGACGGCGTCGTGGGTGGCGTCCCGGCCGACCAGCCCGTCCAGGGCGGGAAAGAGCCCGGTGAGCTGTTCGAACTCCCGCCGGGTGCCCGGCAGGTCGGTGGTGCCGGGAGTCTGAGGCATGACGACCGCCAGCACGCGCGGGCGGCGCGGGCCGCTCCGCGCCGCCCGCCGCGCGTGCCGCGCCCGGGCGTGGGCCAGGGCCCGCACGGTGGGGGTGTAGGAGGACACGACCCGGTCGATCACGGTCCGGCGGTGCGGGGCGGGTTCGTCGAGATGATGGCCGGCCGCGTGCAGGGGGAAGTAGGCCAGCGGGCCGCAGGGCACCCACCAGACACGGCCGTACTCCTCGCCCTCCCCGGGAGAGGCCTCGATCCCGAGCCGCTCCAGGACCGGGCCGGTGACGGTGTCCCAGAGCCAGGCCAGCGTGGCGAGCATCACCTGTTCGGTCTCGTCCTCGCGCCTGGAGGGCCGCCTCTCCCCGAGGGCGTCGTGCATCTCGGTGAGCCGCTCGCGGACGTCCGCCGCGCGCAGGTCCGGGAGTTCCAGTACCTGGACGCCCGCGGTGGTCAGGATGAGCGCGTCGCACCGGTACCCGCTGACATTGATCATGACGATCGGGCCGCCGTGCGCCTCGGCGGCGAGCCGGGCCGCGCTCGGGGGCAGCAGGAACCTGTCCAGGCCGGGCATCGTCCGGACGCGCTCGACCAGTGCCGCCAGTTCCTCGGCCAGCTCACGGCGCCGGTCCGGGCCGTCCGCGGGATCGCCCGAGGTGTCGTCGGCGTCGAGCCGCCCGCACACGTAGGCGAACCGGTCCGCGAGCGCGGCGTCCCTGTCCCTCAGGTCGGTGAGGTCGGCACGGGCCTCCATGGACTGCGCCAGCAGCACCCCCCGCCCCGTCTCAAGCAGTTCGACCGCCTGGTCGACCCGTCCGATCTCCAGGGCGCAGGCCGCCGCGTCCCCGGCGAGCCGCCCGTACTCGGCCATCCAGCGCGTCGCGTCGGCCCGGACGAGACCTCGGGTCGCGAGGCGCGGCAGCAACCCGACGGCGGCGGCGAATCCGCGTGCCGCCCGTTCCCGCCGGCCGATGCTCATCGCGATCCTGCCCCAGCGCCTGGCGGCCTCGACCCGGATCGCGGGCCGGGCGCTCTCCCTGGCCGCGGTGGCCTCCAGGAGACCGATCGCCTCGTCCACCAGCGAGTCGTCGCCCTTCGCCAGGCCCAGGGCGTACAGCGAACCGGAGAGATTGACCTCGCAGGGCGCCCTGAACAGGCTGTCCTCCGGCGCCTCGGCCACGGCGTCGCGGCCGACGGCGATCGCCTCGTCCAGCGCGGCCGTGTCGCCCGTACGGTCGAAGTACGCCTGCAGAGAGCTCGCCAGGGTCGTCAGGATCCCGGCCCGTTTGCCGCCCGAGGCCGTACCGGCCGCCAGCCGCTGGAACCCGATCGCCCGCTCGTGGAGGGAGAGGTCGCCGGTGTGCCCGGCCATGGCCTTCAGCACGACGGCGAGGTTGTTGAGGAAGAACGCCCGGTTGGGGTGGTCCTCGGGCGCCGCCTCGACCGCGGCGTGCCCGAACGAGATCGCCTCGTCCAGTCCCGCGAGGTCGCCGTCCTGTTCGAAACGCACCAGGAGCTGCCCCACGAGGGCCGACTGGTACAGCGGGGCGTCGGGATGGTCCCCCGGTGTGGCGCGGACCACCTCGCGCGTCACCTCGATGGCCTCGTCGAGCGCCGGCAGGTCTCCGGTCTGCTCGAACTGCGCCTTGAGCAGGCCGCCGAGGTTGTGGCGGCATGCCAGGTGGAGCGGGGTGCCGGGTGGCGCCTCACCGACCGCCCTGCGCGCGGCCGTGATCGCCTCGTTCAGGACGGACTGCCCGCCCGTGCGCTCGAACCGCGCCCTGAGCGCGGCGCTGTGGTTCGTGAGGAGGACCGCGGCCTCCGGAACGTTCCGCGACACGGCCTGGACCGCCGCGGAGGCCATCTCGACGGCCTCGTCCAGCGACGCCGCGTCGCCGGTGAGCTCGTACAGGACGCGCAGCGCGGTGCCCAGGGTGTCGAGGACCACATGGCGCCGGTCGTAACCGTGCGGCGTGACGCGCAGCGCCCGCCGGCCGGCGTCGACGGCCTCCCGGAGCGATCGGAGGTCGCCGGTGCGCTCGAAGCGGTTCCGCAGGCTGGTGGCGAGGCCGTTCAGGCACCTCACCCTCTCCTCGTCCGTATGTGCCTCCGCCACCGCCTGGTTCCCCACCTCGATGGCCTCCTCCAGCGCGGCCATGTTCCCGGAACACTCGAAGAGGCGGTTCTGCGCGGCGCCGAGGAGGGCCAGGTGACCTACCCGCTCGGGATGGCCGGGGCGGGTGCCGCGCACGGCGTTGCGCGCGGCGGCGACCACCAGTCTCGCGCTGTACGGATCGCCGCCGTTCCGGAGCAGCGGTTCGATCATCATGAAGAGGCGTTCCCAGGTCATGCCGCCGTCGTTCCATATCCTGGGAGACCTTGAGAAACTCCTCAGCAGCGGTTCGGGCAGCCGTCCCCCCGAACCCGCCTGGTGCACCACCAGGAGCAGCCTGGACGCGAGGGCGATCTCGCGCTCGGCGCGCTCGTCTCCGAGCAACTCGGCGCGCCGCCAGTGCAGCGTCCCGACGAGATGGCAGGTCTGCGGAATGTCACGGGAAAGCGCCGTGGATTCGAAGAGTTCGACCGCCTCGGTCAGTACCGCCGAATCCAGCAGCGCGTAGGGACCGCCGTCACCGCCGAGTCTTGACCGGAGGGCTGCCACCCACTGTTCCCGCATACCCCGATCGTCCCACCGGCCTCTCGGTAATACTGGGTAAATGCCAGATATTGCGGAGCTATTGCCCGCCATGTTGATTAAAGCGATGGATGCCCGGTTTCGGGTGTGCGGCCAAAGTCCCCCGCCCGAGGTGCACATTCTGGCCGAGGACATGGACAATTCGTACATCGGGTCTGTCGAGTGCCGCCCCTTCTACCGTGGCGCCGACGCGGTTTCGGCAATAGCGACACTCGGGTTGCTTCCATCCGTACTGAAGGCCACGCGTCTTCTCGTCCTTTGGGAAGAGCGCGATCTGCACATAGCACTCGAAATGCCGCAGGAACATCCGGCGATCGGCATGGTGATCCTCGACGCGCGATTCGACGGGCACACCCTCCACTGGCATCCGATAAGCGCCTCGGCCGACACCGCGAACCGCCCGGAGCCGCCCGGCGTCCTCGTGGAGTGGGGGACCCCCGCCCGGTACGAGAACGTCGCCCTCCCGGAGCCGATCGAGGCGCTGCTCCAGGTGTGGCGGGAGTTCCGGGAGGACGACATCCGGCAGACGGTGACCGGGCTCGAACAGGCCGGCTATGGAGTGCACTGGATCAACTACGAAAAGGGGTAGGGAGGGCGCCCTCGGCCTGCGGGGCGCCGACGCGGTCACGGCCGATGCTTGCCATCGCCCGCGAACAGGGCGAGTTTGGGAACTGTGAAAAAGCTCATCAACGATGTCGAGTCCGTCGTTCCCGACGCGCTGCGCGGCGTCGCGGCGGCCCATCCCGGGCTGCGGGTGGACGTGGACAACCAGATCGTGTTCCGGGCCTCGGGGCCGCGCCCCGGCAAGGTGGGCCTGGTGTCCGGCGGCGGGTCGGGGCACGAGCCGCTGCACGCCGGATTCGTGGGGTACGGCATGCTCGACGCGGCCTGCGCCGGTGAGATCTTCACCTCCCCGGTGCCCGACCAGATGATCGAGGCCACCGCGGCGGTGGACGGCGGGGCGGGCGTCCTGCACATCGTGAAGAACTACACGGGCGACGTGCTGAACTTCCGGATGGCCGCGGAGCTGAGCGGCGAGGAGGGGGTTCAGGTGGAGAGCGTGCTGGTCGACGACGACGTGGCCGTGCGCGACTCCCTCTACACGGCGGGACGCAGGGGCACCGGCGCCACGCTGTTCGTCGAGAAGATCGCCGGGGCGATGGCCGAGACCGGCGCGCCGCTCGCCGAGGTCGCGCGGGTGGCCAGGGAGGTCAACGCCCGCAGCCGCTCCTTCGGGGTCGCGCTGAGCCCCTGCACCACGCCCGCGGCGGGCATGCCCACCTTCGACCTCGCCGACACCGAGATCGAGCTGGGCATCGGCATACACGGCGAGCCCGGCCGGACGCGCTCGGCCATGCGCCCGGCCCGCGAACTGGTCCACCTGGCGATGGACGCGATCCACGAGGACCTGCCGATCTCCGGCGACACCCTCGTCATGCTGAACGGCATGGGCGGCACGCCGCTGATCGAGCTGTACGTCGCCTACGCGACCGTCGTGGACCACCTGGCGGAGAAGGGCGCGCGGGCGGCGCGCAACCTCGTCGGCAACTACGTGACGAGCCTCGACATGCGGGGGTTCTCGATCACGGTCTGCCGGTTGAACGAGGAGCTCACCCGGCTGTGGGACGCCCCCGTCGAGACCCCCGCCCTGCGCTGGGGCCGCTGATGACCTCCCACACGAACGCCGCGACGGACGCCGGAACGAGCACCGCTCCGGGCACCGACACGAACACCCGCAGGAACACCGATACGAACACGACACCGGCACGAACATCGACACCGGCACCGACACGAACATCGACACCGACACGGACGCCGAGATGAACACCGCGCTGGACACCGCCCTTTTCACCGCCTGGATCGAGGAGACCGCCAGGACCGTCGCCGCCGAGAAGGAGCGGCTGACCGGCCTGGACGCCGCGATCGGCGACGCCGACCACGGCGCCAACCTCGACCGGGGCCTCACCGCGGTCGCCGCGGTCCTGGCCGCCGGGGAACCCGGCACCCCGGGATCCCCGGGGTCCCCGGGATCGCTGCTGGTGCTGGTGGGCAACACCTTGATCCGCAAGGTCGGCGGGGCGTCCGGTCCCCTGTACGGCACGGCGTTCCGCGAGGCGGGCAAGGCGCTCGGCGACACCCCCGAGGTGTCCGTCGCGCAACTCCACGCCGCCCTGGAGGCCGGGCTCGCCGGGGTACGGAAGCTGGGGTCCGCGGCCGAGGGCGACAAGACCATGGTGGACGCCCTCGCCCCGGCCGTACGGGCACTGGAACAGGCCGTCCAGGACGGGAAGGACACCGCGGAGGCGATCGGCGCCGCGGCGGAGGCGGCCCGCACCGGAGCCGAGGCGACGATCCCGATGCAGGCCCGCAAGGGGCGGGCCAGCTACCTCGGGCCGCGCAGCGTGGGCCACGAGGACCCCGGCGCCGCCTCCACCGCGCTCATCCTCTCCGCCCTGCACACGGTGGCGACGCGATGACCCGCACGAGGAGCACCAGACCGCGACCGCTACGAGACCCGGCTCCGCCCGAACGTGGTGCGATGATCCGCACCACGGCCACCGGGCGCTCCCGCCAGGTTCCCGCGCCCGCCGGGCGGTCACGGCCTTTCCCGTCCGAGGCGGGTGGCCGCGGGGCCGTACCCGAGGGCGGGCCGGTCCGCGGGCACGCGGTGAGCCCGTGGTAGGCATCGTCCTCATCTCGCACAGCGGCCCGCTGGCGGCCGAGGTGGCGCTGCTGGCCTCGCGGATCGGCGGCTCGAACGTCCCGCTGGCCGCCGCGGGCGGCACCGACGACGGCGGCCTCGGGACCAGTCCGGACCTGGTGGCGGCGGCGATCGAGGAGGTTGACCGGGGAGACGGGGTGATCCTCATCCCCGACCTGGGAAGCTCGGTGCTCACCGCCCGGCTCTTCGCGGACGAGCGGGTGGTCGTCGCCGACGTGCCGTTTGTGGAGGGGACGATCTCGGCCGTCGTGTCGGCGGGCACCGGCTCCCCGCTGCGGGCCGTGCTCGCGGCGGCCGAGGAGGCGAGGACCTTCCGCAAGCTCTGACGCGGAACTCTCACGCGGAACTCTGACGTGAAAACCCCCGCACTCCGGGGAGAGCGGGGGTTCCGGCGTGCACGAGGCCGGGGCCGCCGGTGCGGGCCGCGATTCCGGCGTACGCGCCGGGCGAGGCCGGTCAGTGCGGCCCCGGGTTCCGGCGTACGCGCGAGGCGTACGCGCGAGGCGGGGCTAGCGCGTGGCCAGCAGGCCGTCCAGCAGGCCGAGGACGGCCTGGACCGGAGGGGGCGTGGTGCCGAACTCCACGTCGGTCCCGCTGACGGAGTCCATCACGCTGACCGAGCTCTGCGGCAGCCCCCAGCGCTCACCGCCGTCGTGACCCACGCCGACCTCGATACCGGCGAAGGTGACGTACTCCCAGTTCTTGAGCTCCCTCCTGAGCGCCTCGTGACCGCGCACGGTGGCCCACTCGGCGACGGCCGCGAGGATGTCGCTGAGCGTGTTCTCGCGCTCCTTCAGGTCTCCGGACTGGAGTTCCTCGATCAGGCGGTCCAGCTCGGCGCGCTGGGCGAGGAGTGCGTTGAGGTCGCTCATAGGGGAGCCTTTCAGGGGAGGTGAGAAGTATGCGGGTGGAAGCGGCGCGTTCTGTTGAGGGTCGTTCACGAGAGGATCGGGCCTCCACCCGGGCAGAACCCCGCCGCGATCCGCGAGCTGCCGGAGGCTTCGCCGATCACTGGAGAGGACATTGCCGTCATGCGTCACATAATGGTGCCGTACGAGCCCACCCGGCGTCGATCCGTCTTGGGGAATCATCACCGCTCAGAGGCATCTGGCATCAGGACGGCCCCTCGCGGCGGCGTCGTCGCGCGGGTCAGGGTACGGCGTCGCGAGCGCGGGCGGTGAGGTCGAGATACCCCTCACGGCCCAGCGTACGGACCTCGAAGCCGAGCCCGTGCCGCGCGGCGAAGCGGTGCGCGTCCTCCAGCGGCCAGGGACCGGGCAGGTGGCGGACGGGCCTGCCCTCGCCGTCCACCACGAACAGCCCGGACAGCCTCTCGTACCGGTAGGCCATCAGGCCGGACGCGCAGCGTCCCGCCTAGCGCGGACAGCCCCCGCCACGCGAACCAGCCGCCCGTCGTGACGACGTAGGCCATCGCGAACAGCCCCGCCGTCCCGGCACAGGCCGCGACGATCTTCTTGGCCCTGGACATCCTGGGGACGGCCAGCCCGGTGAGACGCGTCCAGCTCGGGGCCCGCCTGCTCAGCATTGCGCGCACCACCCTCGACGGCGCCACCAGGACGTCGTGCACGGGAAGTCCCCGCCCGGCCGCGAAGGCGGCCACCTCGTGGGCCGGCCACTCGCCCGGGAGGTCGGCGAGCACCAGCCCGTCGGCGTCGAGCAGGGCGAGCCCGGTGAGGAAGCGCGTCTCCTCCTTGCCGGAGACGAGCAACCGGCGCTCGTACCGGTAGTGGTACAGGGAGGCGGGCATGAGCCGCAGCGCACGCCCCGCCACCGGATCCGCCGCGACCAGCGTCCGGCCGTCCCAGCTGAGCGTGGTCGCGGGGCAGGGCGTGCCCTCCAGCGCCCCGTCGCACGGCCGGAGCTCGCCGGACACCTCGTCGTACGGCCGGAGCCGGAGCACCACCTCGTGAGGAGAGTGGGCGCCACGCACCGGCAGCCCCGCGTCCGCCGTGTCGCGCCATCCCCGCGCCCGGGTCTCGACGTCGGCGTACCCCTCCCGCTCCGTGACGTGGGGCCGGTACTCGAAGAGCAGCCCGGCGTGCGCGGCGAACGCCTCCACCAGATGACGGGATCTGGCCCCCGGGGAGTCGAGCATGCCCCTTCCCCCGGCGTTCATGACCGCGATCCCGTAGACGACCCCGTTCTCACGGGGAAGGCGGTACGTGACCAGGCGGGCCGCGCGTTCCTCACCGGTGAGCGGCAACCGGATCGGATGGCGCCCCGGTACGTCGACGACGAGACAGTCTCCGTCCACACGCATCTCACACCCGCCCCCGGCGAGCGATCGTGTCACCCCTATCGCTACCCCCGCCTTCCCCGTGGCGATGCCCCGCTCTTCCCGAATGACGGATAAAGCAGCCATAGAGTTCCACCGCCGAAGAGAACCTTGTCTCCTTTGTTGACGATGTTTCGTCGCCTTCCCTGATATCGTCTACGACAGGGACAAAGTTCGACACGTCAGGTGAGCGAGGCTCCGCCTCCGGCGTGGTGGGAGCGGGCCCCACCAAGGAGGCCGGACAGACAAGTTGGTGCGCCATGACCGAGCACTTCCTCGGCGTTCTCGGCATCGGCGAGGCGCTGGGGGTGAGCCGGCACGCGGTGCACAAGTGGCGCTCCCGCTATCCGGGCGATTCGCGGCACCCCTTTCCCGAGCCCGACGTCGAGGTCGACGGAGCCCCCGGCTGGCGGGCCGACCGGCTGGAGGAGATCGCGCGGTGGCGCGACGGCCTGCCGGGCCGTGGCGCGGGCGGAGGCCGTCCTTCCGCCGCGCGCCAGGAGTACCTGAGAGCGGCGGCGGCGCACGGCCTGGACCGGGACGAGGCGGTACGCGCGCTCGTCACGTTCACCGAGGAGTTCCCCGAGATGACCGAGCCGGAGATCCGCGCCTGGCTCATCGGGAAATGGCGCGGGTGACACCCTCCGGCGACACACTTCAAGGCACGTTTCAAGGCACACTCCAAACGGAAGGCGACGACGCATGCCCGAAGTCGGCGGGACCACCGCACCGGGGTTCGAAGGAGTGCGTGAGGCGTTCGCGGCCAACCTGGCCGGCGGGCAGGAGGTGGGCGCCGCGGTCGGCGTCTACCTGCACGGCAGGAAGGTCGTCGACCTGTGGGGCGGGATCGCCGACCCCGCGACCGGCCGCCGCTGGGAGCACGACACGCTCCAGGTCGTCTTCTCCACCACCAAGGGCGTCACGGCCGCCTGCGCGCACCTGCTGGCCCAGCGGGGCGAGCTGGACCTCGACGCGCCCGTCGCCGACTACTGGCCGGAGTTCGCGGCGAACGGGAAGGAGCGCGTCCCGGTCCGCTGGCTGCTCACCCACCAGGCCGGGCTGCCCGCGCTCGACCACCCGATCACCCCGGCGGAGGCGATCGCCTGGGAGCCGATGGTGACCGCCCTCGCCGCCCAGCGCCCCCTCTGGGAGCCGGGCACCGCGCACGGCTACCACGCGCACACCTACGGCTGGCTGGTCGGGGAGGTCGTCCGCCGGGTGACCGGCCGCAGCCTCGGCACCTTCCTCGCCGAGGAGATCGCCGCGCCGCTCGGCCTGGACCTGTGGATCGGGCTGCCGGAAAGCGAACTGCCCCGGGTCAGCCGGATCGTCGCCGCCCCCGTCGACCTGGACGCGTTCGCCCGGATCGACCTGGACTCCCTGCCCGGGCCCGTACGCGAGGTGATGCGGGCCTACGCCGACCCCACCTCGCTGACCAGGCGGTCGACGAGCGTCATCACGCCGATGCCGAACCACGACGACCCCGCCGAGCAGGTCGCCGAGATGCCCTCGACCAACGGCATCTGCACGGCCCGCGCGCTGGCCCGTTTCTACGCCGCGCTCATCGGCGAGGTCGACGGGCATCGCGTTCTCACGCCGGACACCCTGGCCTCGGCGACCGCGGAACAGGCCGGCGGCGTCGACCGGATCCTGCGGGTGCCGGTCCGGATCGGCACCGGTTTCGGCCTGCCGACCCCCGACGCCTTCTGGTACGGCCCGACCGCCTTCGGGTTCCCCGGCTACGGCGGATCGCTCGGCTTCGCCGACCCGGCGACCGGCCTCGCCTTCGGCTACGTCATGAACCACATCCAGGAAGGCGTGCCCGACCGCAGGGCCGCCGACCTCCTCGACGCGGTCCGCGACGCCGTCAAGGCCCAGGCCCGCTGAGACAGGCGTCGTGCGCGACTCGTACGACGGCCAGAGCGACCGGGCTCGGCCGGGCTCGGACCGGCGGTCCTGGCGGTGCCGCGCCGGCACCGCCAGGACACGGTCAGCCGGTGGCGCAGGCCCTTCCGTTGAGACCGAAGCCCACGGGGGCGGGCGGGGGCCCGCTGGAGGAGGCGACGAACCCGGCCTGGATCGACGAACCGGCGGGGATGACCCTGTTCCATTGCTTGCCCGTGCCGGTGAACCGGGAACCGGCCTGGGCCCAGTCCGCCGACCAGCCCGAGGTGAGGCGTACGGCCGACGTCGGGTAGTCGACCGTCAGCGTCCAGCCGTCGATCGCGGTCGTGCCGGTGTTGCGCACGGTGACCTGCGCGGACAGCCCCGAGCCCCACGTCGTCGCGCGGTAGGACACCGTGCACGTCGGGCCGGGCGTCGGCGTCGGGCTCGGCGAGGGGAGACCTTCCCTGGCCAGGACGGACAGCGGGTCGGACGGCGCGCTGAGGTTGCCGGCCGCGTCCCTGGCGACCACGACGTAGGTGTAACGCTGCCCGACGACCAGGCCGGTCTCGGTGAAAAGCAGGAAACCGGGAGAGACCGTGCCGACCTTGGTGTAGGTCGTCGCGATCTCGCGGTAGACGTCGTACGCCGTCACCGCCACGTTGTCGCTCGACGGCTGCCAGCAGAACGCGGCGCCCCGGAAGTCCCACAGGCAGGGCTCGCTCAGGCCGGTCGGCTTGGAGGGAGGCACCCGGTCACCGGGTGAGGGGCTCGGCGAGACGGCCGGGGTCGTCCCGGCCGTCGCGTACGGGGCGCCCCTCGCCGGGACGGCGGCCAGGGCCGTACCTCCGGCCGGGCCGATCGCCGGAATGGCGACGAGTGACGCCAGGGTGAGGAGTCCGAAGGCGAGAAGGACCGCCACCAGGGATCGCCTGCCGAATTGCATGATTCCCCTATCGAACCGCGTCGGCGTATGACCCCCCGCAGGGATTGTGAATCATCCCCGGCAGCCCGTAAAGCCGCGATTTCACCGGGCGAGGAAAGCGCAGGTGGACGGACTGGACGGACTGGACGCCCCGGCTCGTTCGGGGATCGGCGTTGAATCGGCCGCTGGATCGTCAGCGCGGGGTGCGGCCGAGGTAGCGGAGCAGGTCGTCGGCGACCGGCGTGGAGGAGGGACCCCCGTCGGTCTCGACCACCGCCGCGTAGGCGCCCCACTGGCGCAGCGGTTCGACGATCCCCCGCGCAGCGGCGAGAAGGTGACCGGCGAGCTCGTCGTCGAGGGGTGACGGCTGCCCCGTGGCGATCGCGATGTCCCACGCGTGTACGGCGGCGTCGAGCGCGCACATCACCGCGGCGACCGGAGTGGGCAGGTCACCGTGCGGCAGCGGCGTCGGAACGGTCTCGGTGTCGTCGGCGACCGTCGCCCACGCCGCGGCGGTCTGCTCGACGGCGTCCCGCACCAGCTCCGCCGCGGTGCCGTCGACGGCTCCGGAAGGCGAGAAGGGGTCGCAGGCCGGGCCGTTCCCGATGCCGAGCATCTTCGCGTAGGCGAGCTGGTCACCCGCGGCGTGCTGGATCACCTGGGTGACCGTCCATTCCGAACACGGCGTGGCGTTGTCCCACTGGCCGTCCCGCACACCCGCGACGCTGTTCTCCAGCGCCAGGTAGGAGACGGCCAGCACCTCACGCCAGACCGGCCACAGGGAGGTGACGGTAGCGGTGGTGATGTTCATGATCTCGCCTTTCGATCTCTTCCTTGCCTGTGACACCAATCTATGGGCCTATTAGGCTACTTTCGTGCCTAATAGGCATCCGGATGAGATGCGGGATGGGAAAAGATCGATGGCTCCGACGACGACCCGAGTGCTGCGCCTGCTGTCCCTGCTGCAGGACCGGTCCCACACCGGCCGCGAGCTCGCCGAGCGCCTCGGCGTCACCGGACGCACCCTGCGGCAGGACATCCAGCGCCTCCGCGAACTCGGCTATCCGGTGCACGCCGCGCGCGGCGCGGTGGGCGGGTACCGGCTCGGACAGGGCGCGAAGATGCCCCCGCTGCTGCTCGACGACGACGAGGCGGTGGCCGTGGCGCTCGCCGTCGGCCTGGCCGAGGACGGCTCCACCGGGATCACCGACATCGACGCCAGCCTCACCCGGGCGCTCGCCAAGCTCCAGCAAATCCTCCCGAAACGCCTGCAGCGCAAGGTGACCGCCCTGCGCTCGGCCACCGCGGTCGGGCCCGCCACGGTCGGCTCCCGCGAGCCGGACGCCCCGGTGCCCGCCGAGACCCTCACCGTCGTCGCGGGCGCGATCCGCGACGGCGCGACCCTGCTGGCGACCCGCGCCGAAACCGGGACCGGGACCGAGGTGGAGGTGGAGGTGGAGGTGGAGGTGGAGCCCTACCGTCTGATCAGCTGGCGCCGCCGCTGGTTCCTGGTCGCCTACGACCTCGGCGCGCACGCCTGGAGGGCGCTGCCCGTAGCCGACCTGACCGGCGTCCGGGCCGCGTCCCGCCGCTTCGCGCCCCGCTCCCTGCCCGACGAGGACCTGGTCGCCTTCGTCCTGCGCGAGGTCGCGCGGACCGGCTGGAAGGTGCACGCCCGCGTCACCGTCCTCGCCCCCGCCGAGACCGTGATCGCCCGCATCAACCCCGCCGTCGGCGTCGTCGAGGCCGTCGACTCCCACACCAGCGTCCTCGTCACCGGCGCCGACGCCCTGGAGACCATCGCCGTCTACCTCAGCATGCTGATGATGGACTTCCGCGTCGACGGCCCGCCCGAACTGGTCGCCCACATCCGCACCCTCGCCCGCCGCTACACCGAAGCCCTCGACGGGTAGGGCCCGGCCCGGCGCTCGTCTGGAGGTGCACCGAAACGGCATGCCGGGCGTCGGGGCGTTCGCTCCTTGGCCAGCTGGGCGGCGAGGACGACCACCTCCGGCATCTGAGGCGGATGCCTGAATGTGGAGGTGCCCCCGCCCGGAGGACGAGTCGAGGCGGGGGCACCGGTCGCGGCCGGCGTTCAGCACACGTCCTGTCCCTGAGACGCCACTCCGGCCGCGATCAACCCCCACGGACGGCCCTTGGTTGCACACCACCGCCCGCGGAGAGTTCAGGAAGTGAGTGTTGACCGGCCCGCCCTCGGTGCACCCGCTCCACCTGGGTGGCCGGCACCGCGGCGAGCGCCTCGGCGGAGAAGCACATGAAGCTCTCGCAGACGCCTGAGGCCTTCCGCTTCTCTGTCAGCGGGGCGCGCAGCTTGGCGTGCCAGACGGGCGCGGACAAGTCGGCCACACAAGTGATGTCCCAATGCGCCAGGGCGGGAACGCGCGGGCGATGTGCAGCAGGAGGGCGTGGGCCTGGTCGTCGGCCGGCAGGGGCGGCTCAGGAAAGGAGGCCATGCTCAGGACGGTGGGGCGGACCGGCACGCACCTTGAAGGACGGTGCGCCAAGATGCGCCCGCGCGGCGATGCCCGTGTGAAGCGAGCACCTTGCCGCACTTTCTGCTAGTTGCCGGGCACCAGGTCATCCGGCGCGCGGTCGATCAGCGCCCGCGCCTCCCTGCCGTAAACCGCCGCGTCGGCGAGCCGGGCGAACGAGCCCAGGTAGGCGTTCACCTCGCTCGCCTGGGTGATGGTGAGCTCAGCGGTGAGAGTCTCGACCGAGACGTGCCGGTCGTCGAAGATGTGGAATCCGTGGACCGGCTCGACCGGGTAACGGACCTCGAAGGAGATGACGCCGAGGCGGATCGTCCGCATCGTCGAGGCGACCGCCAGCCTCTCCAGCTGACCGGCCAGAACCTCGACCGGGCACAGGCGAAGCTTCAGGACGGACTCGGTGATGACGAAGTGGAAGCGTCGGCCGGTGGAGTAGATGATCTGCTGTGGCGGCGGGCCACATCCCGGTAGTAGCGGTGCTTCACGACCACGGCCGGATCGTCGATGAGGTCAGCACCGAGGAGCACGTCGTCATCGTCGAACGTCAAGATGAGCAGCGTAGTGGAGTCGATCAGCCGGAAGTCGCGCTCGGGCAGATCAAGTCCGGCCGCCTGGTGGCGGGGCAGATATCCGATGTCCTCGCCCGCTGCGGTGTTGTACGTCGCCAGGGCGAGCCCGAACCGTGTGCAGTCGCCGTGTGGTTCGGACACCACCCGGACCCGGTCCATTCGCTGACCGCCGGCCAGCCGGGGGCCGAGCTCCTCGACCCAGTCCGACATGCAGGAGTCGTCCAACTGCCCGTTGCCCAGGAAGCGGTGCAAGACCTCGGCCTCGGACGGTTCGTTGTAGCGGTCGCGGACCTCCAGCCGGAACGCCGTGTGCTTGAAGCCGAGAACCAGCTCGGTGAATTCGGGGCGGTCGACGAATCGAGTCACTCGGGCTTCCGCGCGAAGGTGAGGAGGTGGGCGGGGACTTCCACGTAGAACTCATCGTCCTGGAGACCGGCCAGGTCGGCGATCGCTTCCTGGTCGGTGACGCGCTTGCCCTGGACGACGTACGTGCCCCGGTCGGTGGCGTACAGGGCGGGGCAGCCGCTTTTTCCGCTGGAGGTGCCGACCAGGGTGAGTCTCATGGTTGCGCCTTCCGGTGGGGTTGGCGCGTTCGACTCTGATGCTCAACTGTGCTGGAACATGCGTCAAGATGCTCCGCGGCTTGGTCAGCGTGACGCCCTCGCGCAGGGTGAGGAGGCAACCACCCCGAGAGGAACCGTTTCCAAGCCGGCACAGACACAAGCTCGTCGGCGTACGCGGAGCGCCCGAGGAACTCGTCAAACGGGTACGCGAAAAAACGCCGGACGGCGACCCAGGGCACACGGAGGGCACGTCACCTTGAGATCGCCCGCGATTCAACAAGACCTGGTGAGACAAGAAATCCCAGGTCAGAGGCGGTTCAGGTTAAGCCTCCGCAGGTCGGAGAACCGCCCTTCCTACTTGTAGCGGAAGTAGACGAAGAGGCGGCCGTGGTTCTTGGCGTCCTTGTCGATGCGGTGGTAGAGGGCCTTGATCTCCTTCTGCTCCAGGAAGCGCAGGACCTTCTTCTTCAGCTGGCCCGAGCCCTTGCCGGGGATGATCTCGACCTCGGTGGCCTTCTTCCTGATGGCCTCGTCGATGATGCCCCGCAGCGCCTTGTCGATCTCCCCGCCCTTGTTGTAGAGGGGGTGTAGATCAAGCTTGAGCTTCAACCGAGCCTCCCGCGTGTCAGGTGGGGCCAGTTTACGCGGGGCGGGCCGCCTCACCCTCTCAGCCGCCCCGCTCTCTCGGCCGCCCCGCTCTCTCAGCCGCCTCACCTTCGCGGCGGGCCCCGGCGATCAGGCCTCAGCGATCACAGCCACCCGCGGTCTCACATCGCGCCGGTACGGAGAAGGCCCGGAGCCGTTGGACCTCCGGGATACCGGATCACCTGTCGAGTCTGCGAGCAAATTTGACTAATTCCTACGATTATTGTGTCAATTTAATGATCTAGGCAAACAAATGCCCTCTAGTTAGGCTCTCTGTCATGATCGGCCGCCTTTACCGGGTGGCCGATCGCGCGTCACCCACCGGGGAGGGTCACGGCCTTCCGGCATGCCCTGCCCCGGGCGCGTACGGCTGGCATCCCTCCCTGCGGCTCAGCGGTTCATGCGTGCCTACAGGAGGTCTCGTTGGCCAGGAAGCCCTACTCACCGAGGATCAGACGCGTGGCGGTACTCGCCGCCGGCGTCGGGCTCGTCGCGGCGATGGCGCCGCCGGCGAGCGCCGATCCCACTCCCACCCCCACGCCGTCCACCAAGTGGACGGCGACCCCCCTGACCGGAGGTGAGCCGGTCCAGGGCGCGAAGTCCCCCACCGGCAAACTCGCCCGGAGTGACGAGGGGCTGCTGAAGTCGACCTCGGGCGCCACGGTCAACGTGATGGTCAAGCTCGACTACGACTCTTTCGCCGCCTATCAGGGCGGTCTCGAAGGACTTCCCGCGACGAGTCCGGCGAAGACCGGAAAGGCTCTTGACGTCAAGAGCGGCGACGCGAAGAAATACCAGAAGCACATCGAGGACGTCGAGAACACGTTCCTCGCCGAGCTGGCCAGGAACGTTCCAGGCGCCAGGGCGGGCCAGAAGCTGCGGACCGTCTACGGCGGCATCGCGCTGCGCGTCCCCGCCAACAAGGCGGCCTCGCTGCTGAAGCTGCCCGGGGTGGCCGCCGTCCAGGAGGACAAGCCCGAGCAGCCGCTGACCGACTCCAGCCCCGCGTTCATCGGAGCGCCCGCGATCTACAGCAAGCTGGGCGGCAGCTCCTCGTCGGGCAAGGGTGTCATCGTCGGCATCCTGGACTCCGGCGCCTGGCCCGAGCACCCCCAGTTCGCCGACCCCGGCACGCTGCCCGCCGCGCCCGCGACCAAGGACGGCACGCCGCGCGTCTGCAACTTCGGCGACAACCCGCTCACCCCGGCGGCGGACCCGTTCGTCTGCAACCGGAAGATCATCGGTGGCGCCCCGTTCCTGGACACCTACAACGCGAACGTCGGCGGCGAGACCTTCCCCGACAGCGCCCGCGACTCCAACGGCCACGGCACCCACACCGCGACGACCTCGGCGGGCGGCCCGGTGGCCGACGCGAACCCGCTCGGCATCAGCCGCGGGCCGATCCACGGCATCGCCCCGGCGGCGCACGTGTCGGTCTACAAGGTCTGCGGCGAGAGCGGCTGCTACCCCTCCGACTCCGCCCAGGCGGTCGGCCGGGCCATCCTGGACGGCGTCCGAGTGATCAACTTCTCGATCTCCGGCGGCACCTCCCCCTACAGCGACCCGGTGGAGCTGGCCTTCCTCGACGCGTACTCGGCGGGCGTGCTCGTCTCGGCCTCGGCGGGCAACGCCGGTCCCGGCGCGGCGACCGTCAACCACGTCAGCCCGTGGGTGACCACGGTGGCGGCCTCCACGCAGACCAGGACCTTCCAGTCGACGATCACGCTGTCCGGTTCCGGCGGCGCGACGGCCACGGTGAAGGGCGCCTCCATCACCCCGGGCATCGCCTCCGCGCTGCCGGTGGTGCGGGCCTCGGCGCCGCCGTACTCCAACCCGCTCTGCACCGCCCCCGCTCCCCCCGGCCTGTTCACCGGGAAGATCGTCGTCTGTGAGCGCGGTCCCAACCGGGTCCTGAAGGGCTTCAACGTCCGGCAGGGCGGCGCGGCCGGGATGATCCTGTACAACGCCACCCCGCTCGACGTGATGACGGACAACCACTGGCTCCCCTCCGTCCACGTCGACAAGCCGGAGGGTGACGCCCTGCTCGCGTTCCTGACGGCCAATCCGAGCACGACGGCCTCGTTCACCCAGGGCACCAAGGCCACCTGGCAGGGCGACGCGATCACCACGTTCTCCTCGCGCGGCCCCGGCGGCGACTTCCTCAAGCCGGACGTCACCGCCCCCGGCCTGCACATCCTGGCCGGTCAGACGCCGTTGCTGGAGGGTCCGGCCGGTGGTCCCCCGGGCAACCTGTACCAGGTCATCTCGGGCACCTCGATGTCGTCGCCGCACGTCGCGGGCTCCGCGGCCCTGGTGTTCGCGCTGCACCCGGACTGGACCCCGGGCCAGGTGAAGTCCGCGCTGGAGACGACGGCCAAGACCTCGGTCACCAAACAGGACCGCGTCACCCCGGCCGACCCGTTCGACACCGGCGGCGGGCGCATCGACCTGACCAAGGCCGGCGACCCCGGCCTGACCCTGAACGAGACGGGCGAGAACTTCACCGCCTCGGCCGACGACCCGCTGAACCGCATCGACCTGAACCTGCCATCGGTGAACGCCCCGATCATGCCGGGTCTCATCACCGCCAAGCGGACGTTCACCAACGTCACGGACAAGACGCTCACCTTCACCGCCACGGGCACGACCGTGAGCGGCGCGAACATCACGGTGCTGCCGCCGCTGTTCAGCGTGAAGGCGGGCAAGAGCGTCAATCTCAGCGTGGTGATCACCGCACCGGACCTGCCCGAGGGCCAGTACTTCGGCCAGGTGAACCTCAAGCAGGTGGGCGGCTCGCGCAACCTGCACCTGCCGGTCGCGTTCGTCCGCAAGGAGGGCGCCATCCCGGTGGACCAGACCTGCGCACCGGCCACCATCCCGCGCAACACCGGCGAGTCCACCTGCACGGTGACCGTGCAGAACGACACCCTGGAGAACGCCGAGGTCACGGCGGTCAGCACGCTTGACGGCAGGCTGCGCCTGAACTCGGTGACCGGCGCCACCAAGGTCGGTTCCCAGATCGCGACGGCGAAGGCCACCCTCGCGGCGAGGCAGCCGGACAGGCCGGGCATCGCCCCGGGCACCGGCCCGGCGCCGTACCTGCCGCTCGACGCCTTCGGCATCGCGCCGACGCCGATCGGCGACGAGCAGGCGCTCAACTTCACCGTGCCCCCGTTCCAGTACGCGGGCAACACCTACACCAGGCTCGGCATCGTCTCCAACGGCTACACGATCGCCGGGGGAAGCTCGGGCTCGGCCGACGTGGCGTTCCAGCCGCAGACCCTGCCCGACCCCGCGACCCCGAACAACGTGCTCGCCCCCTACTGGACCGACCTGGACGGCACCGGCGCGCCGGGCCTCTACGTCGGCACGCTGACCGACGGCGTGAGCGACTGGCTCGTCGTCGAGTGGCGGCTCAACCTCTACGGCACGAGCGACCTCAAGGTCTTCCAGCAGTGGATCGGCCTGAACGGGACCGAGGACATCACCTACACCTACGACCCGGACAACCTGCCCGGCGATCCCCCGGCGGGCTACGGCCTCACCGTGGGCGCCGAGAACGCCGACGGCACCGCGGGCGGCCAGATCACCGGCCCGCCGACCGAGGACCTCCGGGTGTCCAGCACGCCCGGCGCCCCGGGAGGCAGCCTGAGCTACACGATGAAGATCAAGGGCGTCAGCCCCGGGATCGGGACGGTGACGACGGGCACGTCGACACCGCAGGTCAAGGGCCTGACGATCGAGGTGGACAGGATAACCGTCCAGTAGCGAGAACGTGATGGGCCCGGCGCGCCGCGCCGGGCCCATCCGGGCTCACGGAAAATCCGGGCCTGTCCGACGCTCACGGGCTCGAACCCGTCAGGACCCGCGATCCCGGACCCGCTCGGGCTCGCGGGCTCTGGCCTGTCGGTGCTCACGATCCCGGCCCGTCCGGGCTCACGGGCTCAGCGGTGGAGATAGTCGACCAGGTGGGCCTTCTCGGTCTCCAGGGCCTCGATGGAGCTCTTGACCACGTCGCCGATGCTCACGATCCCGGCCAGCCGGCCCGCGTCCACGACCGGCACGTGCCGGATGCGGTGCGTGGTCATCGTCTGGCGGAGGTCGTCGACGTCGGCGTCGGGCGGGCAGGTGCGGACCTCGGTCGTCATGATCGACGACACCGGCTCGTCCAGCACGCCGGCGCCGCGGTCGTGCAGCCGCCGTACGACGTCGCGCTCGGAGACGATGCCCGCGATGGACGAGCCGTCCTCGGACACCACCACGGCACCGATGTTCTTCTCGGCCAGCATGGCCAGCAGCGCGGTGACCGTCGCGTCGGGGCGGACGGTCGCCACCTCCGCTCCCTTGCCCTGCAGAATCGTACCGATCAGCATTGACACCACCTCGGTTCAGCCTGGCGCGAGTATCCCTCTCCCTTGCCCCTTAGCGCCCCACGCTAAGCGCGCGGGAGGGCAAAGTGTGTGATTGTCAGGTGACGGGCAGCAGCCGTACGGCGTCGAGGGCGAGGGTGAGCTCCACGATGTCGAGCGGGCGCGCGAGCGAGCGGCCGGTGAGCTGCTCGATGCGGCGGATGCGGTTGAAGACCGTGTTGCGGTGGCAGTACAGCTGCCCCGCGGCGCGCATGGCCGAGCCCTCGCACCGCAGCCACGCCTCCAGGGTGCCGAGGAGCACCTCCCGGTCGGCCTGGTCGAGGGCGAGGATGGGCCGCAGCACAGCGCCGCTGAGGTGACCGGCGAGCTCGGGCTGGCTGACCACCAGCGCGGCGGGCAGCCTGTCCTCCAGCCTGGCGATCTCCGGGCCCTCGCCCACGCAGGTTCGCAGGGCCAGCTCGGCGAGCCGCCTGGCGCGGCCCAGTTCGGCCAGCCCCTCCACGACCGGGCTGATCCCCGCGCATCCGGTGACGTGCGGGCGGAGCTCCTCCGCCAGGTCGTCCATGTTCGCGTCGTGCAGCAGCACGACCGACACCTCGTAGTCGGGACGCATCCGCCACAGCAGGCGCATCACGCCCAGGGCGGTCGGCCGGGGGGCGTCGTCCCCGTGGTCGTGGCGGCCGGGCAGCCGGGTGATGACGACGGCGTACCGTCCCAGCTCGGGCAGGTCGAGCCCGGCGGCGGCGCTGCGGACGAGGGCGGCGTCGACCCGGTCCTCCAGGAGCGCGTCGAGCAGGGCCTGGACCCTCTCGGCTGTGCGGCCGAACATCTCGGCCTCCCGTCTTCGGTAGGCCTCGGCGGCGGCGATCGCCTGCCTGTCGATGGCGTGCCACACCTTCGTGGCGCTGCGGAGCAGGACCGGCAGGCTGTCCGACTCCTCTTCGGCGACCACGTCGATGAGACCGTCCCACATCACCTGCGCGGAGAGCCGGTAGCTGCGCAGCAGGGAGTCCATCGGCAGTCCCTGCTCGGCCCTGCGCCGGGCGGTCTTCTCCGCCTGCGGCAGGTCACACCGTTCGGAGCGGGGCAGCAGGATGGCGCCGATACCGTCCCGCATCGCCTCGTAGACGCTCTGCCAGTGGTCGTCGGTGGGGACCATCCGCCGGTACGCCTCGTCGGTGTCGCGGATCTTCGCGACAAGCTCGTCGGTGAGCTCGGGAAGTCTCCGCAACAGCCTGCGGGCGGCCAGGCGCATGATCCTGCGTACTTCGTCGTCCGTAACCGGCCGGGTCCCCATCTGGGGATCGTGACAGCAAGGCACCTGGCCGAACAAGGTTCTGTTCTGTTTCGTGACCCGGGGTTGTGCGCACGCACAACCGGCACCCGCCCCGCATGGGCGCCCGCCCCGACTTCACCCTGCCCTCTGGACGCCGGTGAAGCGCCTCGGTTGGGTGCGTTCATCGGCTGTCAGGAGGCAACGCATGGACGTGCACGACCCTCGCCCGACCGGAGATTCCGGGCTGGTCGTCAGGGATCTGGCGGTGAGTTACGGCCCGGTCCTGGCCCTGCGGGGTGTGTCGCTGAACGTCCCGCGCGGTTCGGTCGTCGCGGTGCTCGGCGGCAACGGCGCGGGGAAGTCGACCCTGCTGCGCGCCGTGTCGGGCACCCTCAGGTTCCACCGGGGCGGGATCACCGCCGGTGAGGTCGGGTTCGGCGGTACGCGGCTGTCCGGCGCCGCCACCTCGGCCGTCGTCGCGAGAGGCGTCGTCCAGGTGCCCGAGGGGCGCAGGGTCTTCGCGCGGATGACCGTGGAGGAGAACCTGAGGGCCGGAGCCCTCGGCGCGCCCGGCCGGCGGTCGGCTGCCGAGGCGAGGGAGGGCGTGCTCGCGCTCTTCCCCGTGCTCGCCGAGCGCGCCGGGCAGCGCGCGGGCCTGCTGTCCGGAGGCGAGCAGCAGATGCTCGCCATCGGCCGCGCGCTGATGGCGAGGCCGAGGATGCTGCTGCTGGACGAGCCCACCCTCGGTCTCGCGCCGATGATGGCCGCCAGGATCGCCGACACCGTCCGCGAGATCAACGCGCGGGGCACCACGGTGCTCCTGGTGGAGCAGAACGCCGCGATGGCCCTCTCCCTGGCCTCGTACGCCTACGTGCTGGAGGTCGGCGAGGTGGTGCTGTCGGGACCGGCCGCCGAACTCGCCGCGAGCGACGAGGTGCGCCGCCGCTACCTGGGCATCGAGGACCCGGTCCCGGTCGTCCCGGGATCGCCGGAGAACCCGGTGGCCGCCCGCCCGGCACTGGCGAGGTGGTCCGCGTGAGTGACACATACCAACCGGACGGTACGGATACTTCCATTCCCCGGCTCGACGTGCGTGACGTGACCGTGCGCTTCGCCGGGCTCACCGCGCTGGACGCCGTCGGCTTCAGCGTCGAGCCCGGCAGCGTCCACGCGGTGATCGGGCCCAACGGGGCGGGCAAGTCGACCTGCTTCAACGTCCTGTCGGGCGTCTACCGGGCCACCTCGGGCAGCGTGCGGTTCGGCGACGCGGAGCTGACCTCCCTGGCCCCGCACCGCATCGCCGCCCTGGGGGTGGCGCGCACCTTCCAGAACATCGCCCTGTCGCCGCGCCTGTCGGTGCGGGACAACCTGATGCTCGGCCGCCACCGCCTGACCCGCGCCGGGTTCGTCTCGGCCGGGCTGCGGCTGCCGTCGGCCCGGCGCGAGGCCGCCGCGCACGGCGAGCGGGTGACCGAGATCGCGGCGTTCGTCGGGCTCTCCGAACGGCTGGCCACACCCGTCGGGCTGCTGCCGTACGGCGTGCAGAAGCGCGTGGAGCTGGCGCGGGCCCTGTGCGTGGAGCCCAGGCTGCTGCTGCTGGACGAGCCGGTCGCCGGCATGAACGGCGGCGAGCGCCGCGACATGGCCGAGCTGATCGTCGCGGTGCGGGAGAGCCTCGGCATCTCGATCCTGCTGGTCGAGCACGACATGGGGATCGTCATGCGGCTCGCCGACGCGGTGACGGTCCTGGACTTCGGCAGGCGCATCGCGGACGGGTCCCCCGGCGAGGTGCAGAACGACCCCGAGGTGGTCCGCGCCTACCTGGGCGCGGCGGCGGAGAGCACCCCGGCCACGGACACCCTGGTCGAGGAAGCGCCGGCCGAGAACACGACGACCGGAAGCACCGCGAGCGAGAGCACCGCGGGCAAGGACGAGGAGGTCGCTTCGTGATCACTTTTCTCGAACTCCTGGTGAACGGCATCTCCGTCGGAGCTGTGTACGCGCTGATCGCCCTGGGCTTCGTCATCATCTTCAAGGCGACAGAGGTGGTGAACTTCGCGCACGCCTCGCTGCTGCTGGTCGGCGGCTTCATCGTGGCGAAGCTGCACCCGTCGGCGGGCTTCTGGACGGCCCTGCTGCTGGGCGTAGCCGGGGCGGCCGTCGTGGGCGCCCTCATCGAGTTCCTGATCATCCGCAGGGCGAACGTCGCCTCGCACAGCGTGCTGGCGATCGTGACGATCGGCGTCGACATCGTGCTGACGACCGAGCTGACCAGGCGGATCGGCACCGACGTGCTCGCCCTCGGCGATCCGTGGCACGACCGGGTGCTGCACCTGGGGGCCGTCAGCGTCGCCCAGACCCGGGTGGTCGCGCTCGCCGTCGCCGCGGCCCTGATCACCGTGTTCCTGCTCGCGTTCAAGTACACGAACTGGGGCATCGCCATGCGCGCCACCGCGGAGGACGCGGAGACCGCCGCGCTGATGGGCGTGCGGCGCGGGCGGGTCTCCATGGGGGCCTGGGCGGTCGCCGGGGCGCTCGCCGCCGTCGCCGCGCTCTTCCTGTGCGTCTTCCCCACCCCGGGACTGGACCGCAGCACCACGTTCGCGGCGATGAAGGCGTTCCCCGCGGCGATCCTCGGCGGCCTCGACTCCACCACGGGCGCGCTGGCCGGAGGACTGATCATCGGCATCACCGAGGCCATGATGAGCGGCTACCAGAACGACCTGGCCTTCCTCGGCCGGGGCATCGGCGACGTCGCGCCGTTCCTCGTGATGATCGTTGTCCTGCTCATCCGCCCCGCGGGGCTGTTCGGGACGAGGGAGCTGGCACGTGTCTAAGAAGGTCATCCTCTCCTGCGTCGCGCTGGTCGCGGTGGCGATCGCCGTACCGTTCTACCTGGAGGGCTTCTGGCTGCAGGCCGGGCTCTTCGCGATGTCGGCGGCGATCGGCGCGATCGGCGTCAACCTGCTGACCGGCGCCACCGGGCAGCTGTCCATGGGCCACGCGTTCTTCCTCGCGGTCGGCGCGTACGCCTACGTCTACTTCGGCTCCGAGCCGGAGGGCGGCGCGCACGCCCTCGGCGGCCTGGGGCTGCCCACGCCCGTCGCGGCGCTGCTCGCGGTGCTCACGGCGGGTGTCGCGGGCGGGGTGTTCAGCCCCATCGCGGGACGCCTGAAGGGCGCCTACCTCGGCATCGCCACCCTCGCGCTGATCTTCGTCGGCCAGCACGTGCTGTTCAACGCCGAACCCGTGACGGGCGGCTACAACGGGCGGACGGTGCCGCCGATGGAGCTGTTCGGGTTCGCGTTCGCCGACACCCCCGAGCTGGTGGTGGCGCAGGTGCCGTTCGGGTCGCTGGAGCGGCTCTGGTTCCTGGGGCTGGTCCTGCTGACCGGCGCGGCGCTGTTCGCCCGCGGGGTGCTGCGCGGCCGTCCCGGGCGGGCGATGAACACCATCCGCGACCACGAGATCGCGGCCGGGGTGATGGGCGTGCCGGTGGCCCGCTACCGGGCCGGGGTGTTCGTGCTGTCGTCGATGTACGGCGGGCTGGCCGGGGTCCTGATCGCGCTCGTCTTCCAGCGCACCGTGCCCGACTACTTCGGCCTGCTGCTCTCCCTCGACTACCTCGCGATGATCATCATCGGCGGGCTCGGCTCCGTCGCGGGCGCGGTGATCGGCGCGATCTTCATCTCGATGCTCCCCCAGCTGCTCAGCCGCTACAGCGACGCCCTGCCGCTGGTGGCCGAGCCGGGCTCGGGCGGGGTGTCGCCCGCCGAGGCCGCCCGCATCCTGTACGGCGCCGCCGTCGTCGTCATCGTCCTGTTCCTGCCCGGCGGGCTGCTCGGCCTCGCCGGGCGCCTGCGCCTGGCGGTCGACCGGCGGCTCACCCCCGCCTCCGCCCGCCAAGCTCCCGCGACACCGAAGGCTCCGCTGTCTCCCTCCCCCTCCCCCGACACAAGGAACTGATGACATGGGAATCCCAAGAACCCCGGTCCGACGCATCGCGGTACTCGCCGCCCTCGCCCTGGCCGTCACCGCGTGCGCCAGCGAGAAGGCCACCGGGGGCAGCGGCGCCGCCCCCTCCGCCGTCGGGGGGGACGGCGTGAAGACGGGCCCCGGCGTCACCGCCGACAAGATCACGATCGGCCTGATGACCGACCTCACCGGCCCGTACGCCTCGTTCGGCAAGAGCCTGACCCAGGCGCAGCAGCTGTACTTCGAGCAGACGAACGCGGCCGGGGGCGTGTGCGGGCGGCAGTTGGAGGCGCTGGTGCGCGACCACGGCTACGACGCGCAGAAGGCGATCGCGGCCTACACCGAGATCGCCCCGAAGGTGGTGGCGATCGCCCACTTCGTCGGCTCGCCCATGGTCAACGCGCTCAAGCAGCGCATCGAGACCGACCAGATGTTCACCATCCCGCAGGCCTGGGCGACCGGGCTGCTCGGCAGCAAGTCGATCCAGGTCACCGGGACGACCTACGACATCGACATGATCAACGGGGTGGACTTCCTGGCCAAGGAGAAGGGCATCAAGTCCGGGGACAAGATCGGTCACCTGTACTTCGAGGGCGACTACGGCGAGAGCGCGCTGAACGGCTCCAAGTACGCGTCCGAGAAGCTCGGGCTCACGCTCGTGGAGCAGAAGATCAAGGCCACCGACCAGGACATGAGCGCCCAGGTAGCCGCGTTCAAGGCGGAGGGCGTCAAGGCCGTCCTGGTCTCCGTCGGCCCCAAGCAGACCGCCTCGCTCGTCGGCGTCTCGCTCGCCAAGGGCATGGACGTGCCGTTCGTCGGCAGCAACTCGGCCTACTCCCCGCAGCTGCTGCCCACCCCGGCCGGGCCCGCGCTGCTGAAGGACTTCTACTACATGACCGCCGGTACGCCGATCAGCTCCGACATGCCCGCCATGAAGAAGCTGGCCGCCGACTACGCGGCGAAGTACCCGGACACGGCCATCGACAGCGGCGTCCCCTCGGGCTACTCGGCGGCGGCGATCGTCGTCGACGCGCTCAAGAAGGCCTGCGAGGGCAAGGACCTGACCCGGGGCGCCGTGGTCGCCGCGCACCGCGGCCAGTCGTCCTGGGGGGCCGAGTTCGGCACGGTCATGGACTTCACCACCTTCGACAAGCCCGCCTCGCTGCTGTCGTACGTGGCCAAGCCGGACAAGGCGGCCCTGGGCGGCGCGGTCATCTTCAAGGAGGCCGCGACCTCCGACCTGGCCAAGGAGTACCAGGTCCCGGCCGGCTGACCGGTGATCCTCGGTGCGGCTCCGTACCCGCCGGGGTGCGGGGCCGCACCGCCCCGGACCGCCGCGGACCGCCGCGGCGAGGACCGGAACCTCCGCGCCCGGAGTGCGGGGCCGCGCAGCCCCGGGCTAGCGTGGGGGCGTCCAGAAGACCTCCGCGCCCGGGGACACGATGACCCAGAAGCTCAACACCGGCAGCCACGACCTGCCGGTCTCCGACGCCCTCGCCGCGTTCATGAACACCGGCTGGGCCGACACGCACCGCGACGACCTGGCCCCGCTGCCGCAGGCCGCCCACACCGCCAAGCGGCGCGCCGCGCTCGCCGCCCGCTTTCCCGGCGAGCGGCTGGTGGTCCCGTCCGGCACGCTCAAGGCGCGCAGCAACGACAGCGACCACCGGTTCCGGGCGCACAGCGCGTTCGCGTACCTCACCGGCGACCAGGAGCCCGACGACGTGCTCGTCGTCGAGCCCTCCGGGGAGGCCACGCTGTTCCTGCGCCCCCGCTCGCCGAGGACGGCGACGGGCCAGGCCGGGCAGGAGTTCTACCGCGACCGCCGCTACGGCGAGTTCTGGGTGGGCCGCCGCCCCGACCTGGCCGAGGCGGAGGCCGTCCACCAGATCGCCTGCGCGCCGATCGACAGGCTCGACGACGTGCTCGCCGGGCCCGCGCGGGTGCTGCGCGGGGTGGACGCGTCCGTGGACGCGCGGGTCTCGCCCAACGGCGGTGACGACGAGCTGGAGACGTTCCTGTCCGAGATGCGGCTGGTCAAGGACGAGTGGGAGATCGCCGAGCTGCAGTTCTCTGTCGACGCGACCACGCGCGGGTTCGAGGACGTGCGGCGGGCCCTGCCCGCCGCCCTGGGGCACCGGCGCGGCGAGCGCTACCTGGAGGGGGTCTTCGGCCTCCGCGCCCGCCTGGAGGGCAACGCGGTCGGTTACGACAGCATCGTGGCGTCCGGCGCGAACGCCTGCGTGCTGCACTGGATCCGCAACGACGGGCGGCTGGACGGCGACGAGCTGCTGCTCCTCGACGCGGGCGTGGAGACCGACCACCTCTACACCGCCGACATCACCAGGACCCTGCCGCTCTCCGGGCGCTTCAGCCCGATCCAGCGCCAGGTCTACGAGCTGGTGTACGAGGCCCAGGAGGCGGCGATCGCCACCCTGCGCCCCGGGGCGAGCTTCCGCGACTTCCACCGCGCGGCGATGCGCGTCATCGCGGAAGGTCTGCACGACTGGGGCGTGCTGAAGATCGGCGCGGACGAGGCGATGGAGCCGGAAAGCGGCCTGTACCGCCGCTACACGCTGTGCAGCAGCGGCCACATGCTCGGCATGGACGTGCACGACTGCGCCAGGGCCCGCTCGGAGGCCTACCTCGACGGCGTGCTGGAGGAAGGGCAGGTGCTGACCGTCGAGCCCGGCCTCTACCTGCAGCCGGACGACCTGACGCTGCCGCCGGAGCTGCGCGGCGTCGGCGTGCGCATCGAGGACGACCTGGTCGTCACCGCCGACGGCGCCCGCCTCATGTCGGCCGGGCTGCCCCGCCACCCCGACGAGGTGGAGAGGTGGATGGGAGAGTCAGGCCTCGCGTGAATCGCGGGCCGAGCGGCCGGGGGTGGGGTCGAGGAAGACCTGCGTCACCGAGGGGAACCGTTCCCTGAGCGCGCGTTCCACCCGGTCGGCGGCCCGTTCCAGCCCCGCCCCCGTGGTGTCGTCCACGAAGTCGACGCGGGCGGCGACCAGGATCTCGCCGGGGCCCAGCATCATGGTGAGGAGCTCCAGCACGCTCTCGACCTCGGGCAGGGCGGTGATCTCCTCGCGGATCAGCTCCGTCAGCCCCTCGGGCGCGGACTGGCCGATCAGCAGGGAGACGTTGGCGCGGATGAGGTGGATCGCGACCCACAGGAGCAGCAGGCCGATCACCACGGAGGCGGCCCCGTCCCAGAAGGACGAGCCGGTCAGCTGGGACGCCAGCAGGCCCGCCGCCGCGATCAGCAGCCCGGCCAGGGCGGCCGCGTCCTCGAAGAGCACGGCCTTCAGCGCCGTGTCCGAGGTCTTCGCGACGTAGCGCCGCGGGCTCACCTCAAGGCGCCTGGCCGCCCCCCGCACCTGCGAGAGGGCCTTGAGGAAGGAGATCCCCTCGATCACGAACGAGACCGCGAGGACCACGTACGAGAGCGTCAGGTCGGTGAGCCTCTCACCCGTGAGGATCTCGTGCACCCCGTGGGTGATGGAGAACCCGGCCCCGCCGATGAGGGTGGCGAAGGCCGCGAGCAGCGCCCAGAAGAACCCCGCCTTGCCGTAGCCGAACGGGTGCCGCGCGTCGGCGGGGTGCCCGCCCCTGCGCACCGCGACGAACAGCAGGGCCTCGGTGACGGTGTCCGCGGCGGAGTGGGCGGCCTCGGACAGCATCGCCGACGAGCCGCTGATCAGCCCGGCGACCAGCTTGGCCACGGCGATCGCGAGGTTGGCCAGACCCGCCACGATCACCGTGGCGAGACTCTCGGAACCCTCCGAACTCTCTGATCCGGCCTTGTCGGCATCCGTCCCGTTTTCTGCCATGTGGTTACTTTACGGGTGTTCCATCCCTTGTTTCCCAAGGGTGACGCCGACGTGTCCCGCCCGGCCACCGGCGGGGGATCGCCGGGGGATCGGCGGGCGGGTTCCGTCACGTCGTCACATCGCCTACCACGAGCGATCGGCACCTTCTGCGGTAAGTTCTGATCTATGACCCTGAAGCAGGCCTCGCCCGGCGGGCGGGGCGGCCGGCCGGGGGACGGATCCGCCGGAGTCGCGACCACGGACGCGGCGAACGAGAGTGGTGAGCGACCGGTGAGCGACCAGGAGCCCCGCTGGCTGTCCTCGACCGAGCAACGCGCGTGGCGCGCCCACCTCGCCGTGCACAAGCTCCTCGACCACCGCCTCGACCGCGAGCTCCAGCCCTTCGGGCTCTCGGTCAACGACTACGAGATCCTGGTGAACCTGTCGGAGACGCCGGGTCACCGGATGCGGATGAGCGATCTGGCGGACGCCACGATCCAGTCCCGCAGCCGCCTGTCCCACCAGATCTCCCGGATGGAGACCGCGGGCCTGGTCGCCAGGGAGACCTGCGCCGACGACCGGCGCGGCACCTTCGCCGTCCTCACCGAGCACGGCTGGGCCACCATCCAGAAGGTCGCGCCCCACCACGTGGCCAGTGTGCGCCGGCATTTCATCGACCTGCTCACCGACGACCAGCTGATCGAGCTGGAGGCGGCGTACGCACCGGTGGTGGACCACCTCAAAGGCATCCGCTGACCCGGAACCGGCCGGCGGAAACCCTCGCGGGCGGCCGCCGACGCGAAACCGATACCCGTCGTTACTCCTTAGTAGACCGGAGTGTCGTTACGATCCGCCCATGTCTGCTCGCCGGATCCTCATCATCGCGGTGATCACCGCGTTCTCCCTGGTCACCGCGTGCAGCGGCGGTGGTGCCCCCGACGGCACCCCAGCCCTCCCCAACGGAGCCGACCTGGTCAAGAAGTCCGCGGAGGCGACGCGCGCCGTGAAGTCGGCCGCCTTCTCGATGGAGACAGAGGGCACTCCCCCCGTACCGGTCAAGAAGGCCACCGGCCGTCTCAGCGGGACCGGCGACGCGGACGGCACCCTCCAGATCGACGTGATGGGCAGCCTCCAGGAGATCAACTTCGTGCTGATCGGGGAGACCGTCCACTTCAAGGGCGTGACCGGCGGCTTCCAGCAGATGTCGCGGAGCCAGCTGGCGGCGATCTACGACCCGTCCGCCATCCTCAACCCGGAGAAGGGCGTCGTGCAGCTGCTGACCAACGCGCTCGACGCGAAGACCCAGGCGGCGGAGAAGCTGGACGGCGTCGACACCTACCGGGTCACGGCGACGCTCTCCCAGCAGGTGCTCGCCACGATGGTGCCCGGCCTCACGCAGAGCGTCGACGCCGTGCTCTGGATCGACAAGGCCACCAGCCGGCTGCTCAAGGCGGACCTGCCACTGGCCGGCGGCAAGGTGGTCGTCGCCTTCAGCGACTACGACGTGCCGGTCCAGGTCACCGCCCCGGCGAAGTGACGATGACCCGAACCGCCCCGGAGGGCGCCCGCGCGGCCCGGCGGCGGACCGCCCTCGGCGTCGGCGGCACCGCGGTGCTGCTCGCGGCCCTGGACGCGTACGTCGTGGTCACCGTCCTCGTCGACATCGCCAGGGACGTCGACGTCCCCCTCAACCACCTGGAGCGTGCCACCCCGATCGTCACCGGCTTCCTGCTCGGCTACATCGCGGCCATGCCGCTGCTCGGCCAGCTCTCCGACCGGTACGGCAGGCGCCCGCTCATCCACCTGTGCCTGGCGGGCTTCGCCGTGGGCTCGGTCGTCACCGCGCTGGGCGAGACGGTGCCCTGGCTGGTCGCGGGCCGGGCCCTGCAGGGGGTCGCGGGCGGCGCGCTGCTGCCCATCACGATGGCCCTGGTCGGGGACCTGTGGGACGAGGGCGAGCGCCCGGTGGCGCTCGGCGCGGTGGGCTCGGCCCAGGAGCTCGGCAGTGTGCTGGGCCCCCTGTACGGCGCGGGCCTCGCCACCCTGGTCCCGGTCACCCTCCAGGTCGGCGGCGTGCAGCTCGGCGGCTGGCGGTCGATCTTCTGGCTGAACGTCCCGCTGGTGGCCCTGGCGGCGATCGCCGTGCAGCGGTCGGTGCCGCCGCCCGCCCGCGACCGGGCCCCCGGAGCGGGCGGGCGCGTCGACGTGGTCGGCGGGCTGCTGCTCGCGCTCGCGCTCGGCCTGCTCGTGGCCGGTCTCTACAACCCCGACCCCGGCGGGTCGGTCCTCCCCCCGTGGGGCGTTCCCATGATCGTCGCGGGGGTCGTGTCCGGCGCCGCGTTCGTCGCGTGGGAGTGGCGCTCCAGGACCCGGCTGATCGACATGACGGGGGTGGCGCGCGGCCCGTTCCTCGCCACGCTCGGGGTGAGCTTCCTGGCCGGCGCCGCGCTGCTGGTCACCCTGGTCGACGTGCAGCTGTCGGCGCAGACGCTGCTGGGACTGGACAGCCTGGACGGCGCCCTGGTGCTGTCGCGCTTCCTCGTCGCGCTCTCCGTGGCCGCGCTGGCGGGCGGCCTCATGGCCCGCCGCTACGGCGAGCGCGCGGTGACGGTGATCGGGCTCGCGATGGCCGCCGCCGGATACGTCCGCATCGGCCAGTGGCCCCTGGACCTGGCCTCGGCCGGATACCGGATGGACGCGGACCTGGTCGTCGCCGGTCTGGGGCTCGGCCTGGTGATCGCCCCGGTCTCCTCCGCGGTGCTGCGGGCCGTACCCGCCGCCCAGCACGGGGTGGCCTCGGCGGCGGTGGTCGTGGCCCGGATGATGGGCATGCTGCTCGGCGTCGCCGGGCTGTCGGCGTGGGGCTTCCACCGCTTCCAGTCGCTCACCGCCGACCTGGACACGCCGCTGCCCTTCGGCGTGGACCCCGTCGTGTACGCCGGGCGGCTCGCCGAGTACCAGTACAGGGTGAAGGAGGCGCTGCACACCGAGTACGGCGAGATCTTCCTGATCACCGCCGTCCTGTGCGGGGTGGGCGCGCTGGTCGCGCTGCTGCTGCCACGCGGGTCCGGGCGGGTGGACGGGGCCTGACGCCCCCGGCCGCGAACCGGCCCGGAGCCGAGCATGGCCAGGAGCCGAGCGCGGGCCGAAGCCGAGTGGCCCGTACCCGGTTCCCTGTCACGCGGGGCGGTCAGGTGAAGTAGCGCAGCCACACGTACACCCACGCCATGAGCGTGCTGAGCGCCGTCACCACGATCCCGTACTTGGTGAACTGCCAGAAGCTGATCGGATGCCCCGTCCGGGCCGCGATCCCGATCGCGACCACGTTCGCGCTGGCCGCCACCGCCGTGCCGTTGCCGCCGAAGTCGGCGCCCAGCGCGAACGCCCACCACAGCGCCTGCCCGGTCGCCGGGTCGGGGGCCCGCGCCACGATCCCCTCGACGACCGGCGCCATCGTCGCGACGTACGGGATGTTGTCGAAGAACGCCCCCAGCACGCTGGAGCCGAACAGCAGCGACGTCGCCGCGAGGAAGTAGTCGTCGCCGACCACGTCGATCGCCCACGTCCCCACCGTCGCGATCACGCCTGTCTCCACCAGTCCCGCGACCATCACGAACAGTCCCGCGAAGAACACCAGCGTCGGCCACTCGACCTCCGCCAGCACCTCGGACACCGGGATCCGCGACAGCAGGAGCATCACCCCCGCTCCCACGAGGGCCACGATGGACGGCTCGACGTGCAGCACGGCGTGCAGCCCGAACCCCGCCACCACCACGGCGAGCACCGCCAGGCAGCGTACGAGCAGGCGGGGATCGGTGATCGCCCGCCTCTCCTGCAGGGCCATCACCGCGGAGACGCGCTCGGGGTTGTAGCGGAAGGAGCCCCTGAACAGCACCCTGGTCAGCAGGACGAACACGACGAAGACGACGACCACGATGGGCGCCATGTGCACCAGGAAGTCGTTGAACGTCAGCCCCGCCCTGCTGCCGATGATGATGTTGGGCGGGTCCCCGATGAGGGTGGCCGCGCCGCCGATGTTGGAGGCCAGCACCTCCGCGATCAGGTAGGGCTGGGCGGGGATCCGCAGCCGGTCGCACACCACCACCGTGACCGGCGCCACCAGCATGATCGTGGTGACGTTGTCGAGGAAGGGCGAGGCGATGGCGGTGATCACCATCAGCATGACCATGAGCCGGTACGGGTCGCCCTTGGACCGCTTGGCCGCCCAGATCGCCAGGTAGTCGAAGACGCCCGTCTGCTTGATGATCCCCACGATGATCATCATCCCGAGCAGCAGGAAGATGACGTTCCAGTCGATGCCCTCGTGCTCGGAGAAGAAGACCTCCGAGCCCGGTATCAGTCCCAGGACCGCCATCGCACCGGCGGCGACCAGGACCACCTTGACCTTGTCGGCCTTCTCGGTGGCGATGAAGTAGAAAGCGACCAGAAAGATCCCCAGGGCGAGCAGGGCGCTCAAGGCTCACCGAGGCCGAAGACGGCCAGGCTGGTGAGGAGACGCTCCAGGGTGATCGCCCCGGCCAGCGAGGCGTCCCGCTCGACCACGGCCACGATCGGGCTGCGGGTCCTGGCCATCAGCGCGGCCACCTCCAGCAGGTTCGCGCCCGTGGGGACGACCACCGGCCTGGCCGGATCGCGCGGCAGGCAGTCGCCGACCGTGCGGTTGCCCAGGTCCAGCCAGAACTGGTCCGCGTAGGCCTCGTCGATGGTCCTGGCCAGGGCGGGGTCCTCCTGGTACGAACCGGGCACGGCCAGCCGCAGCACCTGGGTGCCGGGGAGCACCAGCAGGGGCCGCGAGAGGTCGTCCACGATGACGAGTCCTGGCAGGCGGCCGATCACCATGACCCGTACCGCCTTCGCGACGGAGTCACGCGTGGTGACCGTCGGGAGGCTCACCGCGATGTCGCGCGCTTGCATGGCACCTTCCCGTCGGGTGAGGTGGCGTACCGCGGGCGGTGTGCTCACGACACCCCTCCTGTGATTCCTGTGGTTCTCGTGGCCCGCGTGATTCCCGCGAGGTCGGCCATCCGTCGTTCGAGGGCGGCGAGCCTGTCGTCCACGGACCGGCTGTGCAGGACCTGGGCGATCTGGTCGGCCTCGTCCCGCCCCAGCGCGATGGCCTGCGACGGCTCGTCGCCCGCGCCGTACACCAGGAGCCGCCGGGGTCCGTCGCCCTCCTCCACCATGACCGCCAGGTGCTGGCCGTCCCTGGTGGCGAAGTGGAACAGGGTCCCGCTGCCGGGCACGGTCGTGCGGGTGACGTCCATACCGGCGATCACTCCCTTCCGCCCGGGGCCGCCGTCACGCCGCCGCCCGGGACCGTCGTCACGCCTCTGACCATGACCGTCGTCACGCTCCCGCCCGGGACCGCCGTCACGCCTCCGCCCGGGACCGTCATCACGCCTCCGCTCAGGGCCGCCGTCACGACGCGAGCCGTTCCGCCCAGCGGATGAGGTCCTCCCGGCGCCGCACCTCGACGCGGGTGATCGCCACCAGCGCCACCTCGACGCCCCAGTGGCGGTTCCCGGTCCCGGTCCCATCCCTGGCTCCGTCCCCGGCCCCGTCCCTGGCTCCGCGGGTGAGATCGACCCGTTTGGACAGCGGGGACAGGTCGCGTTCTCCGACGTAGCGCCGGATCTCCGCTTCGGCGGCGGCCAGCTTGGCGCCGCCCGGCGAGCCCGGATAGGCGGCGTACGCCACGGGGTCGGCGACGAAGGCCCGGGCGGCCGCGTTGACCGTGATCGTGACGCCGTCACGGGTGACGGCGTCCAGCCAGAGAATGCCGACATCGCTCGTACCCATCGCCCTCTCCCATCTGCCGGTGTTCGTCGCTCCTCCATCCCACCGGCGTCGCCGCTCCGCCACCATCGGGGCCGGCACCCATCTGAGCAGGGGTGGAACATGTAGAAGCGGCACGCGGGAATGGGAGACACCCCGCATGGACAGGCCCGTCCCGCACCGGGGAAGCTGGTCAGATGAGCGAACGCACCCATCGGGGGACAGGAGCGCGCAGTCCGGGGCGGATCCTGTTCAGGCGGCTGTTCGCGATCAACGGGCTGGTCTTCGCGGTCGGTACGCTGGTGCTCGCCCTCTCGCCCGCCACCGTGTCCTCCCCGGTGCTCCTGGCCGAGATCCCGGTGCTGACGATCGGCCTGGCGCTGATGCTGGCGGCCAACGCCATCCTCCTGCGCACCAGCCTGGCCCCGCTCGACGCGCTCACCACCCTGATGCAGCGCGTGGACCTGCTGCACCCCCACGACCGGCTGCCCAGCGGCGGCAACCGCGACCTGGCCCACCTGATCGACACGTTCAACGCGATGCTGGACCGGCTGGAGGCCGAGCGCAGCGCCAGCAGCGCCCACGCCCTCGCGGCCCAGGAGAGCGAGCGGCGCCGCATCGCCCGCGAGCTGCACGACGAGATCGGCCAGAGTCTCACCGTGGTCCTGCTGAGCCTCAAGCACGCCGCCGACCGCGCGCCCCGCGACCTGCGCGAGGAGTTGCACGGGGTGCAGGAGAGCGTCCGCGCGAGCCTGGACGAGGTGGGGCAGGTCGCCCGCCGCCTGCGTCCCGGCGTGCTGGAGGACCTCGGCCTGCACAGTGCCCTCAGCGCGCTGAGCAGCGACTTCTCCCAGAGCAGCGGCGTTCCCGTGACCCGCAGGGTCGAGGCCGACCTGCCCTCGCTGAGCGAGGAGATCGAGCTGGTCCTCTACCGCATCGCCCAGGAGGGCCTGACCAACGCGGCCAGGCACGCCCGGGCGTCCCGCGTCGAGCTCTCACTCACCTCCGGGCCCGGCGGCCTGGAGCTGCGCATCACCGACGACGGCCGTGGCGGCGTACGCCACGACGGCGCCGGGATCCGCGGGATGCGGGAGCGCGCCCTGCTCATCGGCGCCCGCCTCACCGTGACCTCTCCCCCGGACGGCGGCACCGACGTCCGCCTCACCGTACCGCCCGACACCGAGCGGAGAGCCCTGTGAACCCCACGAGCCCCATGAGCGCCGTGAATCCTGTGAGCGCCGTGAGCGCCGTGAGCGCCGTGAGCGCCGTGAGCGCCGTGAGCGCCGTGAGCGCCGTGAGCGCTGCGAGCGCCGTGAGCGCTGCGAGCGCCGTGAGCGCTGCGAGCGCCGTGAATCCCGTGAGCCCTGCGAGCTCGGTGAATCCTGTGAGCTCCGTGAATCCTGTGAGCTCCACGCGTTCCGCGAGCCCCGTGGGTCCCACCAGGATCCTGCTGGCCGACGACCACGCCCTGGTCCGCCGCGGGCTGCGGCTGATCCTGGACGCCGAACCCGATCTCACGGTGGTGGCCGAGGCCGCCAACGGCGCCGAGGCGGTGGAGGCGGCCACCCCCGAGGCGGTCGACCTGGCGATCCTGGACATCGCGATGCCCCGCATGACCGGCCTGCAGGCGGCCCGCGAGATCTCCCGGCGCGCCCCCGGCATCCGGCTGCTGATCCTGTCGATGTACGACAACGAGCAGTACTTCTTCGAGGCGCTCAAGGCCGGGGCGTCGGGCTACGTGCTGAAGTCCGTGGCCGACCGCGACCTGCTGGAGGCGTGCAGGGCGGCGATGCGCGGCGAACCGTTCCTGTATCCGGGGGCCGTCACCGCCCTGATCCGGCACTACCTGCAGCGCGACAAGCTGGGACAGAGCATGCCGGAAAGCATCCTGACCCCGCGCGAGGAGGAGATCGTCAAGCTGATCGCCGAGGGCAACTCCGCCAAGCAGATCGCCGAGACCCTGTTCATCAGCGCGAAGACCGTCGACCGGCATCGCGCCAACATCCTGCAGAAGCTCGGCATGCGCGACCGGCTCGACCTCACCCGGTACGCCATCCGGGCGGGCCTGATCGAACCCTGAGAGAACCGGTGCTCCGGGCGTAACACGAACGGCCCGGCGCGGGCCGGGCCGTTCGGAACCTCCACCCCGGCGGGACTTCCACCGGTTCCAACAAGACCAGGGCTCATGCCAGGGAAAGGACTCCCACCCCGGCGAGACCTCCACCGGTTCCACCGGAAACAGGGCTCGTGCCCGGGAAAGGACTTCCCCGGGCGGGACCCCTACTTCTTCTTCTGTCCCTGGCGCTTCTCGCGGATCTTCATGGTGACCTCGATGGGCGACCCCGCGAAGCCGAACTCCTCGCGGATCCGGCGCTCGATGAAGCGGCGGTAGGTCTCCTCCAGGAAGCCCGAGGTGAACAGCACGAACTTCGGCGGCTCCGTCGACGCCTGCGTGGCGAAGAGGATCTTGGGCTGCTTGCCGCTGCGGACCGGGGGCGGGGTGGCCGCGACCAGGTCGGTCAGGAAGGCGTTGAGCCTGGCGGTGGGCACCCGGGTCGACCAGGAGTCGAGCGCCTTCTCGATGGCGGGGACGATCCGGTCGACGTGCCAGCCGTTCTTCGCGGAGATGTTGATCCGCAGCGCCCACGGCACGCGGACGAGCTGGCGGTCGATCTCCTTCTCCAGGTAGTAACGGCGGTCCTCGTCGAGCAGGTCCCACTTGTTGAACGCCACGACCATGCACCGGCCGGACTCGATCACCAGGGAGATGATCCGCAGGTCCTGCTCGGTCAGCACGTCGCTGGCGTCGATGAGCACCACCGCGATCTCCGAGCGCTCCAGGGCCCCCCGGGTGCGCATGCTCGCGTAGAAGTCGGCGCCCTTGAGCTCGCGGTCACGCCGCCTGATCCCGGCGGTGTCGACGAAGCGCCAGGTCTTGCCGCCGAGCTCGACCAGCTCGTCCACCGGGTCGCGGGTGGTGCCCGCCATCGGGTCGACGAGCACGCGCTCGGAACCGGCCAGCTTGTTCAGCAGCGAGGACTTGCCCACGTTGGGCTTGCCGACCAGGGCGACCCTGCGCGGGCCGCGCTCGGGGCCGAAACGCTGCTCGGGCGTCTCCGGCAGCTTCTCGAGGATCACGTCAAGCAGGTCACCGCTGGAGCGGCCGTGCAGGGCCGAGACCGGCTGCGGCTCGCCCAGGCCGAGGGCCCACAGCCCGGCGGCCTCCAGCTCCATCTGCTGGTTGTCGACCTTGTTGGCGGCGAGGATGACCGGCTTGCCGGACCCGCGCAGCACGTGGCCGACGATCTCGTCCGCGTCGGTCACGCCCACGACGGCGTCGACCACGAACAGGATCACGTCGGCCAGCTCGGCCGCGACCTGGGCCTGCTCGGCGATCTTCAGCGCCATCCCGGTCGCGTCGGGGTCCCAGCCCCCGGTGTCGACCACCGTGAACCGGCGCCCCCGCCAGGTGGCGTCGTAGGTGACCCGGTCGCGGGTCACCCCCGGCACGTCCTCCACGACCGCCTCCCGGCGGCCGATGATCCGGTTGACCAGGGTGGACTTGCCCACATTGGGGCGGCCCACCACGGCCACCACCGGCTGCGGGGCCGTGTCGGGCCCCACGTCCGGCCGCGAGCTGTCGTCGGTCCCTGGATCGGCGAGCTCCGCGTCGATCCAGCCGTTGTCGTCTTCGTATACCCCGGTCACGCCTTTTCCTTAATCACACGCAGTATTTCGGCGATGACCTCTTCGAGGTTCAGCGCCGTGGTGTCGAGCTCGACGGCGTCGGCCGCCTTCGCCAGGGGGTCCGCCTTCCTGGTCGAGTCGAGGGTGTCGCGGCGGGCCATCGCGGTCCGCTGCGCCGCCACCGTGGTGCCGGTGAGCTCCGCCGTGCGGCGCAGCGCCCTGGCGTCCGCGCTCGCGGTCAGGTAGATCTTGACCGCGGCGCCGGGCGCCACCACCGTGCCGATGTCGCGGCCCTCGACGACGATGCCGCCCGAGCCGATGATCTCACGCTGCTCGGCGACCAGGCGGTGCCGTACCTCGGGCACCGCGCTGACCGCCGAGACGGCCGCGGTGACCTCGGCACTGCGGATCGGCGCGACGGCGTCGACGCCGTCGACCGCCACCACCGCGGAGTCCGGGTCGGTGCCCAGCGTGAGGACCGGGTCGAGCGCCCTGGCGGCGATCGCCTCGGGATCGGCGAGATCGACGCCCTTCTGGAGCATCCACCAGGTGATCGCCCGGTACATCGCGCCGGTATCGAGATAACGCAGCCCCAAGGCTCGCGCCACCCCTCGTGACGCGCTCGACTTGCCCGATCCCGAAGGACCGTCCATGGCGACGACCAGTCCGGTCACGACGCCTCTCCCTTGCAGCCCGCTTCAGTTGTCCGTACGAGGCTACCGGGACCCGGGGAGGAACCACGCATCGAGCGAGAAGGCGGGAGGGATCACGGCAGGTGCCAGCCGTTCTCCCGCAGGGCCTCGGCCAGCGCCGTCACCGCCTCCGGCCGCACCCAGAGCTCGGCGGCGCCCAGCGGCAGGCCGGGGGCGTGCTCCAGCCGGACGTCCTCGATGTTGACGCCCGCCTCCTTCGCCGCCTGGAACAGCCGGGCCAGCTCGCCGGGCCGGTCGCCGACGATGACCTGGACGGCCGTGTAGGCGCGCGCGGGACCACCGTGCTTGCCGGGGATCCGGCCCGTGCCCGCGACGCCCCGGTACAGCAGCTCGGTGACGCGGGCCATGGCGTCGGAGCCGGCGGGATCGGCGTCGGCGGAGGCCGCCGAGGTACGGAGCGAGGCCGCCGCGGCGGCCAGGTCGGCCGCCACCGCCTCCAGCACCTCGGCCACCGGCAGCGCGTTGCCCGACAGGATCCCGGTCCAGAGCCTCGGATCGCTCGCCGCGATGCGGGTGACGTCGCGCACCCCCGGCCCGGCCAGGCCGAGCGCGGTGGCGGGCGCCTCCGCGAGGCGGGCGGCCACCGAGGCGGCGGCCACGTGGGGAGCGTGTGAGACGACCGCCACGGCCCTGTCGTGCTCCTCTGCACCGATCCTGACCGCCTCGCCGCCGCAGAGCTTGACGAGCCCGTACAGGGCCTCCAGGGCGTCGGGTGAGGTCTTCTCGGTCGGGCACAGCGCCCACGGGCGCCCGAGGAACAGGTCGGCCCGCGCCGCGGCGGGCCCGGAGCGCTCGCGCCCGGCGAGCGGATGCCCGGCGACGTAGGTCGTCAGGTCGCAGCCGAGGCTCGCGGCCTCCCTGAGCGGGAACGCCTTGACGCTGGCCACGTCGGTGTAGAAACGGGCCGCGCCGGCCTCCTGGAGGGCGGCGAGCCGCCCGGCGACCGCCTGCGGCGGGACCGCGATGATCGCGACGTCCACGGTCACGCCCTCGGCCCACTCGACCCCGGCGCCCAGCTCCCGCGCCAGCCGCAGGGATCCCGCGTCGCGGTCGGCCAGGTGGACGGCCACGCCCTGCTCGCGCAGGGCCAGCGCGATCGAGGTGCCGATCAGTCCCGTGCCGACGACCAGGACGCTTTCGAGGCCGCTCACGCGCGCTCCCCCGAGATGACGCCGGATAACGGGCTCACGCATAACGGGCTCACTGGGCGATGTCCACGCGAAGGGCGATCGCGCCACGCAGGTAGACGTGCTGGATGTCCTGGCGGGGCCGGTCGACCTCGACGTGGGCCATCAGCCGCACCACGCGGGGCAGCGCGCCGGGGACGTCGATCTCGGAGGCGCAGATCAGCGGGACGTCGTGGAAGCCGAGCTTGCGAGCGGCCAGGGCGGGAAACTCGGCGGTGAGATCGGGCGTGGCCGTGAAGATCACACTGATCACGTCGTCGGTGGTGAGCCTGTTGCGCCCCATCACCTCCGTGACCAGCTCGGTGACCCCGGACAGGATGGCGTCCCGGTCGTTGGACTCGACCTGGATCGCACCGCGGATCGCCCGCACCATCGTCGTTCCTCCAGTCCCTCCGCGCCGGACCACCCCCGAGGGTGATCCGGCGCGTCCTAACACGCGTTCAGGGAAGGCTACAACCCGACGGCGGCGTAGAGCTCCCCGACTTCAGTGAGGGTCAGCGCGCGAACGGTGCCCGGCTTGAGGCGGCCGAGCTTGACCGGGCCGAACTCGATGCGGGCCAGGTCGATGACCGGGTGCCCGACCTCCTCCAGCATCCGGCGGACGATGTGCTTGCGGCCCTCGTGCAGCACGATCTCGATCAGGGCCTGCTGGCCGTGCTCCTGGACCAGGGCGAAGGAGTCGGCCTTGGCGAGGCCGTCCTCCAGCTCGACGCCCTTCTTCAGGCGGCGGCCGAGGTCGCGCTCGATCCGGCCGGGGACCTTCGCCCAGTACTTCTTCTGGACGCCGTAGCTCGGGTGGGTGAGCCTGTTGGCCAGCTCGCCGTCGTTGGTGAGCAGGATCAGGCCCTCGGTCTCGGTGTCGAGGCGTCCCACGTGGAACAGCCGCTCGGTGCGGTCGGCCACGAAGTCGGCCAGCGAGGGGCGGCCGTCCGGGTCGGACATGGTGCTGACGACGCCGATCGGCTTGTTGATCGCGAGGTAGACCAGGTCGGGCATGGTCGGCAGTCGCTTGCCGTCGACGTGGATGACCTGCTTGGCGGGGTCGACCCGGGCGCCGAAGCGGCGGACCACCTGCCCGTCGACCGTCACCCGGCCCTCGCCGATCATGTCCTCGCAGGCCCGGCGGCTGGCGACGCCCGCCTGGGCGAGGACCTTCTGCAGCCGGACACCGTCGGGAACCTCGGTGGTGTCGCGCTCGTCGACGTAGTCGCGGTCGTAGAAGTCGGAGTCACGCCTGGGCTGGCGAGCGGTCTTGAACCGGTCGTTCGCGATCGTGCCCGGCCTGAGCGGCGCCTTCGCCGAGGGAGCCCGGTTGCCGGACCGGTCACCGGACCGGTCCGAGGGGGTCCGGCGCTCGCCGTACGCCCCGGCGCTGCCGCCGCCGATGGTCTGGACGTCGTCCCGGCGCCCGGTCCTGCCGAAGCGGCCACGGGAGCCACCGGCGGGCGCGTCGCCGCGACCACGGTCGGAGCCCGGCCTGCCACGGTCGGAGCCGGGCCTGCCGCGCGAGCCGTCACGGTCGGCACGGAAGCCGCCGCGATCGTCGCGACGCGGCCCGTCGGAACGGAAACCGTCCCGGTCATCACGACGCGGCCCGTCGGAACGGAAGCCATCACGGTCATCACGACGCGGGCCGTCGGAACGGTAACCGCCCTGGGAACCGCCCTGGGAACCGCCCGAGGGCCTGCCGGCGCCGTACTGACTCCGCGAACCGCCGAAGGACGAACCACCGCGGTCATCACGGCGCGGGCCGTCGGAACGGAAGCCATCACGGTCATCACGACGCGGGCCGTCGAAGCGGTAACCGCCCTGGGAACCGCCCGAGGGCCTGCCACCACCGTACGAACTCCGCGAACCATCCCGCTCCGCCCGGAAACCACCGGACGACGAACCACCACGATCATCACGACGCGGACCGTCGGAGCGGTAACCACCGGAGGACGAGCCACCGCGATCGTCGCGGCGCGGGCCGTCGGAGCGGTAACCGCCGCCCTGGGAGCCACCGCGGGACCCTCCGGAGAAGGACCCGCCTCGGGAGGAGGAGGACCCGCCTCGGGAGGAGCCGCCCCGGAATCCACCGGACTGCGAGCCCCCACGGGAATTGCCGCCGCGCGGGGCTCCGCCACGGCCTTGACCGCGTCCATCACCGGACGGGGTACTGCGCCTGTTGTTCACTACTTCTGCTCCTCTAGGGATTCCATGTCGTCGGGCAGGAAAGGCGCCAGCTCGGGAAGCTCGCCGAGCTCCCGCAGGCCCATCCGCTCGAGAAAATACGAACTCGTCCGGTAGAGCACGGCTTGGCTCTCCGGTTCGGTGCCGGCCTCTTCGACCAGCCCCCGCGTCATCAGCGTGCGCATGACGCCGTCACTGTTGACGCCTCGGATGGCCGCCACCCGGGCCCGGCTCACCGGCTGCCGGTAGGCGACCACGGCCAGGGTCTCCAGCGCGGCCTGGGTGAGCCGCGTCTGCTGGCCGTCGCGGACGAACCGCTCCACGAGTGGCGCGCACTCGGCCCGCGTGTAGAACCGCCAGCCGCCCGCGACCTCTCTCAGGTCGAAACCCCGTCCGGCGGCGGTGTATTCCGCTGAGAGCTCACGAATCGCCCGCCCGACCTCCTGGACGGGCCGTTCCAGAACCTGCGCGAGCGTCATCTCGGCGACGGGCTCGTCGACCACCAGCAGGATGGCCTCCAGCCCGGCGCGCAGGTCCGGCTCTGCACTCAGCTCAAGGTCCGGCTCGGCACGCGAACCGGACCCGGTACGTGAGTCCGGCTCGGCGTACGGGCCGGGCTCGGGTGCCAGGTCGGCCAGGTCGGCCAGGTCAGTCATCGGCGGGCTCTCTCCTCGGGCTGTCCGGGGTCTCGTCGTAGTCGTCGGCCACGGCGACGTCGCCGTCGTCGCTGCCGGTCCAGGTCACGTGCAGCTCTCCGAGAGGCTCCACCTGCTCGAAGGACACGGCCGCCTCCCGGTAGAGCTCCAGGACGGCCAGGAAACGCGCCACGACCTCGAAAGTGCCGGCGCAGTCGGAGGTGAGGGCCCGGAAGGTCGCCCGGCGCATCCGCCGCAGCCGCTCGACAAGGATAACCGCCTGCTCGCGGACATTGGCGAGCGGTTGGTAGATGTGGGCCGTCGAGACCGACGGGGGCGTCTTGGGGGCGAAGGCCCTGCGGGCGATCTCCGCGAGGCGGTCGGGGCCGATGCCGAGGATCAGCGCGGGCAGCAGGCTCGCGAACTCGGCCTCCATCGGCACCGTACGGGGGAAGCGCAGCGCCTCCTCGGCCATCCGGCCGGAGAAGACCTTGACGACCTCCTTGTAGGCCCGGTACTGCAGGAGACGGGCGAACAGCAGGTCACGGGCCTCCAGGAGGGCCAGGTCCTCCTCGTCGTCGACCTCGCCCGAGGGCAGCAGCCTGGCGGCCTTGAGATCGAGCAGGGTCGCCGCGACGAGCAGGAAGTGGCTCGTCTGGTCCAGGTCCCACTCCGGGCCCCTGGCCCGGATGTAGGAGATGAACTCGTCGGTCACCTGGCTGAGCGAGACCTCGGTGATGTCCAGCTTGTGCTTGGAGATCAGACCGAGCAGGAGGTCGAAGGGACCCTCGAAGACCTCCAGATGCACCTTGAAGGTGTCATCGTCGGTCTTCGGCTGCTCGGTCATCCCGCCATTGTCCCGCACCCGGGGGCGGGATCACCGCTCCAGCGCGGCCCACCTGGCCAGGACTTCCCTGGCGAGCTCGCGGTACGCGCTGGCGCCGAGCGACGACGAGTCGAAGCTGGTGATGGGCTCACCGGCCACGGTGGCGTCGGGGAAGCGGACCGTCCGGTTGATCACCGTGTGGTAGACCTTCTCGTCGAACGCCTCGACGACCCGCGCCAGCACCTCGCGGCCGTGCAGGGTGCGCGCGTCGTACATGGTGGCGAGCAGGCCCTCGATGACGAGCTCGTCGTTGATCCGCTCCTGGACCTTGATGATGGTGTCCATGAGCAGCGCGACGCCGCGCAGCGCGAAGAACTCGCACTCCAGCGGCACCATGACGCCGTGCGCGCAGGCCAGCGCGTTGATCGTGAGCAGTCCCAGGGAGGGCTGGCAGTCGATCAGGCACACGTCGTACTCGGGCAGGAGGGGTTTGATCACCCGGCCGAGCACCTGCTCGCGGGCGACCTCCGTGACGAGCTGGACCTCGGCGGCCGACAGGTCGATGTTGCTGGGCAGCAGGTCCATGCCCTCGACGCCGGTCTCCAGCAGCACGTCCCTGGCGGTGATCTGCCGCTCCATGAGGAGGTTGTAGACCGTCAGGTCGAGCTGGAGGGGGTTGATCCCGAGGCCGACCGAGAGGGCGCCCTGCGGGTCGAAGTCGACCAGCAGCACCTTGAGCCCGGCCTCCGCCAGCGCGGCGCCCAGGTTGATGGTGGTCGTCGTCTTGCCGACGCCACCCTTCTGGTTGACCATGGCGACGACCCTCGCCGGCCCGTGCACCGTACGGGGGGGCGGGTCGGGGAAGACCGGCCGGGGACGCCCGGTCGGGCCGAGGACTCCCCCGCTGCGAGGGGTCCCGGCGGTCTTGGTGTCGCCCCAGGGATTCTCGGGGTTTGCCGGGGTCGTTCCCCGGATAGAACCGTCGGTGGTCACAGTCACCAGTCGAACCTCCCTGACGGCCTCTAACCGGACCGTCCGGACGGACACTATGGCGTCAACACGTATGCGGCAAGGCGGCACGCCCGGACATAAGCAAGGTCAATCCCGCGTGCGCGGATGCGCGGCGGCATAGACCTCGCGGAGCTTGTCGACCGTGACCTGTGTGTACACCTGGGTAGTGGTCACCGAGGCGTGGCCGAGTAGTTCCTGAACCACCCTAACGTCCACACCGCCGTCAAGGAGGTGGGTTGCGAACGAATGTCGCAACATGTGTGGCGACACTCCTTCGAGCCCGCCGCGCTCGGCGGCGGCCTGGAGGACCTCCCAGGCGCCCTGGCGGGTGAGCCGCCCGCCCCTGGCGTTGAGGAAGAGCCCCGAGGTGCCCCGGCCGTGCGAGACGATGCGGGGGCGCGCGCGGGTGAGGTAGGCGCGCAGCGCCTCCCCCGCGAAACCGCCCAGCGGCACCGTCCGGGTGCGCCCGCCCTTGCCGCGCAGCCGCACCCGCTGGGCCTCGGCCCCCAGGTCGACGTCGTCGACGGCGAGCCCCACGGCCTCGGAGATGCGCGCTCCGGTGCCGTACAGCAGTTCGAGCAGCGCCCGGTTGCGTAGCGTGAGCGGGGCCCCGTCGGGTCCCGAGGCGGCGATCAGGCGTTCCACGTCGCGGACGCTGATCGCCCTGGGGAGCCGCTTGAGCTGGCGCGGCGGGCGCACCTCGTGGGCCGGGTCGTGGCGGCAGACGCCCTGGCTCAGCGCGAAGCGGTGCAGGCCGCGCACCGCGGAGACGGCCCGCGCCGCCGAGGCGGCGACGAGGGCCTGGCGCCCCCCGTCGCCCTCCCTGAGCGCCGCCACGAAGGCGGTGACGTCACCCTCGGCGACCTCGCCGAAGGTGACGCGGCCGCGCTGCTTGAGGTGCTCCACGTACCGGAGGAGGTCACGGCGGTAGGAGGCCAGGGTGTTGGCGGCCAGGCCCCGCTCCACGGCCAGGTGGGCAAGGTAGCTGGTGAGGACGGCCTCCGTCTCGCTCAGGGTGTCCTCCTGTCATGCCTCCGGTGCGTCGGCGGGCCGCAGTGAGGCGAATCCGTCCGCCGAAGCGGCGTATGCGGCGAGAATACCGGCCACGGCTTGGGAATTGTGGATCATTCCCGCCATGGCACGCCGAACCGCGTCGGACAGGGGAATCCAGACCACCGGCATGTCGGCCTCCTCGTGCCGGTGGACGAAGTCCAGCTCCCCCTCGGGGATGAGACTGACGTCCCTGGCGAGGAAGACGCGGGTGCGCTCGTCGGTCATCCCGGGTGAGGTGAAGGCGTCGACCAGGGTGTGCCAGGTGCCCGCCCGGTAGCCCGCCTCCTCGGCGAGCTCGCGGGCCGCCCCGGCCTGCAGGGGCTCGCCCTCGACGTCGCGCAGTCCCGCGGGCAGCTCCCACAGCAGCCGCCGTACCGGGTGGCGGTACTGGCGGATCAGCAGGACCCGTCCCCTGTCGTCGAGGGCGACGACGGCCACGGAGCCCGGATGGGTCACGTAGTCGCGGTTGACGACCTCGGCGTCCGGCATGACGACCGCGTCGGTGACCCCGGTGATGACGCGGGCGCGGAAGTGCTCGGTGGAGGAGACGACCTTCCACTCCTCCGGAACGTCCACGACGTCGTGGTTTTCACGGCCCTCCCCCGCGTCCGCCCGCGAGCCGCTCACTTTCCCCGCCCCGCCTTGGCGGCGGTGCCGCGGATGTCGGCGTACGTCAGGGCGGCGCCGATCAGGCCCTTGAACAGCGGGTGCGCCCGGGTCGGCCGGGAACGGAACTCGGGGTGCGCCTGGGTGCCGATGAAGAAGGGGTGGACGTCGGCGGGCAGCTCGGCGTACTCCACCAGGCGGCCGTCGGGCGAGAGGCCGGAGAAGACCATGCCGACCTTCTCCAGCTGCTCGCGGTAGGCGTTGTTGACCTCGTAGCGGTGGCGGTGGCGCTCGTCCACCTTCGCCATGCCGTACAGCTGGCGGGCGAGCGTGCCCTCGCCGAGCCTGGCCGGGTAGAGGCCCAGCCTCATGGTGCCGCCCATGTCGCGCTCGCCGGAGACGACGTCCTCCTGGTCGGCCATGGTGGAGATGACCGGGTGGGTGGTCTCGGCGTCGAACTCGGTGCTTCCCGCGTCCTCGATGTCCGCGAGGTTGCGGGCGGCGTCGATGACCATGCACTGCATGCCCAGGCAGATGCCGAGCAGCGGGATCTTGTTCTCCCTGACGTGCCGGATCGCGCCGACCTTGCCCTCGATGCCGCGTACGCCGAAGCCGCCGGGGACCAGGACCCCGTCGACGCCGTCGAGCTCGCGGGCGGCGCCCTCGGGGGTCTCGCAGTCGTCGCTCTTGACCCAGCGGATGTTGACGCGGGCGTCGTTGGCGAAGCCGCCCGCGCGCAGCGCCTCGGTGACCGACAGGTAGGCGTCGGGCAGGTCGATGTACTTGCCGACGAGCGCGATCGTGACCTCGTTGGCCGGGCGGTGCACCCGGCGCAGGAGCTGCTCCCACTCCTTCCAGTCGACGTCCCTGAAGGGCAGGCCCAGGCGGCGCACCACGTAGGCGTCCAGGCCCTCGGAGTGCAGGACCTTGGGGATGTCGTAGATGCTGGCGGCGTCGATCGCGGAGACGACCGCGTCCTCGTCCACGTCGCACATCAGGCTGATCTTGCGCTTGAGCGAGTTGGTGATCGGCCGGTCGGAGCGGCACACGATCGCGTCGGGCTGGATGCCGATGCTGCGCAGCGCGGCGACCGAGTGCTGGGTCGGCTTGGTCTTCAGCTCGCCGCTCGGCCCGATGTACGGCAGCAGCGAGACGTGCAGGAAGAACACGTTGTCGCGGCCGACCTCGTGGCGGACCTGGCGGACGGCCTCCAGGAAGGGCAGCGACTCGATGTCGCCCACGGTGCCGCCGACCTCGGTGATGACCACGTCCACGTCGGGACCGGCCATCGACCGGATGCGGTCCTTGATCTCGTTGGTGATGTGCGGGATGACCTGCACGGTGTCACCGAGGTATTCGCCGCGGCGCTCCTTGGCGATCACATTGGAGTAGACCTGGCCGGTGGTCACGTTGGCCGAGCCGTGCAGCTCGGTGTCGAGGAACCGCTCGTAGTGGCCGACGTCGAGGTCGGTCTCGGCGCCGTCGTCGGTGACGAACACCTCACCGTGCTGGAACGGGTTCATCGTGCCGGGGTCGACGTTGAGGTAGGGGTCGAGTTTCTGCATGGTGACCCGCAGGCCGCGCAGCTTGAGAAGGCGCCCGAGGCTGGAGGCCGTCAGTCCCTTCCCAAGACTGGAGGCGACGCCGCCGGTGACGAACAGATGCTTGGTGTGTGCGGCGCTGCGCAAGAAGGCTCCCGTGGTCGTTACAGATCGTCGGCGCACCCTGATGAATGGCCTACAGGTCCACGGGCTCTCAGAATAACAAACGGCGCAGGCGAAGTGCCCGAACAACCCCCCACCCGCATTCTCCTCAAACCCAACCAAGCGGTAATTTGATCCGTTATGTCACTTCATGGTGTGGTACGGCGCGCCTTGGGCAGCCTCGTCCACCGGCTCTGGGAGGCGGTCCGCGAGGCCGGCGCCGTCACCCCCGCCAGCCCCGCCGGATACCGCTTCCGTCGCCTCGGCGAGGGCACCTGCCTGTCGTTCCCGCTCGGAGCCGTCTTCGGCGAGGCCTGGATCGAGATCGGCGACCACACCCTGATCGGCGAGCGGGTCTCCATCTCCACGGGCATGGGCCCCGGGGTGGACCTGGGCCCGGACTCGATCGTGCGGATCGGCGGGGGCTGCTCCATCGGCAGGGGCAGCCACATCGTGGGCCACCAGTCGATCGACATCGGCGACGACGTCTTCACCGGCCCGTACGTCTACATCACCGACCAGAACCACGTCTACGACGACCCCGAGGCGCCGATCGGCCGCCAGTGGCCGCGCAACAACCCGGTGTCCATCGGGTCGGGCTCGTGGCTGGGCACCGGCGCGATCATCCTGCCGGGCACCCGGATCGGCAGGCAGTGCGTGGTGGCGGGCGGGGCGGTGGTACGCGGGGAGTTCCCCGACCACAGCGTGATCGCGGGCATCCCCGCCAAGGTGGTGCGCCACTACGTAGCGGGGCAGGGGTGGCTGCCGCCCCACCCGGAGACCGCGGAGACCGGGAGCTCCGGAGAGGCGAGGGATCTTTCCGAGACCGAGACCGGAGTGATACCGCGAGAGGGGACGGATCGGGATCGTTCGACGGCCGGGAACCGTTGAAGGAGGAGAGAGAAACTACGGAGGTGCGATGCTCGCGGCACTGACGGGCCTGGGACTCTCCACCGCGGCCGGGCTCAACGCCTACATCCCGCTGCTGGTGGTCGGCCTGCTCGCCAACTTCACCGATCAGGTACGGCTGCCGCAGGAGTTCGCCTGGCTGTCCAACGGCTGGGTGCTCGGGATCATCGGCGTGCTGCTCCTGGCGGAGTTCGTGCTCGACAAGGTCCCGGTGGTCGACAGCGTCAACGACATGATCCAGACCGTCGTCCGCCCGGCCTCCGGCGGCGTGGTCTTCAGCGCCACCGAGGCCGCCGCCCGGCTGGACGGCTCGACCTGGATGACCCACAACCCCTGGCTCAGCTGGGTCCTGGGGATCGCGATCGCCCTCGCCGTCCACACCGTGAAGGCGACCACCAGGCCCGTGGTCAACGCCACCACGGCCGGGGTGGGAGCGCCCGTGGTCAGCACGGTCGAGGACGCCGGGGCGCTGGGCATCAGCCTGGTGGCGATCTTCCTGCCGGTCCTGGTCATCGTGGTGGTGGCGGGGCTGGCGCTGTTCGCCTGGTGGGCGACCCGCAGGATACGGCGACGGCGGCGAGTGTCCGCCCCGAGCCCGCGATGAGACCGCCTCCGCACGACCACGCCACGGGCCGTGCCGTGGCGTCCGCCACAACCGGTGCCGCTCCCCTCGCCGGGCGGGTGGCACCCCCGCCCGCTCCGGCCGGTTCCGCGAGGTTCGACGACCGCGCCGGGACCTCGGCGCGGGCTATGCTCGAAACACCCTGTCCAGCCCCTGTCGGGAGGTGGCTCCGATCGGCGATTTCCTCATCGTCCTGCTGGTGATCCTGCTGTTCTTCCTCCTCCTGGGAGGAGTCGGGATCTACCTTCTGGTCAAGGTCGGCAAGAAAGCCACGAAGAAGGCCAAAGCCGTCTCCACCAGGGTCGCGACCCACATGGCGGCGATGGGCACCGGCGACGCCGCGGAGACAGAGCGAATGCGCCTCGACCTGCGGCGCGAGGTCTCCCTGACCCGCCAGGCCGTGGACCACGCGCTGCGCGACGGCTGGGGCCTGGGCGACCTGCCCCACCTCGTGGCGGAGATCTCGGTGCACGCCGAGCAGCTCGACGCCCAGCTCGCCCACTACGCCCAGGAGCGCCGGGTCTCGCCCTACATCGACCACACGGCGCTGGGCCGCCTGCGCGAGCACCACGCCAAGCTGACCACGTCCTGCGCCAGGATCAGGGCCGACCTGCGCAACGACCAGATGGCGCACTCGGCCGGGAGCATCGAGGAGATCCAGGGCCGCACCGACCTGGAGATCGAGGCCCGCCGCCGCGCCCCCGACCCCCTGGACCAGATCGACGAGCTTTACAACCGCACGATGATCAACCGCACCCACCCCGACGACTCCCGCTGATTTTCCTCTGGAGCAGGAGGACGACAGGCCCGTCGTCTACACCTTCGAGCTGGAGCCCGCCGTCAAGGCCTACGTCCCGACGGGCATCCACCGGGGGCGGCTGAAGACGGATGTCGGCTTCGAGGTCGACATCGATCTCGACCTCGGTGAGTTCATCGGTTCCTGACGTCCTCCCGGTGGCCGCACCCGGCACACCGTCGCGCCGGGCGACCGTGCCGGCCGGGGCGGCCGGGGGGGGAGGCGAGGTCAGGAGACCCCGGCCTCGCGCATGTCGCGTACCTCTCGCTTGAGCTCCTTGATCTCGTCGCGGAGCCGGGCGGCGACCTCGAACTGCAGGTCGGTGGCGGCCTGGTGCATCTGCTCGGTGAGCGACTCCATCAGCGCCTCCAGCTGGGCCCTGGGCATCTCCCCGGCGATCGCCCTGGCGTGCTGGCCCGCCTGCTTGATCGCGAAGCCGGGGACGGGGGCCTTGCCGCGCGACTGCTGGCGGCCGCTGCCGCCGAGGAACTGGGCGGTGTCGGCGTCCTCGCGGCTGAGCGAGTCGAGGATGTCGGCGATCTTCTTGCGGAGCGGCTGCGGGTCGACACCGTTCGCCTCGTTGTAGGCGATCTGCTTGGCCCGGCGGCGGTTGGTCTCGTCGATCGCCCGCTCCATGGAGGGGGTGACCCGGTCGGCGTACATGTGCACCTGGCCGGAGACGTTTCGAGCCGCGCGGCCGATGGTCTGGATCAGGGAGGTCTCCGAGCGCAGGAAGCCCTCCTTGTCGGCGTCGAGGATGGCCACCAGCGACACCTCGGGCAGGTCGAGGCCCTCGCGGAGCAGGTTGATGCCGACCAGCACGTCGAACTCGCCCATCCGCAGCTCGCGCAGCAGCTCGATGCGGCGCAGGGTGTCGACCTCGCTGTGCAGGTAGCGGACCCGGATGCCGAGCTCCAGCAGGTAGTCGGTGAGGTCCTCGGACATCTTCTTGGTCAGCGTGGTGACCAGGACCCGCTCGTCCTTCTCCGTGCGCGTGCGGATCTCGTGGACCAGGTCGTCGATCTGCGCCTTGGTCGGCTTGACGATCACCTCGGGGTCGATCAGGCCGGTCGGGCGGATGACCTGCTCGACCACGTCTCCCTTGGAACGGCCCAGCTCGTAGGTGCCGGGGGTGGCCGACAGGTAGACCGTCTGGCCGATCCGCTCCAGGAACTCCTCCCACTTCAGCGGGCGGTTGTCCATCGCGGACGGCAGCCGGAAGCCGTGGTCGACGAGCGTGCGCTTGCGGGAGGCGTCTCCCTCGTACATCGCGCCGATCTGCGGGACGGTCTGGTGGGACTCGTCCAGGACCAGCATGAAGTCCTCGGGGAAGTAGTCGAGCAGGGTGTTGGGCGCGCTGCCCGGGGTGCGGCCGTCCATGTGCCGCGAGTAGTTCTCGATGCCGGAGCAGGTGCCGATCTGGCGCATCATCTCCAGGTCGTACGTGGTGCGCATGCGCAGCCGCTGGGCCTCAAGGAGCTTGCCCTGGCGCTCCATGGTCTCCAGGGTCTCGGCCAGCTCGGCCTCGATGCCCCGGACGGCGCTCTCCATCCGCTCGGCGCCCGCGACGTAGTGGGAGGCGGGGAAGATGTAGAGCTCCTCGTCCTCGGTGATCACCTCGCCGGTGAGCGGGTGCATGGTCGCGAGCTTCTCGATCTCGTCGCCGAACATCTCGATCCGCACCGCGAGCTCTTCGTACTTGGGGATGATCTCGACGGTGTCGCCGCGCACCCGGAAGGTGCCCCGGGTGAAGGCCATGTCGTTGCGGACGTACTGCATGTCGACCAGGCGGCGCAGCAGGGTGTCGCGGTCGATCTCCTGGCCGACCTTGAGCCTGACCATGCGGTCGACGTACTCCTGCGGGGTGCCCAGGCCGTAGATGCACGAGACGGAGGCCACCACGATCGTGTCGCGGCGGGTCAGCAGCGAGTTGGTCGCCGAGTGGCGCAGCCGCTCGACCTCCTCGTTGATCGAGGAGTCCTTCTCGATGTAGGTGTCACTCTGCGGGACGTACGCCTCGGGCTGGTAGTAGTCGTAGTAGGAGACGAAGTATTCGACGGCGTTGTTGGGCATCATCTCGCGCAGCTCGTTGGCGAACTGGGCGGCGAGCGTCTTGTTGGGCTGGATGACCAGGGTCGGCCGCTGGAGGCGCTCGATCAGCCAGGCGACCGTGGCGGTCTTGCCCGTGCCCGTGGCGCCCAGCAGGACGTTGTCCCTGTCGCCTGCCTTGACGCGCCGTTCGAGCTCGGCGATCGCGGCGGGCTGGTCGCCCGATGGGGTCATGTCGGTGACGACCTCGAAGGGCGCCACCCTGCGCTGCAAATCTGTTACCGGCCTCACCTGTCCCACTGTAGGCGGCGTGACCGACAATCCTTCTTCACAGGTCCGTCCACGGGCGGACCGCCGTCAACCACACAGGTCCGTCCATGGGCGGATCGCCGTCGACCACACGGGTCCGTCCATGGGCGGATCGCCGTCAACCCACAGGTCCGCGTACGGGCGGACCGCCTTCAACCGCGTGGCAAGTGATCCGCAAGCGGGATCCCCTTGACTGTCTCGCGTGCCAACGATCACAAAGCGTGATATATCGGGCTTCCGATGTGTCACTGACCCGGAGGTGTGATGTCCCGGCCAAGAGAAGCCGCGCAGTACGCGAGGGCCGCAGCCCAGGCCATAGGGCAGGGCGGCGACGTGCGCCAGATGGTCGGGCAGGCCGTGGGGCAGTACGCCGGGCAGGTGGCCGAGCAGTTCGTGGGCCAAGTGAACACCGCGAGCACCGGGAACACCGGCGCCGACAAGGGCTTCGCGCTCAACCCCTCCGACTTCATGGCGGCCCGCGACCAGGGCTCGTCACTGGGCACGGTGATCGAGGCCCGCAGCGCCCCGCTCAACGAGGCCGGGGAGATCGTCAACCGTAGCTTCGGCGGCAACGGCCCCGGCGGCGAGCCGGTCCACGTCATCTCCCCCGTGGTCATCCCCAAGGGCACCACCGCCAGGGTGGCCGTCCCGCTCGTCGTGCTGGCCGGGCTCGGCCTGGTCGGGCTCGTCGCCACCGGGCTGCCCGAGGGCGCCCGGGTGCTGTTCGGCCCGCACTACTGGGCCGTGCTCGTGCTGGCCGCGGCGTTCCTGTGGTGGCGCAGGAGCGTGGTCATGGTGCCCGAGGGCTGCAAGGCCCTGATCACGAAGTTCGGCAAGCTCGTGCAGATCGCCGAGCCGGGCCGGGTGACGTTGTTCAACCCGTGGAAGCGGGTCAGCTACATCGTCAACACCACCCGCGAGTACCCCTTCAACGCCCCCATCCGCGAGGCCCCCACCCAGCAGGGCGTCAAGGCCAGCGTCGACCTGTTCCTGCAGTTCCGGATCGAGGACCCGGCCGAGTTCATCTTCGTGCTCGGCTCGGTGAGCGGCTTCCAGGCCAAGCTGCAGAACGCCATCAGCGAGGTCACCCGCTCCCTGATCTACGCCCAGCGCGCCGAGGAGATCTACGACCTGGTCGGCGAGAGCACCATGGGCATGCTGGACAACCTCAACCAGCAGTTCCTGCCCGCCGTACGGCTCACCGACGTCAACATCACGCACGCGGAGCCGTCCAGCCAGGAGTACCGGATGGACCTGGCCGCCCCCGAGATGATCAGGGTCGCCAAGGAGGCGTACACCTACGAGTACGAGCTCCAGCTGCGCAAGGAACAGAACGAGGGCGACCTGATCAAGGAGCTGGCCGGGCTGCAGGAGCAGCTTTCGGCCATCCACGCCGAGATCGCCGGGCACCAGGCCAGGATCGACACGGCGCTGGAGCGCGCCTCCCACCAGGCCAAGGCCCAGGGCGGCCAGCGGCTTGTGGAGGCGGAGTCCACCGCGAAGGCCAACGCGGCACTGCTGGAGGCCCAGGCGCTGGACATCCGCTCGCTGAGCGCCGCCGAGGCGCCGGAGATCCTCGACTACCGCTTCCAGCAGGATCTGCTCGACAAGCTGGAGTCCGTCGCCTCGCACCTGCCCCGCCTGGTCCAGGTCGGCGACGCCGTCGACATCGACCTGCTCGCCCTCGCCAGGCAGCTGGTCGGCAACCCCGAGGCCCAGCTGTTCTCCCCGGCGGACATGGCCGCGATCAGGGCGCGGATGAGCGAGATCGGCGGCCGCGTCGAGGAGCGCGGGGCGGAGATCAGCGCCCTGCTCAACACCCCCGCCGACACCGTCGTCCCCATCACGGGCCAGATCGTCCAGGAAGAGGTCCGATGAGCGGCAGAGAGTTCTCCAAGATCAAGGAATCCCTGGCCTCCTGGTCGGAGATCCGCCAGCTGCTGCGCGGCGGCGAGTCGGGCCAGCTGGTCCCGGTGGTGATCCCCAAGGACCGCCGAGGCTTCGCCTGGGTGGCGCTGCTCCTCCTCGCCCTCTACCTGGCGGGCACGGCGGTGTTCGCCGGCGGGGCGCTCTCCTTCCTGGCCGCGGTCGGAGGGGTGTTCTCCCTGGTCGCGGCGCTGGTGTGGCTGTGGCGCCGGGCGATCATCGAGATCGAGGAGGGCACCACGGGCGTACGCAGCCGGTGGGGCGCCATCGTCGGCACGCTGCCCCCCGGACGCCACTACCTGTGGCTGCCCTGGGACCGGGTCGACGCGGTGGTCGACACCTCCACCGAGATCCCCTACTCCGCGCCGATCGTGGCCTGCCCGACGGCGGAGAACGTCCCGCTCAAGTCGATCGAGTTCTTCCTGAAGTTCCGCATCGTCGACCCGGTGGCCTTCGTCCGTACGATCGGCGCCGGTAACTTCGACCTGGTGCTCAGCAGTGCCGTACAGGACGCCATCCGCCAGCGCAGCCGCCTGGTGAACACCGAGCGCGCCTACGACCTGCGCGGATCCGACGTCGGCGACATGCAGGAGCTCCTCACCCGCCAGCTCGGCCGGTACGGCGTGCGCATCACCGGCGCCAACATCCCCGACGTGCAGCTGCCCGACCAGTACCAGCAGCATCTGGCCACCCGCGAGAAGGTCGCCAAGGAGCTGTCGGCCTTCGAGCGCGAGTGGGAGCTCACCCGCAAGCGCAGGATCGACACCCTGCTGATGGAGATCGAACGTTCCAAAAAGACGCGTGACGCGCGTATCGTCGAGGTGAGAGCCGCCGCCAACACCGCCCGTAAGGACGTCGCCCGCATGCTGGAGGAGCACGAGACCGAGGCGCAGCGGGTGCGCTGGGAGATCGAGGCGAGGGGCCGGGCCGAGCTCACCTCCGCCGAGAACGAGGCGAAGGGGCTGCGCAGGCTCGCCGACTCCTACCGCGACAACCGCGCCGTGCTCCAGTACGAGCTGGCCCGCCGCCGGCTCGACGTGGGCGCCAGGCTCGCCGAGAGCGCCCCGCGTCCCGTCGTCGTCCGCACCTCCGGCACCTCCGGCGACACCTCCGCCCTGTCCACCCTGCTGATGGCCCAGATCCTGCCCCAGCTGAACGGCGGCGGCCACGGCGGCAACGGCCAGGCCAAGCCGCAGAACCACACCCCCTGATGAGAACAATCTCCAACCCCTGGGAGTCCTAGATGGTGTTCCGTAAGTTGATGGCCGCGTTCGGCGCCGGTGTCGAGGTCGACACCGTGCTGCAGAACTCGCAGGTGCGGCCCGGCGAGGTCCTGCGCGGGCAGGTCAACTTCCGCGGCGGCGGCTCCGACTACAAGGTGGAGGGCATCTTCATCGACTTCACCGCCGTCGTCGAGGTCGAGAGCGGTGACAACGAGTACAAGTCGACGTACAGCTTCCTGCGCCAGCAGATCACCGGCCCCTTCCACCTCGCCGCGGGCGCCCCGCAGTCGGCCCCCTTCGAGATCCAGGTCCCCTGGGAGACGCCGATCAGCGCCATCGGCGGCCACCCGCTGCGCGGTATGCAGCTCGGTGTCTCCACCGAGCTCGCCCTCGCGGGCGCGCTCGACAAGGGCGACCTCGACCCGCTGTTCGTCAACCCGCTGCCCGCCCAGGACCACGTCCTCGGCGCGCTGGACAACCTCGGCTTCCGCTTCAAGAAGGCCGACCTGGAGCGGGGCACCCTGCACGGCTCGCGGATGCCGTTCTTCCAGGAGATCGAGTACTACGCGGGCAACGACTACCGCCGCCACTTCAACGAGCTGGAGCTTACCTTCATCGCCGGCCCCCAGGCGATGGACATCATCCTGGAGGCCGACAAGCGCGGCAGCTTCGGCTCCAGCCACGACACCTACAGCCGCTTCACCGTCCACTACAACGACCACCCGGGCCAGGTGGAGCAGTCGCTGCGCGGCGGCCTGCAGTCGATGGCCCAGAAGCGCGGCTGGTTCTAGCCTTCCTCGCGTCGCGGTCCCGGCCCGGCCACCGTCTCCCGGTGGCCGGGCCGCGGCCTGTCTAGCGCGGTCGCATCAGGTCGAGGTCCTCACCCCACGCGTCCAGCACCGCGCCGTGCCCGGCGCGCCGGGCCGCCGCCTCGACCCTGGCGAAGAGGCTCCGCTGCAGGGGCACGTCGCCCGTTCCCGAGACGCGGTCCACGGCGTCCAGCAGCACGCCGGTGTCCCAGCCGGGCAACGGGTGTCGGGCGAGAGCGTAGCGCTCGAATCCGGGCATTCCGGCAGCGCGGAACTCGGCGAGGGGGAGGATGACGAGGTCCAGCTCGGGAGTGCGGTGGCCCGCGAACCGGGTCAGGTCCGTCGTCGCGCTGTCGGCGAGGACGACGTACAGGTCGTGGTCGGAGTGCTCGGTGGTCATGCCGTCGTGGGCGTGGGAGCCCTTGAGGACGAGGCCGACGACGGCGGGGTCCGCGGCGGCGAGCTCGGCGAACGCGTGGTAGGTGAGGGGCCGCTGAGCGGGCATCGTGTGCTCTCCGATGGGATGGTGGCCGACGGTATGCCTGCCGGGGCGGACTCAAGCCACGGCCCCGGTACGGCGTGAAGCCCGACGTACGCTCATGATGGCGCGAGTCCCCGTATCTCTGTCGTATCCCTGTCGTAGGGTTCCTGCCAGGCTCGGCCGGTGGCCGAGGTGTCGAGGTGGCCAGGGTGGCCGGGGTGTCGAGGCGCTGGCGGGGGGGACGGCCGATGGGCGCGGGTGACGGCGACGCGGTGGTGGCCGCCGCGCGGGCGGGCGACGAGTCCGCGTTCGCGGCGCTCGTCGAGCGTCATCGGGGTGAGCTGCGGGTGCACTGCTACCGGATGCTGGGCTCGTTCGACGAGGCGGAGGATCTGACGCAGGAGACGTTCCTGCGCGCCTGGAAGGGCCTCGGCGGTTTCGAGGGGCGTTCGACGTTCCGGGCCTGGCTGTACCGGATCGCGACGAACGCGTGCCTCGACGCCCTCGACGGCCGGGCGCACCGGGTGCTCCCCCGTCATTTGTCCGGGCCGTCGGATCCGAGTGCCGCGCTGCCGGCCCGTACCGACATCGCCTGGCTGCAGCCGTTCCCCGACCGGTTGTGGGAGCCGGTCGCGCCCATCGAGACCGAGCCTGACTCCGTAGCAGTCACCAGGGAGACGATCGAGCTGGCGTTCCTGGCCGCGCTCCAGCACCTGCCGCCCCGGCAGCGGGCCGCGCTGATCCTGCGCGACGTGCTCGGCTGGCCCGCCAAGCGGATCGCGACGCTGCTGGAGGGCAGCGTGGCGTCGGTGAACAGCGCGTTGCAGCGGGCCCGTGCGACGCTGAGAGAACACCTGCCCGAACGCCGCCTCGACTGGGCGCCGTCGGCGGAGCCCACCGAGCGCGAGCGGACGGTCCTGCGCCGCTACATGGACGCGATGGAGCGCGCCGACCTCGCCGCGGTCGCCGACCTGCTGGCCGAGGACGTACGGACGGAGATGCCGCCGTGGCCCATGTGGTTCCGGGGGCGCGACGTGGTCGTGGCCTCGCTGGCGGCGAGCTGGGACGCCGGTTCGCCCGACTACGTGGGCCGGTTCCGGATGCTGCCCACCCGCGCCAACCGGCGGCCGGCCGTGGCGGCCTACGTACGGCGCCTCGACGAGCCCGCCCACCGCCCCTTCGCGATCTCCGTGCTGCGGATCGAGGACGACCTGATCGTGGAGGCCACCGCCTTCCACGATCCTGCCCTGTTCGCGGCGTTCGCCCTGCCCGCGACGCTTTAGCCTGTGCACCGATCTCGCCTGTGCACCGATGAGTTCTCGCGCGAGCCGCCGTCTCAGAACGGGTCAGCCACAACCGACCCCGACGGAGGTAACTCATGGGCAAGATGCTGTATTCGGTCACCATGTCACTGGACGGCTTCATCGCCGGTCCCGGCGGTGACATGTCCTGGCTGACCGAACACCTCGGCCCCAACCCGACGGTCGACAAGATCATCAGCGAGATCGGCGCGCTTCTCGTCGGCAACCGCACCTTCGGCGGCGACGATCCCCATCGGGGTACGGAGAGCGAGGGCAAGCCGTTCGGCGGTGGGTGGACCGGACCGCAGTTCGTGCTCACCCACCGCGCCCCGGAGACCCCGGTGCCGGGTGTCACCTTCGTCGGCGACCTCGACAGCGGCGTCGCCGCGGCCAAGGCCGCCGCGGGTGACAGGTATGTCAACATCCTCGGCGCCGACACTGCCCGGCAGTGCCTTGAGGCGGGTGCGCTCGACGAGATCCTCGTGTTCGTCGCGCCCGTCATGCTGGGCGACGGCGTCCGGCTGTTCGACCATCCGGGCGGGACCAACGTCAGGCTGGAGCGCATCGGCCTGACCGAGGTGCCGCACGCGACGAGCATCTGGTTCCGCGTCGTCGGCTGAGCCGTCGTCGGTGGCGGCGATGGTGGAGCGTTCGCCGCCACCGGGGGCCTCACAGGTCCAGCTGGTACTGGAACGTCCTGTGGGTGGGCCTGTAGCCGAGCGAGTCGTTGACGGCCCGCATGTGGGTGTTGCTGTCGGCCGTGTCGGCCAGCAGCCCGCCCAGGTCCGGGTGGCGTTCGCGGGCCTGCCGGATCGCCTCGGCCTTCATCCACCTGGCCAGGCCGTGGCCGCGGTGTTCCGGCAGGACCCCCGTACCGTAGTGCTGGCCGTCGCCCTTGCCGTCACCGGGGACGACCAGCTCGGTGAACCCGGCTATCGAGCCGTCGGACTCGTCGACGGCGACGACCGTGTGGAGCGACTCGCCGCGGTCCGCGATGGCCTTGGCGGCTGCCCTGACCCTCTCGACGTCCCAGACCACGACGCCGTAGTCGGTGTCGTCCATCGGCATGTCGTCCATCGCCCGGCGGGAGGCGGTGAAGGTGTCGGCCAGCTCGTCCGGCACCGTCCCGTCCCAGGAACGCAGCCGGTACCCGGCGGGCGGGCTGACGGCGGCCGCGTCCACGCTGGCATGGGCCGACGCAGCGGTGTCCACGGTGGCGTTGGCCAGCGCGAGCCTGGCGTACGTCAGGGTGAGCACCTTCCTGAACCCCCTGGCCGCCAGGAACAGGTCGCCCGGCGTACCGGCACCGGCCTGGGCGAGCACGCAGCGCCGTCCTTCCGACCCGGCCCCCGCCACCGCCCGCGCCAGCAGCTCGGAGCCGACGCCCGCGCGCCGCTCGGCCGGGTGCACGTTCAGCTCCAGCTCGGCCAGGTGATCCTGGCCCTCACGGTCGAACAGGCGCAGGAACGCCGATCCCACCGGAGCTCCATCGCCGTCGGAGGCCAGCCACACCAGCCGGTGACTGGACGCGCTCGGATGAGGATCGGCCAGCGGGACGATCTGAATCGACAAGACATCTCCCTTGGGCGACGGTGTCGTCGCGAGCAGAACAGTGATCGTCGGTCGGGATCAGGACGCCTTGCGGGCAAGGGTGAGCAGGTGGCCGCTCACGCCCAGCAGGGAGGGGACCGACTCCAGGCGGCGCTGGGCGTCGAGCATGAGAGCGCGGCGCCCGGGGTCGTCGAGCCAGTCGTCGACGTCACCGTACAGCCAGAAGGCTCCCTCCAGACCGTAACGGGCGGCGTCGGGAAGGCCCGCGTCGGCGAACTCGGCCGGGACGTCGTCGGGGTCGTGCATGTAGGCGGTGAAGTCAATGCCCGGACCGGACAGGACCCCGTCCACCAGGGCCGCGTTCGCCGTCCCCCTCGGCTCTTCCCGCACGTACAACCCCTGGTAGACCATGTCGTGCACGGCCGCGTAGCGGTTGATGGTCGCGGCGGCCACCAGGCCGCCGGGCCGCACCACCCGTACCGCCTCCGCCAGGGCACGGACCCGGTCGGCGCGGTCGCCGAGGTGGTAGAGCGGGCCCAGGAGCAGCACCGCGTCCACGCTCTCGTCGGGCACCGGCAGTCGCCTGGCGTCACCCTCTCGCGCGGTGACCCCGGCCAGCCGCGCAGCCCGCTCCACGTGCGGCGGCATGGGATCGATCAGCTCGACCCGGTATCCGTCGGCGGCGAGCCACTCCGCGTGCACCCCGGTGCCGCCGCCCACGTCCAGCACCCTGGCCGGGGCCGGAGGCAGCGCCCTGCGCAGCACGTCCTGTGTCCGCCAGAACTCCAGCCGCCCACGCCCCGCGCGGAGCCGGCCGTCTTCCTTCTCCTGCTCGTAGTAGGCGAGCAGTTCCGGTGTCATCGCCATGCTCGATCATGTCCTCGGCCCTGGCCCGCGGGCAAACGAATTAGACGACCGGACGAACGGTAGACATATGCCCTAATGTCCATGACCATGAAAATCCGCGTGATCACGGCGACGGCCGCCGCCTCCGTCCTGCTCTTCCCCGGTACGGCCACCGCCCTCGCATATCCGGTCGAGGACGCCCCGCTCCTGACCGGCAACCCCCTCTACTCCGCCGGAAAGCTCCCCGCCGCGGGGTGCGCCGACAAGCCCGCCAAGGGCAAGAGCCTCGCCTCGGTCAAGAAGCACGTCAAAGCGCTCTTCACCTGCATGAACGACGCCTGGCTCCCGTATCTGAAGGAGGCCAACCTGTCGTCCGTGCCGCCCAGCCTGGAGATGCACGGGACCACCCTGGAGAAGGACGCCAGGCGCGCCTGCTTCGGGGCCAAGATAAACCCCGCCAGGTCGGAGGCCGTCAACTGTTTCGGAATCTACATCTCCGTACACATCCGTCCCGACTGGATCAAGGCATCCGATGACCTTCCGATCCTCGCGGAGCTGAGCTCCGCCTACGGCGAGTACGTGCAGCACGTGGCCGACATCAGGGAGGGCTACAACGCCCTGCACGCCGACGACGACAGGGAGATCCAGGAGCAGCTCCGCCGCTACAGCCTGCAGGCGAAGTGCCTGGGCGGGATCACCGCGAAGAGCGTGTGGCACGCCCTCGGCTACCCCGCCAAGGACGCCCGGCGCCTGCTGGACCTGACCAAGGCCGATGCCGACCCCAAGGGCGGGAACCGTTACTTCGGCAAGAGCGCCAACGTCGTCTACTGGACCAAGCGGGGCTACTCCACCTCCGACCCCCGCTCCTGCAAGACCTGGCACGCTCCCTCCGCCAAGGTCTCTTAACCCGCTTCCGGAGTCCCCCGCCCCGTCGTCCCGTCGCTCCGTCCACCGGCCTGGTTCCCGCTCACCGGGACCCGGGCCGGCCAGAACCCGAACGCTCATGGCTTTTCCGGGAAACAGATCGAATTCGCCAGACGCGCATGGGCGTGTAAAGAAGATTCAGCAGGCATGGGAGCTGGGGCGGGCCCGCAGAGAGGCGGGTCTGTCACAGGCTCGGCTGGGTAGTCACCTGGGCGTCTCGTCGTCGTTCATCGGGCACATCGAGACCGGCAACCGGAGGCCAAGCACCAAGCTGGCGGCCGACTGCGACAGGTCCTTCAAGACGGACGACCTCTTCACCCACCTCTGCCGCAACGTCACCGCCCCCAGCGGACCGGCCTGGTTCCTCAGATGGTCCGACGAGATCGAGCCCCGGGCCCGCGTGCTACGAAGCTGGGATCCGCTCCTGTTTTCCGGCCTTCTCCAGACGGAGAACCACGCACGAGCCGTCTTCCGTGGTGGTCTGGCCACTTCGGAGCGGGAGATCGAGGAGCAGGTCAGCGCTCGCATGCGGCGGCAACTGATCCTCACGAAGGACAACCCACTCGTAATGTGGGCCCTCATCGACGAATGGGTGCTTCGCCGCCCCATCGGAGGCCCGGAAGTCATGTACGAGCGGCTCGACCACCTGGCGGCGGTTGCCAGCCGACAGAACGTGAAGGTGCGGATCGTTCCCCGCGACACCCCCTGCACAGCGGGCCTGATGTCCGGGTTCGTGCTTGCTGAACTACCGGACGCCCCGACCACCGTCTCCATAGAGTCATCCGGAGCAGGCGAAGTGTCGGCAGAACACGATTTGGCGGCGTTCATCTGGGATAGCTATGGCAGGATCCGCGCAGAGGCGTACCGTCCCGGGCAGTCGCTAGAGATGATCAAAGAGGCGAGGGACCAATGGAAGCAACAGATCCGACCGGCCCTGACCTCTCCATGGCCGCCTGGAAGAAGAGCTCCCTCAGTGGCGACAGCGGCGGGAACCGCGTCGAGGTCGCCGGAAACCTCCCCGGAGCCGTCGCCGTCCGCGACAGCAAGAACCCCGCGGGCCCTGCCCTCGTCTTCTCCCCAGGCGAGTGGAGTGCTTTCCTCGGTGCCGTGAAGCCGGGCCGCTTCGGCTGACCGGCGAGCCCGCTCTCGACAGTTCGGCCCGGAGCTCCGCTCCTGGCTGAGAGCCGCACACCCGGCCGTTTCGACGGTCGGGTCTGCGTACTGTTTCCCGACGGTATTCAGTAGGAGCTTCCCCCGTGGCCCGGCCACCTTTGTCCGGGTCCGGCGACATCTGACGGCATCGATCAGGCCAGCCCAAAACGGCTACTCGCGGCAGAGCTCGTACTCACCCGGTTTCCGCGTTGAGAAATTCAGCCCCCACGCGGCGTACATCGAGGTGGGTGCGGGCGGCGCGCAGACCCGCGCGTCGTAGTCGCCCTCGAAGCGCCAGTCGCCGCGCCCCTCCCGTGTCCAGAAGTGCAGCCTGTCCAGCGACGCGACCACGTAGTAGGTGTCGGCCGCCTCGCTCTTGCCGTAGACCACGCCGTAGTAGACGACTCCCTCAGTAGTCACCCGGGCGGATTCCGCGGAGGGCCCGGCAACAGCGCGGCTCGCGGCGGCCAACTTGTCACGGGTGGCCTGACTGATCTTGAGAGGCCAGGCTCTCCCGGCAGCCAGTCGCTCCTCAGGTTCTTCCTCGTCCTCGTCCTCGGTGGGGTTCTCCTCAGGAACCGCCGCTCTCTCCGTACCCGCGACCGGAGTCGGCAGAGAACCGACAGGCCCCGGTGACGCGTCGGCTCCAGCTCCCGGAGATGCCGGGCCGGGCACGGCGAACACCAGCACCACGGCCGCGACCGCAAGCCCGACAACGGCGAGCAACGCTCCCATGATCGCCGCTGGCACCACCAGAGATCTTCGCATGTGTCATCCATAGCATCGCGGGATCGAAAAGAACCAGAACCTTCTGGTTAGGCATGCATTTTTTCATGCTACTTCGCGAACCTGTGGCGCGAGACTACTTTGACCAGCCGATCCGCACGAAGAGAGCAGCTGCATAGTTTCCGCAGGATGCGCCGTGATTTTGGCACAGCATTGACCCGTTCCCATGGGCCGCGAAGCTCAGCGTGAGCGAAGGCGATGCTTTCCCCGATCAACTCGCGGCCCGCGATGTTAGATTAGAGCGAAATCAGAGAGCTCGTCTGCCATCCGCCTCGACGAACAAATAGAGACAATACGGCCGAGACACTCAAATTCACTCCTGAGCTTCCTCCTCTCGCCAAGTTGCGGAGCTAGACTTCTTGGAAGCGTTCTTCGGTAGACATCCGATAGCCACCGCGATTCCACCGAGCATCATTCCCAGACCGCCAAGCACGAGAACAAAAGGCTTACTCAAAGCTATCAGGACAAGAAAGTCTGGAGTTGACGTCATTCTCGAGCTCCAATAGAAGGAGGGGGGATCGAAGATCACCAAGCCAACTCCAGCAAACGTCATCAGCGTTCCCAACGCAAGGAATACATTCCTTATCGCAATCAAAATCGACAGCCTTCCCGTGATTTTTCGGGGAAATTATTCGAAATATCTTTCAAGCAATTACCGGGCAGGGGGCTCGGATGACCCATGGGGCCGAAGTGTGTTATCCCCGGCCCCACGAGTCATCTAGAGATCATCGCACCCTAACCGTTCCCACTCTTTCGGCCCAGGAAGTCGTGCCACCAACTGTTGTAGGGACTGGGGATCCATTCGGAGCAGTCGGCGACCCTCGCGGTGACGTGACGGCAGAACGTAACTTCTGGCTCAAAGCGATGCTGGTAGCCGGTCAACTCGCAGCGGGTGGTAGGACCCTCGAAACACTCCGCCTTCGATGTCTTCTTCGTCCAGACCGCTTTGAGGCGGAAAAAGTCATCCGGGTTGGGATTACTCGGCTTTACGGGCCCTATCTTTTCGTAAGGCCTACAGGTCGTTTCAATGGAGCCATTTAATTCTACATAAACTCCCGCCGACGGCGACCTGTTCCCGTCAATAGCGACAGTAACTCCACCTGTACTATCATCTCGCTCGATGTTGAAGCAAGCCTCACCGGCAGACTTGATGACCAGGTTGTTGAGGATGTATCTGTATTCGGCAAGTTCTTTTTCTGTCTTAAGCCTCCATGGGCCGATCGTGTAGACCCGAACGTAGTTGACGAGGCTTGGAATTCTCCAGGTCTCCGTGGTGAGGGACGAGTAATCCTCACCATCGGGGTGACACCATGTGGAGCGCGCCTCGGCATGGAGTTGCCAGCCCTTCCACAAGATTCTCGTGGTGGGATGCCTCTGCTTATCCAAAAGTTTGTATTGGCCGTACCCGGGCTTCTCCTTCACCCAGGAGCCACTCTTACCACTATTCCCATCCTCCGGATTGGGGTCACAGCTACCTGACGCAGCGTTGGCGGCATCTAGCTTCGCCTGCGATTGATCGGTAGCCGACGGGGGTGTCTCGCCTGGAATGAGGCCTGTCGAGAGGTATTCCTCCCATTCCTCATCGTAATAGAAGTCCGTCGAGTCCTGCTCGACTTCAAGGGGCACCTGAATGATGCTCGTACCGCCACAGCGATCGAAGACGAAGATGTCGATTATGGCTTCACTTGGTTCGATCTGGCCAGCAGTACCTACGGTCGGCCGGGCTGCCCTTGCTGGTGACGAGGTCTGTTCAACCCAACTACGCTTGACCTCCGCCATCACATGCACTGTACCGTCAGGCATTCCCCGAACAACAGCACCGGGGATCTCCACAACGGAGCCTGACCGAGTTGTGCCAGCCTGATTCATGGCAGTTCTCGCCTGTACCAACTCCGCGTTGAGCAGAGACAGCTTGGCCGTACTGGGCCCGTCTGCTGTCACCCCCGGCGCGTCCCAGATGGTATTGGCACGGTTCTCAAGAACAGCGTCCTGAGCTTGGTAATACGCCTTCACTCTGTCGATGTAGGCCTGGGCGCCCGAAGTCGTGCTTGAGTTCGCACTCGCACTCGGGGAGCGGGAGTCTAGGAATGGGACACAGGCTGTGCCTCCGCCCCGTACGGGTGGGGGCGGAACAGCCTTCGTCGTCACAGAGGCAATCTCCCAACCACTGACACCGAACCTGGTCTTGGCCCGCACCTTCACGGTGTAGGTCATGTCATTCGCCAGACCAGTGATGGCTGCCCAGGGATCCTTGACATCCAAGGTCTCGACGACGGCGCCGCCCCCCTCGGTCACCTCGACGTCATAACCGTCCAGCATGGCGATGCCGCCGTTGCTCTCAGGCAGGCCCCAGCTGGCGATCGCACTGGCGTCACCCCCCTGGGTGGTGAGGTTGAGTACCTTGCTCGGTGGTCCCGCAAGTATGTAAGTGAGTGCCACCGAAGGCTGCTCAGCCGCCACCGCGTCACCAAAGGTGATGATCTCATCCTTGTTGGAAGTCAGCATTAGCCACTGGTATTCACTGCCGGCGATGTTTGCCTGCGGTCCGCTCAACGGCAGAGCGTAGGGAGTGACGTCAACGTTGGCGTCGCCTGCAAGGTCCGAGCCTTTGGTCTCACCAGTAACCTGGCTCTTCAGCGGGGTGGCAGTGATGATCGCGTCCGCCGGGCAGGTCCCGGCAGGGCAGGCCGGAGTACCGAGTTTGAGGATGCCTTCCGAGACACCCGCGCCGTCGGGAAGTTCGTCGAGTCTGAACCCGATCACCGCGGCGGTCTTGTCGGTACCGCTACCGCCGATCCGCATGACGGTCGAGTCGGTCACCGTACAGGGCGAACCATCACAGGCCGTCGGGTCGACCTTCGCCGTCTTGATGACGAAGTTGTCCTTGAGCAGGGTCAGGTGGTTGACGGGTTCAGCTGGCGGCTCCGGTGGGTCGCCTGGGATGGTGACACTGACCGGGGCCGTCTTGGCGGTGCAGATCTCCAGGGCGCACGCCTGCATCTGCCAGGTGTAGGTCCCGCCGAGCTGGACGGTGTTCTCCGGCACCTGGAAGGACGCGCGCTCCCCGCCGTTGACCGTACGTTCGCCGAGCGGGCTGGAGCCGACCGGGGCGCCGGTGCTGTTGTAGAGGAAGTACTTGGCGGTGACCGGTCCGCCCGAGGGACGGTTGACCATGCCGGACAGGATCGGCCGGGTCGGGTCGGCCATGCCGGTCTCGGTGTCGGTGGGCAGCATCGGGGCGTCGCTGGTGACGCGGTAGGGCGGGCTCTCATTGCAGGACGGCTGGCTGACACCGCTGCGACAGGCACGCACCACGAACTTGAGGCTGGCCGGGTTGTGGAGGGCGAAGGTCTGTTCGATCACCTGGCCGGAGGGCTTGGCGTTGTAGCTGGTGGAGGCGACCTCGCCGTACAGCTTCTTGATGTCCGCCAGGGACAGAACCCGCTGGTAGAGACGCATGTCGTCGACCGCGCCCTGCAGCAGGTTGAGACCCGACTTGTGGCCGCCGATGCGGAACGGGCCGCCGGTCACGGTGCCGGACGGCTGGTAGTCGGCCTCGCCGGACAGCACGCCATCGACGTAGAGACGGATCTTGGAGGTTCCGGCGTCGTAAATGCCGACCAGGTGGGTCCAGGTGTCGGCCGTGGCCAGTTTGGCCGAGTCGACCCAGACGCCGTACCCGGTCGTGCCGCCGGTGCCGGAGACCTGCAGCCGCCACTTCTGGTGACTGCCACCGAGGTAGTAGATGCTCAGGCCGAACGGGTCACCGTCCTGGCTGGCGACGTACTGGACGGATTCGCTCTCCTTGAGGCGGACCCAGGCGCTGACGCTGAAACTGGAGTTCTGGTTCAGCACCGATCTGTTGGTGGCGGCGTAGGAGTCGGGTACGCAGCAGCCGTTGCTGCCGGTCATGTCGTTCAACTGGACCGCACCGCCGAGCTTGCCGGTGATGGCCGCTCTCCTGCTGCCGGCGTACGTGGCGGTGAAGCCGCCCGTACCGGAGTCGGCGGCGGAGGCCGCCCCCGCGGACTCGTCGAGCTTCCAATGCGCCACATGCCCGGCGGGGAAGGAGGGCGGGGGCACCATCGTGGAGTCGTTGACGCTGACGGTGTAGTCCAGGTTCGTCCCCTCGGGCACACTGGACTTGAAGCCGACCTTGACGCTGGTGCTGCGGGCGATCGCGTCGGTGCCGTCCATGGAGTCAAGGGACTCGGCGTTGACCGTGGGAATCTCCGGCGGCAGGAAGTACGACACGGTCAGCTTCGGCTTGGTGCCCCCGACCTTCTCCGCCGAGTGGAAGTAGACCCACCATCCCGAGTTCTGCGCGGGGTCCGTCGTGCCCTTACCCGAGAGCCGGATGCCCTCGTTGGGCTGGCCCGCCGCCCACGCCTGGGCCATCGCGGTGACGCTCCAGGTGAAGGTCCTCGGGATCCAGTTGCCGTTGTCGTCGACCGAGGACGTGCTCGGGCAGAGCTGGACGGACGAGCCGAAGCTCGTTACGGACGGCTGGTTGCTCCAGCTCACGTACTGCGGCCAGGCGGAGGTCACCCGCTTGGCCTCGATGCCCGCGGGCCCGTACCAGCGGCAGCCCACGAGCTGGTCGGCGTACATGTCCAGCCTGGCGCTGCCGACGGACCTGCCCGCCAGCACTCCGGTGTCGAATTTGAGGAGGGAGTGGCTGTAGGTGAGCGTTCCCGCCGAGTTGGTGCGTTCGATGCTCGTCACCAGCCGCTGCGAGGCGGGCGAGGTGTCGGCGTTGCCGGTGTTGCTCACCACCAGGTCGCTCTGCAGGGTGAGGGTGGTGGTGGGATCCACCGTGACCGGATACCTGGTCGCCGGGTCGGCGAGGAACGCCGGATCCGGGGTGAGGACCAGTGTCTGCTCGCCCTTCTCCTCCACCACCCGCGTGTCGATTTTGCCGGTACGCGGCGGGAGCGCTCCGGCCGTTTTCGCTTCGGCGGCACTGGGACCGGCGTCGATCGTCACCGGTTCTGCCGCCGACGCCACCTGCCTGCCCTTGGTGTCGGTGAGTTCGAGTCCGCCTCGCTTGGCCTCGGCGAGGTCGAGTCCGTCCGTTTCGACCGGAATACGGAACTCCACCGGCCCCTTGGGCTTCTCCCTCAACACCACGTCATGCCGGAATCCCGTGGGCAGTGCCGTGACGACGAGATCGGCTCCCTGACCGGCCGCGTCGACAAAGGTCGCGACGTTTTCCCTGACGGTCGGTTTGGGCAGTTCGGTCGGCCAGCCGAACGAGACCCTCTGCCCGTCACCACGTTCCATGGACGCGAAAGGACGATCCGCACCGCCCGCGGAGAACTCGATTTTCGCCCTGGCCAGTTTGGGTTTCAGAACCCCGTCCCGCTCCACCAGGGTGGTGTCGATCCAGGCCCACGATCCGTCGGCCTGTTTGAGCTGAGCGGGACCGGCGTACGACTGTGTCGTCAAATGTCCATCGGGATAAGCCCAGGTACGTGATCCCTCGGTGTAGGCGGCTTCGACCTCCACCGGCTTGTTCTGCTTCCTGGCCTCCTCGATCGCGGCCCTCAGCTCCGCGTCGGGATCTTCCGGGCGAGGAAACTCCGTCACCTTGGGCATGGCGGGAGTGGCGGGTTCGGGGGCCGCCCGTGCTGGGACGGAGCCACCGGCCACCAGGAGTGATGCGGTCAGAGCGGAAACGGTCATGACCGTGAATGCGATTCGGCCAGACGGTTTGGACGATCCACGCCGTGGCAACGGCATGAAAGGGTGATTCGGTAAGGAAATCCCCACCGATTACCTCCAATGGCTACGAGGACCCGGCCAGGGGTCGAGAAATGGGAGTGCCCGGCCGGAGATGATCGCCATAAGCATCACGGTTGGCGCTGTTGATCTTGTCGTATAGAATGTCGTGATCTCGCCAAGACATTCATCACCTGCTGTTTCTTGTCGAGAAACCGCAGTTCAGCGAATACATGCCGGTAAACATTCACCGGCTGGCAGGTAAACGTCGCACTTCGTGACGACCGCGATTCTTCGGGGGTTGGAATGGAAATTCGCGTTCTCGGTCCGGTCGACATCTGGCGTGACGGCCGTTCGATCACGGTCGTCGGGCCGAAGCAACGGACACTGCTCGCCGTCCTGGTCCTGGAGGCCAATCGGGTGGTCTCCCACGATCGGCTCCTGAACGCTCTGTGGGGTGCGAAGGTCCCGGCCACCGGGCAACGGCTGCTGCACAACCACCTGTGGTCACTGCGGCGTCTGCTCACCGACGACAACATCGTGGTGAGCACGCCCACCGGCTACTCGCTGCGGCTACAGCCGGGAGCTTCCGATCTCGACGTGTTCGTCGCCGAGACGGCCCTGGCGCGCTCCGCCCTGGCCGCCGGTGACGCCTCCCAAGCGGCGGAAGGATTCCGCCGGGCCCTGGCGCTGTGGCGCGGCACCGCGCTCAGCGGCACGCACCCCGAACTGCAGGCGACGGAGGGGGCTGCCCTGGAGGAGCAGCGCCTCGCCGCGCTCATCGGCCGCGTCGAGGCCGATCTCACCCTGGGGCGTCATTCCGAGCTGATCGGTGAGCTGCGCCTGCTGGTGACCGAACACCCGCTGAACGAGAAGTTGCGCGGCCAGTTGATGCTCACGCTTCACCGTGCCGGCCGTACGGCGGAGGCGCTTGAGGAGTTCAGGACCGGCCGCCGGCGCTTCCGCGACGAGCTCGGCCTGGAGCCCGGCGAGGAACTCGCTCGCATTCACCAGGCGATCCTGTCCGGAGAGTCCACTGCCATCCCTGCCACGGCGGAACATGCTCCCACCGCACACGTACCCCGGCAGTTGCCCGCCGACATCACGCGCTTCACGGGTCGTACGGAGAAACTGCGCCAGCTCGACATGCTCATGGTCGAGAAGGAGGACACGCCGACCGTGGTGATCTCAGCCATCGCGGGCACCGCCGGAGTCGGTAAGACCGCTCTTGCGACGCATTGGGGGCACCGGGCATCTGCCCGGTTTCCAGACGGACAGCTCTACATCAACCTGCACGGCTACTCGCTGGGGCGAGCCACCACGGGAGCTCAGGCACTGGATCAGCTCCTCCGCGGGCTCGGCGTGGCCGATGACGAGATCCCGCACAGCGTCGACGAACGCGCGTCTCTCTACAGGTCACTGCTGTCGAGCAGGCGGATGCTCATCGTGCTGGACAACGCCGCCACCCCCGACCAGGTACGTCCCCTGCTGCCCGGTTCCTCGCCGTCCAGAGTCCTGATCACCAGCCGTGACACTCTACGAAGTCTGTCCGTGACTCACGACGTGCACGGCGTCTCGCTTGACGTGTTGTCAGCCGATGAGGCGATCGCACTGCTCAACAGCTTTATGGGCGGGAGCGGGGCCGCCCCCGAGGCCGAGGTGATCGCCGAACTGGCCCGCCTCTGCGGGTATCTGCCGCTGGCACTGCGACTGGCGGCGGCACAGCTGGCGGGCAGGTCCCCCTCACGTGTCAGGGAATTCGTCGCCAAACTCCAACAGGAGAACCGGCTGACCGTCCTGGATCTCAAGGAGGATCCAGAGATCGGTGTCCGCTCCGCACTTGAGCTGTCCTACCGGAGCCTCACCGCGCCGACTCGGCGGATGTTCCGGTTGCTCGCCCTGCACCCTGGGCCGTCCATCGGACCGGACGCCGCGGCCGCCCTCGCCGGCATGCCCGCGGAGAACGCCGCGACAGTGGTCGAGACGCTGGTCAACGCGCATTTACTGCAGGAGGACGACGAGCGGCGGCTGTCGATGCACGACCTTGTACGCGTCTACGCGGAGGAACGATGCGCCGACGACGAGACCGCGGACGACTATGAGGACGCTCTGACGAGAACGCTCGACTGGTACCGGCACTCGGTCATGAAAGCCATGGACCACCTGTCGCCCATGGACACCACCTTCATGACGATCAATCCGATCGACGGGACGCCGGACTTTCCGGGCTTCGACGAGGCGATGGCCTGGCTGGAAGGGGAACACCCCACTCTCGTGGCTGTGATCGTCCATGCTGCGCGACGAAACCGGCACATCCACGCCTGGCAGATCTTCACCAGGTTGTCCTGGTTCTTCTATTCGAGGAATCATCTCGACGATCTCCTCATGACAGGTGAGATCGCGCTGTCCTCCGCCCGCCTGATCGGTGATCGCGCCGGCGAGGCCGAGATCCTGAGCGACCTCGGTTACGCCAAGATGTTCACCGGGCGATACGCCGAGCACCTCGACCACCAGCGGAAAGCTCTGGAGATCTGGCGTGCCTCCGGTGATCGTATGGGGGAGGCGAGGGCGCTACGCCATGTGAGCTACGCCTTCCAGTTGGCCGGACAACCCGCCAAGGCGATCGAACTCGGCGAGCAGTGCCTGGATCTCGCCCGCAGTATCGGAGCTCGAGTCGACGAGTTCGCCATGATGGACACCCTGGCGATCAGTTACTTCTACATGGGCAGGTTCGACGAGGCGGCGGAGGTCCTGTCGAGGTGCCTGACCGAATGGCGTGAGGTCGGCAGGGAGTACGACGAGGCCTACTGCCTCGTGCAACTGGGCCTCGTCCAGGAAAAACTGAAAGAGCCGGCGACCGCTTTGGAATGCCTACAGCAGGCATTGCTGATGGGACGTGACCAGGGCAACCAGCGTATCGAGAGCGACGCGCTCAACGGCATCGCCGTGGTTCTGCGGCAGGAGGGACGTTATCGTGAAGCCTTCGAGCACCATGAAACGGCACTCGCCCTCGCGAAACCCCTGCAGGACAAGTCAGCCGAGAGTGAGATGCTCAGCAGCCTCGCGAACACCTGTCTCGCGACCGGGGACACTCAGGCCGCCCTGGAGCACTACCGGGTCGCCGCCCGCTATGCCGACGAAGCGGAAAACCTTTATCAGCGGGGATTCGCCTACGAAGGACTGGGCAACTCGCTGCAAGCCCTGGGACGGACGGATGAGGCCTTGGAACACTGGAGGAAAGCGCTCGACATCTGGACGCCCATGGGTGTCCCCCAGGCAGAGGAGGTCGCGAGGCGAATGCGCGAGGCTGATGTGAACTGACGGCATTCGTATCATGCCAAGCGACGACTGCGACTGCGGTGTTCACCCACACCGGGTGACATACCTGCGGTCGTCGCTCAGACCGTGAGCAGCAGTGCCGTCACCGTGGCGGTGACCCCCACCACGACCAGCACCGCCCCCGTCAGGACGAACCTGAACATCGGCACCCGCACTCCCCGGCGGCGGCACCACTCGAACCACAGCAGGGTGGCGAGGGAGGCCCAGGGGGTGATCACCGAGCCCGCGTTGGTGCCGATGAGCAGGGCGAGCAGCAGGTCCCGGCCGCCAGGGGGGATGGCGTGCTCCACCACCGTGTAGGCGGGCAGGTTGTTGATCAGGTTGGACAGCACCGCGCCGACGGCCGCCACGCGGTAGGCGCCGTCGCCCCCCGGGCCCCCGGAGGTACCGACGAGGGAGCTCATCACCGAGGCCAGGCCGTACCGGCTCAGGGTGGGCACCACCAGGAACAGGCCGACGACGAAGACGAGCAGCTGCCAGGGGAACAGCGCGAAGGTGAGCTTCGAGCGGTCACGCCAGGCGAAGGCGGCGATCATCAGGGCCGCTCCGCCCAGGGCGGCGAACTGGATCGGCAGCTCCAGCAGGATCGCGGCGACGAACAGTGCGCACGCCGAGACCGCGATCCTGAACAGCACCGGGTCGGCGACCGGGCCGGGGATCGGCGGTTCGTAGCGGGCGGCCCCGCCACGCCGGCCTCGGCGCCAGAAGAACAGCCACAGGAAGACCATGGTGACCGCGATGGAGACGAGCTGGGGCAGCCAGAGCCGCCCGGCGAACTCGCGGGCGGACATGCCGAGCCGTTCCATGGCCAGCAGGTTCGTCAGGTTCGACACCGGCAGGAGCAGGGCGGCGGTGTTGGCCAGCCAGAGGGTCGTCATGGCCAGCGGCAGCGCGGCGATTCCGGTCCTGGCCGCGAGGGCGAGCATGACGGGCGTCAGCAGCACCACCGTGGTGTCCAGGTTCAGGAAAATGGTGACCAGCGAGGCGAAGGCCGTGCACAGCAGGAACAGCGCGACGTGGTTCCCCCGCCCCACCACCGCCAGCCGGGTCGCGATCACGTCGAAGAGCTGGGCCTCCTTGACGAGATCCGCCAGGACGATCACAGCGGCGAGGAAGAGCAGGATGGGCGCGATCCGCTCCATCTCGCTCCAGGCCTCCTGGAGGGGGAGCAGACCGGTCGCGACGAACAGGAGGCCGAGGCCGAGAAGTCCGAAGCGGATCCGATCCAGAACACTCAATCGCCGCAGCACATCGGACATGGTCGCATGCCTCACCTGCGCGAACAGGTCCGGGGAGGGGTTATCGCCCTCGCTCGTCGGCGCTGGTTGCCGGGATCTCCCGGAAGCGAGCGCCGAGGTCCTCGGACTCCAACCCGCTCAAGGCGGTGGCGCGGGCGTGAGAACCCTCCATCGCGCCCAGGCAATGGTACGGACGGTCAGATGCCCGGAGGGCTCTCCCGCTCGAAGTAAGACCCGAGGCGAGCGCTGCCATCCACAGACGGCTCCCCCGCTCAGGCCGGCGCTGAGGTCTTCCGGAAGGCTTCCTCGTTCAGGCGAGCGCCGAGGTCCTCCCGGGCGAGCTCCCCGCTCAAACGGTGACGCGGGACGTGAGGTCGGCCCAGATGTCGTCCATCCGGGCCTCCAACTCCTCCAGGGAGCCCTCGTTCGGGACGACGATGTCGGCGATCTCCAGCCGCTCCTCGCGGGTCGCCTGGGCGGCGAGCCTGGCCCTGGCGTCCTGCTCGCTCATGCCGCGCAGCCCGATCAGCCGGGCGACGCGCACCTCGTCGGCGGCGTCTACGACGATCACCACCTCGTACATGGGAGCGAGCTTGTTCTCCGCCAGCAGCGGCACGTCATAGATCACGATGCTGCCGGGGGCCGCCTGTTCCTGCAGCTCACCGACCCTCGCGCCGACGAGCGGGTGGACGATGGCGTTGAGGGAGGCGAGTTTCTCGGAGTCGGCGAAGACGATCGAGCCGAGTTTCTCCCGGTCGAGCGAGCCGTCCTCGCGCAGGACGTCCGTGCCGAAGACGCCGGTCACGCGCGCCAGCCCGGGAGTCCCCGGCTCGACCACCTCTCTGGCGATCTTGTCGGCGTCGATGACCACGGCGCCGCGGGCGCCCAGCCGCCGGGAGACCTCGCTCTTGCCCGACCCGATGCCACCGGTAAGCCCCACCTTCAACATGATCCGCAGCATACGCCGTACGGACCGCGCTACGGCGCGATCGGCGACGAGGTCTTCAGGGGCGGGAGTGCCTGAGGTAGCCGTTGTCCCGTCGTACGAGGCGGCCGCCCCTTCGGGAGGGGCCCGGAATCTCCTCTGGCGGCGCCGGCCGCCGAACGACGGCGAAGCCGGAGGCGCTCCCTGCGGACGGGATCGGAGCCGACGCTCAACGACGCACCAACGGTGGCCGCGAGTCGCCCCCTCGGCGCCGGAGGTCACGCCTGCCGCCCTTCCAATCTCAAAACGCTCAGGTCCGACCAGCCGACGCACAGGACCGCCCCTGAGGCCCTCACAGCTCCCTGCGCATGTGCACCAGGGTCAGGTGGTCGCTCATCGGCTCCCTGCGGGTCTCGCGGTAGCCGTGGCGGCGGTAGAGGCGCAGGTTGCCCTCCGACAGGTGGCCGGTGAACAGGTCGAAGGCGAGGGCCGTGGCGGCCTCGTCGTGCAGGGTGGTCAGCAGGGAGCCGCCGATGCCCGCGCCCTGACGGTCGGGGGCGACCACCAGGCGGCCGACCAGGCAGGTCGTGCCGGACATCCGGCCGCGGACCGATCCCACGATCCGCGACCCGTCGCGGGCGACGAGCACGGTGGCCGTCTCGACGGCCTTGCGGACCTGGGCGGCCGACTCCACGAGCGGCGGGATGAACGGGTCGCCGTAGAGCTGGGCCTCGCCCACGTAGGCGGCGCGCTGCACGGTCAGGATCTCGCCCGCGTCCTCGGGCTCCGCCACCTCGATCACGATCACGGCGTCACCCTAGCGGCGGGGCGAGACCCCGGGCGAGGCCGGGCGGCCATCAGCGGCCATCACCGGACGTTCCCGCGGGTGCCGGAGGGGCGGAGAAGGCCAGGAGGAGGCGGGCCGGCCTCGGTGGGGACGCGGACGACGTCCCGTGGGCGGGCGCGGAGCCGCACGGCGGGACAGACCGGGAAACGCGACGGCGCGCACGCGACGGGAGAACCCCACCGAAGCACGAAACCGCACGGCAGGAGAGACAAAGGACCCCGCCGGAAAGCGGGACCGCACCGCAAGAGAACCCGGCCGGGAACGCGGAAAGGGCCCCGCCGGAGCGGGGCCCTTCCTTCGATCTTCTACCGCGTTGTCATGACAGCGAGGTTAGTTCTGGCCGCCCGCGAGCTTCTCGCGCAGAGCCGCGAGAGCCTCGTCGGAGGCCAGGGCGCCCGCCGCCGGAGCGGAGGAGCCACTGCTGCTGGAAGAGGCGCCGGTGGAACCCGAGGACGGGGTCTCGCCGGAGTAGGACGTGGGGGCGGCCTCGCCCGCCTCGGCCTCGGCCTTGCGGGCCTCCTCGACCTGCTTCTTGTGAGCCTCGAAGCGGGTCTGAGCCTCGGCGTACTGCCGCTCCCACTCCTCGCGCTGCTTGTCGAAGCCTTCGAGCCACTCGCCGGTCTCGGAGTCGAAACCCTCGGGGTAGATGTAGTTGCCCGAGTCGTCGTAGGTCGCCGCCATGCCGTACAGCGTGGGGTCGAACTCGACGTCGGCGCCGATCGCGCCCTCGTTCGCCTGCTTGAGCGACAGCGAGATCCGGCGGCGCTCCAGGTCGATGTCGATGATCTTCACGAAGATCTCGTCGCCGACCTGGACGACCTGCTCGGGGATCTCGACGTGGCGCTCGGCCAGCTCGGAGATGTGGACCAGGCCCTCGATGCCCTCCTCGACGCGGACGAACGCACCGAACGGCACCAGCTTGGTGACGCGACCCGGGACGACCTGACCGATCTGGTGGGTGCGGGCGAACTGCTGCCAGGGGTCTTCCTGCGTCGCCTTGAGCGACAGGGAGACGCGCTCGCGCTCCATGTCGACGTCGAGCACCTCGACGGTGACCTCCTGGCCGACCTCGACGACCTCGGAGGGGTGGTCGATGTGCTTCCAGGAGAGCTCGGAGACGTGGACCAGACCGTCGACGCCGCCGAGGTCGACGAACGCACCGAAGTTGACGATCGAGGAGACGACGCCCTTGCGGACCTGACCCTTCTGCAGGGTGTTGAGGAACGTCTGGCGAACCTCGGACTGGGTCTGCTCAAGCCAGGCGCGGCGGGACAGAACCACGTTGTTGCGGTTCTTGTCGAGCTCGATGATCTTCGCTTCGAGCTCGCGGCCCACGTACGGCTGGAGGTCGCGGACGCGCCGCATCTCGACCAGGGACGCCGGCAGGAAGCCTCGCAGGCCGATGTCGAGGATGAGCCCACCCTTGACGACCTCGATGACCGTGCCGGTGACGATGCCGTCCTCGTCCTTGATCTTCTCGATCGTGCCCCAGGCCCGCTCGTACTGAGCGCGCTTCTTGGACAGGATCAGGCGGCCTTCCTTGTCCTCCTTCTGGAGGACGAGGGCCTCGACGTGCTCGCCAACCTCGACGACATCCGCCGGGTCGACATCGTGCTTGATCGAGAGCTCGCGCGAGGGGATGACACCCTCGGTCTTGTAGCCGATGTCGAGCAAAACTTCGTCTCGATCGACCTTGACGACGGTGCCCTCGACGATGTCGCCGTCGTTGAAGTACTTGATGGTCAGGTCGATCGCTGCGAGGAACTCTTCCTCGGAGCCGATGTCGTTGACCGCTACCTGCGGGGTGCTCGAGGTGGCCTCAGTGCTGCTCGTCATGTGTGGAGTTGCTCCGAACGCGGACAGATGTCGATGTGGCGAACGCGCGGCAGGCCTCTTACCGTCAGCCGAATAATTGATCGGCGTGATCGAGCGCGAGCCCACTCCGTCCGAGACACGCGCGAGCCCACAACGCAGCGATCAGCATATGAGACCAGACGGGTATGGTCAATCCGACGACTCTACGCGTCCGCGTGCCGAAAGGATAACGATCTCGCTTAATAGGCGTTGATCTTCTGCCTCCGGTCCGCCCTGATATTACCGCGAAGCCCGCGTGGGATGGAGATCCGGTCGGGGTCGCCGTCGGCCGTGTAGCGCTCGCGGGGGTGCTTGTCCAGCCACCCGAGCCAGTACTGGGAGCACCACTTCCGGCACTCCCCCTTCTTCCCGTTGCTCTGGATCCGCTGGATCGCGCGCCAGTCGTGGTCCTTGACGAACGGCGAGACCGACGGTTCGGCGCCGGCGAGGAAGACGCCCTTGAACCGGTAGGACACACCGTCCCATTTCCCCCTCTGCACAGTAGATCTTTTGCGGGGCATCGCGCCGAACGGCAGCGCCAGCGTCTCGGAGGGGGGAACGCCGAGCCTCTTCAGCAGCCTCTCGACCCTGGCCACCTGCTCGGTGACCTTCTTCTTGGACAGGCGCGGCAGGTGGGGGTGGCTCCAGGTGTGGTTGGCCACCTCGAAGCCCCGCGCGACCAGCCACCGCACGGCCCGCTCCTGGTCCTTCCGCTCGCGCAGGCCGAAGGGGTACCGGTTGACCCAGAAGGTGGCGACGGGCCGGAATCCGGGGTACTTCACCGCGACCTGGTAGATGATGCCGACCGCGGTGTCCTTGGCCGGGCTGCCGTCCGCTTCAAGGGCGAAGTGGCTGGGGTGGCCGTCGTCGAAGGTGAGCACGACCGGGTGCTTGCCCGCCGGGATGTCCATCCGCCCGGTGGCGAACTCCCGCGCGGTGACCGGCACGTAGCCGCCCCTGGCGAGCTTCTCCAGCTCCCCGCGCACCTGGGCGGGGGTGCGGTCGATGGAGGCGAGCCTCTTGCGGGTGATCCGGTGGTACATCAGGATCGGGACCGCCCCGGCCTCGTTCGCCTTCACCTGCCTGGCGAACTCCGCGGAGGCGGTGATCGGCGGCGGCAGCTCGGCCGAGGGCAGGCCGGGCCCCGGCGAGGGGTTCGCGGACGGCGGTGACGGGCTGCTCCCCGCCGTGCCCGGCCGGGCGGCGCCGGGTGGCTCGGAGGCCGGCGGGAGCACCAGGAGCACCACCACCGCCACCGCGACGACCAGCACGTTGGCCAGGATGATGATCTTCGTCAGGGGGATTGGACTCCGCACAGAACTCCCGTGCCCGTCGAGCTTCTCGGCTTGGATCACCAGCCTAGAACAGACTCGGACAGGCCCGGCCAATCAGCGAAGCCCGGCATCCCGCGACCGGTCTCCTCCCCGGGAAGCGCCTCCGGGAGACGTTTCCGGGAGTCGCTCCCGGGAGCGACCGCCGGTTCTCCCGGGAGTCGCTCTGGAGAGCGCCTCCCGGAGGCCGGACGTCAGTGCCCGGCTCAGGCCCCGGCTCGGCCCCGACCCGGCCCCGGACCCCGGCCCGATGCCCTCCCCAGGCGCGTTCGGCGCCCGGCGTCCTCCCAGGCACGCGGCGGGCCCGGCTCGGTGCCCGGCGTCCTCCTCGGTACGCTCAGCGCGCCCGGATCAGTGCCCGCCTCAGTGCCCGCCTCAGTGTCCGGCGTCCTCCCAGGTGCGGCCGACGCCCACCGAGACGGCGAGCGGGACGCGCAGGGAGTACGCGGCGTTCATCCGGTCGGTGACGAGCTCCCGCAGGGTCTCCAGCTCGCCGGGGGCCACCTCGAACACGAGCTCGTCGTGGACCTGCAGCAGCATCCGGGAGCCGAGGGCCGCCTCCTTCAGCGCGCTCTGCACGTTGAGCATGGCGACCTTGATGATGTCGGCCGCGGATCCCTGGATGGGCGCGTTGAGCGCCATCCGCTCGGCGATCTCGCGGCGCTGGCGGTTGTCGCTGTTGAGGTCGGGCAGGTAGCGGCGGCGGCCGAGGATGGTCTCGGTGTAGCCGTCGTTCCTCGCCTGGGCGACGATCGCGTTGAGGAAGTCGCGGACGCCGCCGAACTCCTCGAAGTACTCCTCCTTGAGCGCCCGCGCCTCGGAGACCGGGATGCTGAGCTGCTCCGACAGCCCGAAGTCGGACAGGCCGTAGGCGAGGCCGTAGTTCATCGCCTTGATCTTGGCCCGCATCTCCCCGGTGACCTTCTCCGGCTCGACGTCGAAGACCCGGGCCGCGGTGGCCATGTGGAAGTCGTGCCCGGACTCGAACGACGCGATGAGCGCCTCGTCCCCGGACAGGTGGGCCATGACGCGCAGCTCGATCTGGCTGTAGTCGGCGGTGAGCAGGGTCTCGAAGCCCTTGCCGACCACGAAGCCCTGCCGGATGCGGCGGCCCTCGGAGGTGCGGATCGGGATGTTCTGCAGGTTGGGCTTCTCAGAGCTGAGCCGCCCGGTGACCGCGATGATCTGGTTGAACGTGGTGTGGATGCGGCCGTCGTCGGCGATCTCCTTGATCAGGCCCTCGACCGTGACCTTCAGCTTGGCCTGGTCGCGGTGGCGCAGCATGATCGTCGGCAGCTCGTGCTCGGTCTGGGCGGCAAGCCAGGCGAGCGCGGAGGCGTCGGTGGTGTAGCCCGTCTTGGTCTTCTTCGTCTTGGGCAGGTTGAGCTTGACGAACAGGATCTCCTGGAGCTGCTTGGGCGAGCCCAGGTTGAACTGCTCGCCGCCCACGGAGGCGTGCGCCGCCTCGACGGCCTGCTTCACCGCGGCCCCGAACTCGGCCTCCAGGGCGCCGAGGTGCTCCCGGTCGGCGGCGATCCCGGCCCGCTCCAGCTCGGCCAGCACGGTGACGAGCGGCAGCTCCACGTCGCGCATGAGGTGGGTGCCCCCCAGCGGCTCCAGGAACGCCTCCAGCGCGTCGGCGAGCTCGCCGACCGCCAGCGCCCGCAGGGCGAGGTCGCGGGCGCCGTCGTCGTCCTCGGCGTCGAAGAGGCTCGCCTGGCCGCCGTTGTCGGCCTCGCTGCGCAGCTCGCGCCGCAGATAGACCCGTACGAGGTCTTCGAGGGGGAACGAGCGCTGCCCCGGCATCGCCAGGTAGGCGGCGAGCGCGGTGTCGCAGGTGAGGCCGCGCAGCTCCATGCCCTGCGCCCACAGCGCGAGCATCGGGCCCTTGGCGTCGTGCACGGCCTTGGGCCTCGCCTCGTCGGCCAGCCACTCGCGCAGGGCCGCCTCGTCGGTCTCGGTGAGCGTGGTCGGGTCGATGAACGCCGCGCCGGGGCCGCCCTTAGCACCGCCCTCCGCTCCGGCTCCCGCCCCGGCCGCCGCGATGGCGATGCTGTCGACGCGGCCGGTGCCGCTGCCGTACGCGCCCTTGAAGGCGAGGCCCGCGCGGCCCTCGGGCAGCGCGCGCAGCCACGGGCCCACCTCGTCGGGGCCCAGGGTGACGGCCTCGACCTCGAAGCCCTCCTCCGCCGCCGCCTCGGCCGAGCCGATCGTCTTGAACAGCCGGTCGCGGATCTCGCCGCGGAACTCCAGCGTGTCGAGGATCTTGTCGATCTCCTCGCGGTCGGCCGCGCCGATCTCCAGGGCGGTGACCTCGTGCTCCAGCGGCACGTCGCGGATCAGCTGGGTGAGCCGCCGGTTCATCAGCACCTGGTCGAGGTGGTCGCGGAGCTTGTCGCCGACCTTGCCCTTGACCTCGTCGACGCGGTCGACCAGCTCCTCCAGCGAGCCGAACTCGCGGATCCACTTGGCGGCGGTCTTCTCGCCCACGCCGGGGATGTTCTTCAGGTTGTCGCTGGAGTCGCCGCGGATGGCCGCGAAGTCGGGATACTGGGCCGGGGTGAGCTCGTACTTCTCCAGCACGGCCTCGGGGGTGAACCTGGTCATGTTGCTGATGCCGACGCGGGTCATCAGCACGGTGATCCGCTCGTCGACGAGCTGCAGCGCGTCGCGGTCGCCGGTGACGACCAGCACGTTCATGTCCTGCCCGGCGGCGCGGGTGGCGAGGGTGGCTATCAGGTCGTCGGCCTCGTATCCGGCCAGCGACAGGTGCGGCACGCGCAACGCGTCGAGCACCTCGTGGATCAGGCTCATCTGGCTGCGGAAACTGTCGGGGCTCGCGCTCCGGTTGGCCTTGTAGTCGGCGTACTCCTCGTGGCGGAACGTGGGCTCGGAGCGGTCGAAGCAGACCGCCACGTGGGTCGGCCGCTCGTCGCGGAGCACGTTGACCAGCATCGAGGTGAAACCGTAGACCGCGTTGGTCGTCTGACCCGTGGTGGTGGAGAAATTCTCCTCCGGCAGGGCATAGAACGCCCGATAGGCCAGTGAATGCCCATCCAGCAGCAGGAGACACGGACGAGTGGGGGTCGCTTCGCTCTTCGGCACACCGAAAGCCTAGTCTCCTGGTGCGACAGAAAACCTGGCCTCGTACGACAGGAGACGCCCCCTTGACCGTGACAGACCGCGACGAAGCCGCCCGGCGCATCGAAGAGGCGCTCGGCGCGTCACACAGGAACACGCTGGTGGAACGGATGGGCATCGTGATCACCGAGGCCACGCCCGAGAGGGTGGTCGGCACGATGCCGGTCGAGGGCAACATCCAACCCTACGGCCTGCTGCACGGCGGCGCCTCGTGCGTGCTGGCGGAGACCCTGGGCTCGACGGGCGCGGCGATCCACGCGGGCCCCGGCCGGATCGCCATGGGCATCGAGATCAACGCCACCCACCACCGCTCGGCCACGTCGGGGCTGGTCACCGGGGTGGCCACCCGGATCCACGGCGGCCGCACGCTCGCCACCTACGACATCGAGATCGTCGACGAGCAGGGCCGCCGGGTGTGCACCTCACGCCTCACGTGCATGCTGCGCGACGCCTGACCACCCCGGACGCCCCCGATCACGTCTGCCGATCGTCCGATCACATCTCGTCCTCGATCATATTCGGACCGCCTTTTTGCCCTCCCCGCGCGACGAGTCCGCTACCGTGGGTCACGGCGATGCCCGCGGGGAGGCCGAGTAGAAAACGTACGGGGTCGGGGAAGCTCCGTATGGCGCCAAAGGCCTCCCCCGGGCTCGCCGCGTTCGACGACCCGGCTCGCCGCGTCCGGCTACCGGGCTCACCGCGTCCGCTCACCTGGCTCGCCGCGTCCGACGGCCGGGCCCACCGCGTCCGGCGGCGCCCGCAGAACCCGCGGACCGGCCGGGACGCGTTCCCGCCCTCACGGGTCTTCCGCCCTTCACCGTCTTCCTGGCACTTCTTCCTGGCACCCCGCTCCGGCTCCGTGATGCACGTACGGCCCGCGCCGGGTGGGCGCGGGCCGTACGTGACGGGACCGGTGGAACCCGCGGAACCCGGAAGCTCAGATGTCGGTGTGCGTCGGGTCGAGCACGCGGCGCAGGAAGGTCTTCGTCCGCTCGTGCTGCGGAGCGCTGATCACCTGCTCCGGGGCGCCGTCCTCCACGATCACGCCGCCGTCCATGAACACGACCCGGTCGGCCACGTCGCGGGCGAACGCCATCTCGTGGGTGACCACGAGCATGGTCATCCCCTCCTCGGCGAGCTTGCGCATGACCGTGAGCACGTCACCGACGAGCTCGGGGTCGAGCGCCGAGGTGGGCTCGTCGAAGAGCATCAGCGCCGGGCTCATCGCCAGTGCCCTGGCGATGGCCACGCGCTGCTGCTGCCCGCCGGAGAGCTGCGCCGGGAAGGCGTCGCACTTCTCCCCGATGCCGACCTTGTCCAGGTTCTCCCTGGCGATCCGCTCGGCCTCCGCCTTGCCCCGCTTCAGCACCCGGCGCTGCGAGATCATCACGTTCTGCAGGACGGTCATGTGCGGGAAGAGGTTGAACTGCTGGAAGACCATGCCGACACCGCGGCGGGCGGCGTCGATGTCGACGTCGCGGTGGGTCAGCTCCACGCCGTTGACGACGACCTTGCCCGACGTGGGCTCCTCCAGCAGGTTCACGCAGCGCAGCAGCGTGGACTTGCCCGACCCCGAGGGGCCGATGACGCAGACCACCTGGCCGGGGTCGACGGCGAAGTCGATGCCCCGCAGGACCTCGTTCTTCCCGAAGTACTTGTGCAGGTCCCGGATCTCGACCGCGTGGGTCGCCGGGGTGGCCGGAGCGTCCGGAGGCACCGGGTTCGCCGGGTTCGCCGGGTTCGCTGGATTCGTTGGATTCACTGTCACCGTCCCCTCACCTGTCGCCCTTCCAGCCGGGACGCGAGGTAACCCAGCGGGATTGTGACCAGTAGATACGTCACACCTACGACCAGGATGGGCGTGGCGTTGGCGAAGGTCGAGGCCGTGTCGTTGCCGAACTTCGTGAGCTCGACGTAGTCACCGGAGACGCCGAGGAACAGCACCAGCGAGGAGTCCTTGAGAAGGGACACGAACTGGTTGGTCGTCGGCGGGATGACGATGCGCAGAGCCTGCGGGATGACGATGCTGACCATGGCCCGTGTGTACGACATACCCAGCGAACGCGCCGCCTCCATCTGCCCCTTGGGCACCGCCTGGAGCCCGGCGCGGAGCGTCTCGGCCATGTAGGCCGAGCCGACGATCGCCAGGCCCAGGATGCCCTGCCCGTACGTGCCTCCCGGCACCTCGAAGCCCGAGAGGGCCAGCGGCAGGAACAGGATGAGCAGGAAGATCAGCAGCGCGGGCAGGCCCCGGAAGATCTCGATGTAGACGACCGCGATCCACCGGTAGGGCCGCACGGACGACATCCGCATCAGAGCGAAGAGCAGGCCGAACAGGAAGGCGAAGACGAAGCCGCCGACCGAGTAGATGATCGTGTTCTTCAGCGCGACCGTGAACAGCTCGGGAAGCATCTGCTCGGCGATGTCGAGCCTGGTGAAGTTCTTCCCGAGATCGACCCAGTTGATGTTCAGGGCCAGGAAGACGACCACGGCGACCAGTACGACGTACTGGATGCCGCGACTGATCTGCTGTTTCTTGCGGGGACTGAGCCCACTCCCGCCGGGGGCGCCCCCGGCGGGAGTGGGCTCTGCCGTCGTCGGCTGGTCGGTCATCGATTAGCCGAGCTCGCCGGGCTTCTTACCGAACCACTTGACGAAGATCTGCTCGTAGGTGCCGTCGGCCTTGGCCTCGGTGATCGAGTCGTTGATCGCCTTGAGCAGGATCGGGTCGGCGCCCTTCTTGAGGCCGACGCCGTACTGCTCGCCGGTGTCGAGGCTGGCGGCAAGCTCGAACTTGTCGGCGATCTCGGGCTTCTTCAGCCAGGTCAGGACGACCGGGAGGTCCTGGACGATCACGTCGACCTGGCCGGACTGCAGGCCGAGCAGCTCCTTGGGGGAGTCGGCGAACTCCTTGGGGTCGAGACCCTTCTCCTTGACGTAGTCGAGGCCCGTGGTGGAGGCCTGGGCGCCGAGCTTGAGGCCCTTCGCCTTCACCTCGTCGAGGGTCTTGACGCCGCTGCCCTTCTTGGCCAGCAGAGCCTGCGTGGCGTCGAAGTAGGGCTCGGAGAAGTCGATGTTGGCCTTGCGCTCCTCGGTGATCGTCATGCCGGCGGCGGCGACGTCACACTTGTTGGTGGCCATCGCAGCGCCGCTCTTGATGATGGCGAAGTCGATGTCGACGATCTCCTGCGTCAGCCCGAGCTTCTTGGCGGCCAGGTCGACGATGTCCACGTCGAAGCCGACGACCTTGTCGCCGTCCTTGAACTGGAAGGGCTCGTACGGAAGGTTCGTGCAGGTCGTCAGCTTGCCGGGAGTGACGAGCTTGGGACCGGCCGCAGCCGCGGGAGCGCTTGCCGAGGCACCATCGCTCGGACTGGCGGAGGTGGACTCGCCACCACCGCAGGCCGAAAGGCCGAGCGCACCGGCGACGACCATGGCGCCCACCGCCATCGCACGACGGGAAACAAAACTCAGGCCCACGAAGGCCTCCTTACGGTCAATGTCGCTTCTTGTATGGATACCTCAGTGGAGGTCATGCTTCATCACCTGCATAATCATGCAGATCACCAGTACGACACAATTCGGACAACAACCGCGTCCGGAGTTTTCTGTTCAATACCCTGCCGCTACGTGGATGCGGGCGCCGGAACTTGCCGGATCGACGACCGTCATCCGGGAGAGCCGTTGAACTACAGGATCTACCTCGGTTACGTTGCCGGATGTGCGTGATCCCCTGATCCTGCTCCTCGGTGCCGCCCTCGCCGCCACCGTCCTGTCCGGCTGCGCCGGAGCGGCCCCGGCGGGTTCCGCCTCTCCCCCGGCCACGCCCACCCCGACCTACGAGCTCCCGCCCCGGCCGGTGCGGCCGAGCGAGGGCCCCGTCAAGGCCGCGCCGGTCACCGACGGCGACACCCGGTTCCAGGTGATCGGCCTGCAGAAGGGCCTGAGCGGCTTCTTCGGCAGCCACGCCGAGTGGCAGGCCAAGGGGCAGTACGTGGTCGTGCGGATCGTCGTGGAGAACCCCGGCCGCACCAACGCCCACTTCGACGCCAAGAAGCAGAGGCTCGTCACCTCCGACGGCACCACCTACGTGATCGACAAGTTCGCGCAGGCCATCAAGCGGCAGCCCGACGAGCTCCCGCTCGGCGCCCAGGTCAGGATCGAGCTGGACCTCTGGTACGACATCCCCAAGGAGGCGAGGGTCTCGGCGATCCGGCTGTTCGGCGACCCGCCCCTCGGCGTGACCGGCAGCACCGAGGGCGTACAGGTGCCGCTCCCCTGAGCCGCCCCCGTCCGTCCCGGCGCCACACGGTGGGATTCCAGGGCTTCCGAAGGCTTCCGGCGTACGTCCAGGCGGGAGGCTCCCGTACCGGCGACGGACGGGCCCGCCGCGCGGGTGCGCGACGGGCCCGTCACCTGCCGTCAAGCCCGCGAGGGCTGTGAGGGCCGTGGACTCACGGGATCAGGGAAGCTCTTCCTTCTCCGTGGGGTCCCGCTTGTCCTGCGGGGCGACCGCGGGAGCGGGGGCCGGGGCCGCCGGGGCGGGCGCGGCGTGCGCCGCCTCCGCCTCCAGGTCGAGCTCCGCGCCGCCGCCCAGGTAGGCGGCCTGCACGGCGGGGTCGTTGAGCAGCTCGTCCGCGGGCGCGCTCTTGACCACCTTCCCGGTCTCCAGGACGTAGGCGCGGTGGGCCAGCTTCAGCGCCTGCTGGGCGTTCTGCTCCACCAGCAGCACCGTGGTGCCCCGGCGGTTGATCTCCTCGATGATCTCGAAGATCTGTTGCACCAGCAGCGGCGCCAGGCCCATCGACGGCTCGTCCAGCAGCAGCACCTTGGGCTTGGCCATCAGCGCGCGGCCGATGGCGAGCATCTGCTGCTCGCCGCCGGACATCGTGCCGCCCATCTGGGTCCTGCGCTCCGCCAGGCGGGGGAACAGCTCGTAGACCTCGGCCAGGTCGGCGCTGAAGTCACCCGAGCGGGTGTACGCGCCCATGAGCAGGTTGTCGTGCACCGTCATGCCGGGGAACACGCCCCGGCCCTCGGGCGCCTGCCCCAGGCCCGCGAGGACCCGCTTGTGGCCGGGCATCTTGCTGATGTCCTTGCCGTCGAAGGTGATGCTCCCCGACGACAGGCCGCGCAGGCCCGAGATCGTCTTCAGGGTCGTGGTCTTGCCCGCCCCGTTCGCCCCGATGAGCGTGACGATCTCGCCCTCGTTCACCTCGACCGAGATGCCCTTGAGCGCCTCGATCTTGCCGTAGTGGACACGGATGTCCTTGACCTCAAGAAGCATCGGCGGGAGCTCCCAAATACGCCTCGACGACCCGGGGGTCGGTCCGCACCTCGTCCGGCAGGCCATCGGCGATCTTCTGGCCGAAGTCCAGCACCGCGATGCGGTCACTGATGCCCATGATGAGGCTCATGTCGTGCTCGATGATCAGAATCGTCCGGCCCGCGTCGCGGATGTCCCGGATCAGCTGCTGCAGCGCCACCTTCTCCGCCGGGTTCATACCGGCGGCGGGCTCGTCCAGCAGCAGCAGTTTCGGGTTGGTCGCGAGCGCGCGGGCGATCTCCAGACGGCGCTGGTCACCGTAGGGCAGGTTCTTGGCGTGCTCGTTGGCGCGGTGTGAGACGCCGACGAAGTCGAGCAGCTCCATCGCGAGCTTGCGCCCGTCCTTCTCGGCCCTGCGGTGCCAGGGAAGCCCCAGCGCCACGCTGACCATGCCCGATTTGTGGTGCGCGTCCGCGCCCACCATCACGTTCTCGATGGCCGTCATGTTGTGGAACAGCCGGATGTTCTGGAACGTGCGGGCGATGCCCCGCTTGGTGATCTTGAAGCGCTTGACGCCGCTGATCTTCTCGCCCAGGAAGCGGACCTCGCCCTCGGTCGGCTGGTAGACGCCGGTCACCACGTTGAAGACCGTGGTCTTTCCGGCGCCGTTCGGGCCGATGAGAGCGAAGATCTCTCCCTCGTTGATGGTCAGGTTGACCTCGCGCAGTGCCGTGACACCGCCGAACCGCATGACGAGGTTCTTCAGCTCCAGCATGACGCGGCCGGTGCGCTCCGCCTGGACCGGCTGGGCCGCTTCAGGGTCCGGGCCGGCCGGGGTCGTCCCGGCCGGGTTCACTTCGGCGCTCACTTGGAGGCCACCTCCTCACCGTGCGACTCGGGCCCGGGAACCTCGGCTCCGAGCGTACCCATCCCGCCTGACCCCTCTTTCAGCTCCGCCTTGCGTTGGCGCGACGGCAGCAGACCCTCCGGACGGAAGATCATCAGTGCCACGAGCACCGCGCCGAAGATCAGCATGCGGTACTCCTGCAGACCGCGGAACCGCTCGGGCAGCCAGGCCACCACGAAGGCGCCCAGCATGACGCCCGGCAGGTTGCCCGCGCCGCCCATGACCACCGCGGCCAGGATCGTCGCCGACAGCAGGAACTGGAAGTCGTTCGGGTTGATCGAGATGGCCTTCGCCGCCCACAGCACGCCCATCGCGCCACCGATGGAGGCGCCGATGGCGAAGGCGAGCATCTTGAAGCGGAACGTCGGCACGCCCATGACCTCGGCCGCGTCCTCGTCCTCGCGGATCGCCGCCCAGGCGCGCCCGACCCGGCTCTTCTCCCAGCGCTTCACCAGGATGATCACGATGACGGCGAGCGCGACCAGCAGGTAGTAATAGGGTCGCGGATCCAGCACGCCGTACTTGAACGGATCGACCCCGAAGACGTTGGGGACGCTGATCCCGAACAGGTGCAGGTCCTCGTAGCTCGGCGGGTGCGGGATGCCTCGGATGCCGTTCGGGCCGCCGATCTCGTCGGTGTTGCGGGCGGTGATGCGGATGATCTCACCGAAGCCCAGCGTGACGATCGCCAGATAGTCACCGCGCAACCGCAGCGTCGGGGCGCCCAGCGTGATGCCCGACAGGGCGCAGATCCCGATGCCGACCAGCAGGATGAGCCAGAAGTTCCAGCCCAGCCGGGTGCCGATCAGCGCCATCGCGTAGCCGCCGACCGCGTAGAACGCGACGAAGCCCAGGTCGAGCAGGCCGGCCTGGCCGACCACCACGTTCAGGCCGATCGCCAGGACGACGTACGTCCCGATCGGGAAGAACAGGATGCTCGCCCAGTCGGTGTAGGGCGACATGAAGGGGGCGAGGCTCTCCGACGGCAGCAGCAGCGCCGCGACGATCAGGGCCACGTAGAGGATCCAGCGCTGCCAGCCGGGGGTGTCCTGCCAGCGGTCGTGCATGGTGTCAGCGAAGCGGCCGAGACCGTTGCGGAAGCCTGCCAGTGAATTCTTCTGGTTCATGCGCGCGCCTGCTGGAGTGATTCACCGAGGATGCCGGTGGGGCGGAACATCAGGACCAAGACGAGGATGGTGAAGGAGATCACGTGCTTCCAGTCGGAGCCGAAGAAGATGGCTCCGTAGTTCTCCACCAGCCCGAGCGTGATTCCGCCGACCAGGGCGCCGCGCAGGTTACCGATGCCACCCAGGACCGCCGCGGTGAACGCCTTGATACCGAAGAGGAATCCGATGAGATAGTTCGTGTTCTCGTACGAGATCAGATAGAGCGCACCCGCCACACCGGCCATGCTGCCGCCGATGAGGAAGGTCATCCGGACGATCCTGTTGATGTCGACGCCCATCAGGACGGCGGCCTCGGGGTTCTGCGAGGTGGCGCGAATACCCCGGCCGATCTTCGTGCGGTTCACCAGGGCGTCCAGCGCGACCATCATGCCGATCGCGGCGACGATGACGAAGATCTGGTCGACCCGGACGACATGACCGAAGATCGAGAAGAGCTCGGTCCGCTCCATGATGCGGGGCAGGCCCATCTGGATCCTGCCCTGCTCGGCGCGGTCGAAGACGTTCGGGATCACCAGGAGCGCGAACAGCTCCTGAAGGAAGATCGAGGCGCCGATCGCCGAGATCAGCGCCGCCAGCCGGGACGCGCCGCGCTGGCGCAGCGGCCGGTAGGCGATGCGCTCCAGGGCCACCGCGGTGCCCGCCGAGGCGAGCATGCCGGCCAGGATCATCGCCAGGATGAGGCCGACCAGCGCGATGCCCGTGAGGGGCGAGTTGATGCCGAGCACGAACGGTACGAACATCGCACCGAAGGTGCCGATCATGAAAACTTCGGAATGCGCGAAGTTGATCAGCCGCAGCACGCCGTACACCATCGTGTAACCGAGCGCGATCAGGGCGTAGATCGAGCCGAAGGCCAGGCCGTCGATCGTCGCCGGCCAGAACTGATTGATGAAGTCATTGAGCACTAGGGATTACCACTTCTAGCGGGGGTCGCCTGCACGTCCGGGTAGCACACCGCCTCCAGCAGAATCTCGTGGACTCTCTGGAAGTACGCGAGGAGCGGGAACGCATTCGCGGCGTTCCCGCTCCCCGCGCGTCGACTACCTAATGTCCTTCAGCGCCGGACTAGCCCAGCTTGGCCTCGTTGGCCTTGCCCAGCAGGCCGATCGCGCCATCCTTGACCTGGTAGATGTAGATGTCCTTCGCCGCGACCTCACCGTTGGCCTCGAACTTGACCTGCTTCGAGACGCCCGCGAGGTCCACCGTGGCGATGAACTCGTTGATCTTGTCAGGGGTGACGTTGCCCGCCTTGATGGCGTCGACGAAGACCGTCGCGGCGTCGTAGCCCTCGGCCGCGTAGATGGCCGGGTCGGCGCTGTAGGCGGCCTTGTAGGCGTCGGCGAAGCCCTTCACCTTGGCGTCGGTGACGTCCGGGGTGGCGATGTAGCAGGGGCAGCCGACCAGGGCGCCCTCGGCGTTGTCGGCACCGGCGCCGTCGATCAGGCCCTTGTCCAGCGAACCGTCGCCGGACAGGAACTTCGCGGTCACGCCCTTGTCGCGGAGCTGCTTGAGCAGGTTGCCGCCCGCGGCGTAGTAACCACCGAAGAAGATCGCCTCGGGCTTGGCCGCCGCGACCTTGTTGACCACGGAGGAGAAGTCGCTCTCGGCCGGGTCGAGCGAGTCGGTCGTCGGCGTGACGCCCTTGGTCTCCAGCTGCGCCTTGACGGCGTCGGCCAGCGGCTTGCCGTACTCGGACTTGTCGTCGATGACGAAGACCTTCTTCGCGCCGACACCGGTCGCGATGAAGTCACCGATGCCGGGGCCCTGGATGCTGTCGCTGGGCAGCACGCGGTGCCAGAACTTCCAGCCGTTCGTCGCCAGTGCGGCGTTGGTGGCGGAGGCCGAGATGCTCGGCAGCTTCGCCTCCTCCAGCACCGGCGCCACCTGGGCGGACTCACCGGAGAACGCGGGGCCGATCAGGCCGACGATCTTGTCGGTCTTGATGGCCTGCTGGGCCAGGGCGACCGCCTTCGACGGGTCCGCCTGGCTGTCGTACTCGACAAGCTCGATCTTCACGGCCGGGTTGGTCTTGTTGTACTCGTCGATGACGAGCTTCGCACCGTTCCGGGGGGGAATGACGATGCCGGCGTTGGCGCCGGTCAGGTCTCCCATGAAGCCGAGCTTGACGGTGGTGGGGGCGGCAGCACCACTTGAGCCGCCCTCAGCCGGCGTGGCCTCCGTACCACCGCTGCTGCAGGCAGCGAGACCGAGGGTGAGCGCCACACCGGCGGCAAGCACTCCACCGAGGCGTGCAGTCTTAGGCCGCAAGGTTGCCTTCCTTTCGCCCGGTCCCTCGTCAGGACCGAGTTCACAGATGCCCTTCCCTGGCGGGTGGCCAGGGGTTGTGTCGGTTAGTACAACTAGCGGATGTCACGGGTCGATACAGGACGGCCCACCGTTGCCGCTTCGTTATAACACCGATCCTTTTCGGCTATCAGATGCAAAAGCCGTGGTCACTGGCAACCTTACGGTCTCCACGGGCGTCGATCCGACCGCCTGGAGGCCCGCGCCGCACCCCCTGGGAAGCGCTCTGCGGGCGCCTGGCGGGCACGGCCCCCAAATTGGGGCGAAAAGCCCCGATCAGGCCTCCGGAGCCTCCACCTCGGGCTCCGCCCCGTCCGCGACCACGATCTGCGCCACCTGCCGCATGCTCAGCCGGCGGTCCATCGAGGCCTTCTGGATCCACCGGAACGCCTGCGGCTCGCTCCACCCGTGCCGCTCCATCAGCAGGCCCTTGGCCCGCTCCACCAGCTTGCGCGTCTCCAGCCGCTCCGAGAGCGTCCCGACCTCCCGCTCCAGCGCGGCGATCTCCTGGTGCCTGCTGACCGCCATCTCGATCGCCGGGACCAGGTCCGACTTCGTGAACGGCTTCACCAGGTACGCCATCGCGCCGGCGTCCCTCGCCCGCTCGACCAGGTCGCGCTGCGAGAAGGCCGTGAGGATGAGACACGGCGCGATCCGCTGCGACACGATCTGCTCGGCCGCCGAGATCCCGTCCAGGATGGGCATCTTCACATCCAGGATCACCAGATCCGGCCGCCGCTCCATCGCCAGCTTGACCGCGGACTCCCCGTCCCCGGCCTCCGCGACGACCGCATACCCCTCCTCCTCCAGCATCTCCTTGAGGTCGAGGCGGATCAGCGCCTCGTCTTCCGCGATCACCACTCGCCGCTGCGTACTCACGAGCAAGAGAGTACCGACGTCCGCTAGATTGGGACCACGCCGGTGCCCGAGAGTGATCTACTTCTGGGTAAGCTCTTACCCGGCGCTCAAGATCCGGACAAATGACGGAAAACGCCCCGATAGACCAACGGCAGAGTCGATGGATTCAAAATCCATTCAGTGTGGGTTCGAATCCCACTCGGGGCACCATCCTTCGAGCCGATCGGTCCGGGATCGGCTGATCCAGGCACCTTCCGCCGTCTCCCGCCACCTCCCGCACGACATGTACGCGACCGGTGGCCCCGCGCGTCCTCGCGCCTTCCTGTGAAACCGTCGGCCGTGGTTCCCGACCCCGTGGACCGGCAGTGGCCGAAGATTGTGGTGACTCCGGACACCAAGGCACGAATGGCGGCTCCGCGAGCGGAGTAGGTTGCTCGGAAGTGGCGTGAAGCGGGGTATCGGGAGGTGGCGGCGTGGGAGCTGCGGGCGACGGCCGGACGGAGCGGGGCGATCTCGGTGTCGGGCGGGTGTGCCTTCCCGAGCGGGTGAGGCTGAGCGGGCACGGGGTGGTGCTGCGCGAGTGGGAGGACGGCGACCTGCCTGCCATGGTGGGGCTGTTCGACGACCCCGAGGTCGCGTACTGGACGCCGCTGGCCTCGCCGTTCGACCCGGAGGCGGCGCGGGTCTACCTGGAGCGGGCCCGGCGGCGGCGGGCGGCCGGGGAGCGGGTGCAGCTGGCGATCACCGTGGACGGGGGCGAGCCCGCGGGCGAGGTGCTGCTGATGCTGAGCGGGCTGGGCCTGGACGTCGCGGAGATCGGCTACGGGCTGGGAGCCGCCTACCGGGGGCGGGGGCTGGCCTCCGGCGCGGTGCGGGTGATGACGGAGTTCGCCAGGAAGACGGTGGGGGTGTCCCGGCTGCTGCTGGAGATCGAGGCCGGCAACGCGGCGAGCGTGGCGGTGGCCCGCGCGGCGGGATACCGCCTGACGGACGCGCCGCCCGTCCCCTCTGAGGAGAAGGGGCGGTCGATGGTGTTGCGGACGTGGGAGTACGAGGAGGCCGGTACTCGCGGGTAATCGGGGTGTGTTGTTGATCTCGACTCGGTCAGACAGATATGTATGAATGTCATTAATCCTGATGAAAGGTAAGCGGTCCAGGAGACACCTGGCGCGTTCCCCGGCCGCGGAGCGCGTCTCAGCCCCCTGCCGAAAGTGAGACACGTGTGACGTCCTCGCCTGGCCAGTCCCTAAGCAGCACACAGCTTTCCGACGCCAAGCGAGCACTGCTGGAGAAACGGCTGCGCCGTCGCGTGCCGGATCCGGTGTTCACGATCCCCCGGCGACCGCCGGGACGGGACGCTCCGCTGTCGTTCGGGCAGGAGCGGCTGTGGTTCATGGACCAGTTCGCTCCCGGCACCGCCGCGTACACGATCCCGATGACGTTGCGGCTGACCGGGCCGCTGGACGTCGCGGCGCTGGAGCGGGCGATCGGGACGGTGGTCGCCAGGCACGAGAGCCTGCGGACGCGCTTCCCCGCCGACGAGGACGGGCGTCCGACGGCGGTGGTGGAGGAGCGGGTCGAGGTTCCGCTGGAGAGGGCGGAGGCGGACGGCGAACGGTCGGCGATACGGCTGGTGAGCGACGCGGCGGCGCTGCCGTTCGACCTGGCGCGGGGACCGCTGCTGCGGACGCTGCTGGTACGGGTGAGCGATGGGAACACCGGGGACACCGGGGACACCGGGGACGCAGAGGACGCAGAGGACGCCGGGAACACCGACGCCCGGGATGCCGAGGCGGCCGGGGACAGCGGGAACACCGGGGACAGCGGGAGCGCCGAGGATCACGTGTTGCTGGTGGCGCTGCACCACATCTGCGGTGACGGCTGGTCCACCGACATCCTCGCCGAGGAGCTGGGGGCCTGTTACGCGGGGACGGAGCTTCCCGAGCCGCCGGTGCAGTACGGCGACTACGCGCTGTGGCAGCGGGACCGGCCCGTCTCCGAGGCCGGTCTGTCGTACTGGCGCTCGCGGCTGGCCGGGGTGGTCCCGCTGGAGCTGCCCCTGGACGGGCGGCGCCGGGGCGAGCAGACGTTCGCGGGGGCCTCGCACGGTTTCGACATGGGACGGGACCTGCTGGAGGGGCTGACGCGGCTGGCGCGCGAGTCCGGCACGACCCTCTACATGGTGTTGCTGGCGGCGTACCAGGTGCTGCTGGGCCGGTACGCGCGCCAGGACGACTTCGCGGTCGGCTCCCCGGCGGGCGGGCGTCCCCGGCGGGAGCTGGAGGGCTCGATCGGCATGTTCGTGAACGTGCTGGCGATGCGCGCGGACCTGTCGGGCGACCCGGGGTTCCTGGAGTTACTGGAGCGGGTCAGGCGGACCACGACGGAGGCGTACGAGCACCAGGAGCTGCCGTTCGAGCAGCTGGTCGGCGAGCTGGGCATCGAGCGGGACGTGAGCAGGTCGCCGGTGTTCCAGGCGGTCTTCGCGCTGCAGAGTTACGGGCGCAGGGAGGGGACGCGCTGGAGCGGCCTGTCGGCGGAGCCGGTCCTGTTCGAGGCGAGGGCGACGCGTTTCGACCTGGAGCTGTTCCTGACCGAGCAGCCGGGCGGGATGGGCGGGCTGTTCGTCTACAACAGCGACCTGTTCGACGCGGCCACGGTCGAGGGGATGGCCGCGCAGCTGGAGACGCTGCTGCGGGCGGTGGTGGCGGCTCCGGCCGCGCGGATCTCGGAGCTGGACGTCCTTCCCGCCGGGGAGCGGGAGCGGGTGCTGGAGTGCGCGGCGGGTCCCGGCGAGCCGTACGCGGACGGGGCGACGCTGGGCGGGATGTTCGAGGCGCAGGTGGCGAGGACGCCCCGGGCGGTGGCGCTGGAGTTCGAGGACGAGCGGCTGACGTACGCGGAGCTGGAGGCGCGGGCCAACCGGCTGGCGCACCGGTTGCGGGGGCTGGGGGTGGGGCCGGGCGTCCTGGTGGCGGTGTGCGCGGAGCGGTCGGTCGAGCTGGTGGTGGCGTTGCTGGGGGTGGTGAAGGCCGGGGGGGCGTACGTGCCGCTGGATCCGGAGTACCCGCCGGAGCGGCTCGCGTTCATGCTGGCCGACGCGGCGGTGCCGGTGCTGCTGGCGCAGCGGGCGGTGCTCGGCGTGCTCCCCGAGGGCCTGCGGGGCGCGGACGCGGCCGGGGTGACGACGGTCGTGCTGGACGATCCGCTGGACGGGCCGGACACGCCGGTGGAGCCGTCGGCGACGCCGGCGGACGCGGCGTACATGATCTACACCTCCGGGTCGACGGGACGGCCCAAGGGGGTGCCCAACACGCACGGGGGCATCCGCAACCGGCTGGGCTGGATGCAGGGCGTCTACGGGCTGACCGGCGACGACGTGGTGGTGCAGAAGACCCCGGCGGGTTTCGACGTGTCGGTGTGGGAGTTCTTCTGGCCGCTGGTGACGGGCGCGCGGCTGGTGCTGGCCCGTCCCGGCGGGCACCGGGACGCGGCGTACCTGCGGGACCTGATCGTGGACCGGGGGGTGACGACGGCGCACTTCGTGCCGTCGATGCTGGCGGCGTTCCTGGAGGAGGAGGGCGTCGAGGCGTGCGGGTCGCTGCGCCGGGTGGTGTGCAGCGGCGAGGAGCTGACCGCGCACGTGGCCGAGCGGTTCTTCGGGCGGCTGCCGGGGACGGGGCTGTTCAACCTGTACGGGCCGACGGAGGCGGCGATCGACGTGAGCCTGTGGCGGTGCCGCCCGGGCGACGCGACGGTGCCGATCGGGCACCCGGTGCAGAACACCTCGCTGTACGTGCTGGACCGGCACCTGCGGCCGGTGCCCTTCGGGGTCCCCGGCGAGCTGCACATCGGCGGGGCGCAGGTGGCGACGGGCTACCACGCCAGGCCGGGCCTGACGGCGGAGCGGTTCGTGCCCGACCCGTTCGGGACGGCCGGGGCGCGCCTGTACCGGACGGGTGACCTGGTACGGCTCCGCCGCGACGGCGCGATCGAGTTCCTGGGGCGGATCGACCACCAGGTGAAGATCCGCGGGCAGCGGATCGAGCCGGGCGAGATCGAGGCGGTGCTGCGCGGGCTCGCGGGGGTGCGCGAGGCGGTGGTCACGGTGCGGGAGGACGGCGCGCCGGGCGACAGGCGGCTGGTCGCGTACGTGGTCCCCGCGGAGACAGGCACGGACAGGCTTGACGCGGCGGAGCTGCGGCGGGCATCGAAGGTGACGCTGCCCGACCACATGGTGCCGTCGGCGTTCGTGGTGCTGGACGCGCTGCCGCTGAGCCCGAACGGCAAGCTGGACCGTAGGGCGCTGCCCGCGCCGGAGCGGCGGAGCGCCGAGGCGGCCGGGCCCGGGGCCGAGCCCCGGACGCCGGTGGAGCGGGCGATCGCCGACATCTGGCGGGAGCTGCTGGGGGTGGAGTCGGTCGGCGCCGACGGCGACTTCTTCGAGCTGGGCGGTCACTCGCTGGTCGCGATCCAGGCGGTGGCGCGGATGCGCAAGGCGCTGCCGGTGGTCGGGGGGCGCGCGGTCGGGGTGATGGACCTGTTCAAGCACCCCACGGTGCGCGAGCTGGCGGCCCTGGTGGAGCGCCCCGCGGGCCCGGCGGGGCCGAGGAGCCTGCTGTACGAGCTGACCAGGCCGGGACCGGCGCTGATGACGTACGTGTGCGTCCCGTACGGCGGGGGCAGCCCGCTCATCTTCCAGCCGCTGGCCGACGCGCTGCCCGGCGGGTGCTCGCTGCACGCGCTGGCCTTCCCCGGGCACGACCCCGGGCTGCCGGACGAGGAGACCAGGCCGATCGACGAGGTCGCGGACCTGTGCGTGACCGAGATCCTGGAGAACGTCGAGGGCCCCCTCGCCCTGTACGGGCACTGCGGCATCGGCGGCGCGCTGGTGGTGGAGGTGGCGCGCCGCCTGGAGGAGCGGGGCCGCGCGCTGGAGGCGGTGTACATCGGGGCGATCTTCCCGTTCGCCAGGCCCCGGGGCCGGATCGCCGGGCCGCTGGCGCGGCTGACGCGCTACGACCGGCTGCGCGGGGACCGGGTGTACGAGAACCGGATGAAGTCGATGGGCACCGACATCTCGGGGCTGGACGACGAGCAGGTCCGGTTCATGGTGCGCAACCAGCGGCGCGACACCCTGATCGCGGAGGAGATCTTCACGCGGGTGCTGGCCGAGCACGTGGAGCGGATGCGGGCGCCGGTCATCTCGGTGGTGGGCGAGCAGGACCCGACGACCGACTACTACCAGGAGCGCTACCGGGAGTGGCACTTCCTGAGTGACACGACGGCGCTGGTGATCCTGGACGAGGCGGGCCACTATTTCCTGAAATATCGGGCTGCCGAGCTGTCGGAGATCCTCACCAACACGCACATCGCGATGGGGTACGGCGCGGCGGGCACGCTCGACCGGCCCTCCCGGGGCCCCGGCGCGGGCTGGTGGGTCGAGGAGGTCTCCGTCGTCTCCCCCGCCCCGGATCTCGCCCCGGGAGGGGGCGGTGCGAGAGGAGCCACCGGGAGCGGCCCGGGAAAAGCGGGCGCCCCCGGGAAGGCCAGAGATCCTGGTGAGGCCACGATTCCCAGGAGGACCGCGATTCCCGGGAAGGCGGGAGCCGGGATCAAGGCGCCGCCGCCCAGTCTGCGGCGGTTCCTGGTGGTGGCGGCGTTCCAGCTGGTGTCGATGGTGGGGACCGCGATCACGGACTTCGCGATCCCGGTGTGGATCTACCTGACCACCGGGTCGCTGGTGGACTTCGCCCTGTTCGTGGCGTTGTCGATCATGCCTGGAGTGGTGGTCGCGCCATTGGCCGGGGCGATCGTCGACCGGTCGAGCCGCCGCTCGATGATGATCCTCGGCAACTGCATGGCCGGTGGCACGCAGCTCGTCCTGGGCGCCCTGTTCTGGACGGACACGCTGCAGATCTGGCACATCTACCCGCTGACCGCGTGCCTGTCGATCGCGCTGATCTTCCAGCGGCTGGGCTTCACCACCGCGCTCCCCCAGCTCGTTCCCAAGGAGTACATGGGACACGCGGCCGGGGTGGTGCAGATGGTGATCGGCACCGCGCAGTTCGCGGCGCCGCTGGTGGCCGTCGCGCTGCTCTCCACGATCGGCCTGGGCGGCATCCTCGTGGTCGACGTGGCGAGCTTCGCGCTGGTGCTGGGCGCCCTGCTGCTGATCCGCTTCCCGGACACGATGGCGCACTCGCCCAGGGAGCCCCTGTCGAAGGAGATCAGGCAGGGGCTGCGGATGTCGATCGGCAACCGGCACCTGCGGGCGGCGATGATCTACTTCGCGACGCTCAACGTGATGCTCGCCGCGCTGCTGCTCTCGATAACCCCGCTGGTGCTGTCGTTCTCCACGCTGACCGTCGCCGGGCAGATCTCCTTCGTCGGCGGCCTGGGCGGGGCGGTGGGCGGCATGGTGATCGCGCTGTGGGGCGGGCCGAGACGGCGGCGGATGCGCGGGGTGATGCTGGCGACGCTGGGGCTGTCGGTGTTCGCGGTGATCACCGGGTTGCGGCCGACGGCGTGGGTGGTGGGGATCGGGGCGTTCGGCCTGTGGGGCTGCCTGTCTATCGTGAACGGCACCTTCCTGACGATCATCCACACGAAGGTGCCGCAGCGCTTCCACGGCCGCGTGCAGTCGCTCAACCAGATGGTGTCGTGGTCGACGCTGCCGGTCGGCATGGCGGTGGTGGCGCCGCTCGGCGAGCGGCTGCTCAACCCGCTGCTGGTCGAGGGCGGCGCGCTGGCGCCGACGGTGGGCGCGGTGATCGGCGTCGGCCCCGGCCGGGGCGTGGCGCTCATGTACATCGTGCTGGGCCTGGGCATCGCGGCGCACGTGCTGATCTCGATGCGCACGCGGGTGCTGTCGCGCTTCGACGACGAGATGCCCGACGCCCCGGCGGACGACCTGGTCGGGGCCCAGATCCTGCGGGAACGGGCGGGCAACCGGGTGAGCGTGTCCTGGACCGCCCCCGCGTTCGCCAAGGCGATCACGATGCCGCTGCCGCTGGAGCGCGCGAGGGCGGTGCTGCGCGTCCCGTACCCGGACGCGGAGGTGCGGGAGGTGGTGCTGCGGACCGGCGGGGAGATCAGCGCGGTGTACGAGGTGAGGTGCGCCGACCGCGAGCTCATCGTGAAGATCTACCCGGACGTGCTGGCGGCGCGGCTGCACAAGGAGGCGCGCGTCTACGAGCTGCTGCGCGGCAGCGGCGCCTCCTGTCCCGAGATGGTGCACTGGGACGTCTCGCGGCGCGACCTGCCGCACGCGTACGCGGTGATGACGAAGGTGCCGGGCCGCCCGCTGTCGGAGGTCTCCGGCGGGCTCGCGGCCGGGGAGGTCGCGGGCCTGTACCGGGAGATGGGCCGGACGCTGCGGGCGGTGCACGGGGTGCGGGTGGAGAGGTTCGGGCCGATCGACGGGCCGCAGGAGAGCTCCAACGAGGCGTACGTGGGCGGGCAGCTGGACCTGAGGCTGGCGCAGTTCACCGAGTTCGGCGGGGACGCGGGGCTGCACGCGGAGCTCTCCGCGCACGTCGCGCGCCACCGCCACCTGGTGGCGCGCTGTGACTCTCCCGTGCTGTGCCACAACGACTTCCACGAGCGCAACGTCATGGTCGCCGGGGAGGACGGGCCCGGAAGCCCGCTGCGGATGACCGGGGTGATCGACATGGAGAACGCGCTGGGCGGCGACCCGCTGATGGACCTGGCGCGGACCGACTACTTCGCGGTCAGGGGTGACGCGGAACGGCGGCGGTACCTGCTGGAGGGGTACGGCGACCTGCCGGACGACTGGGCCGAGCGCCTGGCCTTCTACCGGCTCTGCCACGCCCTGGAGCAGTGGCACTGGCTGGCCACCCTGGGCGAGACGGCCGCCCTGCCCGTGATCGCGGAACAGCTCCGCGAGTGCATGAAGGAGAAAGTGTAGATGGACGTCTTTCCCGCCTCGTTCGCCCAGGAGCGGATCTGGTTCCTGCACGAGCTGCTGCCGGACCTGCCCGTCTACAACATCCCCGTCCGCTCGGAGGCGACCGGTCTGCGGCCGGTCGACCCCGATCTGCTGGAGCGGGCACTGGGAGTGCTCGCGGGCAGGCACGAGTCGATGCGGACGGCGTTCGAGCTGCGCGACGAGCGGGTGGTGCAGACGATCGCGGAACGGGTGCCGGTCTCGGTGGCCAGGACCGACCTGTCCGAGCTGCCCCCCGAGGCGGCGGAGAAGGAGTTCGAGCGGGTCGCGGCCGAGGAGGCGCGCAAGCCGTTCCGGATGGACAGCGCCCCGCTCTGGCGGACGCGGCTGGTGACGCTGGGCGGCGGGATGGAGCGGCTGCTGCTGGTCCTGCACCACACGGTCTTCGACGCCTGGTCGGCCGGAATCCTGTGGCGGGAGCTGACCGAGGTCTACCGGGCGCTGCGCGAGGGCCGCGAGCCCGCGCTGCCCGAGCTCCCGATCCAGTACGCCGACTACGCGGTCTGGCAGCGCGACCGGCTGGGCGGCGGCGAGCTGGACGGCGACCTGGCCTACTGGCGGGAGCGGCTGCGCGGGAGCGTCCCGCTGGAGCTGCCGCCCGACCGGCCGCGCCCGGCGGAGATGAGCTACCGGGGCTCGGTGCTGGACTTCGCGGTGCCCGAGGAGCTGACCGACCGGGTGGCCGCGCTGGCGAGGCGGCGGGGCAGCACGCCGTTCACGGTGCTGCTCACGGCGTTCTCGGTGCTGCTGGCGCGCTGGAGCGGGCGGACCGACGTCGTGGTGGGCTCCCCCGTCGCCGGGCGGGAGCTGCCGGAGCTGGACGCGCTGATCGGCATGTTCGTCAACACGCTGCCGCTCCGTACCGACCTGGGCGGCGACCCGTCGTTCGGCGAGGCGCTGGACCGGGTCCGCACGACCGTGCTTGAGGCGTTCGACCACCAGAACGTGCCGTTCGCGAAGCTGGTGGAGGCGGTGAGCCCGCCCCGCGACCCCGGCAGGACGCCGCTGTTCCAGGTGGGGTTCAACCAGATCGCGGTGGACGGGCGCGGCCGGTACGGCAACGGCACCTCCAAGGCCGACCTCACCATGGAGCTGCACAACCCGGACGGCAGGATGGAGGGCTGGGTCGAGTACAGCACGGACCTGTTCGACGAGGACACGATCCGCCGCCTGGTGTCGGCGTACCTGACGCTGCTCGGCGCGGCCGTCGACGCCCCGGGGACGCCGATCTCCCGGCTGCCGCTGATGGACGGGCGGGAGCGGGCCCGGCTGCTCGCCTCCTGGCACGGCCCCGAGGCCTCCTACCCCGAACGCTGCCTGCACGAGCTGATCGCCGAACGGGCGGAGCTGACGCCGGACGCCCCGGCGGTCGTCTCCGCCGAGGGGACGCTCACCTACGGGCGGCTGGAGGAACGGGCGGGCGCGCTGGCCCGGCGGCTGCGCGAGCGCGGGGCGGGGGCCGAGACGCCGGTCGCGGTGTGCCTGCCGAGGAGCGCCGAGCTGATCGTGGCGCTGCTGGCGGTGCTGAAGACGGGCGGCTGCTACGTGCCGCTGGATCCGGAGTACCCGGCGGAGCGGCTGGGGTTCATGCTGGCCGACTCGGGCAGCCCGCTGCTGCTGACCCGCTCGACGCTGGTGGAACGGCTGCCGCCGGACCATCCCCCGGCGATCCTGCTGGACGCGCTGCCGATGAACGGGGCGTCCGGGTTCGTCCCGGGCCCGGTCTCCCCCGACTCCCCCGCGTATGTCATCTACACCTCGGGGTCGACGGGAGTGCCCAAGGGGGTGGTGGTGCCGCACCGCGGGGTGGTGAACCTGGTCACCGGGCTCGGGTTCACCGAGCGGGAGCGGATGCTGCTGCTGACCTCGCTGTCGTTCGACATCGCGGCGCTGGAGATCTTCGGCCCGCTCACGGCGGGCGGCACGGTGGTGCTGGCTCCCCCGTACGGCAACGGCGGGCTGGGCGAGCTGGTGGCGGAGGCGGGGGTGACGACGGTGCAGGCGCCGCCGTCGGTGCTGGAGGAGATCCTGGAGCGGCTGCCCGCCGGGCTGCCGCGCGTGTTCAGCGGCGGGGAGCCGCTCTCCGTGTCGCTGGCCGGGCGGATCCACCGGGTCGCCGGTGAGCTGTGGAACCTCTACGGGCCGACGGAGACGACGATCTGGTCGATGGCGCACCGGGTGCCGGAGGGCGCGGAGCCGATGTCGATCGGCATGCCGGTCGCGGGCACCACCGCGTACGTGCTGGACGAGGCGATGGAACCGGTGCCCGCCGGGGTCGCCGGGGAGCTGTTCCTGGGCGGTGACGGGGTCGCCCGCGGCTACCGGGGACGGCCGGGCCTGACGGCCGAGCGGTTCGTCCCCGACCCGTTCGGCCGGGGCGGCCGCCTCTACCGGACGGGCGACCTGGTCCGGCGGCTGCCTGACGGGACCCTGGAGTTCATCGGGCGCGCGGACGACCAGGTGAAGGTGCGGGGGGTGCGCATCGAGCTGGGCGAGGTGGAGGCGGCGCTGGCCGCGCACCCGGGCGTGCGCCGGGCGGTCGCCGCGGTCAGGGAGGACGCCCCCGGCGGCCGGGCACTGGTCGCGTACGTGGACACGGGCACGTCCCCAGAAACGGGAACGGAGACGACGGCCGGGGAGCTCCGGGCGTTCCTGGCGTCGCGGCTGCCCGCCACGATGGTGCCGAGCCTCTTCGTGCCGGTGCGGGACTTCCCCCGGCTGCCCAACGGCAAGCTCGACCGCGCCTCGCTGCCCTCCCCCGCCGCGGAGGAGGACCGGGCGGTGCCCGCCGGGCCGGTCACGGCGAGTGAGGAGCTGGTGCACGAGATCTGGTGCGAGGTGCTGGGCAGGAACGGCATCGGGATCGACGACGACTTCTTCGACGTCGGCGGGCACTCGCTGCTCGGCACGAAGGTCGTCGCCAGGATCTGCTCGGCGGTGGGTGTCGACCTGCCGCTCAACGCCCTGTTCACCACGCGTTCGGTCCGCGGGCTGGCGCTGGTGGTGGAGGAGTGTCTCGCCGCGGAGATCGACCGGCTCACGGACGAGGAGGCCGAGCGGATCGCCGAGGAGTACGACCGAAATGACAGCTCGGTGAACTAGGGCCGAAATTGGCATTTTGGACACTTGCTCTTGGTAGCCTCCGGCCACATTCGGTGTCCACAGAGTGAGACGACTTGCGACGCAGGGAAGCGGCAAGTCACCTTCCGTTCACGATATCGCCGCGAACTGCGGCGATATCGGAGCGTGAGAACGGCCGACGATCTTCCCGCGCGGCCGAAACCGGCATTCCGACACACGTTTAACTTTCAATCCTTGACTGCCGATGACGCAAATAATAGGAATGATCTGGCTTATCGCTTGTGAATACTTGACAGGGCATAAACCCTGTTTAGGGCTATGGGGGGTGAATGCTCGAAGCGATGCGGGGGGACTCGTCGTCCGCCTCGTTGCACGGTCCGTCGTCCGCTCCACCGGCGTCGCCGACGGCTCCCGCTCCCGCCGCCTGGACGGCCGGACCGTCCCACATCGCCCCGGACGCGCCGCTGTGCGATCTCGTCGCCGCCCAGGCGGCGCGGACGCCCTCCGCGCCGGCGATCCGCCAGTGGGGGACCGTCCTCACCTACCGCGAGCTGATCGGCGCCGCCACCGCGCTTGCGCTGCGGCTACGCGCCCTCGGGGTGGGTCCCGAGGACCGGGTCGGGCTCTGCGCCAGGCGCACGCCGCTGATGACCGTCGCCGTCCTCGGCATCATGATGTCGGGCGGCGCGTACGTCCCCCTCGACCCGGCGCACCCGCGCAGGCGGCTCGACGAGGTGCTCGACGACGCGGGCGTCGCGGTCGTCGTGGCCGACGGCCACGGCCGCATGCTGCTGGACGGGTGCGGGCGTCCCCTGGTCGAGCCGGAAACGAGCTCCGCGACCGGAACCGTGTCCGAAACCCACGCCGGAATCCACGCCGGGGCCGCCACCGGAATCTCGGCCGGAAACCTGACCGAAATCACGGCGGAGCACACCGGCGAGATCGTCGGCGGCCCCGCGCTGCCGGGGAACGCCGCCTACGTCCTTTACACGTCCGGATCGACCGGGCGGCCCAAGGGCGTGGTCGTGAGCCACGCCTCCGTGGTCGCGTTCGCCTCGGCCGCGGCGGCCCATTTCGGCCTGGACGGCACCTGCCGGTCGATCGCGTTCTCCGCGCTCGGGTTCGACGTCTCGGTGCTCGACATGCTCGCGCCGCTCACCGTGGGCGGCTGCGTGCAGCTGGTGCCGGACGAGGACAGGACCGACCCGGCCCGCCTGCAGCGGTTCCTGGAGGCGCACGACGTCACCTGGGGGTTCGTCCCGCCCGCCCTGCTGCCGCTGGTCGACCCGGCCCGGCTGCCGCGCCTGCGCGACCTGATCACGGCCGGCGAGCCGCCGGGCCCCGAGCAGGTGGCCCGCTGGTCGGCGCACACCCGCTTCCACAACTGGTACGGCCCCACGGAGACCACCGTCTGCGTGGTCGGCACCGAGCTGTCGGGGACCTGGGAGCGGTCGCTGCCGATCGGGCACCCCCTGCGCGGCTGCCACGCGCACGTCCTGGACGAGGACATGCGCGAGTGTCCCGTCGGCGTCCCCGGTGAGCTGTACATCGGCGGGCCGCAGGTGAGCCGCGGCTACCTGGGCCTGCCCGGCATGACGGCCGAGAGGTTCGTCCCCGACCCGTTCGGCGCCGTGTCCGGGGCGCGCCTCTACCGCACCGGCGACCACGTCGCCTGGCGGGAGGACGGCCGGATCGCCTTCATGGGACGGCTGGACCGGCAGGTGAAGATCCAGGGCCAACGGGTCGAGATCGGCGAGGTCGAGTCGGTGGTGCGGGCGCACCCCGAGGTGACGCAGGCCGTGGTCGACGCCCCCGGCGAGCTGGTCGCCTACGTCGCGCCGCTGGACGCGCCGGGGCTGGCGGCCCTGCGGGTGCACTGCGCCGGGCGGCTGCCGGTCTACATGCTGCCCACCCGCGTGGTGCGCGTTCCCTTCCTGCCGCTGAACGCCTCCGGCAAGGTCGACCTCGCCGCCCTGCGCGCCCTCCCCAGGGACGCCTCGGGGACTCCCGGGGACACGAACGGGAACGAGGACACGGCCGGAAACGGGAACGGGGCCTCGGGGCTGGCGGGGATCTGGGCGCGGGTGCTCGACGCCCCCGCACCCGGCCCCGACGACGACTTCTTCGAGCGCGGCGGGCACTCGCTGCGGGCGATGCGCATGGTGTCGGCCATCAGGGCGGAGCTCGGCCGGGACATCTCGGTCGAGGACGTCTACGCGGCCCGCACCTACGGCGCCCTCTCCTCCGGTGTCGAGAAGGCCCCCCCGCGGGACGCCTCGCCCTCGGAGAGCCCCCTGTCCGGCGAGCCCCCGTCGCTGTCGCCCGCGCAACGGCGCATGTGGTTCGTGGAGCGGCTCGCCCCCGACACCCCCGCGCACAACATCGCGATGGCCGAACGCGTGCGCGGCCCGCTGGACCACGGCGCGCTGCGAAGCGCCCTGGAGTCCGTGGTGGCCGGGCACGAGACGCTGCGCTGGCGGATCACCTCCCGCGACGGCGTGCCCCACGTGACGGTCGTCCCGCCCGGCGAGGTGCCCCTCCCGCTCGACGACCTCTCGGCGCTCCCCCGTCCCGAGGCCGCGCTGGAGACGGTGCTGCAGACGGAGGCGCGGACGCGGTTCGGCCTGGCGCGCGACCCGCTGCTGCGGGCCAGGCTGATCCGGCTGGCCGAGGACGACCACGTGCTCGCGGTGACCGCGCACCACATCGTCTTCGACGGCTGGTCCCAGGACGTCTTCCACCGGGACCTGAGCGCCGCCTACCGCGGCGCCCCCCGGGACCCGGCGGGCGCGTCGTTCGCCGATTACGCGCGCTGGTCGAGGGAGCGTACGGACGGCGACGGGGTCGACTGGTGGCGCGAGCACCTGAAGGACGCCCCCATGGTGCTCGACCTGCCCAGGGACACCCCCCGCCCACCTGTGCAAACTTTTTTTGGAGCGCTCCGAACAGCGGAGATTGACGGCGAGATCGGAGAACGTGTCAGGAGGCTCGCGGTCCGGCTGGGGGTCACCCCGTACCCGGTGCTGCTGGCCGCGTTCGCGCAGCTGCTCGCCAGGCTGTCCGGGCAGCGGGACCTGCTCGTCGGCACCCCGTACGCCGACCGGGGGCACGTCGCGTTCGAGTCGCTGATCGGCATGTGCGTGCGGATGCTGCCGCTGCGGCTGCGCCAGGACCCCGAGGCGTCGTTCGAGGAGCACGTGACCCGCTGCCGCGACGAGCTCGCCGAGGTCGTCTCGCACGGCGACGTGCCGCTGGAGCGCGTCGTGGAGGCGCTGCGCGTCCCGCGCGACCTGGGGCGCAACCCGGTGACGCAGGTGCTGTTCAACATGTACAACTTCGCCGAGCCCAAGCTGGACCTGCCGGGCTGCGTGACCGAGCCGCTGCCCGCCGGGCTGCCGGGCGCGCTGTTCGACCTGACGATGTACGTCAGCGAGCGCGGCGACGGTTACGCGCTGCAGCTCGTCTACAACCCCGACCTGTTCTCCGCCGCCAGGATGGACGCCCTGCTGGCCGGTTACGCGCACCTGCTGGGCGACCTGCTCGCCGACCCCGCCGGGGCGGCGGGCGGGGCCCGGCTGGCCCCGCAGGAACCGCCCGCCGCGCTGCCGGTCTGGGACGGTCCCGGGCCGCTGGACACCCTGCACGGCGACGTCGTGGTGGAGGGCGCGGGGCGGGTCCTCGGGCACGCGGAGCTCACCGCGCTGCGCCACCGCACGACCTCGGCGCTGCGCGCGGCCGGGGTGGAGCCAGGCCAGGCGGTCGCGGTGCTCGCCGCGCGGGTCCCCGAGCTTCCCGGCCTGCTGCTGGGGGTGCTCGCCACCGGGGCCCGCTGGGTGATCCTCGACCCTGCGCACCCGGCGCCGGTGCTGGCCCGCCAGGCCGCCGCCGCCGGGGCCGTGGCGGCGCTGCGCTGCCCGGGCGCGCCCCCGCTGGCGGGCCTCCCGGAGATCGCGCTCCCGGAGACCGTGCTGCCGGAGACCAAACCGTCGGAGACCGTGCCTTCCGGGGCCGAATCGCGGGGGGCCGAATCGCGGGGGGCCGGTCGCCGGGAGATCGGGCCGGCCGTTGACGGGGAAGCCGGTGACGGGGGGCCTCGGACGGCCGTGGCGAGGCCGGAGGAGAACGACGGCGGGCCGCCGTCGTGGGAGCCGCGTCCGGAGCGGGGTTACCTGTCGCTCACCTCGGGGACCACCGGCGACCCCAAGCCGGTGGTGACCGGTGAGGGGCCGCTCGCGCACTTCGTCGCCTGGTACGCGGCGACCTTCGCGGTGACCCCGGCGGACCGCTTCGCCCTGCTGTCGGGCCTGGCGCACGACCCCGCGCTGCGCGACGTGTTCGTGCCGCTCGCCACCGGCGCCCGGCTGTGCGTGCCGGAACGGGAACTGCTCCGCGACCCCGTCCGGCTCGTCGCGTGGCTGCGCGAGCACCGCGTCACCGTACTGCACCTGACCCCGCAGCTGGCCAGGATGCTCTGCGGGACCGGCGCGGCGCTGCCCGGGGTCCGGCTGGTCGCGACCGGCGGCGACCGGCTCACCCACGCCGACGCCGCGCGGCTGCGCCGCCTGGTACCGGCCGCCCGGCTGGTGGCCTTCTACGGCACCACCGAGACCCCGCAGGCCCACGCCTGGCACGAGATCCCCGCCGGGGTGCGCGAGAGCGCGGAACCCGTCCCCGCGGGGCGCGGCATCGAGGGCAGCGAGCTGGTCGTGGTCGGCGGGCACGGCGGCCGGGCGGGGGTGGGCGAGCTGGGCGAGGTGGTCGTGCGCAGCGCCAACCTGGCGACCGGCTATCTCGACGCCGGGCTCACCCGGCTCCGCTTCACCGGGGACGCCTTCGCCACCGGCGACCTCGGCCGCCTCAACCCCGACGGGACGGTGACGATCGCCGGGCGTCGCGACGACCAGGTGAAGATCCGTGGCTTCCGGGTGGAGCTCGGGGAGGTGGAGGCGGCGCTGTCCGCCCACCCCGAGGTCCGCGCCGCCGCCGCGGTGGCCGACCGGGACGAGCGGCGCGAGACGGTGCTGCACGCCTACGCGGTACCCCGCAGACCCGGCCTGGCCGCGCCCCGGCTGCTCGACCACCTGCGCGCGGTGCTGCCCGAGCACGCGGTGCCCGCCGAGGTGATCGTGGTCCCCGCGCTGCCGCTCACCCCCAACGGCAAGGTCGACCGCGCCGCGCTGCGCCCGCCCGTGTCCCGGCCCGGGGGCGAGGCGGGCAGTGAGGTGTCCGGCCCGACCGAGCGGGCCGTGGCCGAGGTGTGGCGGGCCGTGCTCGGCGTGCCCCGGGTGGGCGCGGCCGACAACTTCTTCGAGATCGGCGGCCACTCGCTGGCGATCGCCGCCGTCCAGGCCCGCCTGGGCTCGGCCCTCGGCAGGGACATCCCGATCGTGGACCTGTTCCGCCATCCGACCATCCGCGCGCTGGCCGCGCACCTCGACGGTGGAGGTCCGGCTCCCGGCCTCGACCGCGCCGCACGGCGGCTCGCCGTGCGGCGAGACCGCCTCAAGGACCGCTCAAGGAAGCCGAGCTGACAACCGCACGATCACCCGCACCCGAAGCCGGGCCCAGACCCGGCCCCCCTCCCGAACCCGCCCCCGACCCCGTATCCGAACCCGGACCCGAGACCGGACCCGGCCCCGCAGCCGAATCCGAGCCGGACCCCGCACCCGAACTCGAACCCGCACCCGAGACCGGAATCGGCCCCGCAGCCGAATTCGAGCCGGACCCACGACCCGAGACCGGACCTGGCCCCGCAGCCGAATCCGAGCCGGGTCCCTTAGCCGACCTCGTTCCCGAAGTACCCGAAGTACCCGAAGTACCTGGAACACCCGAGGTGCTCGAAGCACCAGAGGTGCTCGAAGCACCGGAAGCACCCGAACCGACCTCCGTCCCTCCCCCGGTCCTCGCGGCCGGGCCGCCCCCCGCCCACCCCCGGGCATCCGAGACCGCACCGGCGACCGCACGACCCTCCGGAGCGCGAGCCCGGCCGGTGACCCACCCGATGACCGAGCCGGCGATCGAGTCGCCACCCGCACGACCATCCGCACCGGAAACCGCGTTGACACCCGTCCAACCCCCCGCACCGGCGCCGACCGCGCCCGGCATGGAAGAAAGGGACCCCCGCATGGCCGAGGAGCCCACAGTCGAACCGATCGCGATCATCGGCCTGTCGTGCCGGGTGCCGGGTGCCGAGGACGCCAAACAGTTCTGGCGCAACCTCGCCGACGGAGTCGAGTCGCTGACGCACTTCACCCGCGAGGAACAGCGGGCGCTCGGCGTGCCCGACCACATCCTCGACGACCCGGACTTCGTACCGGCCGCGATGATGCTCGACGACCACCAGGGGTTCGACGCCGCGTTCTTCGGCATGTCGATCAGGGAGGCGGAGATCCGGGACCCGCAGCACCGGCTCTTCCTCGAACTGTCGCACACGGCCCTGGAGGACGCGGGCTACGACTCGTTCAGGTATCCGGGCGAGATCGGCGTCTACGCCGGTTCCGGCTCGGACTTCTACCAGTGGATCAACATCAGGAGCAACGCGCAGGCCCACGCGAACGCGGGCTGGCTCGCCGTCATGGTCGGCAACCACGTCGACTACTGCGCCACGCTGTCGTCGTACAAGCTGGACCTGCGCGGCCCGAGCTACACCCTGCACACCGCGTGCTCGACCGCGCTGGTCGCGATCCACGTCGCCGCCGAGGCGCTGCGCAACGGCGAGTGCGACATGGCCCTGGCCGGCAGCGCGATGCTCGACCTGCCGCAGGGCCAGGGCTACGTGTACGACGAGGACGGCATCGTCTCCCCCGACGGCCACTGCCGGGCCTTCGACGCCAAGGCGGCCGGGACGATCTGGGGCAGTGGCGGCGGCGTGATCGTGCTGAAGCGGCTGTCGGAGGCGATCGAGGACGGCGACAACGTCCGGGCGGTCATCCTCGGCAACGCGATCAACAACGACGGCGCGAGCAAGGTCGGCTTCTCCGCGCCCAGCATGGACGGCCAGGCCGCGGTGATCGCCCAGGCGCTCGGCGTGGGCGGGGTCGACCCGCGCACGGTCACCTACGTCGAGGCGCACGGCACGGGCACCGCGCTGGGCGACCCGATCGAGGTCGCGGCGCTGAGCAACGTGTTCCTCCAGGACACCGACGACACCCAGTGGTGCGGCATCGGCTCGGTCAAGAGCAACATCGGCCACCTGGGCCAGTCGGCGGGCATCGCGAGCATCATCAAGGCGGTGCTGGCCCTGGAGAACGGGCTCATCCCGGCGACGCTGCACTACGAGAGCCCCAACCCGAAGATCGACTTCGCGCGGAGCCCGTTCTACGTGACGGGGACGCCGACCAAGTGGGAGCGCAACGGCTTCCCCCGGCGGGCGGGCGTCAGCTCGTTCGGCATCGGCGGCACCAACGCGCACATCGTGCTGGAGGAGGCTCCGGTGCCGTCCCGCCAGGAGCGCGAGGGGCGCGAGCCCCGCCCGGCGCACCTGCTGCGGCTGTCGGGCAGGACCGACACCGCGCTGGCCGCCGCCGCCGAGCGCCTGGCCGCGCACCTGGAGGCCCACCCCGACACCGACCTGTCCGACGTCGCCCACACGCTGCGCGTGGGGCGCAGGGAGCTGTCGCGCAGGAGCGCGGTGACGGCCTCCGGCGTCGCCGACGCGGTCGCCGCGCTCCGCGACCCCAAGCGGACGATCTCCGGCGCCGCCTCCCGGCGCACCCCGCGCGCGGCGTTCCTGTTCTCCGGGCAGGGCTCGCAGTACGCGGGCATGGGCGCCGAGCTGTACCGCGCCGAGGCGGTCTTCAGGGACGCGGTCGACGAGTGCGCCGAGATCCTGCGGCCGGTGCTGGGCGAGGACCTGCGTGAGCTGATCTTCGCGACCAGCGAGGAGGCGGGCGAGCGGCTGCGGCAGACGGCGCTGACCCAGCCCGCCCTGTTCACCGTGGAGTACGCCCTGGCCGAGCTCTGGCGCTCGCTGGGCGTCGAGCCCGCCGGGATGATCGGCCACAGCATCGGCGAGTACGTCGCGGCGACCGTGGCCGGGGTCTTCACCCTGCCGGACGCGCTGCGGCTGGTGGCCGCGAGGGGCCGCCTGATCCAGGGCATGCCCGCCGGGGCGATGCTCGCCGTGCAGCTCGCGCCGGACGAGATCGGGCCGCTGCTGCCCGACGGCGTGTCGGTGGCGACCGTCAACGGCCCCGGCACGTGCGTGGTGGCCGGTCCCCCGGCCTCGATCGCCGAGCTGGCGGCCCTGCTGGAGGAGGAGGGCGTCGGCAGGATGGAGCTGCGCACCTCGCACGCCTTCCACTCCTCGATGCTGGACCCGATCCTGGGCGAGTTCCACGCGCTGGTCGCCGGTGTCGAGCGGTCGGCGCCGAGCCTGCCGTTCCTGTCGAACGTGACCGGCACCTGGATCACCGCGGACGAGGCGACGGACCCGTCGTACTGGGCGCGGCACATGCGCGAGCCGGTGCTGTTCGGCGACTGCGTGGCGACCCTGCTCGCCGACGGCGACTGGATCATGATCGAGTGCGGCCCCGGCAAGCAGCTCGCCGGGCTGGCCAGGGCGCAGACCCCGCCGGGCGCGGTCGCGCCGCTGCCCTCGCTGCCCGGCCCCAAGGACACCGCCGGCGACGTGGCGGTGCTCTCGGCGGCGTACGGCACCCTGTGGGTGAACGGCGTCGCGCTGGAGGCGTTCGGCGAGGAGGGGCACCGGGTCTCGCTGCCGACCTACCCGTGGGAGCGCCAGCGCGCCTGGATCGACCCCGACCCGAACGGGGCGTTCGTCGGCGGCGTGGCCAACCCCGCGCCGGTCGAGGACGACCTGCCGTTCGACCGCTGGTTCAGCGTGCCGGTGTGGCGGCAGGTCCCGCCGGGACCGGCGCCGCTGTCGCCGGTCACCCGGGCCCTGGTGTTCGCCGACGACGGCTCGGCCGGGCTGGTGGACGCGCTGCGCGCGACGGGGGCCGAGGTGATCGAGGTACGGCCCGGCGACGGGTTCTCCCCGGGGAACGCGGAGGGCTCAGGCGGCGTCCACACCGTGCGTCCCGCCGAGCGCGCCGACTACGACGCGCTGCTGTCGGCCGTGGGCGAGGTGCCGGGGCGGGTGGTCCACGCGTGGACCGTCGGCGGTGAGCCCGCCGCCGGGACCGACGAGACCTGGAAGGCACAGGACCGCGGCTTCTTCAGCGTGCTCGCCCTGGTGCAGGCGCTGACCTCGGCGCAGCCCGCCGGCGGGGTGGAGCTGACGCTGCTCACCTCGGGGGCCCAGGACGTCACCGGCGGCGACCTGGTCCGCCCGGAGCACGCGACCCTCGCCGGGTTCCCCCGGGTGGTGCCGCTGGAGACTCCGTGGCTGCGGGTGCGCCACGTCGACGTCGAGGGACGCGACTGGGTGAGGCACGCCGCCGCGGAGCTGGGCAGGAGCCCCGAGCCGGACGAGGCGGGGCTGCTGCCCACCGTGAGCGTCAGGGGCGGCCGCCGCTGGCTGCAGCACTACGAGCAGCTGGAGGTGCCCGCGGCCTCCTCGGAGACGGCCGGGGCGATCGGGACGGGTCCCCGCGACGGGCAGGTCCACCTGATCACCGGCGGCCTGGGCGGCATCGGCATCTCGCTCGCCGAGGACCTGGCCGCGCGGGCCGGGGCGCGGCTCGTCCTGCTGTCCAGGACCGGGCTGCCGGACCGGGCGGAGTGGGACGCGCACGAGGCCGGTCGCGCGGGCCGGGCGATCGCCGCGATCCGCAGGATGGAGGAGGCCGGGGCCGAGGTCCTGGCCCTCGCCGCCGACGTCACCTCCCCCGCCGACATGCGCCGGGTGCGGGAGGAGACGATCGCCCGGTTCGGCCGGGTGGACGTGATCGTGCACGCCGCGGGCCTGCCCGGCGGCGGCATGGCCGAGATCAAGGAGCGGGCCGCCGCCGAGGAGGTGCTGGCGCCCAAGGTGGTCGGCACGCTCGCGCTGCGCGAGGCGTTCGGCGACCTCGACCTGGAGGCCGTGGTGCTCTGCTCGTCGATCACCGCGGTCGCGGGCGGCTTCGGCCAGGTCGACTACTGCGCGGCCAACAACTTCCTCGACGCGCACGCCAGGGGCGAGCACGGCTGGGGCGCGGCCACGGTCGTCTCCGCCAACTGGGGCAAGTGGCTGGAGGTCGGCATGGCGGCCGAGGTCGCCGCGCCCGCCGGGTTCGTGGCGCTGCAGCGCGGCGACCGGATCAGGGCCGTCGACCACCCGGTGCTGTCGGCCTGGCACGAGGCCGACGGCGAGGGGCTCGGCTGGGCCGGGGGCAGCCTCTCCCCCGACACCCACTGGGCGCTCGGCGGGCACCGCATCTCCGGGGTGCCGGTGCTGCCGGGCACCGGCCACCTGGAGCTGGCCCGCTGCGCGAGCGACGTGGTCCTGCCGGGGCCCGGCGCCGTCGAGCTGCGCGACGTGGTGTTCGTCGAGCCGCTGTCGGTGGCCGACGGCGCCTCCGCGGAGGTACGGGTGACGTTCAGCACCGAGGCGGACGGCGCGGACTTCCAGGTGCGCAGCGTCATCGGCGGCGAGCAGCGCACCCACGCGCGCGGCACCGCGGCCAAGGTCGATCCCGGGCCCGCCGGGAAGGCCGACGTGGCGGCGATCGTCGAGCGCTGCGCCCCGGCGTCCGAGGAGCAGGGCGGCGTGCCGCTGTCCGGGCTGCTCACGCTCGGCCCCCACTGGGGTCACATGAGCAAGTGGTACATCGGCCAGAACGAGGCCCTGGGCCTGTTCGAGCTGCCCGAGGAGCTGTCGGAGGACCTGGACGGCTGGGGCCTGCACCCGGCGCTGCTGGACAGCGCCACCTCCTTCACCTGGATCGACGTCGTCGGCCACTACCTGCCGCTCGGCTACGGCCGCATCACCGTCAGGGACCGGCTGCCCGGCAGGTTCTGGAGCCACATGCGCTTCCGCGACAGCGGCACCGACGAGGTGCTGGCGGTCGACGTGACGCTCATCGACTCCGACGGCGTGATCGTCACCGAGATCTCCGACTACGTGCTGCGCCGCATCAACACCGACGCCGTGGTGGCCGGGGTGACGGCCGACGCCGGGGCCCAGAAGGCGGGCACGGTCACCGTCCCCGACCAGGGCGGCCAGGTCGCGACGACCGCCGGAGGCCCCGACGCGGTCGGCATCCGCCCCGCCGAGGGCGCCGAGGCGTTCCACCGGCTGCTGGCCACCCCCCTCGGCGCGCAGGTGGTGATCGCCGCGACCCCGGTCGCCGCCTACCTGGCCGGTGTCGGGTCGGTCACCCAGGAAACGGTCGAGACGGAGCTGGACCCGGCCGCCGTGTCGGACCGTCCCCGTCCCGGCGGCGCGGCGTCCGACGACTACGTGGCGCCGCGCGGCGATGTCGAGACCGCCATCGCCCGGCTGTGGAGCGAGGTGCTCGGCGGCGAGCGCATCGGCGTCGACGACGACTTCTTCGAGCTCGGCGGCAACTCGCTGATCGCCGTGCAGCTCATCGCCCTGATCCGCAAGGAGCTGGGCGTGCGGCTGCCGATGCGCAGCCTCTTCGAGGAGCCCACGGTGGCCGGGGTCACCGCGCTGATCGAGCAGGCACGCGCGGCCGCGCCGGCGGCGGCCGAGACCGCTCCGGCCGCGAGCCAGACCATGATTCCCCGTCTCCCCCGCAGGAGTGAGCAGCAGTGACCGAATCCGTTCCCGACACCAAGGTCGTCCTCAACGACGAGGAGCAGTACTCCATCTGGCCCTCGGGCCGCGACAATCCGGACGGCTGGCACGACGCCGGCTTCACCGGCAGCAAGGACGAGTGCCTGGCCCACATCGAGCAGGTCTGGACCGACATGCGTCCGCGCAGCCTGCGCGAGGCGATGAAAGCGGGAGACGCGGGATGACCGACCAGGTGGTGGACGTCTTCCCGTCCTCCTCCGGGCAGGAGCGGATGTGGTTCCTCGCCCGCTTCGAGCCCGAGCTCGCCGTCTACAACATCGGCATGCTCATGCCGATGAGCGCCCGCCAGCCGGTCGACCCGCGCCGGCTGGAGGCCGCCGTCGCCCAGGTGGTACGCCGCCACGAGGTGCTGCGCACCGTCTTCGACTTCAGGGACGGCCAGGTGGTGCAGATCGTCAGCGGCGCCGTCCCCCCGGTGCGGCTCACCGAGACCGACCTCACCCACCTGCCCGGCGGCGAGCGTGAGGCCGAGCTCGCCCGGCTGGCCAGGTCGGACTCGGTCACGCCGTTCGTGCTGGACCAGGCGCCGCTGTGGCGGCTGCGGCAGGTGCGGATGGCCGGCGACGACCTGCGGCTGATCTGCGTGTTCGACCACACCGTGTTCGACGGCGTCTCCAGCCACGTCTTCGTCAATGAGCTGGAGGAGTGCTACGACGCCATCGGCGAGGGCCGCGAGCCCAAGCTGGCGGAGCTGCCCATCCAGTTCGCCGACTTCGCCGTCTGGCAGCGGAACCGGCTGACCGGGACCTTCGTCGAGGAGGAGCTGGCGCACTGGCGGAAGGGGCTGGCCGGGATCCCGGCCGACCTCGCCCTGCCCGCCGACCGGCCGCGCCCGCGCAGCCGCTCCTACCGGGGCGAGATGCGGCTGGGCGCGTTCTCCCCGGAGGTGTCGTCCGGGATCGAGCGCCTGGCCAAGGACCTGAACTCGACGCTGTTCACGGTCATGCTCACCGGGTTCGCGACCGTGCTGGCCCGCTGGTCGGGGCAGTACGACGTCGTGGTGGGCACCCCCATCGCGGGGCGGCTGCTGCCGGAGACCGAACCCGTCATCGGCATGTTCGTCAACGCCGTGGCGCTGCGCGCCGACCTGACCGGCGACCCGACGTTCGCCGAGGCGGCCGGGCGGGTGCGCACCACGGTCGCCGAGGCCCTGGACCACCAGGAGCTGCCGTTCGAGCGGCTGGTGGAGGCGCTGCAGCCGACCAGGGACCTGAGCGTGCCGCCGATCTACCAGGTGATGTTCAACCTGGCCGCCGACACCAACGAGGGCCAGATCGCCAACGGCACCGCCAAGGTGGACCTGCAGCTGGACCTCAACATGCGCGGGGGGCGGCTGCACACCCGGCTGGAGTACAGCACCGACCTGTTCGACCGGGCCACGATCGAGCGGTTCGGCGCCTGCCTGGAGACGCTGGTCGAGGCCGCGGTCGCCGCCCCGGGGACGCCGATCTCCCGGCTGCCGCTGCTCACCCCCGAGGAGCGGGACCACGTCCTCGCGCTGGGCACCGGCGAGGAGCCCTCCGACGTGCGGGACACCGGGGCCGGTACGACGCCGACCCCGCCGACCCCGCCGACCTCGCTCACCTCGCTCACCTCGCTCGTCGAGGCCCAGGTGGCGCGGACGCCGGACGCGGCGGCCGTGGTCACCGGCGACACCACGCTGACGTACGCCGAGCTGGACGAGCGCGCCGGCGCGCTGGCCCGCTGGCTGCGCGGGATCGGGGTCAGGCGGGGCAGCCCGGTGGCAGTGTGCGCCGAGCGGTCGGCCGAGCTGGTCGTCGGCCTGCTCGCGGTGCTCAAGGCGGGCGGGGCGTACGTCCCCCTCGACCCGGAGTACCCGCCGTCGCGGCTGGCGTTCATGCTGGCCGACAGCGGGGCCCGGGTGATGCTGACCCAGCGTCACCTGCGCGACCTGCTCCCCGAGGGGGCCGTCAAACCGGTGCTGCTGGACGCGCCCGACACCTGGGGACCGCAGCCCTCAGGAACGGCGCTTCCGGTGACCGGCCCCGGCGACGCCGCGTACGTGATCTACACCTCGGGTTCGACCGGGCGTCCCAAGGGCGTCGTCAACACTCACGGGGCCATCGTCAACCGGCTCGCCTGGATGCAGGACCGGTTCGGCCTCACCCCGGAAGAGGCGGTCCTGCAGAAGACCCCGACGAGCTTCGACGTGTCGGTGTGGGAGTTCTTCTGGCCGCTGGTCACCGGGGCGTCCCTGGTGCCGGTCCGGCCGGGCGGGCACCGCGACCCCAACCACCAGCGCGACCTGATCAAGGCGCACTCGGTGAGCACCGCGCACTTCGTCCCCTCGATGCTGGCCATGTTCCTGGAGGAGACCGGCATCGAGTCGTGCCGCTCGCTGAAGCGGGTGATCTGCAGCGGCGAGGAGCTGCCGCCGCGCCTGGCCGCCCGCTTCTTCGAACGGCTGCCCGGGGTGGAGCTGCACAACCTGTACGGGCCGACGGAGGCGGCGGTCGACGTGACCGCCTGGCGGGTGGAGCCCGAGGGGGTGGACGCGCGGCACACGCTGCCCATCGGCCCGCCGATGCCGGGCAACCGCCTGCACGTCCTGGACGACCTGCTCCGGCCGCTGCCGGTCGGCGTACCCGGGCACCTGCACATCGGCGGGGTCCAGGTGGCGCGCGGCTACGCGGGCCGTCCCGGCCTCACGGCCGAGCGGTTCGTGCCCGACCCGTACGGGCCGCCCGGCTCGCGGCTGTACGCGACCGGCGACCTGGCCAGGGTCCGCGCCGACGGGGACATCGAGTTCCTGGGACGGCTCGACGACCAGGTGAAGGTGCACGGCTGGCGGGTCGAGCTCGGCGAGATCGAGGCCGTGATCGCCGAGCACCCCAAGGTGCGCCAGGCGGTCGTGGCGCTGCGCGACGACGCCCCCGGCGGACGCGGGCTGGTCGGCTACGTCGACTGGTCGGGAGAGCCCTCGGCGCTCACCGCGGAGCTGCGCAGGACGCTCGCCAGGAAACTACCCGCCGCGCTCATCCCGCAGGCGTTCGTCGGGATCGGCACCGTCCCGCTCGGCCCGAGCGGCAAGCTCGACCGGGGGGCGCTGCCCGCGCCGGCCGGTTCTGGCCGGGGTGACCTCGGCACGCCGTACACGGAGCCGCGCACCCCGCTGGAGACCGAGCTGTGCGCCCTGTGGAGCGAGCTGCTCGGCAGGGAGCGCATCGGCGTCGAGGACGACTTCTTCCAGCTCGGCGGCCACTCGCTGCTGGCGGTGCTGCTGGTCACCCGCTACCGGGAGGCGTACGGCGTGGAGATGCCGCTGCGGCGGTGCTTCGAGATCACCACGGTGACCGAGCACGCCCTCGCCGTACTGGAGCTGCAGCTCGGGGACGACGACGAGGAGCTGGCGGCGCTGCTCGCGGCGCTGGAGGACCCCGACGATGAGTGACCTGAGGGCGAAAGAGGCACTGGCGGCGCTGCTCGCGGCGCTGGAGGACCGACGATGAGTGACCTGAGGGCGAAAGAGGCACTGGCGGCGCTGCCTGCGACGCTGGAGGACCGACGATGAGTGACCTGAGGGCGAAACTGGCGCGGCTCAGCCCGGAACAGCGGGCCGCGCTGGAGGAGAGGCTGCGGCGGCAACCGCCGCCGCGGCGGCCGTCGGGCATCCCCCGGCGCGCGGACGACGGCGGGCCGCCTCCCCTGTCGTTCGGCCAGGAGCGCCTGTGGTTCCTGCAGCAGCTGGACCCGTCCGACGCCTCGTACAACATGTTCATGGTGCAGCGGCTGCGCGGGCACGTCTCGATCGGGGCGCTGAAGTACGCGCTCGGCCGGCTGGTGGAGCGGCACGGGACCCTGCGCGCCCGCTTCACCTCGCACGAGGGCAGCCCGGTGCAGGAGATCGGGCCGCCCGTGCCGGTCGAGCCCGACCTGATCGACCTCACCGGACTGCCCGCCGCCGAGCGGGAGGCCCGCGCGACCGAGCTGGTCGCCGACCTCACCAACCGCCCGTTCGACCTGGCGGCCGGGCCGTTGCTGCGGGTGCACCTGATCACCATGTCGGAGACCGACCACGTGCTGTGCGTGGTGCTGCACCACATCGTGGCCGACGGCTGGTCGCTGAAGGTCCTGCTGGGCGAGCTCGCCGCCTGCTACGGCGCGCACCTGGAGGGACGCGAGGCGGACCTGCCCGAGCCGGTGCTGGAGTACGCCGACTACGCGGCCTGGCAGCGCGCCCTGCTCGACGAGGAGGGGGTGCGCCGCCAGCTCGGCTACTGGAGCCGGCAGCTGGCCGGGGTACCCGCCCTGGACGTCCCCGCCGACCGGCCCAGGGCGCCGGTGAAGTCGTCCAACGGCGACTACGCGGCGCGGCGGATCGGGCGGGAGCTCACCGCCCGGCTGGACCGGCTGGCCAGGGACGAGCGGTGCACCCAGTTCATGGTGCTGCTCGCCGCCTTCCAGGCGCTGCTCGGCGCCCACTCCGGGCAGGACGACGTGTGCGTGGGGTCGGTGATCGCCGGCCGGGAACGCCCCGAGCTTGAGCGGGTCGTCGGGTTCTTCCCCAACACGCTCGCGCTGCGCGGCGACCTGTCGGGCGACCCCGGCTTCAGGGAGCTGCTGGGCCGTGTCCGGGCGACGGTGCTCGACGCCTTCGCCCACCAGGACATCCCGTTCGAGCGGCTGCTCAACGAGCTGCGCGTCGAGCGCGACCTGAGCACCACGCCGCTGTTCCAGGCGATGTTCGTGATGCAGGACAGGGAGGCGTCCGAGCTGGTCATGCCCGGCATCGAGACCGACGTGTTCGATCCGGGGGCGCGGCAGGCCAAGTTCGACCTGATGCTCGACGTGACGCCCCGCTCGGACTCGCTGTACGCGCTGCTGTCCTACAACGCCGACCTGTTCGAGCCGGACACGGTGGCCAGGATGCTGCGCAGGTACGAGCGCGTCCTGGAGGCCGTGGCCGACGATCCGGACGTCCCGCTGTCGCGGCTGCGGGCCGCGATGCTGCTCCCCGAGGACCGCCTGCCCGCCGTCACCGCGTCCCTGTCCACCGGTCTCCCCGGCCTTCCCGGCCTGTCTATGGAGGACGCCGGTCCGGCCGGGGTGGTCGAGCTGTTCGAGGAGCGGGTGCGGCTGGCGCCGGACGCGGTCGCCGTCAGCCACGGCGACCGTAGGCTCGGCTACGCCGAGCTGCGCGAGCGCGCCGCGAGCCTGGCGGCACGGCTGACCTCGGCGGGGGCCGGTCCGGAGACCGTGGTCGCGGTGTGCGCCCGGCGCGGTCCCGAACTGGTCGTGGCCCTGCTGGCTACGGCCATGGCGGGAGGCGCCTACCTCCCGCTCGACCCCGCCTACCCGGCCGGGCGCCTGCGCTGGATGCTGCGCGACAGCGGGGCCGCGCTGCTGCTGTCCCAGGACGGCCTGCTGGAGTCCGACCTGCCGACGATCCCGCTCGACGGCGTCGCGGACGGCCCCGCCGCTGTCACCGTCACCGTCACCGGAGGGGGTTCACCCACCGGTGACGGCCGGGTGACGAGGCCCGGCGGGCCGGGGAACCTGGCGTACGTGATCTACACCTCCGGTTCGACCGGCACCCCCAAGGGCGTGCAGGTCGAGCGGCGGGCGCTGGACGCGCGGGTGGCGTGGATGCGCGCCGAGTACGGCATCCGGCCTGACGACCGGGTGCTGCAGTTCGCCTCCGTGGGCTTCGACACGCACGCCGAGGAGATCTACCCGGCGCTCACCTCGGGGGCCGAGCTGGTGCTCGCCCCCGGCGAGCCGCTTCCCGACTTCCTGCGGACCCCGCGGGGCGCGTCGCTGACGGTGATGGACCTGCCCACCTCCTACTGGCAGGAGCTGGTCGCCGCCCGTACCTCCTGGCCGCCCGCGCTGCGCCTGCTGATCCTGGGCGCCGACCCGCTGCCTGGACCGGCGCTCGCCGCCTGGTACGAGGCTCACGGCGAGCGCGTCACCCTGGTCAACAGCTACGGGCCGACCGAGACGACGATCATCGCCACCGCCGGGGAGCTCGACCCGGCCGAGGCGTCCAGGCGGCCCACCGTGGGCCACCCGCTGTCCGCCACCCGCGTCCACGTGCTGGACGAGCACGGCGCGCGGGTGCCCGTCGGCGTGCCCGGCGAGCTGTGCGTGGGCGGCGACGGGCTCTCTCGCGGCTACCTGGGGGCGCCCGCCCTGACGGCGGGACGCTTCGTGCCCGACCCGTACGGCCCGGCCGGTTCACGCCTGTACCTCACCGGCGACCGGGCCAGGTTCCGGCCCGACGGGCGCCTGGAGATCCTCGGCCGCCTCGACCGCCAGGTGAAGATCCGGGGCTACCGGGTGGAACCCGGCGAGATCGAGGCCCGCCTGCTGGCCCGTCCGTGGGTGGGCCGGGCGGCCGTGACGGTCAGGGAGGACACCCCCGGCGACCGCCGCCTGGTCGCCTACGTCGTACGCCACGACCGGGCCACCGGCGAGTGGACGGCCGGTGAGCTGCGGGAGCACCTCGCGGCGGAGCTGCCGCCGCACCTGGTGCCGAGTGCCGTGGTGGAGGTCGGGAACATCCCGCTCACCCCGAGCGGGAAGGTGGACCAGGGCGCGCTGCCCGCCCCCGAGCACCGCTCGGGTGAGGGGTACCTGCCCCCGGAGACCGCCACGCAGGAGCTGGTGTGCTCGGTGTGGGCCGAGGTGCTGGGAGTGGAGCGGGTGGGGGCACTCGACGACTTCTTCCAGCTCGGCGGCCACTCGCTGCTGGCGACCAGGACGATCGCCAGGCTCTCCGCGGCGACCGGGCTGGACGTGCCGCTGAAGCTCGCCTTCAGCCACCCGTCCGTACGGAGGCTGGCGCAGGCGCTGGACGCGCTCGCGGAGGCCGGGCCCGACGCGGGCCCCGAGGTGGGACCCGGGCCGGTTCGACGTCCGGAGGGCACGGCGCCGCCGCTGTCGTTCGCGCAGGAACGGCTCTGGTTCATGGAGCAGTTCAGCCCGGGGACCGGCGCCTACGTGCTGCCCGCGGCGGCACGGCTGCGCGGGCCGCTGGACCTCGCGGCGCTGGACGCGCGGCTGGACGCCGCCGTGACGCGGCACGAGAGCCTGCGGATGCGCTTCCCCGCCTCCTCCGACGGGAGGCCCGAGGTACGGGTCGTCCCGGCCGGGGCCCCGGAGGCACGGATCGCGATCCGCGTCGTCGAGACGCACGCGGAGGCGGAAGAGGCGAAGGCGGAAGGAGCGGAAGCGGAGGGAGCGGAGGCGGAGGCGCGGCGGATCGTCAGCGCCGACGCGGCACGTCCCTTCGACCTCGACGGCGGCCCGCTGCTCCGGGTGACCCTGGTCGGGCTCGCCCCCGAGGACCACGTGCTGCTGGTCGCCGTCCACCACATCGTGGCCGACGGCTGGTCCGCGGAACTCCTGCTGGACGAGCTGCTCTCCGAACGCGACGACCGCACCGGACATGCCGATGGCGCCGGGCGCGCCGGGCGGCCGGAGCCGCGTATCGGGTACGGCGACTACGCGCTCTGGCAGCGCGAGCGCCTGGCGGGACCGCGTCTGGAACGGCACCTGGAGTTCTGGCGGGAGGAGCTGGCCGCGCTGCCCCCGCTCGACCTTCCCCTCGACCGGCCCAGGCCGGCCCGGCAGGGGCACCGGGGCGCCTGGCACGACCTGCGGCTGGACGCCGGGCTCACAGGGGCGCTCGGCGGACTGGCGCGGGAACGCGGCGCGACCCTCTACATGGCGCTGCTCTCCGGGTTCCAGGCCGTGCTCTCCCGCTGGTCGGGACAGCACGACTTCGCGGTGGGCTCGCCGGTCGCCGGACGGGACCGGGCGGAGTTCGAGGACGTGGTCGGGTTGTTCGTGAACCTGCTGCCGCTCCGGGCCCGCCTGGAGGGCGACCCCACGTTCACGGAGTTGCTCGGCCGCACCCGCGACGCGGCCCTGGAGGTCTACGGCCACCAGGAGCTGCCGTTCGAGAAACTCGTCGCCGAACTGGACCTGGCCAGGGACGCCACCCGCCCGCCCGTGGTCCAGGTGCTCTTCGCCCTGCAGAGCTACCTGGGCGGCACGGCCCCGGCGGGGCGATCCGCACCGGCCGGGCACGTGACAGCCGCGACCGAACCGGAGAGCGGGTTCCCGGCCGAGAAGAAGACCGGGTCCACGGCGGCGACCGGGCAGGTGGCCGAGCCCACGACCGCGGAACTCACCGGGTCCGCGGCCACGGCCGCGACCGGATTCGCGACCGGGAAAGAAACCGTATTCGCGACCGGGAAGGAGACCGGGCTCGCGACCGGAAAAGAGGCCAGGCTCGCGACCGGGGAGAAGACCGGGCTCGCGGCCGGTCGGGTGGGGAGGCCGGTGGCCGAGCCGTTCGCGCCGGACACCACCTCGACCCGGTTCGACCTGGAGCTGTACGTCTCGGAGACCGGTGACGGCCTCGCGGCGAGGTTCGTCTACAACCGCGACCTGTTCCTGCCGGAGACCGTCGGGCGGCTCGCCGCGTCCTTCGAGACGTTCCTGCGCGCGGCCGTCGCCGCCCCGGGGACCCGCGTGGGCGACCTGGAACTGCTCTCCCCCGGGGAGCGGGACCTGGTGCTGACCGGCTGGAACGCCACCGAGACCGTGTACCCGCCGGAGGAGACGCTGCACGGTCTCGTCGAGGCCCAGGCGGCGCGGACCCCCGGCGCCCCTGCCGTGGTCTTCGAGGGCGAGACGCTGACCTACGCCGAGCTGAACGACCGCGCCGACCTGCTGGCCGCGCGGCTGCGCGCCTCCGCCTCCGCCTCCGCCTTCTCCCCCGCCCCCGCCTCCGTCGCCGTCGCCAGGGACGACGGCGGCGCGGGCGTGGGCACGGGTGCGGAGCGGGTGTTCGCCGTGCGGGCGGAGCGCTCGCTCGACCTGCCCGTACGGCTGCTCGCCGTGCTCAAGGCCGGGGGCGCCTACCTCCCCCTCGATCCGGGGCTGCCCGAACGCCGGGTCGAGACCATGCTCGCCGACGCCGGGGCCGTGGAACTCGCCGCCGCCCTGGACGCCCCGGCGGAGCCGGGGGACGCGAGTCCTCCGGTGCGAAACCTGCCGGACTCGCTCGCGTACGTGATCTTCACCTCGGGATCCACGGGGAGGCCCAAGGGCGTCGGGGTGTCGCACCGGGCGATCGTGAACCGGCTGCGCTGGATGCAGGAGACGTACGGCCTGGACGCGGGCGACGCCGTGCTCCAGAAGACCCCCGCCGGGTTCGACGTGTCGGTGTGGGAGTTCTTCTGGCCGCTGATCAGCGGGGCGCGCCTGGTGCTCGCCCGGCCCGACGGCCACCGCGACACCGCCTACCTGCGCGACCTCGTCACCGAGCGGGAGATCACCACCGTCCACTTCGTCCCCTCGATGCTCGCCGCCTTCACCGCGGAGGAGCGGATCGAGGAGTGCCGGTCGCTGCGCCGGGTGGTCTGCAGCGGCGAGGAGCTGACGGCGGGGGCCGCGGAACGGCTGACCGGGCGGTTGCCGGGGGTGGAGCTGCACAACCTCTACGGGCCGACCGAGGCCGCGGTCGACGTCTCCCGGCACCGCTACACGCCGGGCGAGAAGGTCGTGCCGATCGGCCGCCCGGTGGCCAACACCCGGCTGTACGTGCTGGACGGGGCGTCGCGCCCGGTACCGGCGGGGACGCCGGGCGAGCTGTTCATCGGCGGGGTCCAGCTGGCCAGGGGATACCTGGGCCGACCGGCCCTCACCGCCGAACGCTTCGTCCCAGACCCCCACGGACCCCCCGGCTCCCGCCTGTACGCCACCGGCGACCGCGCCCGGTGGCGGCCCGACGGCGAGCTCGAATACCTCGGCCGCCTCGACACCCAGGTCAAGATCCGCGGCATGCGCGTCGAACCCGGCGAGATCGAGGCCGTACTCGGCGGGCACCCGGACCTGAGCGCGGCGGCCGTCGGCGTGTGGCACGACGGCGCCGGGGCCAGGCTGGTCGGGTACGGGGTGCGGCGCGAAGGGGCGCGGGACGCCGGGGGCACCGGGGGCACCGGGGGCACCGGGGGCACCGGGGGCGCGACGGACGCCGATCCCCGTGAGTGGCTCAGGGGCGAGCTGCCCGACCACATGATCCCCACCGCGTGGGTGACGCTGGACGCCCTCCCGCTCACCCCCAACGGCAAGCTCGACCGGGCCGCCCTGCCGCCACCGCCAGGCCGGGGCGACCTTCCCTGGGAGCCGCCGCGCACCGACGCGGAACGCGCCGTCGCCCAGGTGTGGCAGGACGTGCTCGGCCTGGACAAGGTCGGCCGCCACGACGGGTTCTTCGGCGTCGGGGGTGACTCGATCCGCAGCCTCTCGGTGGTGGCCCGGCTGCGCGACCTGGGCTACGGGCTCGACCTGCAGCGGCTGTTCACCCACCAGACCGTGGCCGAACTGGCCTCCGTACTGGACACACCGGACACCGGGCCCGCCACGGCGGCGACCCCGGAGCCGGAGGCCGCGACCGGGGCGACCGAGGCGTTCGGCATGCTCGGCGCCGCGGATCTGGCCAAGCTCAGGAAGGGCGAGCGATGATCGAGGACGCGTACCCGCTGGCCGCGCTGCAGGCAGGGATGCTCTACCACAGCGAGCTCGAACCGGGCAGTCCCACCTACCACGACCTGATGACCATCACCCTGCGCGGCGCCCTGGACGTCCCGGCGCTGACCGGGGCGCTGGCCGGGGTCGCGGCCGGGCACCCGGTGCTGCGCACCTCGTTCGACCTGACCGGGTTCAGCGAGCCGCTGCAGCTCGTCCACGACACCGCGACCATCCCGCTGGAGGTCGCCGACCTGCGCGGGAACGGTTCGGACCAGGGCGGTCCGGACGGGAGCGGTCCCCGGGAGCGGCTGGCCGCGTGGCGGGAGGCCGAGAAGCGCACCGGGTTCGACTGGTCGTCACCGCCCCTGCTGCGGGCGTACGCGCACGTGCTGGACGACGACGAGTTCGCGCTGAGCCTCAGCTTCCACCACGCCGTCCTCGACGGCTGGAGCGTCGCGGCGCTCGTCACCGAGCTGCTGGGCCGTTACGCCGCCCACGGCTCGCGTGAGCCCGCCCCGCCGCGCGCCCTGTTCAGGGATCTCGTGGCGGCCGAGCGGGCCGCGGTGGGCTCGGCGGCGGCGCGGGAGTTCTGGCGGGAGCGGGTCGAGGACGCCCCGGAGGGCCGCCTGCCCAGGCTGCCCGGGTTCCCGTCCGGCGGGCCGCGCGCCGCCGAGGTGGTCGCCGTACCGGTGCCGCACGAGACGGTGGCGGCGCTGGAACGGCAGAGCCGCGAGCTGCGGGTCCCGCTGCGCACCACCCTGCTGGCCGCGTACGTGACCGCGCTGGGCCTGGTCACCGGCGAGCGGGAGGTCATGACCGGCGTGCTCAGCCACGGCAGGCCGGAGACCGAGGGGGGCGGCGAGGTGCTGGGGCTGTTCCTCAACACGCTGCCCCTGCGGGTCCGTCTCGACGCGAGCGACCGGGCCGACCGGGCCGAACTGGTCAGGCGCGTCTTCGAGGCCGAGGTGGCCGCGGTGCCGTACCGGCGCTACCCGCTGTTCGAGATCCAGCGGATCGCGGGCCGCTCACCGCTGCTGGACACGCTGTTCGACTTCCGGGACTTCCACGTGTACGGAGGGCTGTCCGGCGACGGCGTGGCGATCACCGGGCAGGAGTTCTTCGAGCAGACCGACATGCCGTGCACGGTGGCCTTCGTCCGGGTGCCCGGCGGCGGCCTGACCCTCACGGTCTCCTACGACGCCTCCCAGTTCCCACGGGAGCAGATGGAGTCCCTGGCCGGACGGGTGATCGACGCCCTGACCGGCGAGCCCGGCGTGGGCAAGGCGGAGAACGACGCGATCGACGGCTGGAACACCACCGGGCGCGCGCACCCGGGCGGCACGCTGCACGGCCTGGTGCTCGCCCAGGCGAGGCTGACACCCGACGCCCCCGCCGTGGGCTTCGAGGGCTCGTGGACCACCTACCGCGAGCTGGCCGGACGTGCCCTGGCGATCGCCGGGGAGCTGCGCCGCGCCGGGGTGTCACGCGACCGGCCTGTGGGGGTGCTGCTCGAACGGAGCGCGGACCTGCCCGCCGCGCTGCTGGGCGTCCTCGCCGCCGGGGGCGCCTACCTCCCGCTGGAGCCCGGCCACCCGGCCGCGCGGGTGCGTGGCATGCTCGACGACGCGGGCGCCTCGGTACTGCTGACCTCCGCCGACCTGGCGGACGAGGTTCCCGGGGGTACGCGGGCCGTCCTGCTGCCCGCCGCCTCGGAGGACCCCTCCGAGGTCTCCTCGTGGGAGGATCCGCCGGACTCGCTCGCGTACGTGATCTTCACGTCGGGGTCCACAGGGAGACCCAAGGGCGTCGGGGTGTCGCACCGGGCGATCGTGAACCGGCTGCGCTGGATGCAGGCGACGTACGGGCTCACCCCGGCCGACCGGGTGCTGCACAAGACGCCGGTCTCGTTCGACGTGTCGGTGTGGGAGCTGTTCTGGCCGCTGGTCACCGGTGCGGGGCTGGTGGTGGCGAGGCCCGGCGGGCACTACGAGCCCGGTTACCTCACCGAGCTGATCGCCCGCGAGGGGGTCACCACGGCGCACTTCGTGCCGTCCATGCTGGACCCGTTCCTGGACACGCCCGGCCTGGAGGCCCTGGGCGTCCCGAAGGCGGGCACTCCGGTCGCGGACAGGCCGGACGTGGGCGGACCGGACACGGGCGATCCACTCGTGAACAGGCCGGACACGAGCGGGCCGACCCTGGACGGACCCGCTGCGGACGGACCGGCTGTGAACGGACCGGCCGCGGACGAACCCGTTGTGAACGGACTGGGCGCGGGCGGGCTGCGCAGAGTGGTGTGCTCGGGTGAGGCGCTCCCCGCCGAGCTGGTGCGGCGCTTCGCCGAACGGCTTCCCGGGGTGGAGCTGCACAACCTCTACGGGCCGACCGAGGCCGCGGTGGACGTCTCCTGGCACCGGTGCGACCCCGCCGAGCAGGCGGTACCGATCGGCCGGCCCGTCGACAACACCCGCCTGGAGGTGCTCGACGAGCGGTTCGGACGGGCGCCCGTGGGCACCCCGGGGCAGCTGTTCATCGGCGGGGTCCAGCTGGCCAGGGGATACCTGGGCCGACCGGCCCTCACCGCCGAACGCTTCGTCCCAGACCCCCACGGACCCCCCGGCTCCCGCCTGTACGCCACCGGCGACCGCGCCCGGTGGCGGCCCGACGGCGAGCTCGAATACCTCGGCCGCCTCGACACCCAGGTCAAGATCCGCGGCATGCGCGTCGAACCCGGCGAGATCGAGGCCGCGCTGCTCTCCGAGCCCGAGGTCCGCGCGGCGGCCGTCGTCGTCGACGGCGACCGCCTGGTCGGCTACGTGGTGACCACCGGGACGGAGCCGGCGGTCGACTGGCGGGCCAGGCTGCGGGCCACGCTGCCCGACCACATGATCCCGTCGGCCTGGGTGACGCTGGAGGAACTCCCCCTCACCTCCAACGGCAAGCTGGACAGGAAGGCCCTGCCCGCGCCGGATCCGGCGGCGGGCGCGGACGGATTCCGGGTGCCGCCGAGAGACCCGGTCGAGGGACGGGTCGCGGCGATCTGGGAGGAGCTGTTCGACGTCCCCATGGTCGGGGTGTTCGACGACTTCTTCGACCTGGGCGGTCACTCGCTGCTGGCGCTCCGGCTGGCCGTGCGGATCAGGCAGGAGTTCGGCAGGGAACTGCCGGTGGCGACCGTGCTCGCCTCGCCGACCGTGGCGGGACTGGCGGACGTGCTGCGCCGCCCCGAGGACCTGGGCGAGCAGCGGGTCGTGACGCTCAACGCGGACGGCGACCGTACCCCGATCGTCCTGGTGCACGCCCTGGGCGGGCAGGTCTTCCGCTACCATCCGATGGCCCGCAGGCTCGGCCCCGACCAGCCCGTCTACGCGATCGCGGCCAGCGGCCTCGCGCCCGGCGAGGACCCGCACACCACCATGGCCGACATGGTCGAGGACTACGTCGACCGGCTGCGCGCCGTCCGCCCCCACGGGCCGTACGTGCTGGGCGGGTTCTGCATCGGCGGGAACATCGCGCTGGAGATGGCCAGGCGGCTGCGCGCCCTCGGCGAGGACGTCCCGCTGCTGGTGCTGTTCTACTCCGACGCGGACGAGCCCGTGATCACCAGTTCGCTGGAGGACGACGCCTCTCTCATGACCCACGCGCTGGCCGGAGGGCCCCTGGAGGTGGACCGCGCGGAGTTCGCCGGGCTCGGCCCCGAGGAGATGCTGGTGGCGGTCATCGCCGCCGCCGGGCGGGAGCGACGGCTGGCGCCCGACACCGCCGACGTCGAGCAGGCCCGGCGCTTCCTCCGGGTGTTCCGGGCCAACGCCCACGCGGTCGGCCGCTACCGGCACGAGCCGTACGACGGTGACGTGGCGCTGTTCGCCCCCGCCGGTGACCGGCCCGATCTGGGCTGGAACGGCGTGGTCAAGGGGAACCTCGCGATCGAGGCGATTCCCGGCGAGCGCGTGGTCATCCTGTTCGAACCACTGGTCGCCGAGGCGGCCGCCAAGCTGAGGAGTTGGATCGACCATGGCGTCACCGGACACTGAGAGTCCCCAGAGCGCCGGGAGCGCCGCGAGTACGGGACCGCCGCCACAGGGCACCGGAAGCACCACGACGGCCGGAGCGCCCACGACACCCGCGACGGCCTCTACGCCCGACGCGTCCGGAACGGCCGGCGGTGCTCGGAGCGCCGGGAAAGGCGAGCCCGTAGCGGGCCCCGAGGTCCTCGACGTCCCCCGGAACGCCTCGGTCGCCGGAGCCCCGGAAACCCCCGAAACCCCCGAAGCCAGCGATCCCGGAGGCCCGGGAGAACCCGGAGGGCCCAAGGACCTCGCGGATCCCGGCTCCTCGGGAGGTGAGAAGGGGGCCGGTGACGACGGTGGCCTCTGGCGCAACCAGGACTTCCTGCGGCTGTGGACCGGCCAGACCCTCTCCCAGTTCGGCTCCCAGATCTCGTACGTGGCGATCCCGCTGATCGCCGTCGTCACCCTGGGCGCGAGCGCGACCGAGATGGGAATCCTGGGCGCGCTGGTCCGGCTGCCGATGCTCGGGTTCCTGCTGTTCGGCGTCTACATCGACCGGATGCGCAAGCGGCCCGTGCTGATCTGGTCGGACCTGGGCCGGGCCGCGGTGCTCGCCCTGGTGCCGCTGCTGTACGTGATGGACAGCCTCACGCTCGGGGTGCTGTACGCGGTCGTGTTCGTCCTGAGCCTGCTGTCGGTGCTGTTCCAGGTCGCGTACCGCTCCTACTTCCCTTCGCTGGTCCCGCTGCGGCACCTGGGCGACGGCAACGGCAAGCTGCAGCTGAGCGAGTCGCTGGCGCAGACCGCCGGTCCCGGCGCGGCGGCGGCGCTGATCAAGGTGGTCGCCGCACCGCTGCTGATCATGATCGACGTGCTCTCCTACCTGTTCTCCGCGATCGCCATCCTCCTCATCCGCAAGCGCGAGGAGGTGCCCGTCCCGGACGACGAGACGGCCGGGAGCGTGCACCGGGCGATCTGGGCGGGCTTCCGGTGGGTGATGGACCAGCCGATGATCCGGCCGCTGGCCATCGCGAGCGGGCTGTACTCGTTCTTCGTCATGGGCGCGATGCAGTCGATCTACGTACTGTTCCTGCTGCGGGGCGGCCCCGACCTCCCGGTGGAGTGGGTGGGCATCGTCATGGCGACCGGCGGCGTCGGCGCCATCCTCGGCGCGACCCTGTCGGTGCGGACCATGCGCCGCATGGGGATCGGCCCGACGCTGCTGTGGAGCACGATCGTCGGCAACTGCGCGCTGCTGCTGGTGCCGTTCGCGTCGGGGCCGGTCTGGCTCGCCGCCGGGATGCTCGGCCTCTCCCAGTTCGTCGTCTGGGCGAGCAACCAGGTCTTCTTCGTCAGCAACATGACCCTGGTGCAGTCGATCACCCCGCCGCACCTGCAGGCCAGGGTGATCGGCACGATCTACTCCCTCGGGCTGATCCCGGCCCCGCTCGGCGCCCTGGGCGCGGGCCTGCTCGGCGAGACCCTCGGCCTGCGCCCGGCCATCCTGTTCGCGGTGGTCGCCGGAGCCATCCTGCCGATCCTGCTGCTGGTCTTCTCCCCGATCCCGAAGGTGAAGGAGATCCCCGGCACCTGACCGGACGCGCGACCGGCACCCGTCCCCGGGTCCCACCTAGGACGGGTGCCGTTCCGTCTCCGGCCCCCACCGGGGACGGGCGCCGGTCCGTCTCCAGGCCCCACCGGGGACGGGTGCCGGTACGGGAGAGGATGATGGTAGGCCAGGCGGCAGCGGGCACGACCGAGGGGAGGCCCCGGGTGGCCGCCCGGCCCGATCGCGACGGCTCACGTCGTCCCATCCCGTTCCCATCCCGTTTTCATCCCGGCAGGAGAACCATGACCACGCTCGCCGACAGGACCATCACGGCTCTGCGTACCAACCATGACGAGCTGGCGGCCTTCGTCCGAGGTCTGGACGCCGCCGACCTCACCCGTCCCTCGGGCTGTTCGGAGTGGACCGTCGCCCAGGTGCTCAGCCACCTCGGCAGCGGCGCCGAGATCGGCCTGGCGACGCTGCGCGCGGCCCAGGCCGGCCAGGACGCCCCCGGTCAGGACTTCAACCACCCGGTGTGGGACCGCTGGAACGCGAAGGAGCCCAAGGAGCAGGCCGAGGACTTCCTCACCGCCGACGCGGAGATCGTCTCGGCGTACGAGAGCCTCGACGCCGACGCCCGCGAGCGGTTGCAGATCAAGCTGGGGTTCCTCCCCATGCCGGGCAGCGTCGCGCTGGTGGCCGGGATGCGCCTGAACGAGGCCGCCCTGCACGCCTGGGACGTCAGGGTCGCCTTCGACCCCGGGGCCACCGTCGCGAGGGACGCCGCCGGGGTGCTGACGGACCTGTACGCCGGGCCGCTCGATTTCATGATCGGTTTCATCGGCAGGTCCGACGCCCTCGACCCGCGCGTGGCCACGACCCTCCGGGTCGAGACGACCGACCCCGAGCACGTCCTGGGGCTCACCCTCGGGGAGACCGTCGGCTTCAGCGAGGCGCCGGAACCGGCCGACGTCACCCTGTCGCTTCCCACCGAGGCCTGGTCACGCCTGCTCGGCGGCAGGCTGGCCCCCGAGCACACCCCGCCGTCGGTGGCCGTCACCGGCGACGGCGTCACCCTGGACGACCTCCGCCGGGTCTTCCCCGGCATCTGACGACCGCCACTCGGCCGGCGTCCGTGGACGGCGTACTCCCGCGGCGCCGTCCACGGGCCCGGTCAGCCGCGGAGCAGGCAGAAGGGGTGTCCGGCCGGGTCGGCGTAGATCTGCCAGCCGCGGGCGCCGTCTCCGGCGTCCAGCAGGGTGGCGCCGAGCCGGAGGACCCGCCGCCGGGCCCGGTCGAGGTCGGCCACCTCGACGTCCAGATGGAACTGCTGCGGGCGCGCCGGGTCCGGCCAGTGTGGCGGCCGATACTCCGCCACGCCCTGGAACGCGAGCACGAGACCTGAGCCGGTGTGCAGGGTCGCCCAGACGTCACTGAGCCCCCACCGGGGATCGGGCCGGTTGAGCTCGCCACCGAGGAGCGACCGGTAGAACCGGGCGAGAGCCGGCGCGTCGGGACAGTCCAGCACCACGCACTGCAGGTTGCCGATCACACGTCCTCCGCCGGCCACGCGGTCAGTGCCAGTTCGGCGGTTTCGGTGAGCTCGGCCGCCGTGGCTCCGTCGCGGGCGCGCTGCGACATGCCCTGGATGACCGTGGCGAAGTACGCGGCCAGCGCGCGAGGATCCGCCACGGCGGGCAGCTCGCCCGCCTGTCGCGCCGCCCGCAGGCGGGCCTCGAAGGTGGCCACGTTCTCGTTGCGCAGGTCACGGAGGAACACCTCCACCTCGGCGTCCTGCGCGGTGACGTTGGTGGCCGCGCTGATCGTCAGGCAGCCCGCCGGGTGGGAGGGGTCGGGATAGACGACCGCCGCCTCACGCAGGATTCGGGCGAACGCGCCGTAGGCCGTGGACTCCTCCTCCAGGGCGACGCCCACGAACGCCCCCACGGGCGAGCGCCCGTAGCCGCGCACCACTTCCTTGAACAGGGACTTCTTGCCGCCGAAGGCCGCGTACAGGCTGCCGGGCCTGATGCCCATCGCCTCGGTCAGCTCGCCGACGGACGTGGCCTCGTAACCGCGCTCCCAGAACAGCCGGGTCGCGGCCGTCAGCGCCGCGGCGTGGTCGAACGTCCGCGGCCGCCCTCGTATCGCCTACGGCGCCACCAAGGGCGCCCTGGACACCTTCACCCTCAACCTCGCCAAGGAACTGGGTTCCCGCGGGATCACGGCGAACTCGGTGGCCCCCGGCGTCATCGACACGGACGTCAACGCGAGCTGGCTGCGCGGCGATCCGGAAGCCGAGGCACACGCGGCGTCCCTGGCCGCGCTGGGCCGGGTCGGGCGGCCGGAGGACGTGGCCGACATCGTGGCCTTCCTCGCCTCGGACGACGCGCGCTGGGTGACCGGGCGGGTGATCGACGCGACGGGCGGTTCCGGGCTGTGAGCCCTCTCCCCTGAACGTGAGCACCCCGCGCCCCCTCCCCCGGCCGGCGTACCGGGTGTGGGGGCGAGGGTTCAGTACACGTCGCGTACGTAGCGCCTGCTGGTGGCCAGGTGTTTGACGTAGACGGCGGCCTCGTCGTCGCCGAGGCCGCCGTGGACGGTGGCGATCTCGCGCAGGGTCCGGTCGACGTCCCTGGCCATCCGGCTGGCGTCGCCGCAGACGTACAGGTGGGCGCCGTCCTGAAGCCAGGACCAGAGCCGGCCGCCCTGCTCGCGCATCCGGTCCTGTACGTAGACCTTGGCGCGCTGGTCACGGGAGAAGGCGAGGTCCAGCCGGGTCAGCAGCCCGTCACGGTACGACGCGTCGAGCTCGTCGCGGTAGTAGAAGTCGGTGGAGCGACGCTGCTCGCCGAAGAAGAGCCAGTTGCGGCCGGGGTGACCGAGTGCCCGCCGCTCGTCCAGGAAACCGAGGAAGGGCGCGACGCCCGTACCCGGGCCGATCATTATCATCGGGGCGGCCGGATCCGCCGGGGGACGGAAGTGCCTGGTGCGCTGGACGAAGACGGGCACTGGAGCGTGTTCGGGGCTGTCGGCCAGGAAGGACGAGCACACTCCCCTGCGCGCCGTGCCACGCGGATTGTCGAAGCGGACGACCGAGACCGTCAGGCGCACCCGGTGGGGGTCGGCCAGCGGGCTGGAGGAGATGGAGTACAGGCGCGGCCTCAGGCGCTTGAGGACGCCCGCCCACTCCTGGGCCGTGGCACGGACGGGGAGTTCGCCGACCACGTCGACGGCCTGGCGGCCCCAGGTCCACTTGGCCAGCTCGCCGCCGTTGCCCGAGCGCAGGAACCGGGTGAGATCGCGGTCGCGGGTACGGTCGGCGACGAACCTGAGCAGGCCGGAAGTGATCCTGGTGATCTCCAGGTGGCTTCGCAGGGCCTCGCCGAACGGGACGGGGCCGAGACCGGGGAGCTCGACGGTGTCGGCGGGGGCGAGACCGGTCACGGCCAGCCATTCGGCGACCAGGTCGGCGCCGTTGACCGGCAGCACCCCGAGCGCGTCACCGGCCTGGTAGGTCAGCTCGCCGCCGGTGTCGAAGGTGAACTGCCGCACCTCCTTGGCCGATCCGGGCAGGCTGAGCAGCCGGTTACCGGTCAGCGGGGCACTGAACGTCGCGGCCCTGCCGGCCCCCGCCTCGGGCTCGGGACCTGAGGACGTCGCCCCGGGACCCGGTGTCGATCCGGAGCCCGCACGCGCCGACCCGGGCCCTGAACGCGTCGGGTCCGGTGGAGAAGACACGGGCCCTGAACCCGTCGGGTCCGGTGGGGAAGGCTCGGCGAGGGTGGTGAGTAGTTGCTCAAGCCAGTCCAGGGCCCGCGAGTGGTCATCGGGCTCGCAGTCCACGCGGGGTGCCAGGCGCAGGGCGCCCAGTTCCTCAAGGCGCTGGTCGAGCCGTCGCCCGTGACCGCAGAAGTCGTCGTAGCTGGAGTCGCCGAAGGCGAGGACGGCATAGCGCACGCCGTCGAGCCGGGGTGCGCCGGACCCGACGAGGGCCTCCCAGAATCCGACACCGTTGTCGGGGGCCTCGCCGTCGCCGAAGGTGCTGGAGATGACGAGGAGGTCCGCGCCACGGGGGATGCCGTCCGGGGCGCAGTCGGCCATGCTGACCAGCCGGGGGGCTCGCCCGGCGCCGGTCAGCCGGGCGACGCTGGTGACGGCGAACTCCTCGGCGTTCCCTGTCTGCGAGGCCCACAGGACGACGATGTCGCGCACCGACGACACCGGCGACACCGACGACACCGGTGGCACCGACGACATCGACGGCACCGGATCGCCGGTCGCCCGCCGGGGTGGCGGCGCGAGGGTCCGGGAGAACATCCCGGCCAGCACCCCGTTGATCCACAGGGCGTGGGCGGGGTCGACGGGCGCGTGCTCCGGCAGGACCGGCACGACCGTACCGGAGAGATCGGACACCGAACCGTCCGGGACGGGCACCGAACCGTCGAAGGCGAATGCCGACCCGTCGAGGGCGGACGCCGAGCTGTCGAGAGCGGACAGGAAACCGGCCATGTAGCGGCGCTCGTGGTCGGCGAGCACCGGCGGCGTCAGGTCGGCCACCCCGAGCAGTCCGGCCAGCGCGGCGATCCGGGCGGGCCGGGCGGCCTCCGGCGCCGTTCCGGCGTACTCGTCTCCCGCGTACCCGGTTCCCACCCCCTCCTTGGCCGCGTACTCCGGAAGTGCACCCTCCGGGACCGTGGGGAACGCGGCCGTCCCGGCCTGCTCAGGAGCCATCGGAGAGGCCGGGGCCGCCTGGGGGGCGACCTTGGTGAGGGAGACCGCGCACGCCTTGAACTCGGGCTGGAAGGAGATGGGGTCGACTGCGTCGCTGGTGACCGCGTTGACGCTGAGATACTCGCCGAACAGGTCGTTCCAGTGGAACGGCGCGAAGCAGTTGCCCGGCATGACCCGGTCGCTCAGGCGGGCGGGCAGCACGGCCCCGCCGCGCCGGGAGGCGATCTCCACCGGGTCGCCCTCGCCGATCCCGTGCCCGGCCGCGTCGTCCGGGTGGATCTCGACGAAGGGCCCGGGGTTGAGCTTGTTGAGCTTGGCGACCCTTCCCGTCTTGGTCAGGGTGTGCCACTGGTGCTGCAGCCTGCCGGTGTTGAGGACGAAGGGGTAGGTGTCGTCGGGCAGTTCGGCGGGGGGCAGGTGCGGGCGGGGGAGGAAGGCGGCCCGGCCGCTCGCGGTGGCGAAGGCGAGGCGCGGGCGGCTGCCGTCGGGCCGGGTGAGCGTCTCCTGGCTGGTGCCGTCGTTGAGGTAGCGGACGGGGTTGCGCTCGCCGCCGCCCGGCGGGCTCGGCCACTGGACGGGCGTCTCGCGCAGCCGCTCGTAGGTGACGCCCCGCAGGTCGTAGCCGGTCCTGGGATTCCACGTCCGCTTGATCTCCTCGAACACCTCCTCCGCGCTGTCGTACGAGAAGGCGTCCTCGAAGCCCATCTCGCGGGCGACGCGGGCGATGATCAGCCAGTCGGGCAGGGCCTGTCCCGGTGGTTCCACGGCCTGCCTGAGCAGGGTGAGGTTCCGCTCGGAGTTGACCATCACGCCCTCGGTCTCGGCCCACATGGCCGCGGGCAGTACCACGTCGGCGTAGGCGTTGGTCTCGGTGGCGGCGAAGACGTCCTGGGTGACGACGAACTCGGCGGCCTCCAGGCCCGCGATGACGGTCCTGCGGTTGGCGACGCTGGCGACCGGGTTGGTGCAGATGATCCAGCACGCCTTGATCTCGCCCTCGGCCATGCGCGAGAACATCTCGACGGTCCCCCGGCCGACCTCGGTGCGCAGGGTGCCGGGCGGCAGGTTCCACAGCTCCTCGGTGAAGAGACGGTCCTCCTCCACCAGTACCGAACGCTGGCCCGGCAGGCCCGGTCCCATGTAGCCCATCTCGCGCCCGCCCATGGCGTTGGGCTGGCCGGTCAGGGAGAACGGGCCGCTGCCGGGACGGCAGATCGCGCCGGTGGCCAGGTGCAGGTTGCACAGCGCGTTGGTGTTCCAGGTGCCGTGCGTGCTCTGGTTGAGCCCCATCGTCCAGCAGCTCATCCACTCCCCCGCCGCGCCGATCCACTCGGCCGCCCGGCGCAGGTCGTCCTCGGGGACGCCGGTGATCGCGGCGACCGTCTCGGGAGGGTAGTCCCGCAGGAAGTCCGGCATCGCCTCCCAGCCGTCGGTGTGCCGCTCGACGAACTCGTGGTCGACGTGGCCGTCCTCGACCAGCAGGTGCAGCAGCCCGTTGAGCAGGGCGAGGTCGGTGCCCGGCCTGACCTGAAGGAACAGGTCGGCCTTGTCGGCGGTGGCGGTACGGCGGGGATCGACCACGATGAGCCTGGCCCCCGCCCTGACCCGTTCCATCATCCGCAGGAACAGGATCGGGTGGCAGTCGGCCATGTTCGCGCCGATCACGAAGAACAGGTCGGCGTGGTCGAAGTCCTCGTACGAGCCGGGCGGGCCGTCCGACCCCAGCGACAGCTTGTAGCCGCTGCCCGCGCTGGCCATGCACAGCCGGGAGTTCGACTCGATCTGGTTGGTGCCGACGAAGCCCTTGGCGAGCTTGTTGGCCAGGTACTGCGCCTCCAGCGTCATCTGGCCGGACACGTAGAACGACAGCGCGTCCGGCCCGTGCTCGTCGAGGATCCGCCGCAGCCGCCGGGCGGTCTCGGTGATCGCCGCGTCCACGCTCGCCGGCGCGGGCTCGGCGCCCCGGTCCCGCCTGACCAGCCCGCTCTCCAGGCGTCCGGGGGCGGCGAGCATGTCCGCGGTGGTGGCCCCCTTGGTGCACAGCCGACCGGCGTTGGCCGGGTGACTCCTGTCGCCCGAGGCCTTGACCACCCGGCGCCGCCCGTCCACCTCCAGCACGATCCCGCAGCCGACGCCGCAGTACGAGCAGACCGTCTTCACTCTCTCTGCCGCCGCCATAGGTCCCTTCTCCCTGAGCAGGGGCCCGTGACACCCACCGCCGAACAGCCGAACAGCGGGGACGCCGAAGCCGCATCGGGCGGATCCAACGACGGAAACATAAGAAACAGGCGTTTCGCAGACGTCACAGACGTCCGCGCCCGGCTGTTACATCCCCATCACCGCCGATCTCCCCCGGCCACGTCCGGAGGATCCCGGCTCAGGAGCGGGTCGCGCTCTCCATCGGAGCAGGTGGGCGAACATCCTCTCCCCGCCGACGGCGGCTCACCCGGTACCGGGCCTCGCCCGGCGAGCCCGGTGCCGGCGGAGATCCCGTCGCGGCGGGTGTCCCCCGGACGGGTGACCGCTCCCGCGCGGGCTGCGACGAGAAAGCCCAAAGAAGGAACGATCCACAAGACATCCGATGTGTATCCGCAGCGCAGTGGGCCATCGAAGACGCGATAACGGCCGATTCCGGGTCAGACCCCAAGCAGCCGGGGGTGAATATCTGCACGCATCTCAAGCGGCCTTGACCACACCCTTGACAGATCGGATGTTTCGCGGGATCAATCGATTATTAATTTTAGGAAATCTCGTCGAAACGTCCCGGGCGGCCTGGAGGTGCCCGGACATTCCATCCGGTTCGCCGCGGCCCGTAACGGCGTGCGCGCGGCGGCGAGCCGACCGCATCCCCCACAGGAAAGGACCTCATGCGATCAACACTCGTACGAGCGGCACTCTCCCTGCTGATCGCGTTAACGGCGACGGTCGTCGCGCCGTCGGCACCGGCGTCCGCCGGGCCGGGCGACAACTACGTCCCCGATGACGCGCTGACCTCGACGCGCACCCGCTGGTTCGACGAAGCACGCTTCGGCATGTTCATCCACTTCGGTACGTACGCCATGTACAAGGGCCAGTACAACGCGTGCCGCGAGGTCGAGTGGATCAAGCGGCAGTGCAACATCCCGTGGGGCGAGTACGAGGCGAAGGCCGCCGCCTTCAACCCCACCTCGTTCGACGCCAACGCCATCGTGCAGCTGGCCAAGCAGGCCGGACAGAAGTACATCGTCATCACGGCGAAACACCACGACGGATTCGCCATGTGGCCCACCGCCGTCAACCGGTGGAACATCCGCGACCATTCCGGCTTCTCCCGCGACCTCCTGCGCGAGCTCAAGACCGCCGCGACCGCCAACGGCATCAAGCTCGGCTTCTACTACTCGATCTGGGACTGGCACGACCCGGACTTCGTCGGCGACTTCCCGGCCTACGTCACCAAGATGAAGGCGCAGCTCAGGGAGCTGGTGACCGGCTACGACCCCGCCGTGCTGTGGTTCGACGGCGAATGGGCCGAGACCAACCCCACCAACCCGTGGTCGGCCCAGGACGGCGAGGATCTGGAGCGGTTCGTCCGTGGCATCTCGCCGCAGGTCGTCATCAACAACCGGGTGGGCAAGCGCCGCGCCGTCGACGGCGACTTCGGCACCCCCGAGCAGGCGCTCGCCGGTTCCCCGCCGTCGATCCAGTTGCAGGAGTCCTGCATCACGATCAACAACACCTGGGGGTACGCGGCCTGGGACACCAACTTCAAGTCACCGACCACGATGGTGCGCGACCTGGCGACCCTGACGAGCAACGGCGCCAACCTGCTGCTCAACATCGGCCCCACCGACACCGGGGCGGTCACCGCCGGGCAGGCCGACGGCCTGCGCGGCATCGGGACGTGGATGGCCACCAACGGGGCGGCCATCACCGGCGCGGGCCACACGGGCCTGGTCACCCAACCGGCCTGGGGCCGCGTCACGCGTAAGGGCGGCAAGCTCTACCTGATCGTCAACTCCTGGGCCGGCACCCTGCACCTCAGCCGGCGCTCGCCGTTCACGGTCACCGGCGCGCGAGTGCTCGGCAGCACGTCACCCGTGACCGTACGGGCCGCCGGGGACGGCTACGACTTCCTGCCCAGCGGCGGCACCACCAACGCCATCGCCACCGTCATCGAGGCCGACATCACCACCCCCGCGCCGACCGCCGTGGGCACCGGCACCGGGCTCAAGGCGGAGTTCTGGAACAACGCCACGTTCACCGGCACACCGGCGGTCACCCGCACCGATTCCACCGTCAACTACGCCTGGCGTTTCGGCGGCTCCCCGGCGCCGTCGATCGGCGTCGACAACTTCTCCGGCCGCTGGACCGGATCGATCGAGCCGCGATACTCCGAGCGCTACACCTTCACCACCGCCTCCGACGACACCGCGCGGCTGTGGATCGACGGGCAACTCGTCATCGACAACGCCACCCCGCACACGGCGGCCGTCGACCAGGGCAGCGTGACCCTCGTCGCCGGCCGCCGCCACGACATCCGCCTGGAACACACCGAACGCGGCAGCGAGGGGTTCATGAAGCTCGCCTGGGCCAGCCCCAGCACCCCGGCCCAGATCGTGCCGCGCTCGCAGCTGTACCCCACCGTGAGCACGGTCCAGCGGTTCGACGACGACGCGGCCACCTACAGCACCGGCTGGTCGACCAGCGGCGGCCGGGGTTTCGGTGACTACAACGACGACGTGCGGTACACGACCACCAACGGCGCGTCGTTCACCTTCACCTTCAACGGCACCGGAATCGACTACCTGTCCGAACGCAACTCCGACCAGGGCCTGGTGGACATCTACCTCGACAACGTCCTCCGGGCCACCGTAGCCACCACCAACAGCACCCGTCTGACCCAACAGGTCATCCACAGCGTCCGCGGCCTGTCGCAGGGGACACACACCCTGCGCGGCGTCAAACGATCGGGCACCTACATGCTCGTCGACCGTTTCGACGTCATCCCCTAACAACCCGGGCGGCCGGCGGGGTCCTCCCCCGCCGGCTCCCACGGCTCCCGGACGCGACGCTCTCCCACAACCGGCTGGCCCTCCTTGGGGCGGCGCCCTCAGCCCAGCCGACACCGCGACTACGCTGAAGCCCGCGCCGAACAACCTGGCGTGAGTGTCCGGCCGAAGGGGCGCGCGATGTCCGACCCGGTAGACCTGACCAACGCCGCGTGGCGCAAGAGTTCGCTCAGCGGAGGCAACGGCGACTGCGTGGAGGTCGCGGACCTGGGCGACGTCGTGGCCGTCCGCGACTCCAAGAACCCCCGCGGCCCCGAACTCGTCTTCACCCGCGACACCCGGTCGGCCTTCGTCACGCGGCTGAAGGACGACGCGTGATTCTCCGGAGTGATCCGCTGGGATCGTACGGACCACAGGCCACACGATCCCAGCAAGATCAGTTCACCAGGTCCGCGACCAGTTCCAGTTGTTCCAGGCGGAGTCTGAGGGTCGGGGTGACCAGGCCGACGACGAGGGAGGTCGCGCCCGCCTCGCGGTAGGCGGCGACGCGTTCGCGGAGTTTGCCGGGTGGCCCGCACATCGTCATCGCGTCGACCAGGCCGTCGGGGAGCAGCGACATCGCCTCGCCCTGGCGCCCGCCCAGGAACGCCTCCTGGATCGCCTCCGCCTCCTTCTCGAAGCCCAGGGAGCGGGCCAGGCGGTTGTAGAAGTTGGTACGGCGCGAGCCCATGCCGCCCAGATAGAGGGCGAGCATGGGCCGCATCATGTCGTAGGCCAGTTCCTCGTCGTCGTCGACGAGGGTGAGGATCATCGGGGCGACGTCGAAGCCGTCCAGGCTGCGGCCGGCCCGCGCCGCGCCCGCGCGCAGGTGGGCCGTGCGCTCGGCCAGGTGCTCGGGCGGGAAGTGGATCGCGAGCCAGCCGTCGGCCAGCTCCCCCGCGAGCGCGGTCGTCTCCGGGCCCATCGCGCCGAGATAGACGGGGAGGTGCTTCTGGACAGGGGAGACGCCCAGGGACAGTTCCTTGCCCTGCCCGCCGGGGAGCGGCAGCGTCATGGTCCGGCCCGAGTAGCTCACCGGGCGCCCGGCCAGGGCGAGCCGCAGCACCGACAGGTAGTCGCGGGCGCGGGCCACCGGCCGGTCGAAGCGTTCCCCGTGCCAGCCCTCCACGACCTGCGGCCCCGACACGCCCACGCCCAGCCGGGCCCGGCCACCGGAGACCTGGTCGATGGTGGCGGCCGTCATCGCCGCCACCACGGGCTTGCGGCCCGACATCTGCAGCACGCCGGTGCCCAGCGCGATCCGCTCGGTCTGGCCCGCGATCCACGCCATCAGGCTCGCCGGGTCGGTGCCGTACGTCTCGGCGGCCCACACCGACTCGTAGCCCAGCCGCTCGGCCTCGCGGACCAGGGTGAGGTGGTCGGCGGGACCGAGCCCGGCGCCGCCCCAGTAGCTCATGCTGTAACCGAGACGCATCCGATCTCCTCTGCGATGACGGTGGCGAGCAGGTCGGGGGTCTCCTCGGCCAGCCAGTGTGAGGCGTCGAGCTCGCGCATCGACGGCCGTGAGACGCTCTGCCTGCGCCAGCCGAGCAGCCCGCCGCGCGACATGGAGCCGTCGCGGCTGCCGTACAGGACCGTGACGGGCACGGGCAGCGGCGGCCCCTGCCGGTGCCGGTATCGGGCGAGCATCCCGAAGTCGGCGCGGAGGGCGGGTTCGAGGATCGGCCTGAGCACCTCGCGCTCGGCCACCTCCGCCGGTACGCCGCCCAGCTCGATCAGCTGGTCCCAGAACAGCCACGACGGCAGGGACGGCAGCCTGCGCAGCAGGAGCGTCACGTCCGGCGCGGCGAAGGACCCCACGAGCAGCCGTTCCGGCCACCGCTCCCCGGACCTGTCCGGTCCGGAGGCCGGGGCGAGTTCGGTCAGGCGGCGGCAGACCAGGTAGGCGAGGAGCGCGCCGCTGCAGTAGCCGAACAGCGCGTACGGCTCGCGGGCGTTCGCCAGCAGGTCGCGGGCCAGGTCGTCGACGAGCGCGTCGAGGTCCTCGACCGGCGGTTCGGCCAGCCTTGCCTGGCGGCCGGGGAGGTTCACCGACCACACGTCGACCTCGTCGGGGAACCGCTCGGCCAGGTCGGTGAGCGAGGCGGGGCCGCTGCCCGCGTTGGGGAAGGTGTACAGGCGGATCCGGCCCCCCGGCCGCTCCCCCACCGGCACGAACCACGGCGCGGTCATCTGGGTCCTTCCAGGGTGGAGACGTCGGGGGTGGGCTCCGGGTGACCCGGTACGCGGGCCCGGGATCCCGGGCCCGGCCTCGGGGATGAGACCGGGGACCGTACGGCGCCGACGGAGACGGCTTCCGATCTCGGAGGGAAGGCCGGGAGCCGCGCGGCGGGTCCCGGCCTCGGGGAGGAGGTCAAGAGCCCGCCCCTTCCTGGATGAACGCGGCCAGTTCGGCCGGGGTGGGGTGGTCGAAGACCGCGCGGACGTTGATCGCCCGGCCCGCGAGCTCCTCCAGCGGGGCGATCAGCCGTACGGCGAGCACCGAATGTCCCCCGTTGAGGAAGAAGTTGTCGTGCTCGCCGAGCCCCGGGCGGCGCAGCGCCTCCCGCCAGAGCCGCAGCACCCCCTCGGCGAGTTCCGAGCTCGCCGGGGCACGGGAGGCGGGCGAGGAGTCGTCCTCGGGTACGGTCAGCCCCCGATAGTCGATCTTGCCGTTGGCGGTCGTCGGGAACTCGTCCGCCAGGACGATCCCCGAGGGGACCGCGTAGTCCGGCAGCCGCGTCCCCGCGTACCGCCACAGCTCCTCGCGCAGCGCGGCCCCGGTCTCACCGTCGGGCAGGTCCGTGGGCTGTACGAACGCCACCAGCCGGTCGTCGTGGACGATGACGGCCACGACCTTGACGGCGTCGTGGTGGTGCAGCACCGCCTCGATCTCGCCCAGCTCGATGCGGTGGCCGCGCAGCTTGATCTGGCGGTCGTCGCGGCCCAGCAGTTCCAGGGCCGCGTCGTGCCTGAGCCTGGCCATGTCCCCGGTCCGGTAGAAGCGCCCGTGGCGGGGGTGCTCGCCGAACCGCTCGGCGGTCAGCTCAGGCCGGTTGACGTACCCGGCGCTCACCCCGTCGCCCGCCACGCACAGCTCCCCGGGCACGCCCGGCGGGGCCTCGCGCCCGTCGGCGTCCCTGACGAAGATCCGGGTGTTGGCGAGCGGCACCCCGATCGGCACCGGGTCGGCCGGAGGGCCGAGGATCTCGGCGGCGGTGGACCAGATGGTCGTCTCGGTCGGCCCGTAGACGTTGAACAACCGGCAGCCCAGGCCCAGCAGGTCCGTGGCGAGCGCGGCCGGCATCGGCTCCCCGCCGCAGAGCACGACGCGCCCGGCCAGCTCGTCGCGCGCCTCGGGGGCGATGAGCCGCCAGGCCGTCGGGGTGGCCTGCACGACGCGTACGTCCCGCGCCGCGATGAGTTCCAGGAACCTGCGCGGCTGGAGCTGGTCGTCGTCGGAGGCGACGACCAGGGTGCCGCCGACGGTGAGCGGGAGCATCAGCTCCAGTGCCGAGATGTCGAAGGAGGTCGTGGTGGACCACAGCACCGCGTCGTCCGCGCCCGCGCCGAGCCGGTCGGCGAAGTCGAGGACGAGGTTGGCCAGGTTGCCGTGGGTGACGGCCACCCCCTTGGGCCTCCCGGTGGACCCCGAGGTGTAGATCACGTAGGCGATCGAGTCCCCGGAGACCGCCGTGGCGACCTCGGCCGGATCCAGCCGGTGCGCGGGCACGCCGTCGCGGTCCGCTTCACCTGCTCCGGGGGCCTGCGGCATGGGGAGTACGGGGACCTCCCCCGCCCAGGGAGCCTCGGAGCCGGCGACGACCAGGCGTGCCCCGCAGTCCTCCACCTGGTAGGAGAGGCGCAGCTCGGGCTGGCGCGGGTCCAGCGGCAGGTAGGCGGCCCCGGCCGCCCAGACGCCGAGCACGGCGGCGACCATCTCCGCCGAACGGCTCAGGCCGAGCGCCACGATGTCGCCGGGGCCCGCGCCGTGCGAGGCGAGGGTGTCCCTGACGACGGCCGCCCAGGCGAGCAGCTCGCCGTAGGTGACCTCCCGGTCGCCGTCCCGGATCGCCGTCCTGTCGCGAGCCTCGCCGACGGCCTCCGAGCCACCGTCGCGAACCTCACCGACGGCCTCCGAGCCACCGTCGCGAATCGCCGTGCCGCTGCCGGGCTCCTGGACGCCCCCGGCGCGGGCGGCGATCCGTTCCAGCAGCGTGGCCGGGCCCTCCCAGGTCCGCGCGGTGTCGTTGAGCCCGTCGAGCAGCTCCCGGTCGGCCGTGGAGAGGGAGTCCAGCTCCCGCTGCGGGCGCCGCGCGTCCTCGGCGGCCCGCCGCAGCAGCGCGGTCATCCGCGCGACGAACGCGGCGATCTCGGCCTCGTCGTGGACCTCCGTGCTGTGCCAGACCCTGAGCGTGAGCCTGCCGGGCTCCTGCACCGCGATGCACTGCAGGTCCAGGCGGCTGCGGTCGAACAGGTCCTCGACGTACTCGGGTACGGAGCCCAGGATGCTGACCTGGTCGTCGGTCCACGGCCGGTAGTTGAACATGTGCCGGAACAGCGGCACCCTCCAGTCCCCGGTGCCGTGCCCGCGTTCGACCAGCACCGCCTCCACCGAGGCGTCCGCGTGCTCGACCCCCTCGAAGAAGACGTCCTCGACCCGCCTGACCAGGGCGGCGAACCCCTCGTCCGGGTCGGCGCGCACCCGCATCGGCAGGGTGCTGACGCCGTAGCCGACGTGTCCGCGCATCGCGGCCGTCCTGGTGGTGACCGGCATCGCGGCCACCAGCTCGGGCCCGGCGCCGTGGGCGCGAAGGGTGAGCATGAACGCGGCGGCGAGCACGATGTTGTCGGTGGTGCGCAGGCCGGTCCGCAGCGTGTCGAGCGCCCGCCGCGTGTCCGCGTCCACCTCCCAGGAGCAGGTGTGCCCGGCGAAGGTGGGCCGGGCGGGCGACGGCCTGCTGCCGGGGAGCACCATCGCGGCCGGGTCGACGTCCGCGAGCCGGTCGAGCCAGTAGTCCAGCGACTCCCGCGACGCCTCCCCCGGCTCCAGCATGGGCGCGGTGCCGGAGAGCGCGGCGGGAAGCGGCTCCTGGCTCGTCTGCGCGTCGTAGAAGCCGCCCAGCTCCTCGACGAGGAACTGCATCGAGGTGGCGTCGATGACGATGTGGTGGGCCACCAGGCAGACCACGCTCCCGCCGCCGTCGGGCAGCGTGAGGTGCCCGGCCCGGAAGAGCAGGTCGCGGCCCAGGTCGAACGGCTCGTCCAGGAACCCCTGGAGGTCGGCGACGAGCGTCTCCTCGGTGGTCGCCCAGTTCACCAGCTTGATCTGCGCGTCCTTGGGGGCGGTGAGGTGCCGCACGGGCGTGCCGTCCACCACGGGGAACCGCAGGCGCAGGGCCGGATGCCGCTTGAGCAGGCGGTTCACCGCGATCTGCAGCGGGAGCCTGCGCAGTGGCTCGCGGGTCCTGAACGCCACCGCCAGGTTGGACACCCCGCTCGACCCGGCGAGCTGCTCCAGCACCCAGAACGAGTACGGGACGGCCCCGGGCCTGCGGAGCGGCTCGGCGGGCTCGGGCAGTCCCTCCGGGACCCGCGACGCGCTCTCCCTCTCCCGCTCCCGTTCCTGCGGCGCGGAAGACGATCGGGGGAGGCCGGGAAAGGGAACGTGTCCCCCCGGGACGGGGAGGCGCTGCAGGGGGTGGTCGGGGTCGAGGGCGACCCAGTCCACCGGGCGGCCGAGCGTCCACAGCCGGGCGAGCGCCGCGAGCAGACCGCGCCGATCGTCCCCGCAGCCGATCGTCCTCTCGCCCGCGTGCGCTCCAGCCGTCCCGATCAGGAGGGACGGCGGGTCTTCCGCGCCGCCGCTCCCCGGTCCGGTTCCCCGCCCCGGGACCGCCTCGCGGAGGCGTTCCGGTTCGTGGAACGTTTCATGCACCGGCTCGGGCACCGTGATGTCGCCCGGCACCGGCTCGGAGACCGCCAGATCGTCCGGCACCGATTCGGGCACCACGAGGTCGTCCGGCACCGGTGCGGGAACCGCCATCGCGTCGTCCGCCACCGGTTCCGGCGCCTGCCCGGCCACCCGCTCGGGTGCCTGGGCGGGCACCGCGACGGAGGCGGCCACCAGGGCGATCGCCTCGTCCAGCGCCAGCGTTCCCGAGAAGGCGGCGGCGGTGAGCTCGCCGACCCCCTCCCCCGTGCAGCCCAGGGGGGTGACACCCCAGCCGGTCAGGGTCGCCGCCAGGGAGTAGGTCACCGCGAACGTCACCGGGTCGTCGTCGCGCTCCCCGGCGAGCCAGGCGTCGTAGAGATCGACGCCGTGCCGTTCGAAACCCTCCAGGCAGACGTCCATCGCCTCGCTGAACAGTCGTTCCACCCCGTACAACGAGGCTCCCAGCCGTCCGGCGCCTCCGGCGGGGAAGACGAACCGCACGCCCGTCCCGGCCGCACCGCCGGAAAGCGGCTCGCGCCCGGACGCCGCTTCGCCGGATGAGGCCGCCGGAGTCGCGGCGAGGGCGGCGGACGCCTCCGCGGGGGTGGCGGCCACGACCGCGCCCCGTACGGGATGCGGGGTGCGGCCCCGCTGCAGGACGGCCACGACGTCGGCGAACCGGTCGGCGCCGAGGGTGGCGAAGAACCCCGCCAGGCTTCTCCGTACGGCGTCGGCCTCCTCCGCCGTGCGTCCCGACCAGGCGACGACGCGGGGCCGGGAGTCCGCAGGGAGGTGGACCGGCGGGAAGCCCTCCTTCACTTCCAACGGGTCCCGCGGGCGCGCGTTCGAGCCGCTTCCGGGCTGACGGCCACCGGGCCCGCTGCGGGCGGGTCCGGTACGGGCGGGAACGGTCCTGGTGGAGACGACGCGGGCGGGAACGGCCCCGGGCTGGGATTCGACCACCACCTCGATCACGGCGCGCACGAGGTCGCCGTCGAGGAGGGCGTCGTCCAGGCGCCTGAGCGCGATCGCGGTGCCCCGTTCCGCGACGGTGCCGAGGCTCGATCCCGAGACGGTGACCGCGAGGTCACAGAGACCCAGGGCGAGCTCCGCGCAGGCGGTCTCGGCCGAGTCGTGGACGGCGAACACGTTCGGTGGGCGCGCGGGGTCGTGCCCGGCGTTCTCCAGCGCGCCCTCGACGATCTCCGTCGGGACGGCACCGGGAGAGAGCGGGACACGGGTGCCCATGCCGATCACGGCGATCGACGCGGTGTTCGTCACCGAGGAGCCCCGCCGTCCCGGCGGATGCGGGCGCGCACGTCCCTGCGGCTGCCCCCGACGGGACGCAGGCGCGCGGGTTCGGTCCTGACGGGTTCCCGCGCGCCCTCGACGAGGCGGCTGAGCGCCCGCACGTTCGGCCGGGTGAACATCGAGGTGACCGGGATGTCGATGCCGAGCACCCCCGTGATGTCCGCGTGCAGCTCGACCAGTGCCATCGAGTTGAGCCCGGCCTCGAAGAAGTTCTCGTCGGGATCGACCGCCCGGCCCAGACGGGCCTCGATCATCTCCGCGACCGTGTCGGCGGCCGACACGCGCTGCCCCGGTGTGCCCGGTGTGCCCGGTGTGCCCGTTTGGCCGGAAGGTCGCCCCTCGGCCTCCTCGCGTCGCCGCTCCGCTCCCACCGGCCGACTGCCCTGGATCATCCGGCGCCTTTCGTTGAGTTTGTCCGATTTACCAGGCAGGCCCCATCCGGGCATGCCATGCACCGATCCTCTGACACCTATTCGGACACGACAAGAGCGTATTTTTCGGCATTTTTGAATGTTCGGCCGGGTGGGAGACCCCGGAAACGCGAACGGCCACCGCTGAAGCGGTGGCCGTACGCGATGGCGCGGATCAGCCGGGGTTGGAGACCGCCGCGCCGATGGTGTGCACGCGCAGGGCGTTGGTGGAACCCGCGGTGCCGGGAGGCGAACCGGCGACGATGACGACCTTGTCGCCCTTCTCCAGGCGGGAGTTGGCGAGCAGCGAGGCCTCCACCTGACGGACCATGTCGTCGGTGTGGTGGACGAACGGCACCTCGAAGGTCTCCACGCCCCAGGTCAGCGCGAGCTGGTTGCGGACGTGGCTGGCGGAGGTGAACGCCAGCAGCGGGATCGGCGAGCGGTAGCGGGCCAGGCGGCGGGCCGTCTCACCCGACATGGTGAACGCCACCAGCGCCTTGGCGCCGACGATGGCGCCCACCTCGGCCGCGGCGCGGGCGATGGCGCCGCCGGTGGTCTCCGGCAGCCGGTCGAGGCTGTGCGTGGCCTGCAGGGAGCTCTTCTCGGCGGTCGTGGCGATGCGGCTCATCGTCTCGACGACCTCGATGGGGTAGTTGCCGACCGAGGTCTCGCCGGAGAGCATGACCGCGTCGGCGCCGTCCATGACGGCGTAGGCGACGTCGGAGGCCTCGGCGCGGGTGGGACGCGGGGCGGTGATCATCGACTCCAGCATCTGGGTGGCGACGATGACCGGGCGGGCCTTCTCGCGGCAGAGCTCGATGGCGCGCTTCTGCACGATGGGCACCTCCTCCAGCGGCAGCTCGACCCCGAGGTCACCGCGGGCGACCATGATGCCGTCGAAGGCCTCGATGATCTCCGGGAGCCGCTCCACGGCCTGCGGCTTCTCGATCTTGGCGAGCAGCGGGAGGCGGATGCCCTCCTGCTCCATGATGTTGCGCACCACGTCGGCGTCGGAGGGACGCCTGACGAAGGAGAGGGCGACCAGGTCGAAGCCGGTGCGCAGGGCCCAGCGCAGGTCCGTCTCGTCCTTGTCGGTCAGGACGGGGGCGCTGACGTTGACGCCGGGCAGGTTGAGGCCCTTGTTGTCGGAGATCATGCCACCGATGATCACGCGGGTGGTGACGCGCTGGCCGTCGACCCGGGTCACCTCCAGCCGGACGCGGCCGTCGTCGACCAGGATGTTGTCACCGGGGTTGACGTCCTTGGGAAGCCCCAGGTAGGACGTGGAGACCTGGTCACGGTCGCCGGGGACCTCCTCAGTGGTGATCGTGAAGACGTCACCGAAGCCGAGGCGGACGGGGCCCTCACCGAATTTGCCGACCCGGATCTTGGGACCCTGGAGGTCGGCCAGCAGACCCACGCCACGCCCGAGCTCGGCGGCGGCCTCCCTCACCCTGTCGTAAACCTCCTTGTGCAGCTCGTGGCTGCCATGGCTGAGGTTGAAACGGGCCACGTCCATCCCGGCCGCGATCAGCTCGCGGAGGCGTTCGGGAGAGGAGGTGGCAGGGCCGAGAGTGCAGACGATTTTCGCGCGACGAGTCACGGATCCCACCCTAATTGGTACAGACCACTTGGTCGTGACGTTGGTCAGAGCGCCGATGAAAAAATCGGTGACACAAAGCTACCCCGGATGAACGTGAGGTTGCGAATCGCCCTTTATCTCAGACTTTGAGACCACATGTCGCAAAACGACACGACACTCGCGCCGGTGAACTTCGGGGAACCTTCGGGGCGCCGGAATCCCACCGGCCGGAATCCCACCCGCCGGGATCTCGGTATCGAGATCCCGGCGGGTGGGATCAGGGAGTGGAGACCGTGGCCTTGGCGGCGTTGGCGGCGCTGACGACACCTCGGCCGTAGAAGCCGTTGCGCGTCTTGGGACCCTCGCACTTGTGGACCTCGTCCACCACGAGGTCGATCTTGTAGGCGTACTCGCGCGGCGAGGGGCAGGCCCTCTCGGTGGCGGTGGAGTACAGCAGGCGCTGGACGTCCGCGGCGGGCAGCGCGAGACCGCCCTTGCCCGGCTTGCCGAAGCGGCTGATCAGGATGGCGGCGACGCCGGTGGCGTGCGGGGCGGCCATGGAGGTGCCGACGAGATACTGGTAGTAGGCGCAGGTGCCGCCCTCGCAGTCCCGGATGATCGAGTCGGACTTCGGCGTGCCGTCGGCGGAGATCTGCCCCTTGGCCTTGAGCGCGTTCTCCGGCGCGGCGGCGAGGATGCCCCTGGTGGTGTCGTACGTGCCGCCGCCGTCGAACTCGTCCCCGCCGGGGGCCGCCAGATCGGCCTGCTCGACCCCGTAGTCGGAGTAGTAGGCCTTGCGCCCGCTCTGGCCCACCGAGGTGACCGAGATGACGCCCTTGGACTCGGCCGGGACGTTGAGGCAGGAGTTGTCGACCTTGCGGGTGCGCTCGGCGTCCTTGGGGTAGTCGGGGCTGGTCGCGTCCTTGGTGGGCCTGCCGAGGTCGGTGGAGCCGTTGCCGATGGCGCTGATGAGGGTGACGCCGCGCTTGCGGGCGTAGTCGAGGGCGCGCTGCATGCCGGTGATGATGCCGCGCTGCTCCAGTTGCTCGGCCTTGGAGTCGGCGGGGTTGGCCCTGCAGTTGAACAGCCAGGGGTCGACGTAGAAGCTCATGTTGACCACGTCGATCCCGGCGTCGGCGGCGTAGGTGAGCGCCTCGATGCTGGGCTTGAGGAAGAACAGGCCGGAGTCCTGGCCCGCGCGCAGGTTCACCAGGGACACCTGGGGGGCGACCCCGGCGATGCCCACGCCGTTGATCGGTGAGGCGATGGTGCTGGCCACGTGGGTGCCGTGGCCGTCGTCGTCCCAGTCGGCCGGGTCCTTGCAGCTCTTGAACTCGCAGGGCCCGTCGAGGGTCTTGCCGTTGGGGTCCTTGGGCCGGTCGGTCACGAAGTTGCGGCTCAGGGCGCGGTTGAAGTTGGGGGCGATATCGGGGTGCTTGCCGTCGATACCTGTGTCGATCACGCCGACCAGCACCCGCTTGTCCCCGGGCTCGGCGGCGTAGGAGCCGTCCACGGTGGCGCCGATCATCTTCATGTCCCACTGCCGTCCGGCCAGCGGCTCGGGCGCACCGGTGGAGGCGGCGGGGGTGCCGGGGGCGCTGGGGGTGCCCGCCCGCCCGAGGGCGTCGGCGGAGGGGAAGACGAGCGGGGTCCTGGCCTGGGAGGCGGCCGCGGGAACGGCTTCGGAAACGGCCTCGGCGCCGGGCGTCCTGGCCGCCGGGACGGCTGCGGTCGCGGCACTGGTCTCGGTGATGCTCCCCGTGCCGGACGCCTTGGCCGCGGAGGCCGCGGTCGCGCTGCTGGACGCCTTAGCAGCGGAGGCTGAGGTCAAGGCGCTGGTCCCCGTGCCGGACGTCCTGGCCGCGGAGGCCGCGGTCGCGGGGGTGATCGCGGCGGCGGAGCCGATCCTGCGGTCGGAGGAGACTCCCTCGACGGCGTCGCTTCCGGCCAGGCTCTCCACGAAGCGGGAGCCGGGACCCTCGGCGAGGACGTAGCCGATCCTGGTGTCGGTCGACAGGGCGGTGCCGCCGCTCGCGGCGATCGCGTCGATCGCCCGGTCGCGGGCTCCATCGGCGTAGAAGACCAGGTACTCGCGGGTCTGGCCCGCGCCTGTCGTGGCCCCGCCGCCCAGGGCCCCCGCCGTGAGGGTCGCCGCCAGGGCGAGCACCGTCGCCGTGCCCGTCAGGCTTCTGATCCCGCGATTCATCGATCCTCCGCACCTGGCCTGACCAAGAAAGAATTATCTTTCAGGCATATGTACGACAAAGCAATCCGAACACCCGCTCTGCGCATTTTTACCTGAAGCAGCCGGTAAGACACCCGGCACGCCGCACGATTTCCGGGCGTGATGGGCGACACCGCACCCGGAGGGGCCGTGACGTGCCCGGATCCGCCATTTTCCCGCCGTTTCCCGCCGTTTCCCGCCGTGTTCCCGCAGGACCTCCCGGCCTGGCCGGGTCGGCCATGACACCCACGAGCCGGCCCCGACATGCAGGAACCGGTCCGGGTGTGCACCAATCAACCATGACACATCCTGACTGGTCATGACATATCTGCCAGCGCTCCCAAGCGGCGCATCCAAGATCGACGGCCGCTGGGACCGGGAACCGCCCGGCGTTGCGACAGGGAGGGGCAGCCGGGTCGCCGCCCGCGATCATCAGGCCCGGGTCGCGGGCGGGCACGCGTCTTCCGGAACCGGAGGAGGCCATGATCGGCGAAGCCGCCGCACACGAGCGGGTGGACCCGTCTGTAGTCGGCGCCCGGTGAATACGACTTCGAGGCCGCCGCACACGAGCGGGTGGACCTCTATCCGGTCAGCTATCCGGTCAGCGCGGACTCCACGGCGACCGGACCGGTCTCAGTCGACCTCGTACGCGCAGCCGGGAAGCGGCTCGATCGAATAGCGCGGGCGGGCGGAATGGATCATGGCGAACGACACCGTGTGGCAGCGGACGAACGGGCTCACCCCGAACAGCGTCCCCCGCTTGGAGGAGGCGTCCATCGACACGACGAGGGTCGTGGAGGTCCGCGTCAACGAGAACACGGACATCTCGGCGCAGGCATCCGCGCAGTCTCCCGTCGATCTCCGGGACCTTCGCGTCATCGTCCATCGTTCACCCCACCCGCATACCGACCGGCCGTGCCGGAAAGTGCCACGAACGCGAAATCCATCCTCGGGCCGAAGGAGTCGCCCATGCCGACGACGAGCTGCTTCGGCCTCTTCGCGAGGGTCTGGAAGGCGATGATGTCCCGGGCGATCGCCGCTGAACCACTCGTGACCGCCGGACCCGTAGCCGAGTCGCCGGAAGGAGGATGAGGTGACCCCGTCCTGAACCAGGGGTGTGACGACGAAGCGAGACGTCACACCCCGGTTCTCCCCGGCGCTGCCTTGCGGAGCTGTCTCACGCCGGGTGTCGCGTCACGATCTCGTGTCGGCGCGGCGGCACAGGTCCGTACAGGCGCTAGACCAGGGGCCGTGCCGTCGGCGGGATCGCCACCGGCAGGGCCGTCCGGCCCGTGAGGTAGCGGTCGGCGGCCGAGGCGGCCGAGCGGCCCTCGGCGATCGCCCACACGATCAGCGACTGGCCCCGGCCCACGTCCCCGGCGACGAAGACGCCGTCCACCGAGGACATGTAGCCCCTGTCCCTGGCGACGTTGCCCCTGGCGTCGAAGAACTCGCCTCCGGCGACCTCGGCGAGCTCCTCCAGCAGGCCCTTCTTCTCCGGGCCCACGAAGCCCATCGACAGCGTGACCAGCTCGGCCGGGATCTCCCGCTCCGAGCCGGGCACCGGCTTGAACCCGGCCCCGGGACCCTCCACCTCGACCAGGCGCAGCGCCCGGACGTTGCCGTCGGCGTCGCCGGCGAACTCGGTGGTGGAGACCGCGTAGACCCGGTCGCCGCCGCCGTCGGCCAGCTCCTCGTGGGCGCTCTCCATCTTGAACAGGATGGGGAACGTGGGCCACGGCTGGCTGCCGGGACGGGCCGCCGGGGGCTGGGGCATGATCTCCAGCTGGGTGACCGAGGCGGCCCCCTGCCGGATCGCGGTGCCGATGCAGTCGGCGCCGGTGTCGCCGCCGCCGATCACGACGACGTGCTTGCCCTCGGCGCTGATCGGCGAGACCGGGAAGTCGCCCTCCTGGACCTTGTTGGAGGGCGGCAGGAACTCCATCGCCTGGTAGATGCCCTTGAGGTCGCGCCCGGCGACGGGCAGGTCCCGCCACTGGGTCGCGCCCCCGGCCAGGACGATCGCGTCGAACTCCTCGCGCAGTTGCGCCGCCGTGATGTCCACGCCGACGTTGACGCCGGTACGGAACTCGGTGCCCTCGGCCCGCATCTGGTCGAGACGGCGGTCGATGTGCCGCTTCTCCATCTTGAACTCGGGGATGCCGTAGCGGAGCAGGCCGCCGATCCGGTCGGCCCGCTCGAACACGACCACGTCGTGCCCGGCCCTGGTGAGCTGCTGCGCGGCGGCCAGGCCCGCGGGCCCGGAGCCGACGACCGCGACCCTCTTGCCGGTCTTCGAGGCGGGGATCTGGGGGGTGACCCAGCCCTCCTCGAAGGCACGGTCGATGATCTCGACCTCGACCCGCTTGATCGCGACCGGGTCGGAGTTGATGCCGAGCACGCACGCCGCCTCGCACGGAGCCGGGCACAGGCGGCCGGTGAACTCCGGGAAGTTGTTGGTGGCGTGCAGGCGCTCGATGGCCTCCTGCCAGTCGTCCCGGTAGACCAGGTCGTTCCACTCGGGGATCAGGTTGCCCAGCGGGCAGCCGTTGTGGCAGAACGGGATGCCGCAGTCCATGCACCGCGCGGCCTGCTTGGTCAGCGCGGGCTTGGGGAAGTCCTCGTAGACCTCCCGCCAGTCGCGGATGCGCACGTCCACCGGGCGGCGCGCCGGCAGCTCGCGTCCGTGAGCGAGGAAACCCTTGGGGTCAGCCATCGGTCGTACCTCCCTTATCCGTGAAATCCGTGAAATCCGTGAAAAGCCTGGCAAGCCCGGAGACCCGGGAACAGCGGGGAAACATGGGCGACACGAACGGTCGTCGGCGTGGAGAAGGACATCGGCCTCACCCCTGGACCGCGGCGGTCATGACGGCCTCGTCGATGTCGCGGCCCTCCAGCCGGGCCGACTCGGCGGCCCGCAGGACCCGCTTGTAGTCCGTCGGCATGATCTTGCCGAACCGGGACGGGTCCCAGTCGGCGAGGACCGCCTTGGCGACCGTGGAGCCGGTCTCGGTCAGGTGGGCCTCGACGATCTCGCGCAGCGCCTCGGACTCGGCCTCGGCCAGCGCCTCGATCTCGACCATCTCGCGGTTGACCCGCTCGGCGTCGAGGTCGAGCAGGTAGGCGACGCCGCCCGACATGCCCGCCGCGAAGTTGCGGCCGGTCGGGCCGAGGACGACTACCTTGCCGCCGGTCATGTACTCGCAGCCGTGGTCGCCGACACCCTCGACCACCGCGGTGGCCCCGGAGTTGCGGACGCAGAACCGCTCCCCCACGACGCCGCGGATGAAGGCCTCACCGGAGGTCGCGCCGTACAGGCCGACGTTCCCGGCGATGATGTGCCCGTCCAGCGGGGCCGCGTCGTGCGGCTGGACCGAGATCCGGCCGCCGGACAGGCCCTTGCCCACGTAGTCGTTGGCGTCGCCGGTGAGCCGCAGGGTGATCCCCCTGGGCAGGAAGGCCCCGAAGGAGTTGCCCGCCGAACCGGTGAAGCGCACGTCGATGGTGTTGTCGGGCAGCCCGGCGCCGCCGTACCGCTTGGTCACCTCGTGGCCGAGCATGGTGCCGACCGTGCGGTTGACGTTGCGGATGGGCAGGTCGAGCGTGACCCTGGAGCCGCCCTTGAGCGCGCCCTCGGCGAGCTGGATCAGCGTGTTGTCCAGCGCCTTGGCCAGCCCGTGGTCCTGCTCCACCGTACGGCGGAGCGAGGCGCCCGCGGGCAGCTCGGGCTGGTGCAGGATCGGCGCCAGGTCCAGGCCCGAGGCCTTCCAGTGGTTCTCGGCCGGGGTGGTGTCCAGCAGCTCGGCGTGGCCGACGGCCTCCTCGATGCTGCGGAAGCCCAGCGCGGCGAGATACTCGCGGATCTCCTGGGCGACGAACTCGAAGAAGTTGACCACGAACTCGGGCTTGCCGGTGAACCGCTTGCGCAGCTCCGGGTTCTGGGTGGCGACGCCGACCGGACAGGTGTCCAGGTGACAGACGCGCATCATCACGCAGCCGGAGACGACCAGCGGGGCCGTGGCGAAGCCGTACTCCTCGGCGCCGAGCAGCGCGGCGATGACCACGTCGCGGCCGGTCTTGAGCTGGCCGTCCACCTGCACGACGATCCGGTCGCGCAGGCCGTTGAGCAGCAGCGTCTGCTGGGTCTCGGCCAGGCCGAGCTCCCAGGGGGAGCCCGCGTGCTTGAGCGAGGTGAGCGGGGACGCGCCGGTGCCGCCGTCGTGGCCGGAGATGAGCACGACGTCCGCGTGGGCCTTGGACACGCCCGCCGCGACCGTGCCGACCCCGACCTCGGCCACGAGCTTGACGTGCACCCGGGCGGCCGGGTTCGCGTTCTTCAGGTCGTGGATGAGCTGGGCGAGGTCCTCGATCGAGTAGATGTCGTGGTGCGGCGGCGGCGAGATGAGGCCGACGCCCGGGGTGGAGTGCCGGGTCTTCGCGATCCACGGGTAGACCTTGTGGCCGGGCAGCTGGCCGCCCTCGCCGGGCTTGGCGCCCTGGGCCATCTTGATCTGCACGTCGTCGGCGTTGACCAGGTACTCGGAGGTCACGCCGAACCGGCCGGAGGCGACCTGCTTGATCGCCGAGCGGCGGGCCGGGTCGTGCAGCCTCTCGGGGTCCTCGCCGCCCTCACCGGTGTTGGACTTGCCGCCCAGCCGGTTCATCGCGATGGCGAGCGTCTCGTGCGCCTCCATCGAGATGGAGCCGTACGACATCGCGCCGGTGGAGAAGCGCTTGACGATCTCGCCGACCGGCTCGACCTCGTCGATCGGCACCGGCTCGCGGACGCCCTCGCGCAGCTTGAACATGCCGCGCAGCGTCATCAGCTTCTCCGCCTGGGAGTCCACCAGGCCGGTGTACTCCTTGAAGATCTCGTAGCGGCGCGAGCGGGTGGCGTGCTGCAGCTTGAAGACGGTCTCGGGGTTGAACAGGTGCGGCTCGCCCTCGCGGCGCCACTGGTACTCGCCGCCGACCTCAAGGCGGCGGTGGGCGTTCTCGGCCCGGGGGTACGCGCGCAGGTGACGCTGCGCCGCCTCCTCGGCCAGGACGTCGAAGCCGACGCCGCCCAGGCGGGACGTGGTCCCGGTGAAGCAGGCGTCCACGACCTCCTGGCTCAGGCCGAGCGCCTCGAAGATCTGCGCCCCGGTGTAGGAGGCGACCGTGGACACCCCCATCTTGGACATGACCTTCAGCACGCCCTTGCCGTACGCCTTGATGAGGTTGCGCACGGCCCTGTGCCGGTCGGCCTTCAGGGCGCCGGAGTCGACCATGTCCTCGACGGTCTCGATGGCGAGGTACGGGTTGACCGCGCCCGCCCCGTAGCCGACGAGGAGCGCCATGTGGTGCGCCTCGCGCGCCTCGCCGGTCTCGACGACCAGACCGATCTTGGTGCGGGTCTTCTCGGCGATCAGGTGGTGGTGGACGGCACCGGTGAGCAGCAGCGAGGGGATCGGCGCCAGGGTCGCGGAGGAGCCCCGGTCGGACAGCACGATGATCCGCGCCCCGCCCTCGATCACCGAGGAGACCTCGGCGCGGATCTCCTGGATGCGGCGCAGCAGCGCCTCGCCGCCGCCCGCGACCTCGTACAGGCCGGAGACCACGTGCGGGTGGAAGCCCGGCAGCGCGCCCTCGTCGTTGATGTGGATGATCTTGGCGAGCTCGTCGTTGTCGAGCACCGGGTAGGGCAGCACCAGCTGGCGGCAGGAGGCCGGGCCCGGGTCGAGCAGGTTGCCCTCGGGGCCGATGGTGCTGGCCAGGGAGGTGACGAGCTCCTCGCGGATCGCGTCCAGCGGCGGGTTGGTGACCTGCGCGAACAGCTGGCTGAAGTAGTCGAACAGCAGCCGGGGCTTCTCGCTGAGCACCGCGACCGGGGTGTCGGTGCCCATCGAGCCGATCGGCTCGATGCCCGCCCTCGCCATCGGGCCCAGGATGATCCGCAGCTCCTCCTCGGTGTAGCCGAAGGTCTGCTGCCGCTTGATCAGCGTCTCGTGCGACAGGGCCTCGCGCGAGCGGGAGGGCAGCTCCTCGAAGCGGACCAGCCCGGCGTGCAGCCAGTCCGCGTACGGCAGCTCGGCGGCCAGCTCGGCCTTGATCTCGTCGTCTTCGATGATCTTGCCGAGCTCGGTGTCGATCAGGAACATCTTGCCGGGCTGCAGGCGGCCCTTGCGGACCACGTCCTCGGGGGCGATGTCCAGCACGCCCGCCTCGGAGGCGAGCACGACCAGGCCGTCGGCGGTCACCCAGAACCGGCCGGGGCGCAGGCCGTTGCGGTCGAGCACCGCGCCGACGAGGGTGCCGTCGGAGAAGGTGATCGAGGCCGGGCCGTCCCAGGCCTCCATCATCGTGGAGTGGAACTCGTAGAACGCCCGCCGCGCGGGGTCCATCTCGGTGTGGCTCTCCCACGCCTCGGGGATCATCATCAGCACCGCGTGCGGCAGGCTGCGTCCCGCGAGGTGGATGAGCTCCAGCGTCTCGTCGAAGGAGGCGGTGTCGGAACCGGCCGGGTCGCAGATCGGGAAGAGCCGCGACAGGTCGCCCGGCAGGTTCGCCGTCTTCAGCATCGCCTCGCGGGCGCGCATCCAGTTGCGGTTGCCCTTGACCGTGTTGATCTCACCGTTGTGGGCGACGTAGCGGTACGGGTGCGCCAGCGGCCACGAGGGGAAGGTGTTGGTGGAGAAACGCGAGTGGACCAGCGAGATCGCGCTCTCGTAGCGCTCGTCGCTCAGGTCGGGGAAGAACTGCTCGACCTGCAGCGGGGTGAGCATGCCCTTGTAGACGATGGTCCGGGAGCTCAGCGAGGGGAAGTAGACGTTCGCCTCGTGCTCGGCCCGCTTGCGCAGGCAGAAGGCCATCCGGTCCAGCTCCAGGCCGCTCTCGCCGTCCGGGGACGCCACGAACAGCTGGGCGAAGAACGGCATCACCGCGCGGGCGCTCGGCCCGGGGAGGTCGGGGGTGGTCGGGACGTCGCGCCAGCCGAGGACCGTGAGGCCCTCCTCGGCGGCGATCTCCTCGATCAGCCGTACGGCGGCCTCGCGGGCCTGCGCCTCGGCGGGCAGGAAGGCCATCCCGGCGGCGTAGGAACCGGCCGCGGGCAGGGGGAGGTCCGCCACCACGCGGAAGAAGGCGTCGGGGATCTGCGTCAGGATCCCGGCCCCGTCGCCGGTGTCCGGTTCGCTACCCTGGGCTCCCCGGTGGTCGAGATTGCACAGCGCGGTCAATGCCTTCGCGACGATGTCGTGGCTACGGCGACCGGCGACATCGGCGACCATGGCGACACCGCAGGCGTCGTGCTCATGTGAGGGGTGGTACAGGCCCTGGGGCTCGGGAAAGCCGAGGTGGGCAGCAGGCATTGAATCCCTCCCGTCGTCTTGCTTCTTTCGAACAAGCAAGGGACGACGTTGGCCCTGCTGCGTGGTGGGTAGAGATTACCGTACCCTGTCGGATACCTACCTACCCGGTGAGATCGCGCCGAATTAGTGCCGGTTCGCCCGGTTCGTTTAACACATTACGGTGGCGCAACATTCCAGGTCCGGGCCCTATGGTGGCCCAATGGAACCGAGCGACCCCACCGGCCCGGATGGCCCCATCGGTCTGACAAATACCAGCACTCCGGACATCTCGGGCGCGTCGGGGCGGCCTGGCGCACCCGAGGTTTCCGGGGGAACCGGGGCCGAGGCGCTCGTCGCGCGGGCGGGCGTCGACGGCAGGCGGTTGCGAAACGCGCTGGTCATCCTGGGTGGCGGCCGCTGGTGGACGCTCGCCGACCTCGTCAGGGAGACCGCGACCTCACGGCGGACCATCGAGGCGCTACTGCGCGAGGTGGACGCGGAGCTGGAGCGATCCGGCGACCGGTTCAGGCTCCCGGCCCCGCCCGCCTGGCTGGCTCCGACCTGGCAGGATCCTGCCAGGCAAGCCCTTACCGAACGGGCCCCTGCCCGGCAGCATCCTGCCAGTCAGGATCCTGCCGGACGGGCGGAGAGGGCCTCGAAACCGTCCGGACCGAGAGCGACCGGCCCCACACCGGCCGCCCCGGAAGCTGCCGACCCGGGAGTGACCGGCCCGGGAGTGACCGGCCCCACAACGGCCGCCTCAGGAACGACCGGCTCGGGAGCGACCGGCCTCACGACGCCCGGCCCGGGAGTGACCGGTTCCACACCACCCGGACCGGCGGCGACCGGCTCCGCCCCGGCCCGATCCGGGGCGAGGACCCTCGCCCCCGCGGACCCCGTGGCCCACCTGCTTCCCGATCACGCGGACCTGGTCGCGCGCATGGACGAGCTGATCGCCAAGGCGCCCCGGGGCCGCCACACGCTGGACCACGTCGCCGCGACCGGCGAGACCGTGGTCAGGCGGGCGCTGCTGCTGGACGCCCGGTTCTGGCTGGACGGCGCCAGGCTGCTGTGCGTGGGCGACCACGACCTGACCTCGCTCGCCACCGCGCTGCTGCACCCGGGCGTCGAGGTGACCGTCGTCGACGTCGACGAGCGCATCCTCGCCTACATCGCCGGGCAGGCCGACCGGCTCGGCCTGGCCGTACGGACCCGCTGGGCCGACCTGCGCCTGGGGCTGCCCGCCTCCGCGCACGCCTGGGCCGACCTGGCGATCACCGACCCCCCGTACACCCCCGAGGGCGTCGGGCTGTTCGTCGCCCGCTGCGCGGAGGGGCTGCGCGACCGCGAGCAGGGCCGGATCATGCTGGCGTACGGCGCCAGCGAGCGCACCCCCGCGCTCGCGCTCAAGGTGCAGCAGGCCCTGTCGCAGCTCAACCTCGTCAACGAGGCGATCTATCCCGGCTTCAACCGCTACTTCGGCGCCGAGGCCATCGGTTCGGCTGCCGACCTGTACGTCCTGCGGCCCACGACGAGGACCTGGCCCGCCGCGGCCGCCCGCGCCGAGGCGGCCGGCACCGCCATCTACACGCAGGGCCCGCAGTCCGTGGAGTCGGCGCCTCCCTCCGCCGCCCCGGCCACGGACCCGGGCGACGGGTTCGTCCCGGAGGTGCTGGTGGGCGACTGGCCCCGCGACGTGCTGCCCAAGGCCCCCAGGGCGCGGCTGGCGACCTGGCTGGCCAAGCCCTACGCCAGCGACCCGGCCAGGGTGGCGATCTCCGTACCCGCCGGTCTGGAGGCCGCGCTGCCCCGGCTGCTGCTCGCCACCCGCGCCGCCGAGGTCCGGGTCACGCTGGCAGCGGCCCCGAAGGACCTCCCCGCCGACCTGCTCGCCCCCGTCTACGAGCTCACCGCCGAGGGCGCGTCCGTCCGCGCCGTACGGGTGGCGCCACCCATCGGGAACGCCGGCGAGACGGGCGACGCGGCCAGGATCCTGCGTCGCGTCCTGGACAACGCGCACGGCAAGCTCGCCAACACCTGGCGCGAGGCCCTGATCAGGGTGCGGGGCGACCTGACGAAGAAACAGGCCAGGGCGATCGTCGCCGCCGTGGCCCCGTGGGCGGGCGACGTCACCGTCCTCGAACTGCCCGCCCACCGGCTGCTGGAGCTGCGGGCCGCGGTGGAGAGCTCCCTCAGCGCACCAGCCGGCGCTGGATGACCAGGCCGAGACCGTCCACCGCGACCTGCGGGTAGGTGAGATCCACCTTGCTCCCCGGCACGACGGGGGCGACCCAGCTCACCGTGACGTAGTGCCCGAGGCCACGGACCTGGGCCCAGCTGCGCGAGCCGTCGAAGCCGTCGGGCGTGCCGGGGGCGGGCCGGACGAAGCCGCCGGCCTTGAGCGCCGCCACCAGCCTGTCGGCGGCGGCGGAGTCGGCGAGGTTGAAGATCAGGAACTGGCCGGAGACCGCTCCGTCCTCGGTCTCGTAACGGGCCCGCAGCACCTGCGTGCACCCGCCGAGCGCCTCCTCCGCGCTCCCCCAGGCCGCTTCGACGCAGTCGGCGAGGGTCTCGGTGTTCCTGAGCGCGAGCCTGGTCGTGCCCGCCGACACCGAGGGGCCGGGGAACATCTCGGCGACGGTGAGCGGCTGGGGATCGAGGGCACGGGTCGCGATGGGCGCGTAGTGGGCCGTACCGGGCTCCGCGCGCAGGACGGCGGCACGCGGGGCGGGCGCGTCGCCCAGCCACAGGAAGGCTCCCAGCCCGGCGACCCCGGCCAGCACGACGATGATGATCCACTTGCGCATGAGGAAAAAGCTTACTTCGACATCCCACCGGTCCCTGAGGAACCACGATTCCCGACCGAAATCAGCGGCTCACACATCGTGGCCCCGCCCCACGGGCGGAGGTGGCCGGACACCGGCGACTCGGCGAACCCCGCCGACGAGACAGGGCTCATGGTTCGAGCCCCACCCCACAGGCGGATGTAACCGGATAACGCCGACCCGGCGGACCCGGCGGCAAGACACGGCTCACGGTTCGTGGCCCCGCAGCCGGGGTGGCCGGACAGTACCGGTCCGGCGGAACCCGGCGGGGAAGGTCCGGAGAGCGTCCCGGCGTACGGGAACTACTGGGCCGGGGCGGGCGCCGGGGAGGCGGCGACGATGCGGCGGAAGATCGCCTTTTCCGTGGCGCGGAGCGTCAGGGAGAGCGAGACGAAGTCGTCCCTCGGTCCCGGCTCCGCCCCGTCGGCCCTCCCGAGCCAGACCAGGCCCGCGTAGTGCCCCATGGCGTGACCGCTGGCCTCGGTGTGGCCACCGGCGGGGAAGGCCGCCCTGGGCGTCTCCACCGGCCGGACCCAGCCGCCCCGGTGCAGGGTGGTCAGCGTGTTCGCCAGCGTGTCGGCGGAGGCCGTGTCGCGGAGGTTGAACATGGTGTACTGGGCGATGTAACGGCCGTCGGCGCTGGTGTACAGGCCCCTGGCCACCTGGGTGCATCCTCCCTGGGTGAGCAGGTCGGCGAGCCCCTGACCCCAGATCGCCGCCACGCAGTCGGTCTCCAGCCGGGGGGTGCCCGCCAGCCTCAGCGTGATCCTGCCCTCCTTGAGGGTCTTGGCGAAGAGGTCCTTGGCCGTCAGCGGTTTGGGGTCGGCCTTGCTCTCCGCGATCGGCGCGAACACCTTGGAGGAGGGCCATCCCTTGTAGACGTCCGGCCGGGGTTCGGTGCCGATGACCGAGGCGGTGGCCCGCTCGGGCACGAAGTCGTTGCCGATCGCGGAGATCGCCAGGGTGAGGGCGAGCGCCGCGGCCAGCACGCCCGCCAGCGAGCCGAACACCAGCACCAGCCGCTGCTGGGTCCGGGTCAGCCCCCACTCCTCCAGCTGGGGGATGCTCCAGGTCTGCGCCTTGCCGGAGGTACGGCGACGCTTGCGCCCGGGGGCCGGCGAGGGCGGGGACGGGGCCGAGGTCGGGGGTGGCGGGGTCACAGTGCGGTTCCTCCCAGGAAGGTGCCCAGGGCGAAGGTGAGGCCGGCGGCGACCGCGCCGACGACGAGCTGGCGCAGCCCGCTGTACCACCAGCTGCGCGCGGTGACCCGGGAGACCAGCGCGCCCGCGCCGAACAGCGCCACGCAGGAGATCACCGCGGAGGCCACCAGGCTGGTGACGCCGAGCAGGTACGGCAGGAGGGGCAGGAGCGCGCCCACGCCGAACGACAGGAACGAGGAGATCGCGGCGATCCTGGGCGAGGGCAGGTCACGGAAGGTGACGCCGAGTTCGGCCTCGGTGTGCACCTCCAGGGCCCTTTCGGAGTCCATCGAGATCTGCCTGGCCACCTCGGCCGCCACCGCGGGATCGACGCCCCGCTCCTCGTAGAGCTTGGCGAGCTCCTCCAGCTCGGCCTCGGGGTGGCGTTCGAGCTCGCGCCGCTCGACGTCGATCTCCGCCAGGGCGAGCTCCCGCTGGCTGGCCACCGAGACGTACTCGCCTCCGGCCATGGAGAACGCGCCCGCGGCCAGCCCGGCGATGCCGGCCAGCAGGATGACCCTGGTGCTCGCGGCGCCGCCGGCGACACCGGCGATCAGGGCGAAGTTGGAGACGAGGCCGTCCATCGCGCCGAACACCGACGGCCGCAGCCAGCCGCCGTTGACGTCGCGATGCCGGTGGTGCATCTCGGCACGCCCCCCGGAGGCGTCCGAGCTCACGCCGGTCCTTCGACGCGACGAGACCCCGGGGAATCAGTGCCCGAGGGAGACGGCGAGCCGCCGGTCTCGGCCCCGGGGAGGGGACACGCCGGTGTGCCGGACGATCCGGCCGCGCGTCCGGGGCCCCGGGGCCTCGACCGTGGGAAGAACGTCAACGTCGTTCTTTCTCGCCTTCGGGAACGCCCTTCGGCGCCTTCGGCGCGACCTCCTCGCGGAGATCACCTCTCTCCGCACCCGAAGCGGCCCCGCCCGGGACGGCGGCACTGTCACTGTCCGGGACGGCGGCCTTGTCACTGTCCGGGACGGCGGCCTTGTCACTGTCCGGGACGGCGGCCTTGTCACTGTCCGGGACGGCGGAGCTGTCAGGAACGGTGGCGCCACCGGAGACGACCTCGCCGTCCCGGACGGTGCCGTCCGTGGCGGTGCCGTCCGGGACGGCCTCGCCTGAGGGGACACCGTCCCGTGCGGTGCTCTCCGAGGTGATCTCGGCCGGGGCGGCGGCGACCGGAACCGTCCTGGCGGGCTCCCCTCCGGCAGGGTCGCCCTCCACCGGCTCGGCCTGGTCCGACGGGTGGGCCGGGTCGACCGAGCCCACGGCCGTCGGACGGGCCGGATCGGCCGGGTCTCCGGCCGTGCCCGAGCCCTCGGCCGCGAGCGTCGCCGAGGTGGGGCGCGGCTCGGCGTCCCGCCCGGTCTCGCCGTCGTTCTCCGTCTGGTCGGCCTGGTCGGACGGGTGGGCCGGATCGACGGGATCCCCCGCGCCGTCCCCCACACCCGACGCGGCCAGGGCCGTGGCCGGTGCGGCGGCTTCCCCGTCCTTCTTCTCCGAAGAAGGGTCAGCGCTCTCCTCGTCCCCGGGAACTGTGGCCCCGTCCACGAGGCCGTCGGGGTCGGTCGCCGAGACGACCCGCTCCTCGGTGGTCTTGTTCCTGGTGTACCAGAAGTAGGCCATCGCCCCGATGAACAGGATGATCGAGGTCCACTGGTTGAGCCGCAGGCCGAGGATGTGGTGGGCGGTGTCGACCCGCAGGCCCTCGATCCAGAAGCGGCCCACGGTGTAGCCGGCGACGTAGAGCGCGAACAGGCGGCCGTGGCGGAGCACGAGCTTGCGGCCGATCCAGATGAGGACCAGCGCCAGGCCCAGGTCCCAGATCGACTCGTACAGGAACGCGGGGTGGTAGGTGTCCTCGCCCGGCACCGTGCCCGGCCGGTCGGGGTCGATCTCCAGGCCCCACGGCAGGTCGGTGGGGCTGCCGAACAGCTCCTGGTTGAAGTAGTTTCCCCAGCGGCCGATGGCCTGGGCCACCGCGATGCCGGGAGCCACGGTGTCGGCCACCGCGGTCAGGGAGATGCCCCGGCCGCGGCAGCCCAGCCAGACGCCCACACCGCCGAGCGCGACGGCGCCCCAGATGCCCAGGCCGCCGTTCCAGATGAACAGCGCCTCGATCGGCTCGTTGGGCGCGTCCGGCCCGAAGTAGAGCTGCCAGTCGGTGATGACGTGGTAGAGGCGACCACCGACCAGGCCGAACGGCACGGCCCAGACGGCGAGATCCACGATCGTTCCAGGGACACCGCCGCGGGCGCGCCAGCGGCGCTCGCCGATGGCGACCGCGACGACGACGCCGAGCACGATGCACAGTGCGTAGGCCCGGATGGGGACCACGCCGAAGAGATGCCAGACCCCCTGGGAGGGGCTGGGAATCGAGGCGAGGGGCATGTCAGGTGACGTTACCGTGTCGCGCGCTACTTGGCGGCATCAAGAACGGCCTGGCGTAGCTCGGCCGGTTTGAAAGCCACCGCGGTGTCCACCTCGGTGCCGTTGAGTTTCAGCGTCGGGGTGCCCGTGAGCTTCTGGCTCTTGAGGACCTCGGTGCTGTAGGCGAGGTGCGCGGACGCCTTCTCCTGGCTGGTCACGCACTTCTCGAAGGCGGGGTCGGTCACCCCGGCGTCCTTGCCCCAGGCGATCAGGTCGGGGATCGCGAAGCCCTCCGCGGTCTCCGACGGCTGCTCCTCGAACAGCTTGTCGTGGAACCTGCTCCAGGGGGCGCCGCCGGGGATGCAGCGGGAGGCCGCCCCCGCGCGGACGGAGTTGCCCCGGGTGATGCCCTTGTTGGTCTGTTCCGAGAAGATCGTGATCGGGTGGTAGACCACCTTGGCCCTGCCCTCGGCCGCCAGGTTCTTGATCGTGGCGCCGCTGGTCCTCTCCAGCGCCTCGCAGGCGGGGCACTGGAAGTCCTCGAAGACGTCCAGGACCGGCTTCTCCACGCCCGCCTTGGCCATGACCACCGAACCGTCCGACGCGACGGTGACCGGTGCGAGCGAGGCGCCGGCCTCCTCCGACCTGCTGCTCTGGGCGGCGAACCACCAACCCGCCCCGACTGCGGCGATCGCGACGACGGCGACCGTTCCGATGGTCGCCATACGCTTACGCCTCTCCTTCACCATCTGCTCTTCGCGCTGTGCCTTGATCCGATCACGCGCCGACTGCTCCCGCGCGGCCTTGCCCATCAGTCAGTCTCCTTCTCCTGGTGCTCCTCCTCGTCGTCGCCGTCGTCGGGGTCGTCGTACGGCTCCCGCCCCGGGGTGAGCCCCAGGGCGGAGTCCAGCGCGAAGCGGCCCGGAGGGAACCAGGCGACGAGCACGCCGAGCCCGAAGAGACCGAGGTCACGCAGGATGTCGATGAGATAGTCGGGCTCCACCCCGGCCGCCAGCTGACCGCCGCCGCCGAAGCAGCCGCAGTCGATGCGCAGCCCGCGCGCCCACGCCGAGGCGATCCCGATGACGAACGCCAGCATGAGCAGTGCCGAGATGACACCCGCCGCCCGGGTGAGCAGCCCGACGACCAGCAACACCCCCACGACGATCTCCAGGATCGGCAGGCCGTAGCCGACCGCCGTGGCGAGCGATTCAGGGAGCAGTTCATATGCCTCGACCGCCTGAACCGAGAGCACCGGGGTGCCGATCTTGCCCCAACCCGCGACGATCAGCACGCCCGCCAGCACCAGCCGCGAGACGGTCGTTACCCAGGGTAGCGCCGAAATCACGATACGCGACCTATTGGGCGCGGGGTTATCAGAGGTCACGGGCACCATTCTCCTATTCCAGGCCCTGGGCGCGGACGTCTCCGGCGAACGCAAGGTATCCGAAGGAAACCTCATCACGGGCTGGATAAGCGTCGAATAAGCCTGTCCGACAGGCATGAACCCGGGTGCGCCCCCTCCGTGGGAGGGATCTCACCCGGGCGGGTCCTCGGTCCGGATCGGTCCCGGACCGGCGGGATCAGCCCCGGACGCCCGCCGCCAGCTCGGCGCCCAGCTCGCGGACGGCCGCGAGACCCGAGTTCTCGTCGGGGGCGTCCAGGACGCGGCGGATGAACGCCGACCCCACGATGACGCCGTCGGCGTAGCCGGCGACCTCGGCGGCCTGGCGGCCGGTGCCGACGCCCAGGCCGACGCACACCGGCAGGGAGGTGTGCGGGCGGGTGCGCTCGACCAGGCCCTGCGCGGCCTCGCCGACCGACGCGCGGGCACCGGTGACGCCCATCAGCGACGCCGCGTAGACGAAGCCGGTGCAGCTGTCGGCGACGGCCTTGATGCGGGCCTCGGTGGAGCTCGGCGCCACCAGGAAGACCGTGTCGATCCCGGCCGAGGCGCTGGCCTCGCGCCAGGGGCCGGCCTCCTCGGGGGTGAGGTCGGGGGTGATGGTGCCCACCCCGCCCGCGTTCGCCAGGTCCCTGGCGAAGCGGTCGGGGCCGTAGCGGTCGATCGGGTTCCAGTACGTCATGACCAGGGTGGCGGCACCGGTGGCGGCCACGCCCTCGACCGTGCGCAGCACGTCGGCGATGCGGGTGCCGTTGGTCAGCGCCCGGTGGACGGCGTCCTGGATCGTCGGGCCGTCCATGAGGGGGTCCGAGTAGGGGAGGCCGATCTCGATCACGTCGCAGCCCGCCTCCACCATGGCGGTGGCGACGGCGATCGCACCGTCCTTGCTGGGGAACCCGGCGGGCAGGTATCCGATGAGGGCGGCGCGGTCGTCCGCCTTCGCCTTGGCGAACACCGTCTGGAGAGTCGTCATCGTTACTTCCGTTGCGGTTCGTCCCCTCCGGGCCGCCGGAGGGGAAGCAAGTCGATCGTCAGAGGTTGAAGTACTTCATCGCGGTGCCCATGTCCTTGTCGCCCCGGCCCGAGAGGTTGACCAGGATCGTCGCCTCGGGACCCATCTCGCGACCGAGCTTGAGGGCCCCGGCGAGCGCGTGCGAGGACTCGATCGCGGGGATGATGCCCTCGGTGCGGGCGAGCAGCGCGAAGGCCTCCATAGCCTCGGCGTCGGTGATGCCGTGGTAGGTGGCGCGGCCGCTGTCCTTGAGCCAGGCGTGCTCGGGGCCGACGCCGGGATAGTCGAGCCCGGCCGAGATCGAGTGCGACTCGATCGTCTGGCCCTCGTCGTCCTGCAGCACGTAGGTGCGCGAGCCGTGCAGCACGCCGATGGAGCCCTCGGTGAGGGTGAGGGCGTGCTCGCCGCTCTCCAGGCCCCGGCCGCCGGCCTCGTAGCCGTGCAGCCGGACGTCCTTGTCGTCGAGGAAGGCGTGGAAGATGCCGATGGCGTTCGATCCACCGCCGACGGCGGCGGCGACCGCGTCGGGCAGCTTCCCGGTGAGCTCCAGCATCTGGCGGCGGGCCTCGACGCCGATGATCCGGGCGAAGTCGCGGACGATCTCCGGGAACGGGTGCGGGCCCGCGATGGTGCCGAAGAGGTAGTGCGTACGGTCGACGTTGGCGACCCAGTCGCGGAACGCCTCGTTGATGGCGTCCTTGAGGGTCTGGCTGCCGTTGGTGACCGGGACGACGGTGGCGCCGAGCAGCTTCATGCGGGCGACGTTGAGCGCCTGGCGCTCGCAGTCGACGGCCCCCATGTAGATCACGCACTCCAGGCCCATCAGGGCGGCGGCGGTCGCGGTGGCGACGCCGTGCTGGCCGGCACCGGTCTCGGCGATCACCCGTGTCTTGCCCAGACGCTTGGTCAGCAGGGCCTGGCCGAGCACATTGTTGATCTTGTGGGCGCCGGTGTGGGTCAGGTCCTCGCGCTTGAGGACGATCCTGGCGCCGCCCGCCTGCTCGGCGAAGCGGGGGACGTCGGTCAGCGTGGTCGGCCGCCCGGCGTAGGTGCGCAGCAGGTGGTCGAACTCCCGCAGGAACGCCTCGTCGTTCTTCGCCTTGTCGTACTCCGCCGCGACCTCGTCCAGCGCCGGGATGAGCGCCTCGGGCACGTAGCGTCCGCCGAAGACGCCGAACTTGCCGTTGATGTCGGGATCGTTGCCGTGGGCGGCGTTCCCCGCGAGGTCGGCGGTGGTGATGACGGTTCCGTCGTGCGTTGTCACTGCTTACTGCCCCTCGGGTCGGGATGCTGGGTGGGCACCGGCGGTGACCAGGTCGACCACGGCGGCCCGCGGGTCCTTGCCGGTCACCAGGCTCTCGCCGACCAGGACGGCGTCGGCGCCCGCCCTGGCGTAGGCGAGCAGGTCGTGGGGACCGCGCACGCCCGACTCGGCGATCTTGATGACGCCGTCGGGGATCTCGGGAGCCAGCTTGGCGAACACCTCGCGGTCGACCTCAAGGGTCTTGAGGTTTCGTGCGTTGATACCGATGATCTTGGCTCCGGCGGCGAGCGCCCGGTCGAGCTCCTCCTCGGTGTGCACCTCGACCAGCGGGGCCAGCCCGATCGACTCGGCCCGCTCGATCAGCGAGACCAGCGCGTTCTGGTCGAGCGCCGCGACGATCAGCAGCGCCAGGTCGGCACCGTAGGCGCGGGCCTCCCAGAGCTGGTACGAGGTGACGATGAAGTCCTTGCGCAGCACCGGGATGTCGACGACGGCGCGCACGGCGGCCAGGTCGTCGAGGCTGCCGCCGAAGCGCCGCCGCTCGGTGAGCACGCTGATGACGTGGGCACCGCCCGACTCGTAGTCACCCGCCAGCGCGGCGGGGTCGGCGATCGCGGCCAGGGCGCCCTTGGACGGGCTGGAGCGCTTGACCTCGGCGATGACCGCCACCTGGTCGCCGCCCAGCGCCGCGTACGCGTCGCGGGGGGCGGGCGCCCGTCCGGCCCGCTCCTTGAGCTCGGCCAGCGTCACCCTCTCCTGCCGCTCGGCCAGATCGGCGCGGACTCCTTCGAGGATCTCCTCGAGCACGCTCACTTGCCCTCCTCGCGAAGCTCCGGGGCCGGGTTCGCGAACGCCGCCGTATCCGTGGTTCGCTCGCTCCGCTCGCTCACGAGTTAGGCCCCTCCCGAATCGACTGCCCTTGTCCCGCCGATGCTATCGGCCCTGCCGGGGTCGCTCCGCCACGGGGTGAGACCTATCGGTGACTATGGGGCCAGGAATTCCCCAAAAGGAAGATTTCGTACTATCCAGAACACGGCCATCAAAGCGAGCAATAACCACACGTACGCCGGGTGTATCGATTTTCCCATGGGCGCGCCCCCGGATTCGCCGCCCGACCAGGCACGCAGCACCCACCGGCCCCAGAGCGCGACCAGCACCGGGATCAGGAGCGCGACGAACGGGTTGAGCCCCAGGGCCGTCACGGGATCCCCGTGGACGAGCGCGTACACCGTCCGCAGGCCGCCGCAGCCGGGGCAGTAGAGGCCGGTGAGCATGAGGAACGGGCAGGTCGGGTAGTGGCCGGGCTCGTTGGGGTCCACCGCCCCCACGAACGCCACCGCCGCGCCCGCCGCCAGCGCGACGCCGAGCGGCGCCAGCACGGCCGTCGTACGCGACCCGCGCGAACCCTCGGTCTTCCCCGTCGTCATGGCTCGTCAGCATCCCTCGCCGGTGGTCCGGAGCCTCACCGGCCACCTTACTCACGCCGCCGCCGCGCCACCGGGCCGTCGCGCCACCGGGCTTCCGGTCGCGGGCCTTCGAGGGAGTCGCGGGCCCGCGAGGGAGCGGTCACGGACCCCTCGGCGGAAACGGAATTCGGTGCCGGTCGTGGACCGGCGTCAGGGGTTCAGGCCGACACCGCGAAGGTGCCGACGCCGATCAGCCAGATCAGCAGGGCCACGCCCAGCCAGCACAGGACGCCGAAGTAGGACAGGACCAGGCCCGCGATGGCCATGCTCCGGCCCTCCTCGCCCGTCCGCCTGATCTGTCCCATCGAGATGTGGCCGAGCACCACGCCCACGATCGAGGTGAGGCCGCAGAGGAACAACCCCGCGATGCCCATGATCAGCGCGGCGACGGCCATGCCGTTGTTGCCCCTGGTGGGCGGCGGCGCGCCGTAGCCCCTGTAGGGGTCGTAGCCGCCGTACCCTTTGGCGCCGTAACCGCCGGGTGAGCCGTAACCGCCGGATGGATCGTAGCCACCCGGGGAGCCGTGGCCACCGTTTCCCGGGGGCTGGCCATAGCCATCCGAGTGATTGCCATAGCTCATGAATGACCCCCAATTATCCGAGTTGCGGGCGAAATCCTAGCGAAAATGCTCCCAGAAGGAGAGGATCCGTTCACGCTTGTGAGCGCGTTGTGAGCAAGTCGTAGCCGAAAGCGCACACCCCTCGGCGCGCTCGGCGCCTTACCGGAGGCCGGCGCTCACCGGGGGTCAGCGCTCGCGGAGGTCCGGGTCGGCCGTCGGGTCGGTGCCCTCGTCGATGGCGTCCCACAGCGCCCGCTCGCTGGGGGCGCTCCGGGTGGGCGCGGGACGGTTCGCGGCGCCGGTGGGACCGGCCCCCTGCCGGTCGTACCGGCCGGACATGCCCGGCCAGCGCCCGCCGCGCAGGATCGCCGCCACGCCTCCGGCCAGCAGCAGGAGCCCTCCGGCGGAGGCGAGGACCGGCCAGACGACGGCCGGCGCTACCTGCGGGGCGGCGCCGGCGGTCATCGGCGCCTGGTCGGCGGCGATCCGCAGCGCGGCGTCCGCGCCGCCGCCCCACCAGGAACCGGCGATCATCCCGGCCCCGCCGAGCGCCAGCACCGCTCCCACGAGCCCGCGCCACACCCCTCCCGTGGCGAGGACGGCGACCACCGCGGCGAGCGCCGCCCAGGCTGCGGGGCCGAGCGCGGGGACCAGTTCGGCGGCGGAGACCGCCACCTCGCGGGTGTCGTACGTCACGGTGAACCAGTCGCGCCCGGCGGCGAGGAGCACCAGGGCGGCGCCCGCCACGCACACCGCCAGCCAGGTCCACGGTTCCCGCCTGGCGGTCACGCCCGGGTCACCGTCAGCTCGTCGGCGTCGAAGCAGGTCCGGTCGCCGGTGTGGCAGGCGGCGCCCACCTGGTCGACCTTGAGCAGGATTGTGTCGCCGTCGCAGTCGAGCGCGGCGGACTTGACGTGCTGCACGTGGCCGGAGGTGTCGCCCTTCACCCAGTAGGCCCCGCGGCTGCGCGACCAGTAGGTGGCCCTGCCGGTGGTGAGCGTGCGGTGCAGGGCCTCGTCGTCCATCCAGGCGAGCATGAGCACCTCGCCGGTGTCGTACTGCTGGACGACGGCGGGCACCAGCCCGTCGGCGGTGCGCTTCAGCCGGGCCGCGATGGCGAGGTCAAGGGACATGCGGCAATTGTGCCGCAACCGGGGGGAGGGGTCGCGTCCGGCCTTCGCCACGCCCCCGGGAACGCCCCCCGGCGGCGGCCCCGCGGCGGCTCAGCGGCTGCGGTCGTCGTCGAGCACGTCGGCGGCGTGGACGACGATCCTGGGGTCGGGGGTGCCGACGATCTCGTGGTCCTTGTTGTCGTACTCGAACAGGCTCAGGACGTGGCGCATCGCCTCGATCCTGGCCCGCTTCTTGTCATTGCTCTTGATCACCGTCCACGGCGCCTCCTCCGTGTCGGTGTTGACGAACATGTCCTCCTTGGCGGCGGTGTAGTCCTCCCACTTGTCGAGCGACTCCAGATCCATCGGCGACAGCTTCCACTGCCGCACCGGGTCGACCTGGCGGATCACGAACCGGGTGCGCTGCTCGGTCCGCGAGACCGAGAACCAGAACTTCACCAGGTGGATGCCGTCGCGGACGAGCATCCGCTCGAACTCGGGGGCCTGCTCCAGGAACTCCAGGTATTCCTCGGGGGTGCAGAAGCGCATCACCCGCTCGACCCCCGCGCGGTTGTACCAGGAGCGGTCGAAGAAGACCATCTCCCCGGCGGCGGGCAGGTGGGAGATGTAGCGCTGGAAGTACCACTGGGTGCTCTCGCGCTCGCTCGGCTTCTCCAGCGCCACCACGTTCGCGCCCCGGGGGTTGAGGTGCTCCATGAAGCGCTTGATCGTGCCGCCCTTGCCGGCGGCGTCGCGTCCCTCGAAGAGGACGACCACGCGCCCGCCGGTGTCCTTGATCCAGTACTGGAGCTTGAGCAGCTCGATCTGGAGCAGCCGCTTGAGCCGGTCGTACTCCGCCCGGTCCATCCGCTCACCGTAGGGATACTTCTCCCGCCAGGTGTCGACCGGGCTGCCGTCCTTGCGGATCAGTACGGGATCGTCGTCGTCATCGTCGTTGACCCGCAGATCGGTCAGCTCGTCGAGCAGGTCGCTGCGGTCTATCGCCGCGTGGACGTCCACCACGGGGAACTGGCCGTCCGAGATCTCTCCGCCAACCAACTCTGCCATCGGTCCCTTCCCTAGGGCGGGCGTGGGGCCCGCCTCCGCCCTGCCTCTACCTCGCCCTGAGCAGGCTAATCCTTCCCCGGGCGTCCCTTTCCGCCTTGAAATGATCCATCTGAAAAATTCGAGGTGACCGTCTCGGAAACTCGGGGCGATCCACCTCGACCAAAAACCTACTAAACAAGTAGGTCTTGACGGGATTGTGAACGTGTGTTGAAGTGATGCCGTGCGCCCAGAGTTCCAGCCGGTGGCGGGCGAGCACGTCGCCCCACGCCGCCCCCGCCCCCTCTCCTGTCGTCGCTGACCCGCGTCACCGCCGCTCCTCCGGCGCTCCGCCGACCTTCCGACGCTCCGTCGGCGAAGCGCGCCCCGCACCACTTTCAGCCCGGTACGACCAGCCAGGAAGGCCTCAACCATGCCCGTCGAATTCTCAGGCGCCGACGGCGGTGACACGCACGATCCCCCCGCGGCCTCCACGGTCCCCACTGCCCCCGCGGCCCCCGCGGCCCTCGCGACTCCCGTGACCCCCGCGGCCTCCCCGGCCTCCGCGAAGGCACCGCCCCCGGTGACGGGCCGCCGGGTGAACGGGGCCCGCGGGTACGCGTGGAACCGGGCCCGTCTCGTCCCCGCGTCCGCCTCCGTCTCCGGCAGGTCCGCCGGGACCGCTCCCGGGCCCCGCGTGATCCTGGCCGCCACTCCCCCCGCGGGCGGACCCCCTGGCGACCAGGATCACGCGGCGGCCGACGAGCGCCCGTTGAAGGTGGTCACCACCCGTCACCCCGGGCGGTGGGTGGCGGCCCTGGGTGTCGCGGTGCTGCTGGCCATGGCGACCAGCGCCCTGGTCACCAACCCGGCCTGGGAGTGGGAGGTGGTCGGGGAGTATCTGTTCGCGCCCTCCGTGCTGCGGTCGGTCGTGTTCACCCTGGAGCTGACCGCGCTGGGAATCGTCTTCGGCTTCCTGCTCGGCACGGTCCTGGCGCTCATGCGGCTGTCGGGGAATCCGCTGCTCAACTCGGTCGCCTGGAGCTATATCGCCCTGTTCAGGTCGGTGCCGCTGATCCTGCAGCTGCTGTTCTGGTACAACCTGGCGTTGCTGTACCCGAGGCTCTCCTTCGGCGTGCCGTTCGGCCCGGCGTTCTTCGACGTCGGGACGATGGACCTGATCGGCCCGGTCACCGCCGCCGCGCTGGGCCTCGCCCTGCACCAGGCCGCCTACGCGGCGGAGATCGTCCGGGCCGGGCTGCTCTCGGTGGACCACGGCCAGCGGGAGGCGGCCGCGGCGCTGGGCATCCCCAAGAGCAGGCAGCTGTTCCGGATCGTCCTGCCGCAGGCCATGAGATCGATCGTGCCGACCGCGGGCAACGAGATCATCGGCCTGGTCAAGGGCACCTCGGTCGTCTACATCATGGCGCTGCCCGAGCTCTTCTACCAGGTCCAGGTGATCTACAACCGCAACGGCAGGGTGATCGCCCTGCTGCTGGTGGCGACCATCTGGTACCTCGTCATGACCTCCGTGATGTCCATCGCGCAGCACTACATCGAGCGGCACTACGGGAAGGGCCGGGCATGAGCACCGCGATGGTCGAGCTGCGGAGCGTGCACAAGAGCTTCGGGTCGCTGGAGGTGCTGCGCGGGGTGGACCTGCGGGTCGCCCCGGGCGAGGTCACCGTGATCCTGGGCCCGTCGGGGTCGGGAAAGTCCACGCTCCTCCGTACCGTCAACCACCTGGAGAAGGTGGACAGCGGCTCGGTCAGCGTCGACGGCGAGCTGGTCGGCTACCGCAGGTCCGGCGACAAGCTGTACGAGCTGCCAGAACGCGAGATCCTCCGGCAGCGGACCAAGATCGGCTTCGTCTTCCAGAGCTTCAACCTCTTCCCGCACCTGACCGTGCACCAGAACGTCACCGAGGCGCCCCGGTCGGCCCAGCGCAGGCCGAAGGCGGAGGTGGACGCGCTGGCGACCCGGCTGCTGGAGCGGGTCGGGCTCTCCGACAAGGCGCGCTCCTACCCCCGCAAGCTCTCCGGCGGGCAGCAGCAGCGGGTGGCCATCGCCCGCGCCCTGGCCCTGGAGCCCAAGGTCATCCTCTTCGACGAGCCGACGTCCGCGCTGGATCCCGAGCTCGTCGGCGAGGTGCTCGACGTGGTCAAGGGCCTCGCCGGGAGCGGGACCACCATGATCGTCGTCACACACGAGGTCGGCTTCGCCCGCGAGGCCGCCGACACGGTGGTCTTCATGGACGAGGGCCGGATCGTCGAGCGGGGCACTCCCGCCGAGGTGCTGGACGCCCCCCGGCACGAGCGCACCCGCCTCTTCCTCAGCAAGGTCCTCTGACCCCCCGCGAAACCCCTCTCACGAACCCCCTCGCGGAGCCCTCCCGCAGAGCCTTTTGCGAAGACCTCTCACGGAGCCCTCCCGCGGAACGACCCTGCGCGAAAACCCTCGAAGACCCCGCGAACCTCCCGGCGCCACCCATCCACCCACCCACCGACTCACCCACCACCGTCCGCTACCCGCACCCATCACCCGAGCAAGGACCGACATGTCGTTCATATCGAGGCTCGCCCCCGCCATCGCCGCCCTGCCTCTCCTCCTCGCCGCCGCCTGCGGCAGTGCCGGAACCTCAGCCGGTACGACGGACAAGGCGGAGGCCGCCCCGGCCGCGGCCCCGTCGGGAACCGGCGGGGTGAAGATCAACACATCCCCCGAGCAGAACCGCGTCCGCGCCGAGAAGGTGGAGGCGATCGCCGCCAAGGTCCCCGAGGCGATCCGCTCCAAGGGCGGGCTCGTCGCCGGATTCAACGGCGAGGGCGCACCGCCCCTGGTGTTCCTGGCCGACGACGACACCACCCTGGTCGGCGTGGAGACCGACCTCGCCCACCTGATCGCCGACGTGCTGGGCCTGCCCCTGAAGGAGGAGAACACCTCCTGGGAGAACCTGTTCCTCGCGGTCAAGTCCGGCAAGTACGACCTGGTGCTCAACAACGTCACGGTGACGGAGGAGCGCAAGGACATCTACGACTTCGCCACCTACCGGGTGGACCAGCTGGCCTGGCAGGTCGGCACCACCAGCGAGATCGCCAAGATCGAGAAGCCCGCCGACATCGCCGGTCTGAACGTCTCCGTCGGCTCCGGCACCAACCAGGAGAAGATCCTGCTGGAGTGGGACGCGCAGAACCAGAAGGCCGGGCTCAAGGCCGCGAACATCCAGTACTACCAGAAGTACGGCGACGTCCTGCTCGCGCTGAAGTCCGGGCGCATCCAGGCCTATCTGGGACCGAACCCGCCCATCGCCTACCAGGTCGCGGTGGGCGGCGACAGCAAGATCGTCGGCACGCTCTCCGGCGGCGGGTCGGTCGAGGGCCTGATCGCGGTCATGACCCTGAAGGGCAACGGCCTGGTCCAGCCGGTCAACGAGGCGATCAACACGCTCATCGAGAACGGCAAGTACGCCGAGGTGCTCAAGCGCTGGGGTCTGGGCAACGAGGCGCTGCCCACCTCGAAGATCAACCCGCCCGGCCTGCCGAGGCAGCCGAAGTGACGATCGACTCCGCGCGGCCCGCCACCCCGGGCACCGAACATTCTCGCCACTCTCCGGTCCCGGGCACCGAAAGTCCCCACTCCCCGGCCCCGGGCGGACGGGGCGGGCACCCCCAGGACGTCCACCCCCCGGACACCCACCTCCAGGTGCGGTACGTGGCCGTCCGCGACCCCGAGGTCAGGCCGCTCCTGGAGGACCTGCACCACGAGTACACCAGCCGGTACGGTCCCAACGAGGAGATGAGCCGCTACCCCGACGAGCGGTTCACCCCGGAGCACGGGGGCGCGTTCCTCGTCCTCGTCGAGCACGGGCTGACCATCGCCGGGGGCGCGTTCTTCCGTCACGACGAGGAGACCGCCGAGCTCAAGCGGATCTGGACCCACCCGGGCCACCGCAGGCGCGGCCTGGGGGTCGCCGTCGTACGGGAGCTGGAGCGAGAGGTCGCGCGGCAGGGCTACCGCAGGATCTACCTGACCACGGGCCCCCGGCAGCCCGAGGCGGCCGGGCTGTACCTCTCGACCGGATACACCCCGCTCTACGACCTGGAGGCCGACCCCGAGACGGTCGGCCCCCACCCCTTCGAGAAGATCATCTCTCAGGGCCGCTGGGAACGGGCGGCCGAGACCCAGGAGGCGTGCAGGTCCGCGTAGACGCCGGGACGGCGTACCAGCTCGGCGTGCGGGCCGCGCTGCACGATCCGTCCCCTGTCGAAGACGAGCACCTCGTCCGCCGCCTCGGCGGTGGAGAGCCGGTGGGCGATGGAGACGGCGGTGCGGCCCCGGGTCGCGCCCTCCAGGGCGCGGGCCAGCCGCACCTCCGTCGCCGGGTCCACCGCGGAGGTGGCCTCGTCCAGCAGCAGCAGGTCGGGGTCGGCCAGGTAGGCGCGGGCGAGCGCGACGAGCTGGCGCTCGCCCGCCGACAGCGACTCGCCGCGCTGGCCGACCCTGGTCGACAGGTCGGCGGGCAGCCCCTCCAGCCAGTCGGTGAGCCCCAGCTCGGTCAGGGCGAGCCGGATCTCCGCCTCGGTCGCCGAGGGGCGGCCGAAGGCGATGTTCTCCGCCAGGGTGCCGTCGAACAGGAAGCCGTCCTGCGGCACCATGACGATACGGCTGCGCAGCGAGGAGAACCGGACGGTCCGCAGGTCGTGGCCGTCGACCGTGATCCGCCCCGAGACCGGGTCCATCAGGCGGGTGAGCAGCTTGGCGAAGGTCGTCTTGCCGGAACCGGTCTCCCCCACCACCGCGATCCGCGAGCGCGGCGGGATGTCCGCCGAGACCTCGTGCAGCACCGGGACCCCTCCCGGATAGGAGAACCCCACGTCCTCGAAGGAGACCGAGATGGGGCCGCGCGGCAGCTCGACCCCCTCAGTGCCCGGGTCGGCGACGTCGGCGGGGGTGTCGAGCACGCCGAGGACGCGCCGCCACCCGGCGACGGCGTTCTGCGCCTCGTTGAGCACCTCGGTGGCGATCTGCATCGGCGAGACGAACAGCGTGATGAGGAACAGGAAGGCGACCAGGCGCCCCTCGGTGATGTCCTCGGCCAGCCCGAGCCGCACCCCGACCAGCACCACGGCCGCCAGGGTGACGGCGGCGACGATCTCGGTCAGCGGGAACACGGTCGCGACGATCCGCTGGGTGCGGGCCTGCGCCGCCATGTTGGCGTCGATCGCGACGTCGAGCCGCTCGGCCGTACGGGCCTCGGAGCCGTGTGCCCTGATCACGGCCGCGCCCACGACCGACTCGCTGACGGCCGAGAGCATGTCGCCGGTGCGCTCGCGGACCCGCGTGTAGGCACCGGAGAGCCACCGCTGGAAGCGCGGCAGCACGACCATGAGCGGCAGGAAGCACAGCCACACCAGCAGGGCGAGCTGCCAGGAGTAGACGAACATCAGCCCGGTGGCGACCAGGAGCTGCCCCAGGGCGATGATGATCATCAGCCCGCCCCACTGCATGAACACGCTGATCTGGTCGACGTCGCCGGTGACCCGGGAGACGAGGGCGCCGCGCCGCTCGGAGTTCTGGGTGAGCACCGACAGGTCGTGCACGTGCCGGAAGCCGCGCACCCTGAGCGTAGCGAGCGAGGACTCGGTGGCCCGGTAGAGGCGGACGTTCATCAGGTACGCGCACAGCGCGGTGAACACCACGGCGGCGGCGCACAGCAGCACGGCGGTGCGGACGTAGGCCACGTCCGGGGCCCCCTCCGCGAGCCCCGTGTCGATGGTCTGCTGGACGGCGATCGGCACGATGATCTTGCCGACCGTGGCGACCACGGCGAGCGCGAGCGTCCCGGCCAGCCCCTTGCGGAACTCCGGCGTGAGCGACAGGCCGTGCCTGACGGTGGCGAGCCCCGAACGCTCGACCCCCTGGAACGAGCTCACCGGCACCGTCCCCCCAGCGGACCCCGCCCGCGGCCGCCGGGGATCTCCCCCGGCCGGTGGTGCTTCCTCACGCGCTGACCTCTTCCTCTCGCTCGGCGTCGAGCGCCTCGCGCTCGGCCCCCTGTCGTTCGTAGGCGGTGACCAGGTTGCGGTAGCCCTCGCAGCGGGCGAGCAGCTCCGCGTGTCCGCCCCGGTCGACGACCCGGCCGTGGTCGAGGTAGACGACCTCGTCGGCCAGGGCGATGGTGGCCATCCGGTAGGCGATGACGACCACCGTGGAGACCTGGGCCGCGTCCCGCAGCCCGTACAGGATCCTCGCCTCGACCTGCGGGTCGACGCTGGAGGTGGCGTCGTCCAGGACGAGCAGCCTCGGTCGGCGCACCAGCGCGCGGGCCAGGGCGATCCGCTGGCGCTGGCCGCCCGACAGGGTGGTGCCGCGCTCGCCGACCCGGGTGTCCAGCCCCGAGGGCAGGGCGCTGACGAACCCCTCGGCCTGCGCCAGGCGCAGCGCCGCCCAGACGTCCTCGTCCCCGACCGTCCGGCCGAGGGTGACGTTGCCGCGTACGGTGTCGTCGAACAGGAACGTCTGCTGCGGCACCAGCGCCACCGCGTCGCTCACCCCGTTCCTGGCGACCTCGCGCAGGTCCGTGCCGTCCACCAGCACGGCGCCCTCCGCCGGGTCGACGAGGCGGACGAGGGCCTGGGCGAGCGTCGACTTGCCCGAGCCGGTGGGGCCGACCAGGGCGACGGTACGGCCGGCTCCGACCTCCAGGCTCACCTCGCGCAGGACGGGGAACTCGCCGTCGCCGTACGCGTAGCCGAGGTCGCGGACCTCCAGCCTGGCGGGTTCGGTGCCGGGCAGCTCGACGGCGCCGTGCTCCATGGAGCCGGTGGCGTCGAGCACGGCCTGGACCCGCTCGTAGCCGACGACGGCCCGGGGCAGCTCGGCGAGCACCCAGCCCAGCGCGCGGATCGGGAAGGCGAGCAGGGTGAACAGGTAGGCGACCTGGACGAGCACGCCGGAGCCGATCGCGCCGCTCTCCAGCCGCATCGCGCCGATCAGCAGCACGGCGAGCACGCCCAGGGTGGGCAGCGCCTCCAGCATCGGGTCGAACAGGCCGCGGACCCGGCCCACGGCGATGTTGGCGTCGCGCAGCTCGTCGGCCTTGACCCGGAACCTGGCGGTCTCCTCGTCCTCGCGGCCGAGGGTCTTGACGACCAGGGCGCCGTCGAAGCTCTCGTGGGCGATCTCGCTGACCTCGGCGCGCAACTGCTGGGCGCGGGTGGCGAGCGGATTGAGTTTGCGCTGGTAGACCAGGTTGAGGACGGCGATCGCGGGAAAGACGAGGAAACCGACGAGAGCGAGGACCGGATCGGTGATCACCATCGCGACGGCGGCGGTCACCAGCATCACGACCACGCCGACCGCCATCGGCAGCGGGGCGAGCGGCGCCCAGGCGGCCTCCACGTCTGACCCGGCGTTCGACAGCAGCTGCCCGGTCGGGTGCCTGTGGTGCCAGGCGAGGGGGAGCCGCAGATACTGGCGGGTGACGTCGCGGCGGGAACGGGCCTGCATCCGATACTGCATGACACCGGCGAAGTATCGCCGCCCGGCCACGCCCAGCGCCTTGAGCAGGGAGATCCCGAGGATGAGGAGCGCGCCGAGGGTGAGCGTGCCCGTCGTGATCCGCCCGTCCCTGAAGGCCGGGAGCACGACGTGGTCGGTGGCCCAGCCCAGTGCCCACGCCGCGGCGACGGTCATCACGCCGTACAGGGCGCTGGACAGCACCGCGGCGGAGAAGATCGCCTTCTCCGCCCGGACGGCCACCCCGAGGACCCCGAGTCCCCTGCGCATGACTGCGGTGGTCATCTTGCTCGCCACGCGGGGGGTGTCCTTTCGACGGGGAACGTTGCTACCTAAGTCCCTATCACTCTGGATCATCGGGTTATTCCCGAACCACCTTCGGTTAGTGTCACGTTCACACCTCCGGTTGCTCGCACAACGGCTCGTTAGGATCTGAAATGAACTACGCCCGCGCCGAACGATCCGCGCTCAGCGACCTGTTCGCCCAGCTCGGCCCGGACGCTCCCACGCTCTGTGAGGGCTGGACCACCTTCGACCTCGCCGCCCACCTCGTCGTCCGCGAGAGCCGCCCCGACGCCGCCGGAGGCATCCTCCTCAAGCCGCTCGCCGGGCACACCGCCAGGGTGCAGGAGTCCGTGAAGACCAGGAAGGGGTACGCGGGCCTCGTCGAGCTCGTGCGCTCCGGTCCCCTGGGGCCCTACCGTCTGCCCGGCCTGGACAAGGCCGTCAACACGACGGAGTTCTTCGTCCACCACGAGGACGTGCGGCGGGCGCAGCGGGTCTGGGAGCCGCGGGAGCTGCCCGCCGAGCTGGAGGAGAGGTTCTGGAGGCAGATCCACAGCGGCGCCCGGCTGTTCCTGCGCCGCTCTCCCGTCCGGGTGATCCTGCACCGCGTCGGCGGGGGTGTCGCGATCGGCGGCCCCAAGGACGGGCCTCAGGTCGAGGTGACGGGCACGGCCGGGGAGCTGCTGCTGTTCTGCTTCGGCCGCCAGTCCCACGCCAAGGTCGACGTGAGCGGCGACGAGGAGGCCGTGGCCAAGCTGATGGACGCCTCCCTGGGCGTCTGAGCGGGGGTGCGGGCGGGAGTCGGGGCGGGGGCACGGGCGAGAGTCCGGGGCGGGGAGTCCGAGCGGGCATCAGGACGAAGGAGCCGAGCGGGGGCCTGAGCGGGCATCCGGGCGGGCCGCTTCCTGGGCAGCGGGGAGAGGGTCGCGGGCGACGGCCCGGCCCCTCGTGGTCCGGGCTCGGCGGCGCGCGGCCACAACGGCCACAGCGGCCGCACCGGTCGCAGCGGCCCGGCCGCCGGGCGACCACCGGCGGCGACCCGTCGCCGGACGGCCGCCGATCAGCCGTCCGCCGGCGGTCGGCCGGTCAGCCGGTCGGTGGGAGACCCGGAGGGCTAGCGGACGCTGTCGCCCCGGTCCCAGCTCCCGGCCTTCGCCAGACCTCGGGCGATCATGTAGCCGACCGTGAGGATGGTGATGTACCTGATGGCGTGCTCCGCCCCGAAGGGGTCACCGTAACCGCGCGAGTCGCCGCCGACCGCGAAGGCCGTGATCACGATCGCGATCAGGATGACGATGTAGGCGATGAACTCCGTGGTCTGGAACGCTGGTCTTGTCTCCGAGCTCAACCCGCGAGAGCCGATGTTGCGCGGCCGATCACCTGGCTGGCCTGATCCGACGGGCGATGTCATCGTCCCCACTCCTCGCTACTGAATAATTACTCATAGTTACGATACATCGACCAATTCCCCTCTTTTCAGGACCACAAACGCCGCTCCAGCCGTCTACGCGCCGTCCTTCCCGCGCGGTGACCTGGGCGGGAACGGGAAGAACCCGCTGGTGCGGCGGACGTAGTCGGCGTAGCCGGGACGGGATCGCGACAGCTGGCTCTCCAGCAGCGGCTTGCCGGTCTTGCCCGCCAGGAAGTACGTCATGAGCACCGGCGACAGCACGGTCAGCACCCCCGGCCACTGGTCGGCGGCGACGAGGAACAGGCCCCACCACACGCAGGCGTCACCGAAGTAGTTGGGGTGGCGGGTGTAGCGCCACAGCCCCGTGTCCAGCACCTTCCCCCGGTTTCCCGGGTCGGCCCTGAACCGGGCGAGCTGCTGGTCGCCGACCGCCTCGAACAGGAATCCCACCAGCCAGAGGACGGCCCCGGCCCAGGCGAGCCGGCCGGGCGGCTCCGTACCGAGCATGGCCACCTGGACGGGGAGCGAGACGAACAGCAGGGTGACACCCTGGGTGAGGTAGATGACGCGGACGGCGTACAGGGTCCGGTTACCGGTGGCGCGGCCGAGCATCCGCTCGTAGCGGGGGTCCTCGCCCTCCCCGACGTTGCGCCGCCCGATGTGCAGGGCGAGCCGGACCCCCCAGACCGCGGTGAGCGCCAGCGCCAGCAGCCTCCGGACGGGATCCCCGTCGGACAGCAGGTAGGACACCAGGGCGACGACCGCGAACCCGAGCCCCCAGGCCACGTCGATCACCGAGTGGCGCCCCACCCGCAGCGCCACGGCCAGGGTGAGCGCCAGCAGTACGACGAGGGCGGCGGCCGAGCCGAGCAGGGACCAGCCGAGGGCGGACAGGTCAAACATCCCGCACCTCCGACCCCTCGGACGGACCGGGCCCGGCGGGGAACGCGGGACCGGTCGGGGCCCCGGGCACGGTGGGGGACGTGGAGCCGGTCGCCCAGGACCCGGCGGAGGGCCCGGCGGGAGACGTGGGGCCGGTCGGCGCGCCGGGTTCGGGGGGCCGTCTCAGCAGGATCTGGTGGACGTCCATCCTGCCCTGCTCGAAGGCGAGGGCGCCGCCGACCAGGTAGAGCCGCCAGACGCGGGTCATCTCCTCGCCGACCATCGCGACGGCCTCGGCGTGGCGGGACTCGAAGGTCCGGTACCACTCGTTCACGGTCGTGACGTAGTGCCCGCCCATCGCCTCGGCGTGCTCGAACACCAGCCCCGACGCCTCCAGCAGCCCGATCGTCGCCCCGACCGGGCGCATGTGCATGTCGGGGGCGATGTACGTCTCGATGAACGGCCCGCCGCCAGGGTGGCCCGCGCCGCGCGACATCTGCTGGACCAGCACCCGGCCGCCGGGCCGTACCAGCCGGTGCAGGGCGGCGGCGTAGACCGGGTAGTTGTCCTGGCCGACGTGCTCGCCCATCTCGATCGAGCCGATCGCGTCGTAGGGACCGGCGGTACCGATAGCGACGTCTCGGTAGTCCTGCAGCCGGACGGTCACGTCCAGCCCCTCCGAGCGCGACTCGACGAACGCCTTCTGCTCCTTCGACAGCGTCACCCCGGTTGCCGACACCCCGTACTCGCGGGCGGCGTGCAGGATCAGCGAGCCCCACCCGCAGCCCACGTCGAGCAGGCGCATGCCGGGCCGCAGGCGCAGCTTGCGGCAGACCATGTCGAGCTTGCGGCGCTGGGCGGCGGCGAGGGTGTCGCCCGGCTCGAAGTACGCCGAGGAGTAGGCCATCGACTCGTCCAGGATCAGCGAGTAGAAGTCGTTGGACAGGTCGTAGTGGTGGGAGATCGCCGCCCGGTCCCTGCTCCGGCTGTGGGCCCTGCCCCCGAGCCTGGCCTCGGTGGCGGGCGGCGGCAGCGGGCGGCCGAGCGCGCCGCGCACGCTCACCAGCGCCCGCGCGGCGCGCAACGGGGCGACCGTGCGAGCCTTACGAACCGTGTGAGCGGTGGCCCAGACCCGGCGCAGCCCGTCGGCCAGGTCGCCCTCCACGTCCAGCTCCCCCGTCACGTACGCCCTGGCCAGGCCGAGCTCCCCGGGGCTCCACAGCAGGCGCCGCAGCGCGCGGGGCGAGCGCAGCACGACGGCGGGGGCGTCCGGCGGCCCGTACGCGCCGCCGTCCCAGGTGCGCAGCCGCAGCGGCGGCTCCCCGCCGAACAGGCCGCGCAGCAGCGGCGCGAGAACGGCCGCGGCGCCCGTGGCCGTGGGTGCGGTGACGGTCATGCTTCCCTCCCGAGGGTGAACTGCCAGACGTCCAGGTAGCGCGAGCGGAAACCCGCCTCCGAGTAGGCGAGGTAGAGCGTCCACATCCGGTGGAAGACCTCGTCGAAGCCGAGCGCGCCGATGGCGTGGACGCGCTCCAGGTAGCGTTCCCGCCACAGCCGGAGCGTCTCGGCGTAGTCCTCGCGCAGCGAGAGACGGTCCACGACGCGCAGGTTCCCCAGGTTCTCCTCCACCGCCCGCACCGAGGGCAGCATGCCGCCGGGGAAGATGTACTTCTGCACCCAGGTGTGGGTGTCGAGGGTGGCCAGCATCCGGTCGTGCGGCATGGTGATCGCCTGGATCGCGATCCGGCCCCCGGGGGCGAGGAGTTCCTCCAGGGTACGGAAGTAGACGGGCCAGTAGCGCGCGCCGACCGCCTCGATCATCTCGACGCTGACGATCGCGTCGTAGCTGCCGCCCACCTCTCGATAGTCGGCCAGCAGGATCTCCACCCGGTCCGACAGGCCCGCGTCCGCGGCCCGCGCGGTGGCGAGCTCCCACTGCTCCTGCGACAGGGTGACGGTGGTGACGGCCGCGCCGCGCGAGGCCGCCCGCAGCGCGAGCTCGCCCCAGCCGGTGCCGATCTCCAGCAGCCGGGTGCCCGGCCCCACCCGCGCCCGGTCCAGCAGCCGGTCTATCTTGGCCCGCTGGGCGTCCGCGAGCGTCCCCCACGAGGCGGGCCCGTCGAACAGGGCCGCGGAGTACGTCATGGTCTCGTCGAGGAACTCGGCGAACAGCGCGTTGGAAAGGTCGTAGTGGCGGTGGACGTTGCGCCGGGTGTCCTCCTCCGCGCCCAGCTCGTCGCCGGGCATCCTGCGCACCGCCAGCCGCCGCAGCCGCTGCAGCGCGGGCGGGACGAGCGTGGTCAGCCGCCCGGCCATCACGGTGAGCACCCCTGCCAGGTCGTCGGCCTCCCAGTCGCCCGCCATGTACGCCTCGCCGAAGCCGATCAGCCCCGAGGCGCCGATCCTGCGGTGGAAGTCGCCGGGGCGGCGTACCCGCATCACCGGGCCGCCGGTGCCGAGCCGCTCCCCGCCGGGCAGCTCGACCGTGAGGGGCAGCCGCCGTACGGCGCGCAGGAAGAGCCACCGGGCGAGGGCGCCGCGCAGGCGCGAGGCGGGAACGGCGGAGACGTCGGGCCAGAGCGCGGGGGCGCGTCCGGTCGTCGTGGTCATCTGGGTCCTCCGGGGGGAATGATCTTCAGGCCGCGCAGGTACAGGGAGACGCCCTGGCGTCGGATCCTGGCGCTGCCCGCCAGGGGGGCCATCGGGTGCCGGGCGGCCAGCCGGTAGAGCCAGGCCCCGGTCGCCGGGCGGCGGCGCCCGCGTACCCCGGCCACGAAGGGCGGCTGCCCGTCGCGGTGCAGGACGACCCCGAGCGCGAGCCGCTCACCGGGTTCGGGGAGGCTGAGCCGGTAGCGGCCGTCCACGCCGTTGAACGGCGAGACGCGGAACTCCTTGGCCACCTCGCGCTCGCCGGGGCGCAGCAGGTAGCGGTGGCGCCCGCCGTAGGTGTTGTGCACCTCGGCGACCACGGCCGTGCCCTCGGCGGTGTCGCACCAGTAGACGGTGAGCGGGTTGAACACGTGGCCGAGCACCCGGGCGTGGGTGAGCATCCTGACGCGGCTCGCGGTGATCCCGTGCCCGGCGAGGAACGCGTCGACGTTCTGCCTGATGCTCAGCGCGGGGTCGCCCGCGTGGTCGCGCGCGTGGAACGCGGCCAGCCACCGGTCGCGCGGCATCCGGTCCAGGTCGACCAGCCACATGTAGGAGGCGTAGGCGAACGCGTTGCGCACCGGCGCCGACCGGACATGGGTGATCACGCACTCGTACAGCGCGTTCTCGTACGGCGCGCTCTCCGGCGTCTCCGGTGTCCCGGACGTCTCGACCGGCGCGCCCTTTGACGGCGCGCTCTCTGACGACGCGCCCTCTGGCAGCGCGCTCTCGGGCGTACGCACCGGCGTCTCGCGCGGCGCGGTCACCAGCGCGCCCCGAGCGCCTCGGCCGCGCGCACGCCCGAGCGGCATCCGTCCTCGTGGAAGCCCCAGCCGTGGTACGCCCCCGCGTAGGCGACCACGCTCCCGTTGAGGCCGGGGAGCCGCTCCTGGGCGGCGACCGACTCGGGGGTGTAGACGGGGTGCTCGTAGACCATCCGGGCGATCACGTGCTCGTCGGGGATCTCGTCGCCGAGGGTCACCAGGTGCGGTTCCGGCGCGTCGAGCCGCTGCAGCCGGTTCATGTCGTACGTGACCCGCACCCCGCCCGCCGTGTCCGCCCCGCACGCCTCCATCCGGTAGTTCCACGAGGCCCGCGCGCGCCGCGCCCCGGGCAGTACCGAGGGGTCGGTGTGCAGGGTCGCCGGGTTGCGGGAGTAGCGGAACGCGCCGAGGACGTCGCGCTCGTCGGGGGTGGGGTCGGCCAGCAGGCGCAGCGCCTGGTCGGGATGGGTGGCGACCACCGCCGCGTCGAACCGCTGGACGGCCCCGTCGGCGTGGAACTCCACCCCCTCCCCGGTGCGGCGCAGCGCCCGCACGGGGGCGGAGGTGCGCACCGCGGTGAGGGACTTGGCGATCCTCTCGACGTACTCGCGCGAGCCCCCGGTGACCGTACGCCACCGCAGCGAGCCCGAGACGCCGAGCATGCCGTGGTTGGCCAGGAACGCGAACAGGTAGCGGGCCGGGTAGCGCCCGGCGACGGACGGGGGGCACGACCAGACAGCCGACACCAGCGGTGTCGCGAAGTGGGCGGCGAAGTACGGGGAGAAGCCCGCGACGAACTCCCCCAGCGTGCGGTCGTCGCCGCGCTCCAGCGCCTCGCGGGCCAGCCGGTGGAAGCGCGGCACCTCGGCGAGCATCCTCAGGTACGCCGGACGGGCCAGGCTGGAGGGCCGCGCGAACAGCCCCGGCGCCTTCCTGCCTCCCGCGTACTCCAGGCCGCAGCCCCCGCACGAGACCGACATGCTCATCTCGGACGGCTGGGTCCGCACGCCCAGCTCCGCGAGGAGCCGGACGAGATGGGGGTAGGTCCGCTCGTTGTGGACGATGAACCCGCTGTCCACCGCCAGCGTGCGGCCGTCGCCGGACGGCACGTCGTGGGTGTGGGCGTGCCCGCCGATCCGGTCGTCGGCCTCGAACACGGTGACGTCGCCGCTCCGCCGCAGCACGTACGCCGCGGTCAGTCCGGCCACCCCGCCGCCGACGACGGCGATCCTGCGTCTTTCCATCAATGTCCTCTCACCGTGGGGCCGTTCGAACCGGCCGGAACCGCGCACACCGACATCTCGGACCGCTCAGACCGTCGGCCGGGGCAGCCCCGCCGCGGCCCGGCGGAAGGCGTTCGTCACCGGTCCCGCCCCGGATGGCCCGTCAAGCGACAAAAGGGTGAATTCCACTGCGAGCCGGTGCCAGAGCGCGGCCCGGCGGAGCATCGCGTGCCCCTCCCCCGCCACCTCGATCGCGGCCACCCCACCGGCGGCCTCCCCCTGGAAGGCGGGCACCCCGGTCCCGTACGCCCGCACGGAGCCGCGCCGCAACCGCTCGGCGTAGGCCCAGGTGGCGCGCGGATCGGTGACGGTGTCGCGATCGCCGTGCGCGAGCAGCACGCGCGTACCGCCGAGGTGACCGACCGGCTCGCCGGTGGGCAGCCAGGGCGCCAGGGCGGCGACCGCGACCACCGGGGGGTGTCCCACCATCCGCAGCGCGGCCCGCGCGCCCATCGAATGACCGATGAGCACGGTCGGCACGCCGAGCCCGTCGACGAGCTCGTGCAGGTCCGCCACCGGCGAGGCCTCCGCGCCGTTCCATCCGCGCACCCGGAACCTGGGCCGCGAGACCGCGACGTCCCGCCCGCGCACGGCACGGCGTACGGCCCGCTCGAAGGGAATCATCCGCAGGACGGCGAGCTGGGTCGGCGCCGTGGGCTCATGGCCACGGGCACGCCCGCCGTGCAGGATGACAACGGCACCGGCAAATCGGGTCATAGGGGGCCCCTCGGGTCGGTTCGACCCTTCATTCGGAGCCACCGGGTGATCGGATGCCCCAAATACTAAGTTCCCTTAGTTTTTTCCCGAGGGCTCGTCTTCCGTCCGCCGGACGGGGTGCCCCGGCGTCACCGAAGGTTCGGCGAGGAGGTTCCCAGGCGGCGCGCCCCGATCGGCCTCCGGCCCACCCGACGGCGAGGCCGCACACCTGTCGACAGTTGGTCGGCACCCGTCGGTATCTGTCGACAGCGGCCGGCATCGGCCGGCACCTGTCGACATCGGCCGGCACTCGCCGGCATCGGCCGGTCACAACCGGACTCCCGACCGCGAACGACGCGCCCGGGCGGTCACCGGACCGGCGGTGAGCGGCAAAAACACCTCCCGCGATCGGCGTACGCCCGGCGCCGGGCTAGCCCTACCGGTATACCTGGCAGTGAAGATTGGACAGGAGCGTCTCGCGACCGCACGATGGCGGATGTGACCTATGCCAAACTCGCGACCAGACCGCGGCTCGCCCCCGCGCGACGGGTATGATCATCAAAATCCGGGAGCCACCCGGGCCGCAGATGCCAAAGATCGATAAAATTCGGGTATATACGGCTGGGATTGGAACTGCCAGGAGGCCCCCATGCAGGTCAAGAAGATCCTCACCTACCTCGCGGTAGCTTTCGTGGTCTTCTATCTGTTCACCAAGCCCGCCGAAGCGGCGAGCGCGGTCAACGGAGTCTTCGACGGGATCATAAGGGGGGCAGACCAGTTGGCTCTGTTCTTCACCCGAGTGCTCACCTAACCGCCCGGCGGGGTCCCCCGCCCTGAACCGCGCCACCCGCGTTCCCGGCTGACCCACAGGGGAGCGCGCACCCCGCACCGAACGCCATGCCGTCGGCCCCGCCGATCCCGGAAACGCGTCCGGTTCCGCTGATCCCGGAACCGTATCGCCATGATCACCGGAAGCCGTCACGGCACCCCCGTACCCGCGAACCCAGCCACGAGGTCACACCCGCGCCCCGCCGCCCGAAGTCGCGCGGCCCCGCCGTACAGAGTGGTACGGAACGCCGTACAGCGTGGTACGGAACCAGGGCGACGAGGACGACACCCGATGTGACGTGACACGGAGACCACCCGTACGGCGAACGTCCTGACCCGATCATGGATGACCACGGAAGACATCACGGCACTCCCTTGATGATCTTTCCGGCACCCTGAGGGGAAGTCCGTTTCTCGTACGGGGGATCGTTCATGCGTGGCAAGCAGGGTATCCCCGGGATCGGGGTCATCGTCGCCGGGACCGTCACGTGCGGCGTACTGGCGACCCCGGGAGTCGCTCTCGCGACCCCGGCACCGGACCCGACCCCGATACCGGCGACGTCCCCTGTCCAGGCACCGGGCCCAGCCCTGATCCCGACATCGTCCCCCGCCCCCACCCCGGCACCGGCCCAGGCCTCCGCCCAGACATCGGCCGACGACGGGCCCGGGGAGCCTGCCGCGGGAGACTCGGTCGCAGGAAGCCCTGTCTCGGGAAGCCCTGTCGCAGGAAGCCCCGTCTCGGGAGGCTCCTCGTCTCTCTCCGCCCATCCGTCCCTCGGCCACTTCGGCGTCGCCGTCGACCGGCCGCTGAGGGGAAGGATCACGCTGGCGAACCCGACCGGCAGGACGCTCGCCTTCAAGGTGGTCGACCCCGCCCTCCTGCCCGCCGGGATCACGCTCGACGCCGACGGCCTGCTCGGCGGCATCTCCCGGGTGTCCGGCACCTGGACGGTCCCGGTGGAGGCGTGTGTAGCCTCCGGCGGCTGCGCCACCGGCACGGTGACCATCACCGTCACCTGCGAGTGCGCCCGCCCGCTCCCCCGGTCCCCCTCCCTCACCGGCACCCCCTGCTCAGCCGGTGACGTGGTCACCGAATGACACCAAGCAACACCGCGTAACACCGAACAACCGCAGGACACCGAACAACCGCGGCCAGGGACCTCACGGCCACCGCACATCACCGCGGACCACCCGAATCGCCACGAACCACTCCTAACAACCTCGAACCATCCCGGATAACTCCAGATAACCCCGGATCACCCTGGGCCGCCCCGATCACCCCGGATCGCTCCCGGGGCGAGCGTCCCGGGGTGCTTCCCCTCACCCACGAGGACGTGTTACGCAGGAGGCATGGGAGATCAGCAGGCCATGACCGGCCCCCACCCGCTCGACGCCCTCGACACCGCCGCGGCGCGTCGCGTCGTCGAACGCGCCGACACCGAGGGTGTCGAGCTGATCCGTTTCCTGTACGCCGACCATGGCGGCGTGATCAGGGGCAAGGCCACCTCCCGCCTCCGGCTGGCGGAGCGGCTGCACACCGGCATCGGGCACACCGTGGCGATGATGGCGATGAACATGCTCGACGAGCTCCAGGACGTCGAGAGCCTCGGCCCGGTGGGAGAGGTCCGCCTCGTCCCCGATCCGGCGACGTTCGTCCACCTGCCCTACGCTCCAGGCGCCGCGGCCATGCTGGCGGACCTGCGCCGGGTCGACGGCTCGCCCTGGCCCGTCTGCCCGCGCACCTTCCTGCGCGAGGCCGTCGCCGCCCTGGCCGCCGAGGGACACGCCCTCGTCGCCGCCTACGAACCCGAGTTCACCCTGGGCCGCCGCGAGCCCGACCCCGCGGGCGGCCTGGACCGGCTGGTCCCCGCCGACGACAGCCTGTGTTACTCCTCCATGGGTTTCAACCAGCTCCACGACTACACGATGACCCTGATCCGCGCCCTGGAGAGCCAGGGGCTGCGGCCCGAGCACTACCACCCCGAACTCGGCCACGGCCAGCACGAACTGTCGATCCAGCACGCCCCCGCCCTCCAGGCCGCCGACAACCACGTGGTCTACCGCGAGACGGTCAGGGGCGTCGCCGCCCGCATGTCGATGTGGGCCTCCCTCGCCCCCAAGCCCCTCGCCGACCAGGCGGGCAACGGCGCCCACCTGCACGTCTCCCTGTGGGATCCAGGGCTCCGGGCCAACGCCTTCGGCGACCCCTCCGACCGGTACGGCATGTCGGCCACGGCCTATCGCTTCATCGGCGGCCTGGTCGCCCACCTCCCGGCACTCACCGCGCTGACCTGCGGCTCGGTGAACAGCTTCCGGCGCCTGACACCGAGGTCGTGGTCGAGCGCCTACGCCTGCTACGGCATGGACAACCGTGAGGCGGCGGTGCGGATCTGCTCCCCCACGGGACGCGACGCCGCGGCGTCCGCCAACCTGGAGCTCAAGCCCTCCGACTCCTCGGCCAACCCCTACCTGTCGCTGGGCGCCGTCATCCACGCGGGCCTGGACGGCATCCGCCGCGGCCTCGACCCCGGCGACCCCGTCGACGTCGACCCCGCGACCCTCCCGGCCGGACGCGTCCGCCGCCTCCCGGCCTCCCTGGACGAGGCCCTCGACGCCCTTGAGGCCGACGACGTCCTCATGGACGCCCTCGGCCCCCTCCGCGCCTCCGCCTACCTGGCCGTCAAACGCTCCGAGGCGAGATCCTTCGCCGCCCAGGACGCCGCCTACGAGATGTTCCACCACTTCCGGGTCTTCTAGGTCCTAATATCCCCACATATGTGGGAGGGCGCGATAAAAAGCGGAACCGGAACGGCCCTGGCACTCGTCCTCCTGCTCGGCGGATGCGGCCTCGGAGGCGGCTTCGGAGGCGGCTTCGGAGGCGGCTTCGGAGGCGAGAGGGACGCGACGCCGGTCCCGTACGTGACACCGTCGGCGCTGCTCCCCGAACCACCGCCGCCGCCACCGTCGTCGTCCCCCCGGCCCGCGTCGCTGAGGTCGCGGGGATCACCGCCCGCCGAGGGAAAGGGCGGCCGCGACCCCGGCGACGTCAACGGCGACGGCTTCGCGGACCTGACCTTCGTCATGTTCCACGCCCCCTGGTCACCCGATCTCGTGATCGTGTACGGCTCGAAGGACGGCCTGGATCCCCGGACCAGGACGGTGGTGCCCGGCACCCACCTGGAGTTCGGCGGGCTCACGAGCACGGCCGACCTGGACGACGACGGCTTCGCCGACGTCCTCGTCCACGGCCACGTGGTGCGGGCCGACCGGAATCCGGAGGTCCCGCACATCCTGTGGGGCGGCCCGGAGGGGGTGGATCCGGACGCGACGCCGACCGCCGTCCCGACGTCCGTGGCCCCTTTCGGCTTCTCCCACGGGACGGTGCCGGGTGACTTCGACGGCGACGGCGCGGCCGATCTGGCGCTGAGGACACCGATGACGAAGGGAACCGGCGAGCTTCGGGAGAATCTGGCCGTGCTGTACGGGCCGTTCACCCGGGAGGGCGTACCCCGCCGTCACACCGTCCAGCCCTCGCCGGACGGCATGCGCGTCCAGGACCTGGCCGCGGGCGGGATCGGCGGGCGCCGGGCCACCGATCTGCTCGTGCGTGACACGAGCGACGGCGAGCAGGTGGCGTCCTGGCTCGTCAAGGGCGGGTCCGGCGGGCTGTCCCGCCAGAGCCGCCGGTTGAACGAGGGCAACGCCCTCGCGTTCGGGGACTTCGACGGGGACGGCAGGGGCGACGTCGTGGTCGCCGACAGCGGCAGCCGCAACAACGAGCCGGGGTACGAGACCGAGCCGCCCTCGGTCGACGGCGTGATGACCGTCTACTCCGGCGGGGCGCGGCGCACCCCACAGGTGTTCAGAAACCTCAGGTTCGCGCGGAGCCTGACGACGGGAGACTACGACGGCGACGGGACCGACGACCTCGCGATCGACCGTGGCCCCGACGGCGTCGAGCTGCTCCACGGCGGGAGAGACGGGCTGCGACGCGGCGGGAGGACGATCCGCCGGCTCGGACCGGCCACGGACCCGACCGGCAGGAGGCTGCGCCCCGAGGAACGCCTGGCACACCCTCGGGCGGCGGCCGACTACGACGGCGACGGACGGGACGAACTGCTGCTGACCTGGTCCCCCACCGGAGACGTCCCGGAATGGGGCTCGGCCCTGTCCCTCTGGTGGGCGACGAACGGCGACCACGACGAAAGCACCTTCGGCACCGGCGGCTGGTAAGACGAAACGTACGACGGCCGCCCGAACCGCCGGCTCCGAACAGACGCACAGGCAGGGCCCGAGGAACGAATCCCGGTGATCGACCGGGATTCCGTGACCCGCACCGGGGCTCGGCGAGACCGTCGCTACAGGGCGGCCGGATAGCCTTCCGTGCCGATCGTCAGCAGCACCGGCTCCGGCAGCGTGAACGGCTTGCCGGAGGAACTCACGTTCTCGCGGGTGTAGCGGTTGACATCGGGCTCACTGAACACCCGGATGGTCTCGCACCTACGGTCGATGATCACATAGACGGGAATACCCATCGAGGCGTACGCCTCCGGCTTGTCACCGTAATCCTCGGAACGGGTGTTCTTCGACACGACCTCGATGACCGCCGCCACGATCTCCTCGCGGACCGGGTTCTCGTCGTCGCTGAGGCTTCCGGCAGGAATGATCACGATGTCGGGTTGCGGTCCCCGATGGTCACCCGAGTCCCCACTCTCATGTCGGGCAGGGCCCACCAGCTGTCTCTGACATCTCCACTCCTCCTCGCTGCGCCCTGTCCAATGATGCCAGCGAACGAGCTGTGACGCCGCATCGAGCAGATCATCTTCAAGTCGTGGTGACCACGGCTGCCACCGAGGCACGGCGTGGCCGCGAGGGTCACCCCTTGGCGGTGAAGACGATCTCGACTCTCCGGTTCCTCGCCCGGTTCTCCTCCAGCGGCCGGCCCCGGACGACGTTGGGCACCCGGGGCCGCCTCTCGCCGAAGCCCGTGACCTGGAAGACCACCCCCGTCAACGTCCCCTGGAGGGACTGCCGCACGGCCTGCGCCCGCCTGAGCGACAGCGCGGCGTTGTAGGCGTCGTCACCTTGGTCGTCGGTGTGCCCCTCGATCCTGACCGTCCCGCCCGCGGAGTCCGCCTGGACCCTCGCGGCGACCCGCCCCAGCCGCTGCCGCGCCCGGGGCGTCAGCACGGCTCTGTCGAGCGCGAACAGCACGTCACTGGTGAGCGCCACGGTGACCTGCTCGCCTTGCCGCGCCTCGCTCTCGGCGCCGTCGAGCGACCGCACCTCGGCGACGATGTCCTCGACGGGAGCGACGACGTCCTCCACCCCGGCCGTGGTGTCGTCTCCCGGATCCGCCCAGTCTCCCGGATCCGCCCACGCGGCCGTCGCGGGGCCCGCGAACAGGGCGAGCCCGAGTGCCAGGATCGTGAGGCGCTCAGGAGATCGGGACATCGGTGAACACACCCAGCACCTTGAGGTCCACATTGATCTTCGTGACGTCCGGCGGCGGGGCGGCGAACGTGGCGTGCAGCGACAGCACCTCACCGGCCTCGGTGAACACGTCGTAGTCGGAGCACAGGCACTCGGCCTTGGGGTATTTCCCGGTGCGCGCGACGACGTACCGCTTGCCGTTGACCGGGTCGACCAGGCTGATCCCGGCCACGGTCAGTCCGAGACCGCCCGGGGTGTCGCCCATGTCGCTGTTCATCTGCCATCGGTCGTCACTGTTGTTGGTGACCGTCCAGGTCAGCGTGGAGAGCCGGCCCTGGCGCCGGATGCCGGTGATCTCCACGGTCAGGTCGGCGCCGCTCGCCTTGACCTCCCTGCGGGCGATCGCCCGCTCACGCTCGGCGGGATCACCGGCCTCCGTCGGCTCCGCGACCTCCGTCGCCTTCACGGTGTCGACGGGGTCCGCCGTATCCGCCGTATCCGACGCCCCCGTCACCCGCTCCTCCCCACCACTCCCCTGCTGCCCGGGAAGCACCCCGCAGCCGCTCAACACGACCGCCAGCACCACCCCGGCCACCCCGGCCACCCCGGCCACTCCAGACACGAACCGCATATCATCCCCATTCCCCCGTCGTGGATCACGTCGAGCCCGACCGTACGCGGGCTACCTTCAGAACCCGCATAGACCCGTGTAGACCCGAACAAGCCCCCACAGCGCTATGCGCGCAGGCCACGGCGCCGCGACGCCTCGCGGGCGAGCTCTCCGGCCTCGGCGAGACCGTCCCGGTCACCAAGAGCGTCAAACTCTCCCACAGCGCCCGATACGGCATCAACCGCCTCAGCCACCTCGTCGAGGTCCAGCAGGGCCGCCGCGAGAGTGAGCAGCGCCCGCGCGACGCCCCGGCGGTCCGCGTACTCGCGGAACGTCCCGAGCGCCTCCTCCGCGGCCCCGCGTGCGGCGTCCGGCCGTCCCTCGGCCAGGGCCACCCTGGCCATGAGCACCAGTCCCGCGGCCTCGGGGAGCCGGTCCCCCAGGCGCCTGGCCAGGCCGAGGCCGCGTTCGGCACGCTCGCGCGCCTCCGAGGGGCGTTCGCGGTCCAGGTGGAGCCCGGCGAGGTCGAGCGAGACGGCCGCCTCGCCGCGCGGATCGCCCAGCTCGCGGTAGGCCGCGAGGCTCTCGCGCAGCAGGTCCTCGGCCTGCCTCGACCCGCCGAGCGCGCGCAGCGCGTCGGCCCTGCCGCGCCGGTCCCCCATCGCCGAGAACGCGGCCAGGCAGGCCACGAAGCAGGCCTCCGCCTCCGGCCGCCTTCCCTGGGCGAGGCGCACCAGGCCGAGCCGGTGCCTGGTACGGGGCACCTCGTGCGCCTCCGCCAGCGGAAGCGCCCGCCGGAGGAGGTCGGCGGCCTCCTCCATGCGGCCCTCCGCACGACGCAGGTCGGCCTGGGAGCGCAGCAGCAGTGCCTCGGCGTGGCGGTGGCCCGTGCGCCGCGCGGCCCGCAGGCCGAGCTCCACGACCGCGTGCCAGTCCTCGTGGTGCGCGCCCAGCTCGAAGAAGGGGGTCAGGTAGAAGGCCAGCCGCCAGGTCGCCTCGTCCAGGCCGGCCCGCTCAAGGTCGGCGACGGTCGCGACCAGGAAGCCCCGCTCGGCGGCGAGCCAGCGGGCCGACTCCCGCAGCCGCGCGGTGTCCAGGTCCGCGGCCTGCTCCGCCGTACGGGCCACGGTCCGGCCGGAGCCCGGTTCGGCGGGCAGGAGCAGCGCCCTGGCCCGCCGGGCGCGGTCGAGGATCTCCCCGGTGGCCGCGGCGAGGACCCGGGCGGGCGGCCCCTCCTCGGCGGCCAGCCGCTCGGCGGCGTAGAGCCTGGTCAGGTCATGCCGGTCGTACCTCTCCTGGCCGCTCGCGTCGAGCCCGCGCGCCCGCAGCAGGCCCGCCTCGGCCAGCGCCTCCAGCGACCGGTCGGCGGGCTCCCCGAGCACGGCGGTGGCCGCCCACGGGGCGACGTGGGTCGCGGACAGCGCGCCGAGGCGGCGCAGCAGCAGGCGTTCGCGATCCGGGAGCGCGCGGTAGCCGAGCGCCAGGCTGCCGCGTACGGCCAGGTCCCCCGCGCTGAGCTCGTCGAGGCGTCCGCGCTCGTCCTCCAGGCGCCCCGCCAGGTGTTCCAGCGTCCAGCTCGGCCGCCGCGCGAGCCTGGACCCGGCGATCCTGAGTGCCAGCGGCAATCCGCCGCACAACACCGCGATCCGCGCGGCCTCCCGCGGCTCGGCCCGCACCCGCCGCTCTCCCGCCACCCGCGCCAGCATCTCCACGGACTCGTCCACGCCGAACACGCCGAGCTCGAAGCCTCGCGCCGCCTCCAGGCCGGACAGCGGCGAGCGGCTGGTCACCAGCGTCAGGCAGCCGGGCCCCGCGGGCAGCAGCGGGCGTACCTGAGCCTCGTCGGCGGCGTCGTCCAGCACCACCAGCAGCCGCCGGCCGCTCACCAGGCTGCGGTAGAGGCGCGTCCGCTCGGCCGGGTCGGCGGGCACCGCGCCCCGCGGGTGGCCGAGCGAGCGCAGCAGGTCCTCCAGCACCGCGCCCGGCGTCCTGGTCCCGAGCGAGGCGTGCAGCCGCCCGCCGGGGAAGTCGAGCCCGGCCGCCGCGTGAACCGCCACCGCGGACTTGCCCGTCCCCGCGGGACCGTGCAGCACCAGGTGGACGGGCGCGTTCCCGGCGACGGGCACGGACCGGCGGATCCAGTCCAGCACGTGCTCGCGCCCGGTGAAGTCGGCGATGTCGGGCGGCGTCTCGTTCGGTACGGTCCGCGCGGGCGTTCCTCCCGCCAGCACGCGCCCGTGCGCCTCCCGCAGCTCGGGACCCGGCTCAAGGCCGAGCTCGCCGACGAGCAGCCGCCGCGCCTCCCGGTAGGCGGCCAACGCCTCCGGCCTGCGCCCGGCCTGGCCGAGCGCGAGGACGAGCTGCGCCCACGCCCGCTCCCGCAGGGGGTACGAGGCCACGAGCGCGCGCAGCTCCCCCGTCACCTCCGCGCCCCGGCCGAGCGCCACGTCCAGCTCGACGCGCTCCTCCAGAGCGGTCAGCCGCAGCTCCTCCAGCGGTACGGCGTACGCGCGCCGCAGCTCGGCCGAGTCGACACCGCCCAGCGCGGGCCCTCGCCACAGCGCCAGGGCGGCACGCAGGCCGTCGGCCGCCTCGGCGGTCCTGCCCGCGTCCCTGGCCCGCCGGTTCGCGGTCACCAGGCGCTCGAACCTGTGCGCGTCCACCTCGTCGGGATCGACGTCGAGGAGATAGCCGCCGGGCACGGTGCGGATCCCGCCGACCACCTTGCGCAGCGCGCTCACGTACACCCGCAGCACCGGTTCCGCGGAGGCCGGCGGCTCCTCGCCCCACACCTCGGCGATCAGCCGGTCGACGGTCAGCGTCCGTCCCGGCCTCAGCAGCAGGGCGGCCAGGAGCGTGCGGTGCTTGGCGGGGCCGGGCGTCAGGTCACGCTCCCCCTCGACGACCCGGAGCGCTCCCAGCACGCCGAACCGCACGTTCATCCCGCCACCGGGCGGACCTCGAACGTGTGGAACCCGACCCGGACGGGCGTGGCCGCGTCCGGTGCCGCGTAGACGCCGGTGGCCCCCGGGCCGTAGGGGTCCTCCTCGTCGGCGGCCTCCCCCACCGGCTCCTCGTTGAGCCACATGCCGAGGACGACCCGCTCGCCCCGCTGCTCGCACTGGGCGACGACACGGTTGTCGGCCGCCTTCCCCATCCGCACCGGCCCGTGCAGGACGACGCCCCGCCCGCCGCGCCGCTTGACGATCGAGGCCTCGCCCGAGGCGGTGACCGCGAACTCGTAGCGGTCGCCGGTGCCCACGTCACCGCGGCACCACACGCCGAACTCCCCCGAACCCCCCTCCAGCCGCATCCTGGAGCTGACCACGACACCCCCGGCGGACCCCTCGGCGAAGGGGGCCGACTTCCACAGCCGCCATCCGGGGTTGGCGGTCAGCAGGTAGGTCCCGCCGTCCAGCCGGGCCCCGCCGCCGTCGGAAGCGCCGACGGCCCAGGAGTCGGCGAAACCGGCACGGTAGGACGACGCGGCCGCACCGAGACCGGCGTAGAACGTCCACCCGCCCGCCAGCACCACCACGAGCGCGGCGACCCCCGCGACCCACGGCCACCGCCGCCCCCCAACGGCCCCCGCACCGGCCTCGACGGACACGGCCGCTCCCCCTGGTACGGCCGGCTCCTCAAGGACGCCCGCCCCGCCACCTTCACCACCTCCACCACCGGCCCAGGCGCGCTCGACGGCCTGGCTGGCCGTCGCCGGGGTCGGCCGGCCACCGACCAGCTCGTCCAGCAGCCGCTGGGCGCTCGGCCGTCGCGCGGGGTCCTTGGCCATCGCCCCCTCGACGACGGCACGGACACGCTCGTCGAGGCCCTCCAGGTTCGGTCCCTCGTTGACGATCCGGTAGAGGACCTCGGACGGCGCGCCGCCGCCGAACGGCAACCGTCCCGTGCCGGCGAACGCGATCACCCCGCCCCACGCGTAGACGTCGGCCGCGGGCGTCAGCGGCTCGCCGCGCACCTGCTCGGGCGCCATGAACGCGGGTGTGCCCATGATCGTCTGGCTGGCCGGGCTCTGGGTGTCGACGAGTTGCGCGATACCGAAGTCGATCACGCGCGGGCCGAGCGGCGACAGCAGCACGTTCGACGGCTTCAGGTCGCGGTGGATCACTCCCGCCCCGTGGATCGCGTGCAGCGCGGTCGCGATCCCGACCGCGAGGGCCTCCAGGTTGGCTCCGGTCAGCGGCCCCTGCTCGCGTACGGCCTGCGCCAGGTCGGGTCCCCTGACGTACTCGGTGACGAGGTAGGCGACGCCGTTCTCGACCCCGGCGTCGAGCACGGGGGCCGTACAGAACCTCGCCACCCTGCGCGCCGCCGCCACCTCGCGGTCGAAGCGCCGCCGGAAGGCCGGGTCACGGGCCAGCCACGGATGGATCACCTTCACCGCGGCCAGGCCCCCCGCCGGGGTCGTGGCGAGGTGCACCACTCCCATGCCGCCCTGGCCCAGCTCACGCCTGAGCACGTAGCCGCCGATCATGTTCACCGGAGCCACTTTATGCCGTCAAATCCGCGCACACCGGCATTTTGTACGTCAAAAAGCTCAGCCCTGAGCTCCTTTCCGCAGGGGCGCTTCAGCTACGGCGACCGGCCCCTCGGACCACCCCGTACGGAGGCTTCAGCGCGGGAACGCATCCTGGGCGGCCGGAAACGGAGCGACTACGGCCCGCACCCCAGCGGAACGGCACCGCCGTGCGCGGAGGCGGGCCGGTGTTCCGGGCCGCTTGAAAGAAGCCGGCAACCGGCGCGCCCGAGCAGGCCGGAGGCCGGAATCACCAGACGTCCACCACGACGGCCGCCCGGAGCACCGGCCCGCCGCAGCGCGAACCAAGAACCCCGAACGCGGCACGAACCAAGAACCCCACAAGGACCGCCGACCCCATGAGCCGCGCGCGGGTCGATCACGTGCGGGGCGCGTCGGGGTAGCGGGCCCACAGGGGGGTGCGCCACTGCTGATGGATGTCCGTGCGATCACAGGCCCGGAGGGTGAGTTCCGTTCCGGCCTCGTACGACTCGCCTTCCACCCGGAGGCAGCGGCCGGTCAGGCGATGCCTGATCTCCCAGTACTGCCACTCGCGCCCGGTGTCCCGCGCGTCGAAGTCCCAGATCGCGTCGGCCGGAGGGTCCCCTCTCGGGCAGATCGGCCGCCGGACGACCCCCGCCGCGTCGTCGCCCGCCTGGGGGACCACGCAGCCGGACCCGTTGCGGATCACGTACGCCCCCGGCCCCGGGGAGACCTCCTGGTAGGTGAACGCCTGGTTGGACTCGCCGTGGCAGTCCCAGCGCAGGAGCCGTCCGCCGGTGAAGGGAACGTCGACACAGTCACCGTTCTGGGCGCCGGCGATCGCGCTGCCCGTGCCGGGCGGCAGGCCCCTGGTGATCTGCCAGTACTGGCCGGCCCGGCCGGAACAGTTTCGCAGGACCAGTGCGACCCCGGGATCGCGGACCGCCTGCTCGATGTCGATGCAGAGTTCGCCGCCGTAGGAGGCGATCCTGCCCTGGGAGGTGCCGTCGATCAGACGCCACAGTTGCCCGTCGGAGGCTTCGTCGCACGGGGAATTGGTGAGATGGGAGGACTGGCGAGGGAGCCTGGCCTCCACGTCCAGGCAGAGCCTCGATTCGGCGTTGACGATCCGGTGGTGCAGGATCCCCTCGTGCCAGACGGGCTGAAGATCCCAGCTGAGTTCGGGTTTCGGCTCCCTGCAGGCCAGTGACTCACCGATCCGGACCCGCTTCACCGACTCGCCGCCGTAGACCATGGGCTGCCCCACCGCGAACCGGGAGACGACCGTGACCCCCCGCGCCTCGAAGTCGGGCGCGGACAGCGACCGGAACACGGCGACCGCACCCGACGAAGTGGGGTGAGGGACGCCCGCGGCACTCGACGACGTCAGCGGACGGGATACCCCGCCCCCCGCAGCGTGTCCTTGACGTCACCGATCTTGAGCTGCCCGAAGTGGAACACCGACGCCGCCAGCACCGCGTCCGCCCCCGCCTCGACCGCGGGAGGAAAGTCCTCGACGGCGCCGGCCCCGCCGCTGGCGATGATCGGAACCGACACCGCGGCCCGTACGACCCGGATCAGCTCCAGGTCGTAGCCGTGGCGGGTGCCGTCACCGTCCATGGAGTTGAGCAGGATCTCACCGACCCCGAGCTCCTCGCCCCGCCGGGCCCACTCCAGCGCGTCGAGGCCCGCGCCCCGGCGGCCGCCGTGCGTGGTCACCTCGAAACCGGACGGCATCGGCGGCCCGTCGACGACCCGGCGGGCGTCCACCGACAGCACGATGCACTGCGCCCCGTAGCGCCGCGACGCCTCGGTCAGCAGCTCGGGCCGGGCGATCGCCGCCGTGTTCAGGCTCACCTTGTCGGCGCCCGCCCGCAGCAGCTTGTCGACGTCCTCGACCGAGCGCACCCCCCCGCCCACGGTCAGCGGGATGAACACCTGCTCGGCCGTCCGGCTGACCACGTCGTACATCGTCGACCGGTCGGAGCTGGAGGCCGTGATGTCGAGGAACGTCAGCTCGTCGGCCCCCTCCTCGTCGTAACGGCGAGCCAGCTCGACCGGGTCGCCCGCGTCACGGAGGTTCCCGAAGTTGACGCCCTTGACCACCCGCCCGGCGTCCACGTCCAGGCAGGGAATCACTCGCACCGCGACAGTCATCTGCAACCCCTCACGAACTCACGGCGGCGAGGGCGTCTTCGAGGGTGAAGGCCTGCGCGTACAGCGCCTTGCCCACGATGGCCCCCTCGACGCCGATCGGGACCAGCGCGGCCAGGGCGCGCAGGTCGTCCAGGGACGAGACGCCGCCACTGGCGACCACCGGCTTGTCGGTACGGGAGCAGACCTCGCGCAGCAGGTCGAGGTTGGGGCCGCGCAGCGTGCCGTCCTTGGTGACGTCGGTGACGACGTAGCGAGGACAGTTGTCGCCCTCAAGGCGCTCAAGGACCTCCCACAGGTCGCCGCCCTCCTGGGTCCAGCCGCGGGCGGCCAGGGTCGTCCCCCGCACATCCAGCCCGATCGCGATCCGGTCACCGTACTCAGAGATGATCTTGGAGCACCAGGCGGGGTTCTCCAGCGCCGCGGTGCCGATGTTCACCCGGCGGCAGCCGGTGGCCAGCGCGATCTCCAGGGAGGCGTCGTCGCGGATGCCGCCGGACATCTCCACGTCGACGTCGAGCGCGCCGACCACGGTGGCGAGCAGCTCGCGGTTACTGCCCCGTCCGAAGGCCGCGTCGAGGTCGACCAGATGGATCCACTCGGCACCGGCCTCCTGCCAGGCCAGCGCCGCGGACAGGGGGTCGCCGTACGACGTCTCGGTACCGGCCGCGCCCTGGACCAGGCGGACCGCCTGTCCGTCGGCGACGTCCACGGCGGGGAGCAGCTCAAGCGACATCGGTTCACGACCTCCGGTCGAAGACAAGGGTGATGAGAAGCGGTAGTAACAGCAGAGAGATGACAAGAGCCCCGACCCGGGCCGCCCACGAGGACCACAGCAGCCAGACGATCACCTGGGCGATCAGGAACAGCACCGCCGCGACGCCGTTCTGCGTCCGGCGGCGGCGGGCCATGATGCCGCCCTGGGACACGATACGGACGGGCCTGCCCGGCAGCAGCGCGACCACCCTGCCGACCCGCTCGCGCCGTCGCGCCAGCCGCGCCTCCCGCTCGGCACGCAGAGCCGCCTGGCGCGCCTGCTCGGCCTCCCGCTCGGCCCTGCGCCTGGCCCGCTCCTTGCTCATCGGGAACTCACCGGCCCCCCGGACGAGAACCCGCCGGAAACCCCGAACGGAGACCCGCCCGCGCCCCCGGACGAGAACCCGAACGGAAACCCGGCGGAGCCCCCGCCGGAACCCCCGGACGGAGACCCCGCCGAGAACCGTAAAGGAGCCCCGAACGAAACCCCACCCGCGGCCCGCGAGATCACGTGACGGTCCCGAGCCAGTTCGTGAGCAGCTGCGCTCCGGCGTCGCCCGACTTCTCCGGGTGGAACTGGGTGGCCGTCAGCGGGCCGTTCTCCACCGCCGCGACGAACGGCACCCCGTGCTCGGACCAGGTGACCAGCGGGTCGGTGAAACCCGGTCCCGCCTGGAGCTCCCAGGAGCGCACGCCGTACGAGTGCACGAAGTAGAAGCGCGTGCCGGCGTCGAGCCCGGCGAACAACACGGTCTCGGCGGGCGCCTTCACCGTGTTCCAGCCCATGTGCGGCAGGACAGGAGCCTCCAGGCGCTCCACCGTGCCCGGCCACTCCCCGCAGCCCTCGGTCGTGACGCCGTGCTCGACGCCCGTCTCGAAGAGGATCTGCATGCCGACACAGATGCCGAGGACCGGCCGCCCCGCCGACAGGCGCCGCGCGACGATCCGGTCGCCCCGCGCGGCGCGCAGCCCCGCCATGCACGCGGCGAACGCCCCCACCCCCGGCACGACGAGGCCGTCGGCCTCCATCGCCGCCTCGTAGTCGGCCGTCACCGTGACCTCCGCGCCGACCCGGGCCAGCGCGCGCTCCGCCGAACGGAGGTTGCCCGAGCCGTAGTCGAGAACGGTTACCTTCTTCACCACCAGAGCACCGCCGCCGTGGTCGCCAGGGCCGCGAGGGCGGCGAGCAGCACCGCGCCCTTCTTCAGACCCTGTTTGAGGAATGAGACGATCCCGCCGACGAGGAAGAGTGCCACGAAGGCCATCGCGACGGCCGTCCAGTTGTCGCTCACCGGCGCGCCCCCCTCCCCGTACGAGAACGAGAAACGGTCACAGCACGCCCTTCGTGCTGGGCACCCCGGTGGCGCGCGGGTCACGCTCCGAGGCCGCCCGCAGCGCCCTGGCCAGCGCCTTGAACTGCGCCTCCACGATGTGGTGGGCGTTGCGGCCGTACGGGACGCGCACGTGCAGGCAGATCGCGGCCTGGGCGACGAACGACTCCAGGATGTGCCTGGTCATCGTCGTGTCGTACTCCGGCCCGATCATGGGGGCCATGCCCTCGGGCTCGCTGTGCACCAGGTAGGGGCGCCCCGACAGGTCGACCGTGACCTCCGCGAGCGACTCGTCCAGCGGGCAGGACGCGTTGCCGAACCTCCGCAGGCCCGACTTGTCGCCCAGAGCCTCGCGGAACGCCGCCCCAAGCGCGAGCGAGGTGTCCTCGATCGTGTGGTGGGCGTCGATGTGCAGGTCACCCTCGGTCTTCACGGTCAGGTCGAACAGGCCGTGCTTGCCGAGCTGGTTCAGCATGTGGTCGAAGAACCCGACACCGGTGGACACCTCGACGTTCCCGGTGCCGTCGAGGTCGACCTCGACCAGCACCGAGGTCTCCTTGGTGACACGCTCGACGCGACCGCGACGCGGCGCGGCCACGACGGCGGTGCCGTCGGTGCCGGCGATGATGCTGCTCACAGGATCTCCTCCAGGGCGGCGCGGAACGCCGCCATCTCCTCGGGGGTACCGATCGAAACTCTCAGCCACTCGGGCGGCCCCACCTCACGGATCAGCACCCCGCGATCCAGCATGCCCCGCCACACCGCGTGCCTGTCCTCGAAGAGCCCGAACAGCACGAAGTTGGCGTCCGAGTCGGCGACCGTCAGCCCCCGGCCGCGCAGCCACTCCACCGTGGCGTCCCGCTCGGCCCGCAGCGCGTCGACGGCCCCGAGCAGCTCGGCGCCGTGGGCGAGCGCGACCCGCGCCGCCGTCTGGGTGAGCGTGGACAGGTGGTACGGGAGCCGGACCAGCAGCAGCGCCTCGATCACCGCCGGGTCGGCGGCCAGGTAACCGAGCCGGGTCCCGGCCATCGCGAACGCCTTGGACATCGTCCGCGTGACGATCAGCCGGGGGTTGTCCGGCAGCAGGGTGAGCGCCGACGGGGTGCCGGTGCGGGCGAACTCGAAGTACGCCTCGTCCACCACCACCATGCCCGGCGCCGCCTCGACGATCCTGGCGATCACCTCCGGGTCCAGGGCGGTGCCGGTCGGGTTGTTGGGCGACGTCAGGAAGACGATGTCGGGCCGGTGCTCCTCGATCGCGGCGACGGCCTTGTCCGGGTCGATCCCGAAGTCGTCCTCACGCGCCCCGGAGATCCACTCGGTCGAGGCGCCGGTGGTGATGATCGGGTGCATCGAGTAGGAGGGCTCGAAGCCCATCGCGACCCGGCCGTGGCCGCCGAAGGCCTGCAGGATCTGCTGGAGCACCTCGTTGGAGCCGTTGGCCGCCCAGACCCGCTCCACGTCCAGGCCGTGCCCCAGATACTTGGCCAGCTCCCCGCGCAGGGCGAGCGCGTCGCGGTCGGGGTAGCGGTTGAGCTCGCCCGCCTGGGCCCGTACGGCCTCGGCCAGGTCCGCGACCAGGGACGCGGAGGGCCCGTAGGGGTTCTCGTTGGTGTTGAGCCTGACCGGGACGTCGATCTGGGGGGCACCGTACGGCGTGCGCCCCCGAAGGTCGTCGCGGATCGGCAGATCTTCAAGCCTCACGACGAAGTCTCCCAGCGAAATCGAACACGGACATCCCCGGTGAACACCGGCGGGAAAGCCCTTCCCGGTCGAGTGGGCATCAGCGGAAGGGCCCTCACGAGGGCACCTCCCAGTCGAAACGCGCGCGGATCGCCGCGCCGTGCGCCGGGAGGTCCTCGGTGTCGGCCAGCACGCACACGTGGGCGGCGGCACCGGCGAGGGCCTCGCGGCTGTAGTCGACGACGTGGATGCCGCGCAGGAACGTCTGCACCGACAGCCCCGAGGAGTGGCAGGCGCAGCCGCCGGTGGGCAGCACGTGGTTGGAACCGGCCATGTAGTCGCCGAGCGAGACCGGCGCGTAGGAGCCGACGAAGATCGCTCCGGCGTTGCGCACCCGGGCGGCCAGGGCGTGCGCCCCGGCGGCGTGGATCTCCAGGTGCTCGGCGGCGTACGCGTCGACGACGCGCAGCCCGGCCTCCATGTCGTCGACGAGCAGGATGCCCGACTGGCGCCCCGACAGGGCCTCGGTGATCCGCTCGGCGTGCTTGGTCGCGGCGACCTGGCGGGGCAGCTCCCCCTCGACGGCCTCGGCCAGCTCCACCGAGTCGGTGACGAGCACGGCGGCGGCGATCGTGTCGTGCTCGGCCTGGCTGATCAGGTCGGCGGCGACGTGCACCGGGTCGGCCGTGGCGTCGGCGAGGATCGCGATCTCGGTGGGACCGGCCTCGGAGTCGATGCCGATGCGCCCCTTGAGCAGGCGCTTGGCGGCGGCGACCCAGATGTTGCCGGGGCCGGTGACCATGGTGACCGGCGGGCACTCCTCGGTGCCGTACGCGAACATCGCCACCGCCTGGGCGCCGCCGACCGCGTAGACCTCGTCCACGCCGAGCAGCGCGCACGCCGCCAGGATGGCCGGGTGCGGCAGCCCGCCGAACTCGCGCTGCGCGGGCGAGGAGACCGCCAGGGAGGGCACCCCCGCCTCCTGGGCGGGAACGACGTTCATGACCACGCTTGAGGGGTAGACCGCCCGGCCGCCGGGGACGTACAGCCCCACGCGGTCGACGGGCACCCACCGCTCGGTGACGGTGCCGCCGGGCACGACCTGGGTGGTGACGTCGGCGCGCCGCTGGTCGCGGTGGACGAGGCGGGCGCGGCGGATCGACTCCTCCAGCGCCGCCCTCACCTTCGGGTCGAGGGTCTCCAGCGCCCCGGTGATCGCCTCGGCGGGCACCCGGGTGGACTCCAGCTCGACCCCGTCGAACCTGGCGGTCAGCTCGCGCACGGCGGCGACCCCGCGATGATGGACGTCCTCGCAGATGGGCCGCACCTTCTCCAGGGCGGCTTCGACGTCGAGGTCGGCGCGGGGCAGCACGTCGCGAAGGTCCTCAGGCAGTGGCCCTCGCAGGTCGGTACGCGAAATCACCCGTTCAGTCTACGGAGGTCCGCCACCCGATATCGTCTCGTCCATTATCCGGACGGCGCCTTTACTATGTAGATTTTAATCAGCCGCTACGCTTCCCCCGTGAGCAAGAGCAAGAACAAGGGCGGCCAGGGAACCCCCGCGACGGTGGCCCTGGCCCAGGCCAAGGTCGATTTCACCCTGCACCCCTACGAGCACGACGCGAACGCGCAGGCCTACGGCGAGGAGGCGGCCGACGCCCTCGGGGTGCCGTACGGGCAGATCTTCAAAACCCTGGTGGCCGAGGTGGAGAGCGGGCTCGCCGTCGCGGTGGTGCCGGTGGCGGGCAAGCTCGACCTCAAGGCGTTCGCGGCGGCGCTGGGGGGCAAGCGGGCGGCGATGGCCGACGCGGCCAAGGTCGAGCGGGTCACCGGCTACGTGGTCGGCGGCATCAGCCCCCTGGGGCAGCGCAGGCGCCTGCCGACCGTGGTCGACGCCTCCGCGCTCGGCTTCGCGACGATCTACTTCTCCGCCGGGCGGCGCGGGCTGCAGATCGAGACCGCCCCCTCGGAGTTGGTCCGGCTCACCCAGGCCGTCACCGCCCCCATCGGCAAAACCGGCTGACGACCTCCCGGGGCCCCACGGGCCCCACCTGGGCGAGGCCCCACAAGACGGACCCGCTCCCCCCGCAAGGTCCTGTCGAAGGTTGCCGACGCGGCGCGCGGCGGCGTTCGGTCAGACTCGGTACGACAGGACACACCTGACCAGGGCCATCGGGGGGAAGATGCACTATTTGACCGCTACCGAGATGATCGAACTGCTACGCACCAGACAGGTCGGCGCGGTCGAGCTGCTCGACGCGCACCTGCGGCGGATCGAGGAGGTCAACCCGGAGGTCAACGCGATCGTCACGCTGGTGGCCGAGCGTGCCAGGCGGGAGGCCGAGGAGGCCGACCGGGACCTGGCCCGCGGCCGTTGGCGGGGGCCGCTGCACGGCCTGCCGGTCGCGCACAAGGACCTGGCCGACACCGCGGGGATTCGCACCACGTACGGCTCCCCGATCTTCGCCGACCACGTCCCCCACGCCGACGCGCCGATCGTGCGGCGGATGCGCGAGGCCGGGGCGATCACGGTCGGCAAGACCAACACCCCGGAGTTCGGCACCGGCTCGCACACCGTGAACGAGATCTTCGGCGCCACCCGCAACCCCTACGACCTGTCGAAGTCGGCCGGGGGCAGCAGCGGCGGGGCCGCGGCGGCGCTGGCGACCGGCATGGTGGCGCTGGCCGACGGCTCCGACATGGGCGGCTCGCTGCGCAACCCGGCCTCCTTCTGCAACGTGGCGGGGCTGCGGCCCACCCCGGGGCGGGTCCCCTCGCCGTCGCCCGTCGCGGCCTGGTTCACCCTGGGCGTGCCGGGCCCGATGGCCCGTACCGCGGAGGACCTGGCGCTGCTGATGAGCGCGGTGGCGGGGTTCGACGCCGCCTCCCCCCTGTCGATCATCGGGAGCGGCTCCGCCTTCGCCGGGCCGATGGACCTCGACCTGACCGGGCTGCGGGTGGCCTGGAGCCCTGACCTGGGCGGGCTGCCGGTCGACGCGGAGACGGCCAAGGTCACCGCGGACGCCCCGGCCACGCTCGCGGAGCTGGGCGCGCGGGTGGAGCGGGTGGACCTGAACCTGTCCGCCGCCGAGGACGCCTTCCGGATCTACCGGGCGTGGTACTACGCGCTCTCCTTCGGCGACCTGCCGCAGGAGAGCCTGGGCGCGAACGTGCGCTGGAACGTCGAGCGGGGCCGCGAGGTGACCGGCGCCGACCTGGCCCGCGCGGAGCGGCTGCGCAGCGGCCTCTACCAGCGGATGAACTCCTTCTTCGACACCTACGACTTCCTGATCGCGCCGGTCAGCCAGGTGCCGCCGTTCCCGGTGGACGCCCCGTACGTCTCGGAGATCAACGGGGAGGCGCTGCCCGACTACCTGGCGTGGATGCGCTCGGCCTACTGGGTCAGCGTGCTGCACGCCCCGGCGGCGTCGGTGCCGTGCGGGTTCACCTCCGGCGGGCTGCCGGTGGGGGTGCAGATCATCGGGCGCCCCTTCGCCGACATGGCGGTGCTGCGGCTGGCCCACGCGTTCGAACGCGCCACCGGCCACGGCTCACGCCGCCCGCCCCTCTGACCCGGCCCTCACCCCCCGGGAGCACGGAACGAGGGCGCCTACCGGTCGCCGAACCGGTCGCTGATGTCGTACGACGACAGCGGCCCGTAGGGGTCGTTCCCGCCGAACGGCCAGCGCAGCGGGGAGTCGCGGTAGCCAGCGATGCCCTCCAGGGCGAAGAAGAGACCGGCGGCCAGCGTCGGCCACGCGAACAGCACCCCCCTGGCGGTCAGCACCAGCGGCCCCGCGATCAGCGGCCTGGACGTCCCCGAGGCGGTGACGCTCACGGCCCCGAGGTTGACCGTCTCCCCGACCACCAGCGCCAGGTACGCGCCGGCCAGGCCGCCCGCGGCCAGGCCCACCACCACCGGCAGCGGGCGGCCCCCGCGCGACACGCTGTAGCCGACGGCCCCGCAGACGAGCCCCAGCGCGCCGGTGATCAGGGCGAACCAGCCGTCGGCGGCGATCAGCGCCTGCGTGGAGGGATCGGCCAGCAGCGGCCCCTCGCTCGTCGCGACGTACGGGGCGCGCGGCGCGGCCAGCGACCACAGGATCCCGGCGACGACCCCGGCCAGCGCGAGCACCAGCACGGTGATCACGAAGTCACGCACACCGCGCACCATGGTTCCCTCACCCTCTGTGCAGATGTGCCCGATGTTACATAGCCCTCGGCCCGGCGCCATCCGAGGCTTCGACCGAATCCCGTTACTCTGGCGTTGTGAATGAAGAGGTATGGCTGATCGAACCCTCCGGGCCGCTCCGCGGTGATGTCGAGGTCCGCGGCTCCAAGAACGGCGTCTCCAAGCACATGGTCGCCGCGATGCTGGGCACCGGTGAGAGCACGATCCAGAACGCCCCCGACGTGGGCGAGGTGGGGATCACCGCGCAGATGCTGAGGGCGCTCGGCATCGACGTGGAGATCAGCTCGGGGGAGATCTCCGTCGCCCCGGGGAAGCAGATCAACCCGCACGTCCCCGCGGCGTTCACCGGTCTCAACAGGATCCCGATCCTGATGCTCGGCCCGCTGCTGCACCTGGCGGGCGAGGCGTTCGTGCCGCTGGTGGGCGGCGACCCGATCGGCCGCCGGCCCGTCGACTTCCACGTCGAGGCGCTGCGCGCGATGGGCGCCGAGGTCGAGGTGAGCGACACGGGGGTGTACGCCAAGGCCAAGCGGCTGCGCGGCACCCGGATCGAGCTGCCCTACCCCAGCGTCGGGGCCACCGAGACGATCCTGATGTCGGCGGTGCTGGCCGAGGGCAAGACCGTGCTGAAGGGCGCGGCGATGGAGCCCGAGGTGGTGGAGCTCGCCCTCTTCCTGCAGCGCATGGGCGCCCGCATCGAGCTGAGCCCCGACCGGCGCATCGTGATCGAGGGCGTGGAGCGCCTGCACGGCGCCTCCACCTGGCTCAACGGCGACCGCATCGAGGCGTTCTCCTACCTGGCGGCCGGTCTGATCACCGGCGGGCAGGTGCGGGTGCACGGCTGTCCCCAGGACCGGCTGGTGACCGCGATCACCACCCTGGCCAGGATGGGCGCCGAGGTCGACATCACCGACGACTACCTGTCGGCGTCCGCGCCGCACGGGCTGCGGGCCGCGGCGGTGCAGACCGACACCCACCCGGGGTTCATGACCGACTGGCAGACGCCCCTGATGGTGCTGTTCACGCAGGCCCAGGGCATGTCGGTGCTGCACGAGACGGTGTTCGAGAACCGCCTGGTCTACGTGCCCGCGCTGCAGAGGATGGGCTGCGAGATCGAGGTGTTCGACGTCTGCCTCGGCGGCCCCGCCTGCCGATACCACGACACCAACGCCAAGCACTCGGCGGTCGTGCGCGGCGTGTCCAGGCTGAGCGGCGCCGATGTGACGCTGCCCGACATCCGGGCCGGGTTCTCGGCCGTGCTGGCCGCCGCCGCCGCCGAGGGCACCTCCACGCTGCGCGGGGTGCACCACATCGAACGGGGCTACCACCGGCCGTTCGAGCAGTTCGCCTCGCTCGGGCTGAAGATCAGTCGAGAAAAGGTGCAGGACGGGTAAGGATTGGCAATCGGGCGTTTGTGGGTGATCACCCGGTCGCACGTTACTATGCGTGACATCGCGCCCAGAGGTGAGACGTGGTCCCGGCGCGTGCCTGCGCGGGCTGTTGGCCTGCGGGGTGTTCGGCGGGCTGCTCGCCGCCCTGGCCGCGCTGCCGCTGGTCGGCACGGCCGGGCTCACCGTCAACAACGTCACCAGGACCCTCACCGACCTGCCCCCGAGCCCCCGGGAGAACCCGCTCCCCCAGCGCACCGTGCTGCTGGACAGGAACGGCAAGCGGTTCGCCCAGTTCTACACGGAGAACCGGACGGTCGTGACGCTCGCCCAGGTCGCCCCCGTCATGCGTGACGCGATCGTGGCGATCGAGGACTCGCGTTTCTACGAGCACGCGGGCCTGGACATCAAGGGCACCCTGCGCGCCCTGGTCACCAACACCAAGGCGGGCGAGGTGCGGCAGGGCGGGTCCTCGCTCACCCAGCAGCTCGTGAAGAACATCCTGGTCGAGAACTCCGAGAGCGACACCGAACGCGCCCAGGCCCGCGCGCCCAGCGTCCAGCGCAAGATCACGGAGTTGCGGTACGCGCTGGCGATGGAGCGCAAGTACAGCAAGGCCGAGATCCTGGAGCGCTACCTCAACATCGCCTACTTCGGCGCGGGCGCCTTCGGGGTGGAGGCCGCCGCCCAGCGGTTCTTCTCGGTCCCGGCCGCCCGGCTCACCCTGCCCCAGGCGGCGACGCTGGCCGGCGCGGTCCGCACGCCGTACGCCACCGACCCGTCTCTGGACCTGAAACGCAGGGAGCGGCTGCGCGAGCGCAGGGACATCGTCCTGGACCGGATGGCCCAGCTGTCGTACGTCACCCCGGCGCGGGCCGAGGCCGCCAAGAGGCGCCCGCTGGCCATCCGCCTCAAGCCGGAACCCGGCGGCTGCCAGGGGAGCGTCTACCCCTACTTCTGCCTCTACGTGCACCGGGAGCTGCTGACCAACCCGGCCTTCGGCCCCACCCGCGCGGAGCGGGAGCGCCGCCTGGCCAGGGGCGGCATCGTGCTGCGCACCACCCTGGCGCCGAAGGCGCAGCGGGCCGCGCAGCGCGCCATCGCCGCGAGGGTCGGCAGGAGGGACACCGAGGTCGCGGCCGAGGCCATGATCCAGCCGGGCACCGGCCGGATCCGGGCCATGGCGGCGAGCAAGCGGTACGGCAGCAACGGCGGCAATACAGCGAACACCAAGAACGGCCCCGACACCACCTACAACCTGGCCGCCGACATGGCGCACGGCGGCGGCCAGGGCTTCCAGGCGGGATCGACGTTCAAGGTGTTCACCCTGGCGACCGCGCTGGCCCAGGGCTGGCGGTTCGACCAGGGCTTCATGACGCCGGGCAGTTTCGTCCCCGGCAGCGGTTTCACCGACTGCGAGGGCCGCAAGGTCAACGACCCCGGCGCGGAGATCTTCAACGCCAGCGGCGAGGGCAAGGGCGGCCCGCAGAGCCTGTCCACCGGCACCTGGAAGTCGGTGAACATCTTCTACATGATGCTGGAGCAGCGGGTGGGCCTGTGCCCGGTCGTCACGACCGCCAGGGCGCTGGGCATCGCCCGCGCCGACGGCACCCCGCTGCGGGAGGTGCCGACCTTCACCCTCGGCGTGAACGAGATGGACCCGGTGACCGTGGCGGCCGCGTTCGCCGCGTTCGGGGCGCGGGGCCGCTACTGCCGCCCGATGGCCATCGTCGAGATCGTCGAGCGGGACGGCAGGCGCTTCAAGGTCCCGCCCAGCTGCGCGCGGGCGATCGAGCGCGACGTGGCCGACGCGGTCAACCACCTGCTGGCCGGGGTGTTCACCAAGGGCACCATGACCGGCCAGGACATCGGCCGCCCGGCCGCGGGCAAGACGGGCACCAACAACGGCTACACCTCGGCCTGGTTCGCCGGTTACACCCCCGACCTGGCGGCGGCGGTCAGCGTGGGCGACATCCGGGGCTCGTACCGCTACCCGCTGACCGACGTCGAGATCGGCGACGAGTACTTCGGCGCGGTGCAGGGCGCCTCCCTGCCGGGACCGATCTGGGTCTCGTCGATGTCGGCCGCTCTCGACGGCACGCGCGAGACCCGCTTCCACCATCCCGACATGGGCCGTTTCGGCGGCGGGTTCACCCCAGGCATGAAGGAGGCCCTGGCCAGGGAACGCGAGGAGGAGGGCGCCGAGGGCGCTGACGCCGAGGGGCGTCGCGGCGCCCGGGGAGACCACGGACGCCGCTTCCGCGAGGAGTACAGGTACCGGGACGGACGCGGGTACCGGGAGGAGCGGCGCTACCGGCAGGAGCGCCGGTACCGGGGGAACGGCGCCCACCGCGGGTACCGAACCCCCCACTGGCGCGACCGCCCCCGCTGACCGGTGCCTGGTGAACCGGTGCCCGGACGCCGGACCGCTCGACCTGCCGAGACGGGAGGAGCACCGGAAGCCCCTCGCCGCCCCCGCCACCCGGCACCCGGTCGGCGGACGCGCGCCCGGACACCGTCCCCCCCCCGGAACCGGCCGACCGGCGGGTCAGCGCTTGACCAGCACCTGCTGGGTCGGCAGGAGCACCGGAGGCCGGGAGCCCTTCGCCGTCGCCGCGAGCGGCCCGCACAGCGCCCGCATGAGGTGGCTCGCCATCGCGTAGTCGATCGCGTGCGGCTGGATGTCGCCGTTCTCGTCGACGCTCTGGTACTTCATCAGGTTGAACCCCAGGGAGAGCTGGCGCCGGCCGTCCTCGGTGGACAGGGAGACCGTGCCCATGCCGAACACTCCCCCGTCGTGGCCCCAGAACCGGCCGCAGGGCAGGTCCTGGGCGTAGACGCCGAGACCGTAGTTCATGATGACGTTGCCCTCGGCGTCGGTGACCGGCACCGTCGTCCGCATCTGGGCGAGCTGCGCCGGGGCGAGCAGCCGGCCGCCCAGCAGTTCCCGGTAGAACCGGTTGAGGTCCTCCATGGTCGCGACGACGGCACCCGCCGTGCCCGCCCACGACATGTCGTAGACGCTGTAGTCGCGCGGCGGGTCGATGTAGCCGTACAGCGCCTCGTACGCCTTGGAGTGCGGCCCGGGGATGACCGGCGTGCGCGGGAAGGACGTGTCGCGCAGCCCGGCCCGCCGGATCACGTGCCGGGTGATGTACGCCTCCGCGCCGGTGCCGGTCACCTTCTCCAGGAGCAGGCCGGCGATCACGTAGTTGGCGTTGGAGTACGACCACCCCTGCCCCGGCTCGCCCGTTCGGGGTGCCTCCAGCGCGAACCTCACCAGCTCCGCCGGGCTGATCCTGCGGAACCGGTTCTCGTCGAGGCTCCGCGGGGAGGCTTCGAGGAGGGAGGGGAAGGCGCCCGCGATGTAGTCGCCGATGCCGCTGGTGTGGTTGAGCAGCATCCGGACCGTGGTCCTCTGCCCGAGGTCGTCCGGCAGCAGGCCGGGGAGATAGCGGGCGACGGGCGCGTCCAGCTCGACGCGGCCCCGTTCGGCCTGCTGGAGGATCGCCACGGCCGTGAAGGTCTTGGTGATGCTGCCCACCCGGTGGACCATCCGGGGGTGGACGGGCCGCCGGGTCCGCACGTCGGCGACGCCCGCCGCCCCGAGCCACTTCGACCCGCCGTCCCGGACGGCGGAGTAGGTGCCGTACATGCCGGCCTCGTGCATCGCGGCGAGGCTCAGCCGGAGCGCCTCGCGGTCGAGCCCGGTCTCCCGCCCGGCGGACACCGAGGGCGCGGGTACGGGTTCGGCGGACGCGGGAGGCGCGACGGCCCAGGTCACGAGTATCGCGCTCAACCCGAGGCCGGCGATCGTCCGTCCACGGTGGGGAAGTCGCGCGAGAGTCATCGGCTGTCAGCTCCTCAGATCCGGAATGTACGACATAACGATCATCGCAATTCCGGCCCGGCCCGCCCTCCTCACCGCGGACGACCTGTTCCTGGTCCGCCAGGACGAGGGCCGGGGCGCGCCCCGATGCAAAATGTCACATGGATCGCGTCAGGCTCCGAGGCAGGCGGGGCCGAGCAGTTGCTTCAGGTCGCCCATCAGGGCCGGGGACGGCGAGACCCGCAGGCGGTCGTCGAGGCGCACGATGGTGGTCTTCGGACCGTTGTGGACCTGCAGGTGCACCTCGGTGGTGCCGGGGTGCGCGGTCAGCACCTCCTTGAGGCGGCCGACCACCGGCGGGGTGCAGCGGGCCAGCGCGAGACTCACGGCGAGCGGGCCACCGGCCTCGCGGGTCAGGTCGGGCGCCGTCACCTCCATCGCGATGATCTTCCCGACGTCCTCGCGCTTGTCCAGGCGCCCCTTGACGAACACGATCGCGTCCTCGGCGAGCACCGTCGCGCAGAGCTGGTACGCGGACGGGAAGATCATCACCTCGATCGCGCCCTCCAGGTCCTCCAGCTGGGTGAGGACCCAGGTGTCGCCCTTCTTGGTGACCTTGCGCTGCAGGCCGCTCAGGATGCCGCCGACGGTGACGACCTGGCCGTCGGGACGGTGCTCGTCCTGCAGCGCGGCGACGGTGCAGTCGGCGCCGGAGGCGAGGATGTGCTCCACGCCGAAGAGCGGGTGGTCGGAGACGTACAGGCCGAGCATCTCCCGCTCGAACTGCAGCAGGGTGTTCTTGTCCCACTCGCCCACCGGGATCTGCACGTCGAAGGTCTCGTCCTCGGCTCCCTCGACGGCGCCGAACAGGGAGTCCTGTCCCTGGGCCTCGTTCTTCTTGATCCCGATGATGCTGTCGACGGCCTGCTCGTGGATCATCACCAGGCCCTTGCGCACGTGCCCGAAGGAGTCGAAGGCACCGGCCTTCACCAGCGACTCGATGACCCGCTTGTTGCAGACCACCATGGGGACCTTGCGCAGGAAGTCCTTGAAGTCGGCGAAGCGGGTCTTCTCCCGGCGCGCGGCGATGATCCCGTCGACCACGTTGCCGCCGACGTTGCGGATCGCCGACAGGCCGAACCGGACGTCGGTGCCGCGCGGGGTGAAGTCGAAGTCGGAGTCGTTGACGTCCGGCGGCAGCACCTTGATGCCCATCCGGCGGCACTCGTTCAGATAGAGGGCCGACTTGTCCTTGTCGTCCTTGACCGAGGTGAGCAGGCCCGCCATGTACTCGGCCGGGTAGTTGGCCTTGAGGTAGGCGGTCCAGTAGGAGACCAGGCCGTACGCGGCGCTGTGCGCCTTGTTGAAGGCGTAGTCGGAGAAGGGCAGCAGGATGTCCCAGAGCGTCTTGATCGCGGCCGCCGAGTAGCCGTTGTCCTTCATGCCCTGCTCGAAGGACTCGAACTGCTTGTCCAGCTCCGACTTCTTCTTCTTGCCCATCGCGCGGCGCAGCAGGTCGGCCTTGCCGAGCGAGAACCCGGCGACCTTCTGCGCGATGGCCATGACCTGCTCCTGGTAGACGATCAGGCCGTACGTCGTGCCGAGGATCTCCTGGAGCGACTCCTCGAACTCCGGGTGGATCGGGACGATCTCCTGCTGGCCGTTCTTGCGCAGCGCGTAGTTGGTGTGGGAGTTGGCACCCATCGGGCCCGGCCGGTACAGGGCGCCGACGGCGGAGATGTCCTCGAAGTTGTCGGGCTTCATCAGCCGCAGCAGCGACCGCATGCCGCCGCCGTCCAGCTGGAACACGCCCAGGGTGTCGCCCCGGCCGAGCAGCTCGTACGTCTTGCGGTCGTCCAGCGGCAGTTTGAGCAGGTCGATCTGCTCGCCGGTGTTGGCCTCGATCATCTTCAGGCAGTCGTCGATGATCGTGAGGTTGCGCAGGCCCAGGAAGTCCATCTTCAGCAGGCCGAGCGTCTCGCAGGTCGGGTAGTCGAACTGCGTGATGATCACACCGTCGGAGTCGCGGCGCATGATCGGGATGTAGTCGGTCAGCACCTCCGCCGACATGATGACCCCGGCGGCGTGCACGCCGGTCTGCCGGATCAGGCCCTCCAGGCCCCTGCCGAGGTCCATCGCCGACTTGACGTCGACGTCCTCCTCGTACAGCCTGCGCAGCTCGCCCGCCTCGTTGTAGCGCGGGTGGTCCTTGTCGAAGATGCCCGACAGCGGGATGTCCTTGCCCATCACCGCGGGCGGGAACGCCTTGGAGACCTTGTCACCCAGCGCGTACGGGTGCCCGAGGACGCGAGCCGCGTCCTTGATGGCCGCTTTCGCCTTGATGGTGCCGAAGGTGGCGATCATCGCGACCTTGTCGGCGCCGTACTTCTCCGTCACGTAACGGATCACGTCGCCGCGCCTGCGCTCGTCGAAGTCGATGTCGACGTCGGGCATGGAGACGCGGTCGGGGTTGAGGAACCGCTCGAAGATCAGCCCGTGCGGCAGCGGGTCGAGGTCGGTGATGCCCAGCGCGTACGCGGCCAGCGAGCCCGCGGCCGAGCCTCGCCCGGGGCCGACCCGGATGCCGTTGTTCTTGGCCCACATGATGAAGTCGGCGACCACGAGGAAGTAGGAGGGGAACCCCATCTGCAGGATGACGCCCATCTCGAACTCGATCTGCGTGCGGTGCTCATCGTCGACGCCCTCGGGGAAGCGCCGGTCCATGCCCGACCAGATCTCCTTGCGGAACCAGCTCTCCTCGGTCTCCCCCTCGGGCAGGGGGAAGGTGGGCATCAGGTTCTTGAAGCCGAACATGCCGCTCGGGTCGACCTTCTCGGCGACCAGCAGGGTGTTGCGGCAGCCCTCGGCCCACAGGTCCGAGGAGTCGACGGCGCGCATCTCGTCGGCGTTCTTGATGTAGTAACCGCTGCCGTCGAAGCGGAAGCGGTCGGGGTCGGACAGCTGCTTGCCGGTCTGGATGCACAGGAGCGCGTCGTGCGAGGTCGCGTCCGACTCGTAGGTGTAGTGGGAGTCGTTGGTGACCAGCGGCGGGATGCTCAGCTCCTTGGAGATGCGGGTCAGGCCCTCGCGGACCCGGCGCTCGATGTCGAGCCCGTGGTCCATGATCTCCAGGTAGTAGTTGTCCTTGCCGAACAGCTCCTGGAACCTGGCCGCCGCCGCGACCGCCTCGTCGTACTGGCCCAGGCGCAGGCGGGTCTGCACCTCGCCCGACGGGCAGCCGGTGGTGGCCATCAGGCCCTCGGCGTGCTCGGCGAGGATCTCGGCGTCCATCCGGGCCCACTTGCGGACGAAGCCCTCGGTGTAGGCGCGCGAGGAGAGCTTCATCAGGTTGCCCAGGCCCGTGGCGTTCTTCGCCCAGATGGTCATGTGGGTGTAGTAGCCGCCCGCGGAGACGTCGTCGCGCTTCTGGTGCGGCTCGCCCCACAGCACCGGCTTCTTCTGGTGCCGGGAGGCCGGGGCGACGTAGGCCTCGATGCCGATGATCGGCTTGATCCCGGCCCCGGTCGCCTGCCTGTAGAAGTCGTAGGCGCCGTGCATGTTGCCGTGGTCGGTGATCGCGATGGCGGGCATGCCCAGGTCACCGACCTGTTTGAACATCTGCTTCAAACGGGCGGCCCCATCCAGCATGGAGTATTCCGTGTGAACGTGCAGATGCACAAACGAGTCTGACATGCGGCCCCGTCCTCCCCTAGTCGCACCGTCGGCGGGGAAAGCGTATCCAAATCTGGGTTTCGAAAGTGCCCTGTGCGCCGGGTGTGCTCCAGGTCGCCTCTTCCCCCGCGACGCCCCGGACCTCCCGGCGCGAGGTCTACCCTTGCTCCATAGTACGAGTAACGATATATATCGCCCATGGCGCTACGCGAGCAGAGTTACCTGATCCTGCTGGCCCTGTCCGAGGGCCCGCTGCACGGATACGGCGTGGCCAGGACGGTGCGCGAGCTGTCGGAGGAGCGCGTGCGGCTCGGCGCCGGCACCCTCTACGGCGCCCTGGACCGCCTGTCGGGAGAGGGCCTGATCGGCGTGGTCAAGGAGGAGGTCGTCGACGGCCGCCACCGGCGCTACTACGGCCTCAGGGGCGAGGGCCGCACGGTCCTGGCCGAGGAGACGGCCCGGCTGACCCGCCTCGCCGCCACCGCCCGGCACCGGCTCGACCTACGGCCGGAAGTCATGTGAACCGGCCGGCCCTGGGGCGTTCAGTCCCGGGGCGCTCGGTCTTGGGGCGCCGACCGGCGTTCCTCGGCGAGGTGGAGGCCCGCCTCGATGACGGCGTTCATGATGGGGGCGAGCCTGGCCTCGCCCAGGACGGGGGCGCGGCGGGCCATCTCGGCGACCAGCCGCCGCTCGCGGTCGGCGTCGCGACCGGCGAAGCCCCCGACGGGCTTGAGGCGCTGGATGGTCCCGGCCAGCTCGGCGCGGCGCTCCAGGAGGACGGCGAGGGCGGCGTCGACGCGGTCGATGGCCTCGCGGGCGGCGCGCACGGAGTCGGGGCTCTCCCTGCGGGTGAGGGCGCCGACGATCCGCACGGCCTCGCGGGCGGCCAGCGCGTCCCGCTCGGTGGCGGAGGGGTCGAGGAGCAGGCCGTCGGCCCCGGCGGCGATCGCCGCGGCGGCCAGCGCGGGGTCGGCGCCGAGCCCGGCCAGCACGGGGCGCCCCGACCTCTCGCACGCGGCGCGCAGCAGGGCCAGGTCGAGAGCGGCTCCCCCCGGGTAGGCGCGGCCGCCGCCCTCGCAGAGCACGATCCCGTCGTTGCCCTCCGCCACGCAGTGACCGGCGACCTCCAGCCACTCCTCCAGCGTCGCGCGGGGGTCGCGCTGGACGAGCACCGGCAGGCCGAGCCCGGCGGTGGCGCGTACCAGCGCGGAGTCGCGCATCCAGGCCGCGCCGACCACCGCGCCGTCGGCCCCCTCGGCGATCAGCGGCAGGTCCTCCGCCGAGGACGGCTCCACCAGGACCGGCCCCGTCCCCTGGGCGCGGGCCGCCGCCACGGCCTCGGGCGCGAAGGTTGCGGAGGTTGCGGAGGTTGCGAAGACTGTCGCACGGCCGTGTCCGTGGTGGTCCCGCAGGCTGATCCAGTGGGCGTCCGCGCCGGGCCCGCCGATCACCACGGCCGGTCCGGCGCCCACCGTGAGCGTGCCCATCCGTATCGCCGCGCGTTCACGGTGGGTGGCGTACCGTGCGGTGGACGACATGAGGCTCCCCATGTTCGGCCGACGCGCGTCCCGCGAGCCGGCGGCCGTTCGGAAAGGGACTTCGGACAGAGAAAGAGGCAGAGACTTCGCGTCTCCGCCTCGTGCCTGCTCCGTCCGGTCGCTAGTTCAACACTGTCACGATCGGCTCTCCGGAGCCGAGCCATTGGACACAAAGTGACAGGTCATGCGGCCAATCTTAGGTCACCTTCCCGACATCCGCCACGTACTGGACATCGGATCTCAAGATATGGACCTTTCCAGAGCCGGGTGAGTCGATCACTTTACCGGGCTATGAGAGTATTCGGGGGTTCAGAAGGAGGTAAGCCGGTTGATGGCCGAAGCACAGCCCGAGGGGCGCCGTATCGCCTCCCGCTACCACCTGCTCGAAGCCATCGGCCGGGGTGGCATGGGCATCGTGTGGCGGGCCCATGACGAGCTCCTCGACCGCGAGGTCGCGATCAAGGAGGTCCGCTACGCCGACATGCTCGGCGAGGACAACCAGGAGGACTTCAACCGGCGCACCAAGCGCGAGGCGCGTGCCGCCGGTCGCCTGGCGCACCCGAACGTGGTGGTCGTCCACGACGTCGTCGAGGAGGACGGGCGTCCCTGGATCGTCATGCAGCTGGTGGAGTCGCGTTCCCTCGGCAAGGTGCTGCGCCAGGACGGCCCGCTGCCGCCGCGCCGGGTCGCGGAGATCGGCCTCAAGCTGCTGGAGGCGCTGCGCGCCGCCCACGCCCAGGGAGTGCTGCACCGCGACGTCAAGCCGGAGAACGTGCTGCTGGCCGACGACGGCCGGGTGGTGCTGACCGACTTCGGCATCGCGACCCTCGAAGCCGAGACCGCGCTGACCATGACCGGCATCGCGGGCACCCCCGCGTTCATCCCGCCGGAACGCATCAAGGGCGGCAGCGCGCAGCGCGAGTCCGACCTGTGGTCGCTCGGCGCGACCCTGTACGCCGCAGTCGAGGGCAGGCCCCCGCACGACCGGGGCGGGGCACTGCCGACCATGCACGCCATCCTGAACGACGAGCCCGAGCCCCCGGCCCACGCCGGGCCGCTCGCCCCGGTCCTCGAAGGGCTGCTCCGCAAGGATCCGGCGCTGCGCATGCCCTACAAGGAGGCCGAGCGGCTGCTGCGCCGGGTGGCCGAGGGCGACGGCGACCGGGGCCGGCCCGCGAGGACCGCCGTCATGCCGGCCGTGAGCCCGGCGGACGAGACCGACCCCGGAGTCGGCTTCCGGCCCGGCGCCGTCCCCGAGACGGGCGCGAAGCTGGACTCGGTACCCCCGGCTCAGCAGAAAGACGCCCCGCCCGCGCGCCGCGAGGAGCCGCGGAAGGCCATCCCGAAGGCGCCCGCCGAGGACGCGCGGCAGGAGTCCGCCCCCGCGGCGGCCGGTGCCGTGGAGAGGCCCGGGAAGGCTGAGGAACCCAAGAAGGAGCCCGAGAAGGCGCCCGAGAAGGACGCGTCCGCCGCGAAGAGCGGCCAGGCTGCCGGGGTCGGAGCCGGAGCTCCCGTCTCGGCCGCCGGAGCGGGTGCCCAGGTCTCCGCGCCGGACTCCGAGCAGGGCTCCGACGCGGAAACGGACCCGAAGGCGAGCCGTCCCGCCGCCGAGGGCACGCCCGTTCCCCCGGTGGCCCCCGCCGAGAGCGCGCCCCCGATCCTGGCCAGGTTCGCCCCCAAGCCGAGGCCCGCCACCACCCCGAAACCCGAACCCGCCCCGGAGCCCGAGGCCGCGGCCGCGCCCCCGATCCTGGCGAGGTTCGCTCCCAAGCCGAGGCCCGCCGCCGACCCGAAGCCCGAACCCGCCGCCGACGTCGCGGCGGCCCGCGAGGCGAGGCCGGGCACGGCGGCCTCCGCGTCCCCCGGCGCGGCGGTTCCCGGCTCCACCGCCGGGCGGCGGCCCGCGCCCCGGGCGAGCCGTGAGAGCGCCCCCCCGGCCGGGGAGCAGGAAGCCGCGCGCCAGAAGCCCGCCGCGCGTCCCAACCCCTTCCCGCCCGTGGGGCGGGAGCCCGCGCCGAGGCCGGAACCCGTCGTGGAGCCCGTCTCCGCCTCCAGGGCCGAGCCCGCTCCGCGCGAGGAGCTCGCGCCCCCCCACGCGGGAGGCGGCGGCGCCTACTCCGGGAACCACGACACGCTCGCCTCGCGAGGGCCGGGCGGCTCCCCGGTGAGGCGTGGTCTGCTGGTGCTCGTACCCGCGCTGCTGATCGTCGGCGGGATCGCCGGCTGGCTCGGCCTGCGCAGCGGCGACGGCGACGAGACCCCGCAGGCCAGGCCTGGCGAGCCGAGCGCGTCCAGCGCGTCGAACGCTCCGAGCGGCACCGCCGAGACGACGCCGGAGGGCTCGCCGGACCCGGAGACGTCGCCGTCCTCGTCGGCCTCCTCCTCGGAGTCGCCTTCGGCGTCCCCCTCGTCCAGCCCGAGCCCCACCAAGACGGAGAAGAAGTCCGCCCTCCCGTCCGGATGGCGAATGCACAAGGACGGCAACGGCTTCTCGATCGGCCTGCCCAAGGGGTGGGCCGTGGAGAAACGGCCCGGCCAGCAGGTGTGGTTCCGCGGCCCCGACCGGACGAGCTTCGTCTTCGTCGAGTACGTCGACAAGGCGAACCCCGATCCGAAGAAGGACTGGGAGAACCAGGAGAGGGCCGTCCGGGGCAACTTCTCCGGCTACCAGCGGATCAAGATCGCGAACGTCAAGTACATGGAGAAGGCCGCCGACTGGGAGTTCACCTGGAACACCAGCTCCGGCAAGGCTCGCGTGATCAACCGGGGGTTCGTCACCAAGGGCGGCCGGGGGTATGCGATTTACTGGCATACCCTGGCCAAGGACGCGAAGAAGAACATGCATCTCTTCGAAGGGTTCACCGCGACCTTCTCCTCGAAAAAGTGAGCGGGAGCCCTGACGCCCGCGGTCGGTGAGCTTGGAAGGGCGGGGGATGGCGGAGAGAAAGGTGGCGGGCCGCTACCGGCTGCTCGAACACATCGGCGAGGGCGGCATGGGCATCGTCTGGCGCGCCCACGACGAGCTCCTCGACCGGGTGGTGGCCGTCAAGGAGGTCCGTTACCGGGGGGTCGACGAGGCCGCGCGCACCGACCTGAACCGGCGCACCATCCGCGAGGCCAGGACGGCGGGGCGTCTCGACCACCCCTCCGTGGTCATCGTGCACGACGTGGTCGAGGAGGACGGGCGTCCCTGGATCGTGATGCAGCTGGTCCGGTCCCGGTCGCTGGGCGAGATCGTCCGCACGGGCGGGCCGCTCCCGCCCGAGCGGGTCGCCTCGGTGGGGCTGCACGTGCTGGGCGCGCTGCGGGCCGCGCACGCCGCTGGGGTGCTGCACCGCGACGTCAAGCCGGAGAACGTGCTGCTGGCCGACGACGGCCGGGTGGTGCTGACCGACTTCGGCATCGCCTCCATGACGCAGGAGACCGGCATCACCCGTACGGGCGCGATGGTCGGCACCCCCGCGTTCCTGCCGCCCGAGCGGCTGCACGGGCTGCCCGCCACCGCGGAGTCGGACCTGTGGTCGCTCGGCGCGACGCTGTACGCGGCGCTGGAGGGCCGTCCTCCGTTCGAGCGGGCCACGGCCGCCGCCACCATGATGGCCGTCCTGCACGGCGAGCCCAGCCCGATGGCCCATTCCGGGCCGCTGTCGGCGGTGATCCTCGGCCTGATGGCGAGGGACCCCGCCGCCCGGATGGGCCCCGACCAGGCCGAGGCCCTGCTCGGCCGCGCCTCCTCCCCCGCCTCCCCGGGTCCGGCCGCCGGGCGGGCACCGCGTCCCGGGCCTGTCTCCGGGCGGGCGTACGCCTCCCCCGGGTTCCCCACCGACCCGCCGCGCGCCGACCCGCCACCGCGTCAGGACACGCGTCAGGACGTGGGACGGGGCGCGTGGCAGCCGGGGTACGGGGACTCCCCGAGCGGTCCCGGGCGGCCTTCGCACCCCGCCACGCCCACGCCCACACACCCGGGACAGTCGCCGTACGCGTCCGGGCACACGCGGCCCGAGCAGCCTCAGTACCCGCGGCACCCCGAGTCCCACGCGCGGCCCGAGCCGTACGCGCACGACGAGCGGCCTCCGTACGCGTACCACGAACAGCGGTCCCCGTTCACGCATCCCGGACAGGGGGCGTACGGCTCCGAGCCCTCGTCTCCCGGTTCCCGGCCGGGGCGGGAGCGGCCCACGGACACGGGAGCCGAGCCCGTACGACGGGCGCGGGCGGGGCGGCTGGCGCTCCTGGCCGGGGTGCCCGCGCTCGCGGTGGCGGTCGGGGTCGGCGGGTGGCTGTTCCTGCGGGACACGGGTATCACGGTGGACACCGGTGACGGCCAGGCCGAGGTCACGACCCCGGCCACCGACCCCACCCAGGAGCCCACGCCGGAGCCGACCCCGACGGCGACGCCGCGTCCTTCCCGGACCGTCCCCGCGGGCTGGCGGCTGCACCGCGACCCGATGGGCTTCTCCGTCGCGGTGCCCATGAACTGGCAGGTCAAGCGGTTCGCCGGCCGTGACAGGGTGGAGTTCCGCGCCCCCGGCGCGAGCGGTTTCCTGTGGATCGAGTCGACAGACGACCCGGAGAAGAACCCGGTCAGGCACTGGCAGAAGGTGGAGAGGGCCGGGACGGCCGACAACGTCTGGCCCGGCTACCGGCGGATCGGCATCACCTCCCTGGTGTACCGGGGGGTGCCGGCCGCCGACTGGGAGTTCACCTACCTCAGGAACGGGGTCCGCACCCGCGTCCTGGACCGGGGCTTCCGCACCGTCGCCGACAAGCCGTACGCGATCTACTGGGAGAGCCCTGCGGCCGGCTGGGACCGCTCGTTCTTCGACACGTTCACCAGGACCTTCCGGCCATGAGCGGCACATGAGCGGCCTGGAGAGGGCGCGTTTCTGGCGTACTCCGGCCCTGCCGGGGGTGGAACTCCTCAAGGCCAGATACGTGACCCACCGTTTCCCGCCGCACGTGCACGACAGCTACGCGATCGCGATGGTCCTGTCGGGGGTGGAGGAGTTCGCCTACCGGGGCACCGTCCACCGCGCGGGGCCGGGCAGCCTGAGCACGCTCAACCCCGAGGAGGCGCACGACGGTTACGCGGGCGTCCCGGGCGGGTGGTCCTACCGGGTGCTGTACCCATCGGTCGAGTTCGTCTCCGGGATCGCCGCCGAGCTGATGGCCGGGCACGGCACGCCCTGCTTCCCCGAGACCGTCACCTACCACCAGCCCACCGTCGCGCTGCTGCGGGCCGCGCACGACGCCGCGGAGGGGGGCGACGACCTCGCCTCCTCGACGCTGGCCCGCACGGCCTTCGCCGCCCTGCTCAGCCGGCACGCCTCCCGCCGTCCCGCGGACACGCCGCGCTGGGACGTCGACCCCGCGGTGCGGCGCGCCCGGGAGATCCTGCACGAGCGGCTCGTCGACCCGCCCACGATCGAGGACCTGGCGCGGGCGGTGGACGCGAAGCCCTTCACCCTGATCAGGGCCTTCAAGGCGGCCACCGGGCTTCCCCCGCACGCCTACCTGAACACGCTGCGGATCATCCGGGCCCGGCGGCTGCTCCAGTCCGGCACGCCTCCCGCGCAGGTCGCCGGGGACGTGGGGTTCACCGACCAGGCCCACCTGAACAGGCACTTCACCCGGACGGTGGGCGTGCCGCCGGCCGCGTACCAGCGTGCAGGAACGTACAAGACCGGGGTTTAAAACCGGACATAAGCTCACCTGCCATGGAAACAACCACTCGTTCCTCCGCGATCAGGGACGGACTGGGCGTGGGGATCGCCGTCGGCCTGTCGGGGGTGGCCTTCGGCGCCGCGGCGGTCACCGCGGGGCTCAGCGTCGCGCAGGCGTGCGTGCTGAGCCTGTTCGCCTTCACCGGCGCCTCGCAGTTCGCCCTGGTCGGCGTCGTCGCGGGCGGCGGCAACCTGGTCGCGGGCACGGCCGGCGCGATGCTGCTGGGCGCCCGCAACAGCCTGTACGGCCTCCGGATGGCCGGGGTGCTCGACATCCGGGGCTGGCGCAGGCCGCTGGCGGCCCAGGGGGTGATCGACGAGACGACGGCGGTCGCCCTGGCCCAGCCGGACGAGGAGTCGACCAGGACGGCGTTCCTGGTCACCTTCGCCACCCTCTATCTGACGTGGAACGCCACTACCCTGGCCGGCGCGCTGGGCACCTCCTGGGTGGCCGACCCCGCGGTGTTCGGCCTGGACGCGGTCGGCCCCGCGACGTTCCTCGCCATCCTGTGGCCCCGGCTCACCGGGAGCGGCGCCGAGGCCCGCTCGCTGCGCCTGATCGCGGGCTGCGGCGCGGCGGTCGCGCTGGCCGCGACCCCGTTCACCCCGCCGGGCGTGCCCGTGCTGCTCGCGTCCGTGGCCGTGCTCGCGGTGATCCTGAGGAGGCCCAAGTGACCGTGCTCACAGTGATCCTGAGGAGGCCGAAGTGACCGTCTGGTGGGCCATAGCCGCCACCTGCGCCGCCTGTTACGCGCTGAAGCTCGCCGGGCTGTCGGCCCCGCGCCGCGTCCTCGACCACCCCGGGGTGCAGCGTTTCGCGACGCTGGTCCCGGTGGCCCTGCTGGCGGCGCTGATCGCGGTGCAGACCTTCGGTGACGGGCAGGCGCTGCACCTCGACTGGCCGCGCACCGCGGGGATGGGTGCCGCCGTCGTGGCACTGATGCTGCGCGCCCCGTTCCTGGTGGTCCTCGCGGCGGCGGCCGTCGTCACCGCCGCGCTGCGCCACCTCCTGAGCTGAGGTCGTCGGCACCGCGCCACGCTCGGGCCGGGCCGGAAACGTCACCGCCACCCCACCTCCTGAGCCTGGAGCGTCCGCTCCGGTCCGGGCGGGAACGTCAGCGCCGGGCCTCGCTCCGGGCCGGGCGGGAAACGTCAGCGCGGGGCCGCGTTCCGGGCCGGGCGGAAATGTCAGCGCCGGGCCTCGCTCCGGGCCGGGCCGGGGTCGTCGCCTCGTGCCGTGTCAGGGGCGGGGCAGGTGCCGGGGGCGCCCGTGCCGCGCGGGAACCGTACGCGGAAGGTGGCGCCGGCGCCGGGGCGCGAGGTCACCGTGGCGTCGCCGCCGTGCGCGGCGGCGACGGCGGCGACGATGGACAGCCCGAGGCCCGCGCCCCCCTGGCGGGCGCCGTCGCGGGGATGACCGGCCCGGTGGAAACGCTCGAAGACGAGTGCGCCCTGCTCGGCGGTGAGACCCGGCCCCTCGTCGGCCACCTCGACCACGGCGTGTTCGTCGTCCACCCGGATCCTGACGACCGCCGGGGTCCCCTCGGGGGTGTGGCTGAGCACGTTGGCCAGCAGGTTGCCGACGATCTGGCGGATCCTGGCGGCGTCTCCGGGCACCTCGACGGGCCCCTCGCACTCCAGCGAGAGCGGCCTGAGCGGCTCGATGGCGAGGGTGTCGGCCACCGCGTCGGCGGCGAGCGAGGTCAGCTCCACCGGGGAACGCTCCAGGGGACGGCCCTGGTCGAGGCGGGCCAGCAGCAGCATCTCGTCGACCAGGGAGCCCATCCGGGTGGCCTCGGCCTCGATCCTGCGCATGGCCTTGGCGAGGTCCTCGGGCCGGGTGGCCGCGCCGCGCCGGAACAGCTCGGCGTAGCCGCGGACGGAGGCGATCGGGGTGCGCAGCTCGTGGGAGGCGTCGGCGACGAAACGGCGCAGCCGGTCCTCGGACGCCTCCCGTTCGCGGAACGCCTCCTCGATCTGGGCGAGCATCTGGTTGAGCGCGTGGCCCAGGCGGCCCACCTCCCCGGTGGCGGGCGCCGCCTCGACGCGGCGTTCCAGGTTGCCCTCGCCGATGGCCGCCGCGGTCTCGACGATGCGGTCAAGCGGGCGCAGCCCCCGGCGGATCAGGTGGGTGGCGAGCAGGGTGAGGCAGGCGAGCGCGAACACCGAGGAGCCGATCATGACCAGGGCGACGCGTTCGGTCAGCTCGTCGGAGGCGGCGACCAGCGCCTCGGGGGTGGTCAGGGCGAGCAGCCGGGCGCTGCCGTGGCCGCGCCAGTCCTGCAGCGCGCCGAACGTCGCCCCCGCCGCCGTCCCGAGGGCGAGGGCGACCAGGCCCACGACGGTGAGCACGAGGCGGGTCCGCAGCGACATCAGTCTTCCCTCGGCAGGCGTACGACGTATCCCACCCTGGGAACGGTGTGGATGAGCGGCGGGTGCGACGCGTCGACCTTGCGGCGCAGGTAGCTGATGTAGGTCTGCACGACCCCGTCGTTGCCGCCGAAGTCGTACTCCCACACGTGGTCGAGGATCTGCCGCTTGGAAACGACCTTGCCCGCGTTGGCCACCAGGAAGCGCAGCAGCTTGAACTCCGTCGGGGTGAGGTCGACGCGCCGGCCGTCGCGCCACACCTCGTGGGCGTCCTCCTCGATGACCAGGTCGGCGAAGGTCACCCTGCCGCCCTCGGCGCCGGTCCGCCGGGTCCTGCGCAGCACGGCGCGGATCCTGGCGATCAGCTCCTCCAGGCTGAACGGCTTGGTGACGTAGTCGTCACCTCCCACGGTCAGCCCGCCGATCTTGTCCTCGGTGGCGTCGAGCGCGGTGAGGAAGACCACCGGGACCTCGGAGCCCGTCATCCTGATCCGGTGGCAGACCTCCGTGCCGAGCACGTCGGGCAACATCACGTCGAGGACGATCAGGTCGGGAGCGAAGGTCTCGGCCAGCGACACCGCCGCGGCACCGGTCTCGGCGATCGCCGTCTCGAACCCCTCGTAGCGGAGGGCGGTCGCGACCAGATCGGCGAGATATGGCTCGTCGTCTACCACCAGTATGCGGCTCACCTGACAAGTCTCACTCAGAAAATCTTCGAAAGACCATAGAGAACTCTGTGAAGAGTGATTCACAGACCGCTCTAAGAGCGGGCACACGGACATCGAAGATCTTTTTGTTGCACTGGGTGACATGGAGAGAATCTCGGTTTTCGTACTGCGACGCAAAGGGCTGGTCGCCCTGCTGGCCGTGCTGGGATTCCTGGTGGGTATGGGCGCGACGCCGATCGCGATTCAGCGGCTCTCCGAGGAATACTCACATCCAGGAATGCCCGCTTTCGATGCCAATCAGGAAATTGTCAGAATTTACGGGAATGGCGGTTATCAGCGGCCGTTCGTCCCGGTCGTCGTGCTTCCCGAGGGAACGCGGGCCGACGAGCGGAAGGAGGCGATCGGCCGCGCCTTCGCCGCCGTCTCCGCCAGGCTTCCCCAGGCCCGCGTGGTCTCGTACGCGAGCACCGGCGACCCCCGGCTGGTCGGCACCGACGGCCGGACCACGTTCGGGCTGGTCTTCCCCGGCACCTACTCCGACGGCAGCCCGCCGGGCGGCGGTCTCGGCGAGACGCCGAACGAGAGCCCGGTCATCGTCGAGGCGATGACCCCGGCGCTGCCGCCGGGCGCGAGCGTCCACGTGACGGGGCTGGACACCCTCGCGCCGAGCGTGGACGCGGGCGGCGTGGACGTGCCCGCCAAGATCGGCATCGGGGTGATCGCCGCGGTGCTCGTCCTGCTGCTGGTGTTCCGCTCGGCGCTCGCCTTCGTACCGCTGCTCATCGCGGTCCTGTCCATCTTCGTGTCGTTCATCGTGATCCTGCTGCTGACGCTGGTGACGACCGTGCACGACGTGGCCCTCACCACCATGCCGCTGCTGGGCCTGGGCATCGCGGTCGACTACTCGCTGCTGCTGGTCGCCCGCTGGCGGGAGGAGCGGGCGGGCGGGCACCGCGGCGACGAGGCCGTGCACCGGGCCATGGCGGGCGCGGGGCGGGCGGTGCTGTTCAGCGGCGTCGCGGTCGCGATCGGCCTGGTGACCATGGTGGTGCTGCCGGTGCCGTTCCTGCGCAGCCTCGGCCTCGCCGGGATGATCATCGCGGCGGTGAGCGTGGCCACGACGCTGACCGTGCTGCCGGTGCTGCTCGCCCTCACCGGGCGGCGGCTCGACCGCAGGCGCGCCCGCGACGGCCGGGCCGAGCCCCCCTTCCGGCGCGAGGCGCGGGCCGGGCGGGCCTGGTCGGCGTGGGCGCGCGGCGTGGTACGGCTGCGCCGGCCCGCCGCCCTGCTCACCGGCGGGGTGCTGGCCGCGCTAACGGTGACCGCCCTGGGCGTCAACCTCGGCCTGCCGGAGAGCAGGAACCTGCTGACCTCGGGGCCCGGCCACGAGGGGCTGTCCGCGCTGCGCCAGGCGGGCGTCCCGGCCGGCTCGATCACCCCGTTCGACGTCCTGGTGACCGGCGACCCCGTCCAGGCCGCCGAGAGGTTGCGGGGCGTGGAGGGCGTGTCGGCGGTGCTCGCCCCCGGCGGCCCGTCCTGGCGCCGAGGCGGCACCGCCGTCGTCACCGTGCTCCCTGCCGCGGAGAACGGCACCCCGGAGGGCGAGGCGACCATCAAGCGGGTGCGCGAGGCGGCACCGGCCGGCGCGCGGGTCGGCGGCAACGCGGCGCAGAGCATGGACTTCCAGGAGCGCGCCTACGGGGCGTTCCCCTGGATGCTCGGCCTGATCGCGCTGGTCACGTTCGTCATGCTGGCGCGGGCGTTCCGCTCGCTGCTGCTCCCGCTGAAGGCGATCGTCCTCAACCTGCTCTCGCTGGGCGCGGTGATCGGCGCGATGGTGCTGCTGTGGCAGTTCGGCTGGGGGACGAGGGAGCTGCTGGACATCCAGCCCACCGGCTCGATCGGCGAGTTCGTGCCGCTCACCGTCTTCGCCTTCCTGTACGGCCTGAGCATGGACTACGAGGTGTTCATCCTGGCCAGGATGCGTGAGGAGTACGACAGGTCGGGCAGCACGGAGCACGCGGTGATCGAGGGCGTGGGCCGCACCGGGCGGCTGGTCACCTCGGCGGCGCTGATCCTGTTCATCTCCTTCACCGCGCTGGCCATGACCCCCGAGCTGGACGTGAAGGTGTTCGCCAGCGGCCTCGCCCTGGGCATCTTCCTGGACGCCACCCTGATCCGCGGCGTCCTCGTCCCGGCGGTGGTCGCGATGATGGGCCGCTGGAACTGGTGGCTGCCCGTCTGGACGGCGCGGCTCCTGCGGGTGGAGCCCTCCCCCTTGAGAGGGGAGAACCCCGAGCCGGTCAGGATCCCCGAACCGGTCTAGGTTCCCGGAACCGGTCCAGGGTCCCGCGGGCAGAGAGACGGCCACCGCCCCAGGAAGGCGGTGGCCGTTCGCGTTTCTCCCCACCGCCCTGGGCCGGGGACCGGACGACGAGCTCTGGGGTCCGACAAGGGCGACGTCCCGGATCCGCCGAACGGCGAGACGGCCACCGCCCAAGGAGGCGGTGGCCGTTCGTGTTTCCCGGGTTGTCAGACGGCGGTCAGTACCGCCGCGGAGTTGAAGCCGCCCGAGCCTCGGGCCACGACCAGCGCGGCCGACAGCCCGTCCACGGCCCTGGCCTCGGTGACCAGGTCCACGCCCTCGGGAGCGGTGGTGCCGACGGTCGGCGGGATCACCCCACCGGCCAGGGACAGGGCCGCCCACGCGACGTCGAGGGCCGCGCCGCCCGAACACAGGCGGCCGGTCATCGTCTTGGGCACCGTGACCGGCACGCGGCGGCCGCCGAACACCTCCCGCAGCGCCGCCACCTCCCGGGCGTCCCTCACCGGGTCACCGGCACCGTCGGCGAAGACCACCCCGACGTCGTCGGGGCCGAGCCCGGCGCGGGCGATCGCCTCGCGCATGGCCCTGGCGTACTGGCGGTGGCCGGGGGCCGGGTCGCTCACGTGGTGGGCGTCGTGGGTGGACGCGGTCCCGGCGATCTCGGCGTAGACCGTCGGGGCGCACCTGCCGAAGGCGCTGTGCCGGTCCTCCACGACGAGCATCGCGCCTCCCTCGCCGGGGACGTGGCCGCCCGCGCCGGGAGCGAAGGGACGGTAGGCCGTGGCCGGGTCGCTCCCGCGTCCGGCCGTCGCCTCACCGGCCTGGCAGGCCAGCGCGTACGGCGACAGCGGCGCCTCGGTGCCCCCGGTCACGACGACCTCGGTACCCCGGCGGATCAGCCGGGCCGCCTCGGCGAGCGCGTCGATCGCCCCGGCCGCGTCCGCGACCAGCACCCCGCAGGCGCCTTTGAGCTGGTGCCTGATGGACAGCTGGCCACTGCTGGCGGCGTAGAACCAGCCGATGGACTGGTAGGCGCTCACCGCCCGCGGGCCCCTGCTCCACAGCGCCTGGATCTCCCGCTGCCCGAACGCGTTCCCGCCGGAGCCCCCCGCGGTCACCACCGACAGGTCGAACGGGTCCTCCCTCGCGGGATCGAGGGCGGCGTCGGCGAAGGCGAGCCCGGTGGCGGCGAGGGCGAACCAGGTCCACCGGTCGGTCTGCACCAGCAGCCTGCTGTCGACGAACTCGCGCTCGTCGAAGCCGGTGACCTCCCCCGCCAGCCCGATCGGCGCCCCGGTGGCGTCGAACGACGTCACCGGGCCGATCCGGCTCCGCCCGCTCAGGGACCCCTCCCAGTGCTCGGCCACGCCGACCCCCGTCGGGGCGACCACCCCGATCCCGGTGATCACGGCTCTGCGGTCGCCCATCGGCCCACCCCGGCTCGGAGAACGGTCGCTCATCGGCCCTCCCCCGCTCAGGGAACGGCCGCTCATCGGCCCGCCCCCGGCTCGGAGAAGATCATCGCGGACTGGAAGCCGCCGAAGCCGCTGCCCGCGGAGAGCGCGTGCCCGGCGGACACCTCGCGTGCGACCAGGGGCGTGTAGTCCAGGTCGCACTCGGGGTCGGGGACGGTCAGGTTGGCCGTGGGCGGGACCACCCCCCGCTGCAGCACCAGGGCGCAGGCGGCCATCTCGATCGAGCCGATCGCGCCGAGCGAGTGGCCGATCACCGACTTGATCGAGCTGATCGGCACCCGCCGGGCGTGGTCGCCGAGGCTCCGCTTGTAGGCGGACGTCTCGTGCAGGTCGTTCTGCTTGGTCCCGGACCCGTGGGCGTTGACGTAGCCGATGTCCTCGGGGTTGAGCGCGGCCTGGCCGAGCGCGTCGCCGATGGCCTCGCCCAGCTCGTAGCCGTCCGGCCGCAGCCCGGTCATGTGGAAACCGTTGGCCCGCGCGGCGTAGCCGGTGACCTCGCAGTAGACGCGGGCGCCGCGCCTGCGGGCGTGCTCCAGCTCCTCCACCACCAGCACCGCCGCGCCCTCGCCGAGGACGAAGCCCTTGCGTCCGGCGTCGAAGGGCCGCGAGGCCGTCTCGGGCTCGCCGTTGCTCGGGCTGGTGGCGCGGATGGCGTCGAAGCACGCCACGGTGATCGGGGAGATCGGCGCGTCCGACGCCCCCGTGATCATCATGTCCGCCTCGCCGTCCTGGATGAGCCGGTAGGCCCGGCCGATCGCGTCGATCCCGGAGGTGCAGCCGGTCGAGACGACGGCGGCCGGGCCGTTCGCGCCGAACCGGACCGCGAGCTCGGCCGCCGCACTGGAGGGCACCAGCGCCTGGTAGAGGAACGGCTTGAGGTGGCGGTGGTCCACCTCCCAGTCCCTGCCGCGGTCGCTGGCGACCACGTACTCCTCCTCCAGGGTGATGGTGGCCCCCACCGCCGAGCCGAGGCTGACCCCGGCCCGCTCGGGGTCGGCCGCGCCGAGGTCGAGGCCGGAGTCGGCCAGCGCCTCGTCGGCGCAGGCGACGGCGAGCTGGGTGAAGCGGTCCATCCGCCGGACCTCGCGCGGGGTGAGCCCGTGGGCGGCCGGGTCGAAGTCGACCTCGGCCGCGATCTGGGAGCGGAACGGGGACGGGTCGAAGGCGGTGATCCGGCGGACGGCCGGCTTGCCGTCCACGATCCGGTTCCAGAACTCCTCCCGGCCCACCCCGCCCGGGGCGATCACCCCGACGCCGGTGACGACGACCCGTCTCACGTTCCCCCCCTCTCCGGGTGGGGCTCGGTGTCCACGTGCCCGAGTTCGGGTCTCGGGGCGAGCGGGCTGAGCTGGAAGACCACGAGCGCGTCGTCCTCGCCGACATTGGTGAGGCGGTGCCTGACGTGGCGGGGGACGAGCAGCGCCTGCTCGGCGCCGACGGTGAGCGGCTCGCCGTCGAGGTCCACCCTGAGCGTCCCGGTCGCGACGAACACGTACTCCTCGGAGTAGGGGTGGTAGTGCTCGGAGACGCCCTCGCCCGGTGCCAGCCGTACGGCACCGCAGAAGCCCGACGAGGAGCCGCAGGTCGCCGGGGAGACCAGGGTGCGCAGGTCGCCGCCGCGCCTGGTGTTGGACGGCACGTCGTGGAAGCCCACGACGCGGCGGCGGCGCCGCTCCACCCTCTCCTTGATCAGCGACATCTGGATCGCCGAGCCGGCGTTGATCCGGTCGGTCATCCCCCGGGTGTCGACCGGGGCCTCGGGCCTCATGTGGAAGTCCTGCACCCAGCGCATGCGGGTGCGGTCGGGGCCGAGCTCCTCGTAGACCCAGGTGATGTTCATGAACTCGAACGGCCCGGTCTCCACCCGGCGCGCCCGGACCGTCCAGGTGTCGCGGTCCCAGGAGCGCTCCGAGACCCAGGACCAGACGCGGTCCCGCTCGTCGGGGTGCATGGTGAGCCGGAAGGTCACCGAGTCGTCCGACCCGGCGAGGACCTCCACCTTGGCGTACTCGGAGAAGAGCTCCGGCCAGGCCTGGACGTCGTTCGTCTGGTCCCAGACGAATCCGATGGGCGCGTCGATCTCGATCGCGTTGTCGGTGTGTCCGATCATGATGTGCGTTCTCCCCTCAGGCGCCGGTCGCGGCCAGCCGCTCGGTCACGAGTTCTCTCATCAGGGACGGCGTGGCCTCGGCCGTCAGCTGTTCCTCCACGTCCACGCCGAACCGGTCCTGGATCCGGGTGGCGATCTCCACCCGGGCCAGCGAGTCGAGGTCCAGCTCGTCGAAGCTGCGCTCCAGGGCGTCGTCCCCGGTGCCGGGGTCCAGGCCCACGGCGAGCAGCAGTTCGCGCACGTTCTCGTCGGTGAATGGCATCGTCGTCGTTCCTTGTCGTCGGTCGGTGTCTCCGGGGTGCGGGTCGGTATTGCGGAGGTGCGGGTCTACGTCTCTGGAGTACGGGTCGGTGTCACGAAGGTGCGGGTGCGTGTCTCTGGAGTACGGGTCGACGACGCGGAGGTGTCTGCCGGTGTCGTGGGAGGTCCGGGCCGGTGGCCCCGGGTGGCGGCCGTCGTCGCGCAGGGCGTCGACGAGCCAGATCCGGGCCGGGCCGACCGCCCTCGGGTCCGCCATCGCGGGGACGGGACGGCCCAGTTCCCGGGCGAGGTCGGCCTGGTGGGTCACCGAGGCGCGCCAGCCGTACCCGGCGAGCCACGCCTCCGGGTCCTCCACGGCGGACCGCCAGGCGGCCTGGGTGGAGGTGAGCCTGCTCATCGCGGGACGCATCTGCGGCAGCTCGGCGTACGCCCGGTTGACGTGCTCGACGGCGAGCCTGCTGCCGGGGGCGGACAGCTCGGAGACCCGGCCGAGGACGCGCGCGCCGTCCCGCGGCGTGAGGTACATCAGCACGCCCTCGATCAGCCAGGCGATCGGCTCGTCCGGGTCGAGACCGGCGGCCAGCAGCGGCGACGACCAGTCCCCGCTCAGGTCGGCGGGGACGACCGTACGATCGCAGGTGGGCCGGGCCCCCCGGCCGGCCAGTTCCCTCTCCTTGAAGGAGACCAGGCCCGGCAGGTCGACCTCGAACAGGCGGGTGCCCTCGGGCCAGTCCAGCCGGAACGCGCGGGTGTCCAGGCCCGCGGCGAGCAGGACCACCTGCCGCGCCCCGGCCGCCACGGCCTCGCGCAGCCGGTCGTCGAAGAAGCGGGTGCGCAGGACGAAGTGCTCCCCGGCACGGCGGCCCGCCTCGCTGATCCCGGCGATCCGCCCCGCGGCGCCGGCGAGCGGGCCCGCCAGCGGGTCGTCGAAGAGCCGGTCGGGCCGCGCGCTCTCCGCCTCCCTCGCCTGGGCGATCACCACCGCGGTGCGGCTCACGCCGGTGGGCAGGCCGGGTTCTCCGGCGGGTCGGGGCATTCCTCGCTCCTGTCTCCTGTGAGGCCGGTCAGGTCGGTGCGGCCGTTCAAGCCGTTCAAGCCGGTGAAGTCGACGGCCATGGTGAGCCGGTAGGTCTCGCGGTAGACCAGCCGGTCGAAGGTCAGGCGCATGAACGCGTCGCGCGCCGCGCAGGCGACCGGGTGCCGCCAGCGGGTGAGCTCGCCGTTGGCGCGCGACCGCCGGACCATCCGGGTGGTGCGGCCCACCCGCCGGGCCTCGTAGCCGGCCAGTGCCCGCGGCACGTCGCCGCCGGTGAGGGTGAGCTCGTCGGCCAGCACGAGGGCGTCCTCGATCGCCTGGCCCGCGCCCTGGCCGAGGTTGAACGTCATGGGGTGGGCCGCGTCCCCCAGCAGCGTCACCGGGCCGTGGCTCCAGCTCCGCAGCGGGGGCCGGTCGAAGACGTGCACCGGGGTGACGTCGTCCGCCCCGGTGGCCGCGATCAGGCCGGGGATCGGGTCGGGCCAGCCGGCGAACTCCCCGGCCAGCAGGTCGAGGGCGCTCACCCCGAGCCTCGGGACGACCCGGTCGCCGAGCACCCCGTCCCAGTAGACGTGGTCGCCGGTGAGCCGGTAGCAGACGAACCACCGGCCGCGGCCCCACGTGCTGAGGAAGGTGCGCGCGGGCACCCCGGACCCCGGCAGCCGGATCACCCCCTGGAAGGCGGTGAACCCGGCGTAGCGGGGCGGCGGGTCGCCGGGGAGCAGCGCGGCGCGTACGGCCGAGCGCAGCCCGTCCGCGCCGACGAGCAGGTCCGCCCGTTCCTCGCGGCCGTCGTCGAAGCGGGCGACGACACGCTCGCCCGTCACGGTGAGGCCGGTGAACCGGGAGCCCGTCACGAGGTCGTCCCCCACCTGGCCGGTGAGGAGGTCGTGCAGTTCGGGGCGGCCGACGCTGTGAACGGGCGCGCCGAGGGGGCCGGCCATGCGCGCCATGGACCACTCCGCGATCCGGCGGCCGTGCGCGTCCCTGAACAGGTGCCGGTCCAGCTCGTGACCGATCTTTCGAACCCCGGGCTCCAGCCCGAGCTCGCGCAGCGCGAGCACGGCGTTGTGCCAGAGCACCAGTCCGTGTCCGGCCCGTGCCGCGCTCGGCCCTGGGGCGCGTTCGTGCACGCTGACCTCGGCTCCCGCGGCCCGCAGCGCCAGCGCGGCGGTCAGCCCGCCGATGCCGCCCCCGACGACGACCACTCTCACGCGGGTCCCCGCGCGACGGCCGCCACGGCGGGCTCCACCTCCACGTCGAGCGAGATGCCCGCTTCATCCCCCGCCGCTGCGTCCGCCCTCGCCGACGCTTCCGCCCTCGCCGGTGCTTTCTCCCCCGGCGCTGCTTCCGCTGACGCTTCCGCCGGTGCTCTCTCCCCGGAAAACGCCTCGTCCCCGGCCGGCGCGCCCGCCTCCGTCTCCGCCCGGATCAGGAAGCGCAGGGAACGGGCCTCTGTCACGCACTCCCGCATCGGCCGGACGAGCTCGCGGTGCTCCTCGGTGGCCTCCCAGGCGAGGAAGTCGGCCACCCGGCGCCACTCGCTGGTGATCAGCCACTGCTCGGGGTCGGTGACCGACTGGCAGACCTGGTCCTTGAGGTGCCCGGGTACGCCGCCGGACACCTGGTACCGGATCCTCTCGTAGGCGGCGAGGAAGTCCTCCCGCCGCTCGGCGGGCACCCTGATCAGGAAGACGATCCGGGCCCTCACCGGGGGCCTCCCGTCCCGGCCACCCCGGGCGGCGGCCCGCCGCCGAGTTCGGAGGTGAACTCGAACCTGCCCAGCACCGGCACGCAGCTCCCGTACAGGCCGTCCGCGGCCTCGCTGGTCAGGAAGGCGACGACCCTGGCGACCAGGTCGGGGGTGACGGTGTGGTCGAAGTTCATCCGCGGGCGTTCCCGGCGCTTGTCCGGGGTGTCGGCCATGGTCATGACGACCGTGTTGGCGTGGACGCCGCTCCGTTTCACCTCGTGCGCGATGGAGCGGACCCAGGCGACCAGGGCCGCCTTCGCCGCCGCGTACGCCGACAGCGCGGGCAGCGGCTCGTCGGCGAGCGGGGTGCTGAAGTAGACCAGCCGCGCGCCCTCGGTCAGGTACGGCAGGACGGCCTGGGTGGCGGTGACGGCCGACAGGAAGTTGTCGCGCAGCATCCGCTCGTAGCCGCCGGTGTCCATCAGGAAGAACGGCCCGGCCAGGAAGCCGCCGGCCAGGTGGACCAGCCCGTCGAGCCGGCCGAAGCGCCTGACCGCCTCCTCGGCGGCCAGGCGGGCGCCCTCGGGGTCGGAGACGTCCGTGGCCAGCGTCTCGACGCGGCCGGGGACGCCGTACCTCCGCTCCAGCAGGGCGACGCGGTCCTTGTCGCGGCCGGTGAGCAGCAGCCGGTCCCCCCTGGAGCCGAGCAGCTCGATCACGGCCTCGGCGAGCCGCCCGGTGGCGCCGGTGACGACGAGGACGGGGGCGGTCATCGGACCGGCTCCGCGACCCGGGTGGTCACGTGGTCCATCAGGGAGGACAGGAAGAAGGACCGCGCGCCGTCGGGGCTGCCCATGTCGCGCGGGACCGCGAGGTAGCCGTCCAGCTCGCGCTCCAGCCTCTGGATGCTCGGCTGCCTGGACAGGTGGGCCATCACGCTCGGCAGGTTGCCGTCGATCTCGATGACCCGGATGACCGTGGTGCCCTTCATGAAGATCGAGGTGCTCAGCAGCCGGGTGCCGTCGGAGGTCTCCCACTCGGGGGGAGCGTAGCTCGACAGCAGTTCCCGCACCGCCGCCTCCGCACCGGGCCTGATCTGGAAGGTGATCGCGTAGCGCTGCATCGGGCTTCCTTGGGTCGGGGCGGCCGTCCGCCGCCTGCTGCGACCAGCCTGTTGGCCGGGGGCCGGGCTGTCTTCCGCCACGCGGCCGGACCTGCGCTCCCCCGGCGGAGGGGCCCTCTCCGCCTCGGGCGGGAGCCCGCCGCTCCTCACCGGAGCTCCCCCGTCGCTGGCCGCGCGGGACCGGGGGCGTACGATCCCAAGCAACCATTTGCTTTACGCTCGACCTGAATCCTTGCCGGCCGGAATTGCGGACGCCGCGATTCGCGAATTTCACCCACACATCGAGCGTTCACAGATAATACGATTTATCCCGTTACCCCTTAGGGATTCCTTAGCCGCCCCTGTGAGAACCCATAGAACGGCCGGACGACACCGGCACTGGTGGTGCGCGCTGACGGAAGGCCGTTAAGTCCCGCGACGTGCCGACAGCAGGAAGAAGGCAGGTGGCCGGTAGACGCCCTCAATAGTCAAAGAATAGAATCTTAATGAAGTCTGTGACAGCCCATATGATTTGCTTGATATAGTCACTTTTTCTGACTACGCTCACCTTTCATGGGGGAACGACGGGGCAAAACAACCCAAGGAAGCAAGCACCTCTCATGTTTAACGAGTAGCCGATCTCAGCGGACCCCAACGGGGTGGGTTCGATGAGCACCTTCCTCGGCTATCTCGTCTCGGAGCTGAGCTGGACCGACCTGCTGTGCTCGACGGTAGCGGCGCTTCTGGCCGTCACGTCGTCCACACTCGGCACCCGCAGGCACACCAAGTCCATACTGGCCAGGCGCGAGAACGCCGCCGCACTGCGCGAGCGGCGCCGGATCGCCCGCAACCTGCACGACGGGGTGGGCCACGGCCTGACCGTGATCGCCCTCCAGGCCCGGCGGCTGACCGGGTCACCCGCGACGGCCCACCAGGTGGCCCAGATCATCGAGGAGACGGTCCAGGCGACCCTGACCGACCTGCGAGGGACCCTGACCGACCTGCGGCACGACCCGCCTCCCCCGAGGGGGCGGCGTGACCTCCCCCCGGAGGAGGAGCCGCGGCGCCACGACGACGGCGTGCTCCTGTCCACCAGGCTGACCGAGCTCGCCGGGCGCTTTCCCTTTCCCGACCTGGCCGTACGGCTGCGCAACGTCGCCGCCGAACGCCACGTGCCGCCCGAGGTCGCCGGGACGGCGTTCCGCGTCGCCCAGGAGGCCCTGACGAACGCGCTCAAGCACAACACCGGCCCGGTCCACCTGGAGGTCTGCTTCGGCGAGAAGCTGAGCGTCTCGGTGGTCAACGAGACGCGCTCGTCCGGCGGGATGGCGGTGGCCATGCCCCTCCCCCGCAGGCGGGGCGGCGGCGGCACGGGGCTGCGGGGCCTGTCGGAACGCGTCGCCGAGCAGGGAGGTCACCTGGAGTCAGGACCGCTGACCGGGGGCGGGTTCGTCACCCGGGCCGTCATCCCGGTGACTCCCGCCATCTCCAGAGAGGACGAGCCATGCGGAAGATCCGCGTCCTGATCGCCGACGACCAGCCGCTGATCCGCAGTGGCCTGCACGCCGTCTTCGACGGGGTACCGGACATCGTGGTGGTCGGCGAGGCACCGCACGGGGTGCAGGCGGTGCAGTCGGTCAAGACGCTCCGCCCGGACGTCGTGCTGATGGACATCAACATGCCTCGCATGGACGGCATCACCGCCACCAGGGAGATCTGCAAGCTGGGTGCCGACTATCCCGCGAAGGTCGTCATCCTGACCATCTACGACCAGGACGAGCACGTGTTCGAGGCGCTGCGCAGCGGGGCGAGCGGCTTCATCCTCAAGCACACGCCCACCGAACGGCTGGTGGACGCCGTGCGCGAGGCCGCCGAGGGCGACGCCCTGCTCTCGCCCTCGGTGACGCGCAAGCTCATCGACGAGTTCGCCAGGCGCCCGGTGCTCTCGGCCGCGCCGACCGCCGTGCTCGACCAGCTCACCGAGCGCGAACGCGAGGTGTTCCAGCTGCTCGTACGCGGCTACGGCAACGACGAGATCGCACGCGCGCTCGTGCTCGGCGACAGCACGATCAAGTCACACGTCCAGCACCTCTACCAGAAGCTCGGCGTGCGCGACCGGGTGCAGATCGTGATCTTCGCGTACGAGAACGGCCTGGTCGCGGCCACCCCCCGGGGCTGACCCGACTCCGGCGCCCGAAGGCGGCCGTCTCCCCTCCGGGAAGGAGACGGTCCCCTTCCCGGAGGAGTGACGGGTTCACGCCGGCGGCGGGCGACACCGGCCGGGACGGGTTCCTACGGTGGGACGGACCCGATCGACCGGCCACCGAGGAGTGCCCGTGCCCGACCAGATCCTGATCGTCGCCCGCCTCGCTCCCGGCGGTTCCGGCGAGGTCTCCCGCCTCTTCGGCGAGTCCGACGCGGGCGAGCTCCCCCGCGCGCTCGGGGTAAGGCGCCGCGACCTCTTCCTCTACCGGGACCTCTATTTCCACCATGTCGAGTTCGAGGGATCCGCCGCCGAGACGATGGCCCTCGCCCGCGAGCGGGAGGACTTCCTGCGGCTGAGCGCGGACCTCGACCCGCACGTCAGGCCGTACGACCCGGACACCTGGCGCGGCCCCGCCGACGCGATGGCGCGGCGGTTCTACCACTGGACCCCCGAGGAGCGCGCCCTGTGACGATCTCACCCGCCACCGCACCCACCGCACCCGCCGCACCGGCCACAGCACCCTCGGCCCGGCCGGCCACCGCACCGGCCATGGCAGCGGCACCGGCACCGGCACCGGCCGCCGAGCCCGTACCGTGGGCGCGCTGCCCCGGCTGCGCCGCCATCGTGTACGCCCCCCGCCTGGCCCGTACGCGACGCGTCTGCCCCGAGTGCGGTCACCACCACCGGCTGAACGCCGTCGAGCGGCTGCGCACCCTGGTGGACGACGGCTCCTTCCGCGCCGCCACCCCGCAGGTGCGCGGCGTCGATCCGCTGGGCTTCACCGACTCCCGGCCCTACGCCGAGCGCCTGGCCCAGGCACGGGGGCGCACCGGCCTGGACGACGCCGTCCTCCACGGCACCGCCACCGTCGGCGGCCACCGCGTGGTCGTCGCCGTCATGGACTTCTCCTTCCTGGGCGGCAGCATGGGCTCGGCCGTCGGCGAGGCCGTCACCCGTGCCTGCGAGCGGGCGCTGGACGAGCGCGTCCCGCTCGTCCTCGCCGTCGCCTCCGGCGGCGCCCGCGTGCAGGAGGGCGGCCTGTCCCTGATGCAGATGGGCAAGACCGCCCAGGCGATGCGGCGGCTGCGGCGCGCGGGCGTGCTCAGTGTCTGCGTGCTGACCGACCCCACCTTCGGCGGGGTCACCGCCTCGTTCGCCACCCTCGGGGACGTGCTGATCGCCGAGCGCGGCGCGCTCGTCGGCTTCGCCGGGCCGCGCGTGATCGCCTCGGCGACCCGGGAGAAGCTCCCCCGGGGATTCCAGAGCGCCGAGTATCTCGCCGGGCGCGGCATGCTCGACCGGGTCGAGCCCCGCGACGGCCTGCGGCCCCTGCTCGCCCGGCTGCTGTCCACGACCGGCCGGGCCGCTTCTCCCGGACACGCCCAGGGGCCGCCAGGCGGGCCCTCGGCGGTGATCCGCGATCCGGGCGAGCTGTCCGGCGCGCCGACCGCCCAGGAGACCGTGCGGCTGGCCCGCGACACCCGGCGCCCGACCGCCCTCGACTACATCTGGCACCTGTGCTCGGACTTCGTGGAGCTCCACGGGGACCGCACGCACGGCGACGATCCGGCGATCGTCGGCGGCACCGGCCTGATCGACGGGACGCCCGTGATGGTCATCGGCCACCAGAAGGGCCACGACACCAGGGAGCTGGTCGCCAGGAACTTCGGCCTCGCCCACCCCGAGGGGTACCGCAAGGCGCTGCGGCTGATGGGGCTCGCCGACCGGCTCGGCCTGCCGGTGGTGACCCTCGTCGACACCCAGGGCGCCGCCCCGGGCGTCGGGGCCGAGGAGCGCGGCCAGTCGTGGGCGATCGCGGAGTGCATCGCCGGCATGTCGGAGCTGTCGGTCCCGGTGGTCGCGACCGTGGTCGGCGAGGGCGGCAGCGGCGGGGCGCTCGCCCTCGCGGTGGCCAACCGGGTGCTGATGCTGCGCCACGCCGTCTACTCGGTGATCAGCCCGGAGAGCTGCTCGACGATCCTGTACGGCGACCCCTCGCACGCCCCCGAGCTGGCCGAGTCCCTGCGGATCACCGCGCCGGAACTGCTGCGGCTCGGCGTCGTCGACGGGGTCGTACCGGAGCCGCCGGGCGGGGCGCAGGAGGATCCGGCGGCGGCGATGGAGGCGCTCGGGGCGGCCGTCCTGGAGTCGCTGCGCGAACTGTCCGGGCTGAGCGGCGACGAGCTGCGCAAGCACCGCCACGAGAGGTTCCGCGGGCTGGGAGTGATCGAAGGTGGATGAGCGGACCACCGAGGAACCGACCCCCGAGACGACCGGGAGGCCGACTCCGGAGACCGCCGTGAGACCAGCCCCGGAGACGACCGGGAGACCGGCCCCCGAGACCGCCGTGAGCCCCGGTTCCGGCCCCGGTTCCGGCTCCGGCTCCGGGGAGGACGCTCACGCGGCGATGCGGCTGCTGCGCGAGGAGGTCGGCAACCTCGTCAGGACCGTTCCCGGCCCGGTGGCGGCCATCTCCCTGCGCCTGGGCGAGTGCGCCCTGGAGGTGACCTGGGCCTTCCCGCAGCCCGCCGCGCCGCCCCCGTGGCCCGTCGCCGCCGTCGAACGGGCGGCCACCAGACAAACAGGAGCCACCGGGCAGGACGCGCGACCGGCGGAGACCGGCCCCCTCGGCGCGACGCGGGAGCACTCCTCGTCGCACGCGGTGACCTCTCCCCTGGTCGGCACCTTCTACGTCGCCGCAGAGCCGGGGGCCCCGCCCTTCGTGCAGCCGGGCGATCAGGTGGACGCCGGTCAGACGATCGGCATCGTCGAGGCCATGAAGCTGATGAACCCGGTCGTCGCCGGACACGCGGGCGAGGTCGTCGAGGTCGTCGCGGGGAACGGCGAGCCGGTGGAGTACGGGCAGGTCCTGGTACGGCTGCGGACGGACGACGCATGAGCTTCGCGAGGATACTCATCGCCAACCGGGGCGAGATCGCGCTGCGCGTGGCCAGGACCTGCCGCGAGATGGGCATAGAGACCGTCGCCGTGTACTCCACCGCCGACCGTGACGCCCGGTTCACGGCCTACGCCGACCGGGCCGTCCACATCGGCCCGGCCCCGGCCCGGCGCAGCTACCTGTCCGTGCCCGCCGTCGTCGAGGCGGCCCTGCAGACCGGGGCGGAGGCGATCCACCCGGGCTACGGCTTCCTGTCGGAGGACGCCGATTTCGCCAGGATCTGCGCGGACAACGGGATCACCTTCATCGGGCCCTCCCCCGAGGTCATGGAGTGCGTCGGCGACAAGGCGCGGGTGCGCTCCCTGATGGCCGAGGCCGGGCTGCCCGTCCTGCCCGGCAGCGACGGCGCCGTACCCTCGGCGGCCGAGGCCGAGCGGATCGGCGCCGAGATCGGCTACCCGGTCATCGTGAAGGCCGCGGCGGGCGGCGGCGGGCGAGGCATCGAGGTGGCGCGCGACCGGGCCGAGCTGCGCGACGTCCACCGGCGCACCACCGCGTTCGCCCGGCAGATGTTCGGCGACGGCGACGTCTACATCGAGCGGTTCGTGCCCGTCGCCCGCCACGTGGAGGTGCAGCTGCTGGGGGACTCCGCCGGGAACGTCGTACACCTGGGAGAGCGCGACTGCTCGCTGCAGCGGCGCAACCAGAAGCTCGTCGAGGAGGCGCCCTCCCCCGCGTTGCCCGAGGAGGTGCGTGGGCGGCTCGGCGAGTACGCGGTGGCCGGGGCGCGGCACGTCGGCTACACCGGCGCGGGGACGATGGAGTTCCTGGTCGCCCCGGGCGGGGAGGCGACCTTCATGGAGATCAACGCCCGCATCCAGGTCGAGCACCCGGTCACCGAGATGCTCACCGGCGTCGACCTGGTCAGGGAGCAGATCCGGGTGGCCGCGGGCGAGCGCCTGTCCTTCACCCAGGAGCAGGTCCGCCTCACCGGCGCGGCCATCGAGTGCCGGGTGAACGCCGAGGATCCCTCGGCGGGGTTCCGGCCCGCCCCCGGCCGCCTGACGGTCTTCCGGCCGCCCGGCGGGCCCGGGGTGCGGGTCGACTCCGGGTTCGCCCAGGGCGACGCGATACCGCCGGACTACGACTCGTTGATCGCGAAACTGGTCGTCTGGGCGCCCACCCGGCGGGAGGCCGTCGCCAGGGCCGATCGCGCGCTCGCCGAGTTCGCGGTGGAGGGTCCCGGGGTGGCCACCACCATCCCGCTGCTGCGCGAGCTGCTCGCACACCCCCGGTTCGCGGCCGGTGAGCACAGTACCGGATTCGTGGACGCGTTCATGAGCGAGCGGGGACATATACGCTGGTCTGCGTAAACTTTTCTGAATGCCAGCGTAAATCCGGGGTACTCGCCACCACATGACCGATTCTCAGGGGATCATCGGAGCCCGCTACCGCCTGCTCGAACGCATCGGCCGAGGAGGCATGGGAACGGTCTGGAGAGCCCGCGACGAGGTGCTGGGCCGCGAGGTCGCGGTCAAGGAGGTCATCCCCTCCCCCGACCTCACCGAGCCCGAACGCGAGGTCTTCACCGTACGGACCCTCAGGGAGGCCCGTGCCGCCGGCCGGATCGGCCACCCGGGGGTGGCGACGGTCTACGACGTGATCGAGGAGTACGGGCGTCCCTGGATCGTCATGCAGCTGGTCGACTCCCGCACGCTCGGGGCGGTGATCAGGGAGGACGGGCCGCTGCCGCCGATGCGGGTGGCGCGGATCGGGCTGGAGGTGCTGGGCGCGCTGCTCGCCGCCCACCACGCGGGCGTCCTGCACCGCGACGTGAAGCCGGACAACGTGCTGATCGCCGCGGACGGGCGGGCCGTGCTCACCGACTTCGGCATCGCCGTCCTGGAGGGCGACTCGTCGATCACCAGGACCGGTTCGCTCATCGGCACCCCGGCGTTCATCGCGCCGGAGCGGGCGAGCGGCGGGCCGGCCGAGTTCGCCTCCGACCTGTGGTCGCTCGGCGTGACGCTCCACGTGGCCGTCGAGGGCCGCTCCCCCTTCGAGCGGGCCCACCCGCTGGCGACGCTCAGCGCCGTCATGCACCAGGAGCCGTCGCCGATGCGGTTCGCGGGGCCGCTCGCCCCGGTGATCTACGGCCTGCTGCACAAGGATCCCGCGCGGCGCATGTCCGCCCGCGAGGTGCAGATCCAGCTGACCTCGCTGGTGAACGGGACCGCGCCGCAGCCGACCATGCCCATCGAGATGCCCGCGGAGCTGCCCGTCGAGCAGCCGGCCCAGGCGCGGGGCGGGTGGTCGACCGGGCCGTCCCCGGTGATCCCCGTGGCCGCCGGGATCTCCGAGGGCGCTCCCACCACCCCGGCCGGGCCCGTGCCGCCCGTGCCGCCTGTGCCGCCCGCGTCGACCTGGTCCGGTCCCGAACCCGGGCAGGACCCGGATTTCGCCTCCCCGAGGCGGCGGCGCCCGGCGATGGCCGCCCTGGTCGCGGCGGCGCTCGCCGTCGCCGTGACCGCGGGAGGGCTGGCGTGGGTCGCCGCCAACTCCCCGTCCCAGGGCCCCAAGGACCCGCCGACCTCGTCGAGCGTGGCGCCCGAGGAGAAGCCCTCCGGCGACCCCGAGCAGGCGAAGGTACCGGCGCGGAACGACCCCACGCGCGGCGGCGACGGCGGGACCCCGGAGCGCCCGGCGCCGGAGAGGTCGGGCAACGGCGAGGCCCCGCGGGACAGGCCCACGGGCAGGCCCTCGTCCAGGCCGACGGGCGCACCGTCGCAGGAGCCTGAGGAGCCGGAGCAGGACCCCGCCGACCAGGCACCGGACGAGGAGCAGGGTGACGGCGGCGGGGGTTCCGGGGGCGACGAGGGCTCCGGCCAGGACAACGCGCCGGGTGAGGGGCAGCAGGGCGACTCGCCCGACCAGGTCGATCCGGGCGCCGGGACGGCCGCGCTCGACGCGAACGCCGGAGGCGCCGGGGGCGGCGAGGGCGGCGAGGGCACTGCGGCGAGGGCCGGAGCGGAAGCCGGGGCGGAGACAGTGCGGGCCGGCTAAACCGACTGAACCTGCTGGACCTGCCGGACCTGCTGGACCGGCCACGACGAGGGGATGCCCGGCGGCGGAGCCGGGAAAGCCTGACAGGACCACCCGGCCGACCCGGGTGAGCGGCGGGCCGCGCTAGGACTCGGCGGCGACGATCTCCAGGGCGCGGGCCAGGTCGTCGGGGTAGGCGGTGCCGAAGGAGACCCACTCGCCGGTGGAGGGGTGCTCGAAGGCCAGCGAGACCGCGTGCAGCCACTGTCGGCTCACTCCCAGGCGCGCGGCCAGGGTGGGGTCGGCCCCGTACAGCATGTCGCCGACGCACGGGTGGCGCAGCGCCGACATGTGGACCCGGATCTGGTGGGTGCGGCCCGTCTCCAGCTTGATGTCCAGCAGCGACGCCGCGCGGAACGCCTCGATCGTGTCGTAGTGGGTGACCGAGTCCTTGCCCCCGGCCACGACCGCCCAGCGGCCGTCCCCGACGGGGTGGCGGTCGATCGGCGCGTCCACGGTGCCGCGGTGCGGGTCGGGGTGACCCTGGACCAGCGCGTGGTAGCGCTTGTCGACCGTGCGCTCCTTGAAGGCCCGCTTCAGGTGGGAGTACGCGTGCTCGCTCTTGGCGACGACCATCGCGCCGGTGGTGTTGGCGTCCAGCCGGTGCACGATGCCCTGGCGCTCGGCCGCGCCGCTGGTGGCCACCCGGTGGCCGGTGCCCAGCAGGCCGCCGATCACGGTGGGCCCGGTCCAGCCGGTGGTCGGGTGGGCGGCCACGCCGATGGGCTTGTTGACGACGACGATGTCGTCGTCCTCGTACACGATGTGCATGCCCGGCACCGGCTCGGCCACCGGCATCGGCGTGGTGGGCGGCGGCGGGAGGGTGACCTCCAGCCACGCGCCGCCGTGGACCCGGTCGGACTTGATCGCGGTCGAGCCGTCGACCAGCACGTCGCCGGCGACGATCAGCTCGGCCGCTCGCGTGCGGGAGAGGCCGAACAGGCGTGACAGGGCGGCGTCGAGGCGCTCGCCCTCCAGCCCGTCGGGGACGGGGAGGCTTCGCCGGTCAGCCATCGCTGTTCTCCTTCGTGTCCTGCGTGGTCTTGGTGTCCTGCGTGTCCCGCGTGGACTTCGCGGCTCCCGTGTCGCGCGTGCCGTCGATCTGGTAGCCCCGCCAGGCGAGGATGACGGCGAGGACGCCGCCGCAGACGATCGACGAGTCGGCGATGTTCCAGACCGGGAAGTGGCCGGGGAAGGTCTCGATGAAGTCGACCACGTGCCCCTGGAGCGGCGAGGGCCTGCCGGGGCCGAAGCCCGAGGGCCAGCGGAAGATCCGGTCGGTGAGGTTGCCGAGCGCGCCGCCGAGCAGCAGGCTCAGCGTGATCGCCCAGGGCAGGCTGCGCAGGTTGCGCGCGGTGCGCAGGATCGCCACCACGACGGCGGCCGCGACACAGGTGAAGACGATCGTCATCCCGGTGCCGAGGCTGAAGGCGGCCCCCGAGTTGAAGATCACCCGGAACTGGAGGAGGTCCGGGATGACCACGAGCGGCTCCCTGCCCTCCAGGGTCCTCAGCACGAGGGTCTTCGTGGCGAGGTCGAGGGCGTAGACGATGGGGACGATCGTCGCGAGCACGGCGATCCGCCGCCGCTTCGGGAGCGGGGCGGCCGGGGCCGCCCCCTCCTCGATGTCGCCGGTCAGCGGCGCTCCTCCCGCTGCTTGCAGGCCACGCACAGCGTCGCCCTCGGAAACGCCTGCAGGCGCTCCTTTCCGATCGGCTGATGGCACGATTCGCACACTCCGTAGGTCCCCGCGTCGATCCGGGCGATCGCTCGCTCGTTCTGCGCGACCAGGTCGCGCGAGTTCAGGGTAAGGGCGATTTCGCGCTCGCGTTCATACGTCCGGGCTCCGGCGTCGGCCTGATCGTCTCCCGCACCGTCGGTGACGTCGCTGGACGCGATCTCCGTCTCGGCCTTGGCGATCTCCGCGGTGAGCTCGTGGATCTCCGCGGCCAGCTTCCCCCGGACCTCCCTGAGCTCCTCGGCCGACCAGGTGACGACGGCGCCGTCCTGGGACGGCGCCACCGCGCTGTTGTCTGCGCGCACGGTCGCGGCCATGGCGGCCTCCTTGCTCGATGGACCGTCTCCAATGTGGTAAACGGTGCGGGCAGCTTAGGTCTCCCATAACAGAACGGCAAACGACCCGCCGCAATCTTTACCACTCCCGTAACATCCGGTCGCTTCCCCCTGATTCCGCCCAGCGAACCTCAATACGGGGAAGCTTCCGGGGGGCGGGTACGTTATCGTGTGAGCCTGCAAGGCGTCGATGGGGACAGCAACCTCCGCATCACCTCGCACGAGCGACCCGGGGACGGTGCGAGCCCGGGGCGAGGCGCGAAGGCACGATCACCCCGGAGCCGCCGGAAGAACGGCCGCGCGACCCTCCCGGAGGCCCGCGGCGGCCCAGTAGACCCGGCAGCAGACCGAAGGAAGAGGGCCTTCCGCGTTCCCGCGAAGGTCAAGGAGGGTGGTACCGCGGGGCCCGAACGGCCTCGTCCCTCCACGCCACAGCCGTTCCAGCGTGGAGGTCCAGCCCATCATGTCCGCCTATTTCCGTTCTCTCCCGGCGCAGGTCGATCTTCCCGCGCTTGAGCACGAGGTTCTCGACCGCTGGCGGGACGGCAAGATCTTCGAGCGCTCGGTCGAGCAGAACTCCGGCGGCCCCAACTGGGTCTTCTACGAGGGCCCGCCCACCGCCAACGGCATGCCCGGCGTCCACCACGTCGAGGCCCGCGTCTTCAAGGACCTCTTCCCCCGCTACAAGTCGATGCGCGGCTTCAACGTGCCCCGCAAGGCGGGCTGGGACTGCCACGGGCTGCCCGTCGAGGTCGCCGTCGAGAAGGAACTCGGGCTCTCCGGCAAGAAGGAGATCGAGGCGTACGGCATCGCCGAGTTCAACGACCGGTGCCGCGAGTCCGTGCTGAAGCACGTGGACGCCTTCGAGGAGATGACCGAGCGGATGGGGTACTGGATCGACCTGTCCCAGGCCTACCGCACGATGGACCCGGCCTACGTCGAGTCCGTCTGGTGGTCGCTCAAGGTCATCTTCGACAAGGACCTGCTCACCCGCGACTTCCGCATCACCCCGTACTGCCCCCGCTGCGGCACCGGCCTGTCCGACCACGAGCTGGGCCAGCCGGGCGGCTACGAGACCGTCACCAGCCCGTCGGTCTACGTCCGCATGCCCGCGACCTCGGGGCCGCTCGCCGACCTCGGCGCCTCGCTGCTGATCTGGACCACCACGCCGTGGACCCTGGTCTCCAACACCGCCGTGGCCGTGCACCCCGACGTGACCTACGTCGCGGCCCGCCCCGCCGGGTCCGACGAGGTCCTCGTGGTGGCCGAGCCGCTGCTGGCCGCCGCGCTGGGCGAGGGCGCCGAGGTGCTCGCCGCCTTCCAGGGCGCCGACCTGGAACACACCACCTACACGCGGCCGTTCGAGCTGGTCGACATCCCCGGCGCGCACTACGTGGTGCTCGGCTACTACGTCACCACCGAGGACGGCACCGGCCTGGTCCACCAGGCGCCCGCCTTCGGCGCCGACGACATGACGACCTGCAAGCGCTACGGGCTGCCCGTGGTCAACCCGATCGGCCCCGACGGCCGGTTCCTCGACAGCGTGCCCCAGGTCGGCGGCGAGTTCTTCAAGGACGCCGACGAGGGGCTCACGGCCGACCTGCGCGAGCGCGGCCTGCTCTACCGGGGCGCCCACTTCGAGCACAGCTACCCGCACTGCTGGCGCTGCCACACCGCGCTGCTCTACTACGCCCTCCCCGCCTGGTACATCCGCACCACCGCGATCAAGGACCAGCTCCTCGCCGAGAACGAGAAGACCAGCTGGTACCCCGAGACGATCAAGTGGGGCCGGTTCGGCGAGTGGCTGCGCAACAACGTCGACTGGTCGCTGTCGCGCTCGCGTTACTGGGGCACCCCGCTGCCCCTGTGGGTCTGCACGGCCGACGAGTCGCACGTCACCTGCGTCGGCTCGCTGGACGAGCTGGGCCGCCTGTCCGGCCGGGACGTCTCCGCGCTCGACCCGCACCGCCCCTACGTGGACGACGTCACGCTGCCCTGCCCCACCTGCGGTAACGAGGCGCGCCGGGTGCCCGACGTGATCGACGCCTGGTACGACTCCGGCTCGATGCCGTTCGCCCAGTGGGGTGCCCCGTACCTGAACGAGGAGATGCTGGAGAAGGCCTACCCCGCGCAGTTCATCTGCGAGGCCACCGACCAGACCCGCGGCTGGTTCTACTCGCTCATGGCGGTCGGCACGCTCGTCTTCGGCAGGTCCTCGTACGAGAACGTGCTCTGCCTCGGCCTCATCCTCGCCGAGGACGGCCGCAAGATGAGCAAGCACCTGGGCAACGTGCTCAAGCCGATGCCGCTGATGGACCAGCACGGCGCCGACGCGCTGCGCTGGTACATGGCCTGCTCCGGCTCGCCGTGGGCGGCCCGCAGGGTGGGACACGGCGCCCTTGAGGAGATCGTCCGCAAGGTCCTGCTCACCTACTGGAACACCACGTCGTTCTTCACCCTGTACGCCAACACCGAGTCCTGGTCGCCGTCCAGGCTCGCCGAGGCGCCCGCGTACGACGAGCGCCCGCTGATCGACCGCTGGGCCCTCGCCGAGCTGCACCGGACCGTGGCCGAGGTCACCGCGTCGCTGGACGTCTTCGACACCGCCCGCGTCGGACGGCGCCTCGCCGAGTTCCTCGACGACCTCTCCAACTGGTACGTGCGCCGCTCCCGGCGCCGCTTCTGGACCGGCGACCCCGCCGCGTTCGCCACGCTGTACGAGTGCCTGGAGACCGTCACCCGGCTGATGGCGCCGGTGGTGCCGTTCACCACCGACTACGTCTGGGACGTGCTCCGCGACACGAGCGCCCCCTCCTCGGTCCACCTGGCCGGCTGGCCCGAGGTCAACGGCGAGCTGCTGGACACGGAGCTGTCCGAGCGGATGGCGCTGGTCCGCCGCCTGGTGGAGCTGGGCCGCTCGGCCCGCGCCTCCAGCGGGGTCAAGACCCGCCAGCCGCTCGGCCGCGCCCTGGTCGGCGCCCCCGGCTGGGCCGCGCTCTCCCCTGAGCTGCGCGAGCTCATCGCCGACGAGCTCAACGTGAAGGACCTGGAGGACCTGTCCGGGATCGGGGCCGACCTGGTGTCCTTCACCGTGAAGCCGAACTTCCGGGCGCTGGGCAAGCGGTTCGGCTCGCGGACCAAGCTGGTCGCCTCGGCGGTCACCGCCGCCGACCCCGCCGAGCTCGCCCGCGCGCTCCGTACCGGCTCGCCGGTCCCGGTGGAGGCGGGAGAGCTGGGCACCGTGGAGCTCGGCGCCGACGACGTGATCGTCACCGAACAGCCCAGGTCCGGCTGGGCGGTGGAGGCCGGAGCCGGTGAGACGATCGCCCTCGACCTGACCATCACCGACGAGCTGCGCCGCTCGGGCCTGATCCGCGACGTCATCCGCCTGCTCCAGGACACCCGCAAGTCCACCGGCCTGTCGATCACCGACCGGATCGACGTGTGGTGGTCCACCGGCGACGCCGACCTGGCCGAGGCCCTGCGGACCCAGGGTCGGTCGGTGGCCGACGAGGTCCTCGCCGTCTCCCTCACCGAGGGCGGCGCCGACGACCTCCCCGCCCACAGCGACGCCGAGCTGGGCCTGACCTTCCAGCTCCGCCGCGCGACGACGACGGTCTGACCTGGTCCGAACGGGTCCGGCCGTCGAGACCGGTCAGACCCGTTCGAAGCGGCCGGGGAATCCTGGAAAGGCTGGGAATCCTGGGAAGGCTGAGAAGGCTGCGAGATCGGACACGGCCGGGGTCCCGGAGGTGACATCCCCGGGACCCCGGCCGTCCTGATTCACGACTTCTTGTTCACGACGTTGACGGGCCGATACGCGAACGGCTCAACGGCTCGAATGTGACCGGCTCGATGCCCGGCCGGCTCACGTCCGGCGGTCGAGCCGGCAGATCGGGCAGTTGCTCAGACCGGCCTTCTCGGCCTCGGCCCGGGACGTGGTCTCGATGCCGCTGCCACCCACGCTGGCGCCCTTGACGAGCGGGCAGTCGGAGTCGTGGAAGCGGCGGGTGCCCTCGATGACCGTGACCGTCTCGCCGTCCGCATCCCGCTCCTGGGACGCGGGACGCGGCCGGTCCTTGACGGCGGGCGAGGTGTCGTCGCCACGGTCTTCGGAGGCGCCGCGGTCGTCGGGGGCGTCACGGTCATCGCGGGAGGAGCCGGTGGTGGGTGCCCCGGCCACGCTGGTCTTGGACTCGGGCTTCGCGGAGGTGGAGTCGGCCGCTACCTGCCGCCCGGCGCGCCCGGGTGCGGTCTCGGCCGGCTCCACCGGCTCGGGGGCGCCGCCATCGGCGGTGGCCTCTCTCCCGGGACCCGAGGGCTCCGGGGAGGCGTCCCGCCCGGCGGCGGTCGTGGTTTCCGCCTTCGTGGAGGCTTCCGCTTCCGCTTTCCCGGAGGAGGTCTTGCCCGCGGGCGCGGCCTCGGCGTGGGCCTTCCCCCCGGCGGGCTCGGGCTTCGCGGGCTCGGTGGCGGCACCCGCCTTGGCCGGCCCGCTCTTGGCGGTCTCGGCCTTCGCGGGCTCCGTCTTCACGACCGGCCCGGTCGTGGCGGGCCCGGCGAGCCTGGTGGGCCTGGTGGGCTCGGCCTCGGTATGCCCGGGTCCGGTGGACCCGGGCTTCGCGGGCGCGGCCACTGAGGCCTCGGGCTCGGAGGTCTCGGGCTGGGCGGTCTCAGGCGCCTCGGCCCGGCTCGCGGAGGCGGTCGTGGAGGGCGTCCTGGAGGAGCCTGGGGCGGCGGGCTCGCTCCCGGCGGACCGGGAGCCTGCCTCCGGCCCTGCCTTCGCGGACTCGGCCTTTCCGGGCTCGGGCTTGGCGGAGTCGTCCGAGGATCCGGCGGAGGCCTTCTGGCCCTCCCGCTCGGAGGCCCCCGCGACCACGTCGCGGCTGAACCAGCTGGTGGCCTCGGACGCGGCGTGCGGGATCTCGGGGATCCTCGGCAGCTGGATCCCGGCCGGGCGGGTCGGCTGCTCCGCCGGACGGGCCGAGGAGCTCGTGGGCTCCTGGGGCCGCGCCTGCGGCTCGGGAGACTGGATGTAGGGCCGGGCGACCGGGACGACGGGCTCCTGCGAGGACCGCCTGGCCTCCTGCTCCTGCGGGGAGCGCCGGGCCTCCTGGCGGGACGCGGTGCTCTCGCGCCCGGTCCCGGAGGCTTCCGGCCTGGTAGCGGGCGCGGCGTCGCGTCCGGCGGCCGGAGGGACAGGAGAGATCGGGGACGCCGGAGAAGTCGGGGACCCTGGGGACTCAGCCCTGGTCTGCGAAGTCTCGAAACGGGCCTGCGAGGCCTCGGCCCCGGGTCGCTGAGACTCAGGCCGCTGGGACTCAAGCCTCTGAGACTCGGACCGCTGGTGGTCGGGCCGCTGGGACTCGGGCTGTCGAGACTCGGACCGCTGGGACTCGGGCCGCGCTCCGGGGGACTGCTGCCCGCCGGACGGGGCCGTGGACTGCGCGGGGGGTCGCGCGGGGCGGTACGGGGCGGTGAAGCGGGCGGTGGCCTCCTGGGGGCCGGGCTCGCGGGCGTCACCGGGGGAGCCGGACTCGTGGGAGACGTTCGGCGGCGCCTCGGACGTGCGTACCCCGGCCGAGGTCTCCCGCGCCTGGGTTCCGGAGGTCTCAGAGGTTCCGAAGGTGCCGGAGGCACCGGAGGCGGGGTCCGCGGGCAGGCACGTGGTGCAGGGCGTGAAGCCCTCCTCCCGAGCCTCCTCGTAGGTGAGCTCCTCATGATCCCTGCCGGCCAGCTGGCGGCATCCCGCGACGTGGTAGCGCTTGCGGCCGGGGATGACCAGCACGATCGCCTCGGGGTCCAGGGCGCCCCGCCTCGCCGCGGCGGCGGTGGCCGGCGCGGCCACCTGGCCGCGTCGCGGCTGGGTCGGAGCGGCGGGCACCTGCTGCATCCCGTGCCGCACCATCATCTGCTGTGGCGCGGAGGGCTGGTTCGGCATCTGGGCCTGCATACCGTGCGGCTGGACCGGCATGCCGTGTGACTGAGCCGTCATGCCGTGCGGCGCGGGGAGCGGCCCGGCCGGCATCGGTCCCTTCGGAGGAAGGGGCTGAGCGGCCCCGGCGTCCCCGCCGGGGAACAACTCGTGGCGGCGCAGCAACGCCCCGATCACCAGGAAGACTGCGGACAACATGCTGACCGCGATCGACCAGATGACCAGAAACGGCTTGGCCAGCACGAACCCCGCGATGAGCAGGACGATGGCCGTGAGTACCAAACCGGCGCTGATGAGGATCACAGAGAGACTCCCGGATGCGGGTCAAGAGGATGACCCGACACCTTAGCGGCGGTCGTTGTGAGGACCGTCAACGCCCTGGAAGGCGCCGGAATGCTGCGAGGGATCGCCGCCGAACGGGTTGGGCGCGCTCTGGAGGGTCGGCTGACCGCCCTGAGCCACCGCGTGGGACATGGCCGGAGGCCCGCTCACGATCGGGAATCCGCCACTGCCCTCGGCTGCCACGTTCAGCTCGGCGAGCTGGTTCTCCAGGTACAGCTTCAGACGGCTGCGGTACTCGCGCTCGAAGCTGCGAAGCTCCTCGACCTTGCGCTCCAGCTCGTCACGGGTCTGCACCAGGGAGCCCATGGCCTGACGGTGCCGCTCCTGCGCGTCGCGTTCCAGCGTCTCCGCCCGCGCACGCGCGTCACCGATGACCTGCTCGGCCTGGCGACGTGCCTTGCCGAGGATGTCGTCGGCCTCGCGGCGCGCACGGGTCACCGTCTCGTCCGCCTCCCGGCGGGCGTCGGCGATGGCCTGGTCGGCGGTCTGCTGCGCGAGGGCGAGCACCCGGGCCGCGGTGTCCATGTTGTCCTCGGCCGGAGGCATTCCCATTCCGACGGGAACGGGCTGCTGATGCTGCACCGGCTCGGGAGCGCGCATCGGCTCCGGCTGCTGCATCATCATCTCGGGCTTGGGCTCGGCGATGGGGGCGGGCGCCATGGCCATGCCCATACCGCCGGGGACCTTGCCCCGCAGGCACTCCGCCAGCTTGGCGCGGAGCTCCTCGTTCTCCTGTATGAGACGGTCCAACTCGGACTCGACCTCATCGAGGAAGGCGTCTACCTCTTCCTCGTCGTAACCCGGCCTGAGTCGGGTCGTACTGAATTGCTTGTTCCGCACGTCGGCGGGCGTCAGCGGCATTTCGGTCTCCTTGGCGCGCTTGGAGTCTGTCCGGGGGGACGGTACCCGATCAACGAAGCGCGGACACGAGTTGGATCAAGACCAAGACCACAATGAACAGCACTGTGAAGCTTAGGTCAAAGGCCACCGTACCCAACCGGAGTGGTGGAATGAAACGGCGGAGGAACTTGAGAGGCGGATCGGTCACCGTGTACACGGCTTCCGCCAGCACCAGGACGATGCCGGTGGGGCGCCACTGACGTGCGAACGCCTGCACCGTCTCAAAGATCATTCTGCCGATCAGCAGGATGAGATAGATGGACAGGACGAAGACCAAGATCCCGCTAACGATCCCCACGGTCCGTACCCGCCTCCACTCCGCTCTGCCGTCCTCTGTCCTGTCGGGACCTGTCGGGCCGGTCACTGTTCATGGTGGAACTCTAGCTCTGGTTGAAGAATCCGCGTTCCGCGATTCGGGCCTTGTCCTCGGCGGTCACCTCGACATTGGCTGGGGACAACAGGAACACCTTGTTGGTAACACGTTCGATGCTGCCGTGTAGGCCAAAGACGAGACCTGCCGCGAAATCGACCAGCCGCTTGGCGTCGCTGTCAACCATCTCGGTCAGGTTCATGATGACCGGGGTGCCGTCGCGGAAGTGCTCGCCGATGGTCCGCGCCTCGTTGTACGTGCGGGGGTGAAGCGTGGTGATGCGCGCCAGATCGGTCGTACGGCGCTCCAGGAGGGCCGTCGCGGGCCTCGGAGCGGGCACGCCGGGGTCGGTGTCGTCCTGGAGGTCGTGGACCGTGCCAGGGCGCTCGTCGCCCTCGCGGCGCGCGTCGTCGAACTCCTCGTACTCGTCGTCGGGGTAGCTGTCGTATCTCTCGTAGCGGTCGTCCTCAACAAGACCGAGGTAGACCGCCATCTTGCGCATCGCGCCGGCCATCGCTACTTCTTCCTCCGTCTTACTTCAGATGTGCCCGAGGGGGCCGGCCTGACCGCCTTGAGCTCACCACCGTTCGACCGCTGTCCGGATACGCGGACGCCAAGGTCCACTTGAAGGGACATTACCTGACGAAGGGCTTCCTGCGACCGAGCAACGCCGTACCAACACGCAGGTGTGTCGCGCCGTTGGCGATCGCCTGGGACATGTCCCCGCTCATTCCCGCCGAGATGACACCGGCGCCCGGGTGGGTTTTCCGCACCGACCGCGAGATCTCCCGCAGTCTCGCGAACGCCCCGCCCGCCTCCTCGCCCAGCGGCGCGACCGCCATCACCCCGCCCAGTTCGAGGCCCTCGGCCCCGGCGACGGCGTCGGCCAGGGCCTCGACCTCCTCGGGTCTCGCCCCGCCCCGCGCGGGGTCTCCGTCGAGCGCGACCTGAACCAGGCAGGTGACCGGGCGTCCCGCCGCGAGCGCCTCCCTGCTGAGCGCGGTGACCAGGCGCGGGCGGTCGACCGAGTGGACGACGTCCGCGTAGCCGGCCACCGAGCGGACCTTGTTGGTCTGCAGCTGGCCGACGAAGTGCCAGCGGAGACCGAGCCCGGCGCATTCGCGCGCCTTGGCCGCGGCCTCCTGGTCGCGGTTCTCCCCGACGTCGGTGATCCCGAGTTCGGCGAGGAACCGCACGTCGGAGGCGGGGTAGGTCTTGCTCACCGCGATGAGGGTCAGCTCCTCGCGGTGACGGCCGGCGGCCCGGCAGGCTTCGGCGATCTGCGCCTCGACCCGGGCCAGCCCGGCCGCGATCTCGTCACGTCGTGTTGTTTCCGTCACATCTCCGCCGCTCGGACACTGGCAAACCGGCGGAGCCCATTCTTCCCGGCACGGCCGGGCGGTCCGTCACCGCCCCCGCCGTGAGAGATGTCACTTCAGGAAGTCGGGGACGTCCAGCTCCTCTTCTTGCTCCTCGAAGATCACCGGCCGGCGCCTGGCCGGGTCGGTGGCCCTGGCCGAGATCGGCGTCGGCTGCGAGGGCTCGGGAGCCGGGCGCGGGATCGACAGCGGCGGGGAGTGCGGCTCCTCCATCCGGTGCGGCTCGGCGTGCTCCGCCTGCGGCTGCGCCTGCTGGACCGGGTAGATCTGCTGCGGCTGGGGCGCCGGCTCCGCCTGGGAGGACTGCGGGCTGGAGACCGGCCGCATCGGCGGGGGCGGCGCGTGCTCCACCCTGGGCTCGGGGCGGGGCTCCGGACGGGGCTCGGCCTTGACCGTGGGCGCCAGCGGGCGGACCGACGGGGCCGCCGAGGAGGGCGGCTGGGCCGGGCGCGAGACGGACTGCGGGCGCGCGGCCGGCTGCGGGAGCGGCTTGGGCTCGGGAGCGGGCTCGTCGAACCCGGCCGCGATCACGGTGACGCGCACCTCGTCGCCGAGGGCGTCGTCGATGACCGTGCCGAAGATGATGTTGGCGTCCGGCGCGGCGGCGGTGGAGACGAGCTGGGCCGCCTCGTTGATCTCGAACAGACCCAGGTCGGAGCCACCCGCGATCGACAGCAGCACGCCGTGCGCGCCGTCGATGCTGGCCTCCAGCAGCGGGCTGGAGACGGCCATCTCGGCCGCCGCGACCGAGCGGTCGTCGCCGCGGGCGTGGCCGATGCCCATCAGGGCGGAGCCCGCCCCGGACATGACCGACTTCACGTCGGCGAAGTCGAGGTTGATCAGGCCGGGCGTGGTGATCAGGTCGGTGATGCCCTGGACGCCGGAGAGCAGCACCTGGTCGGCCGCCTTGAAGGCGTCCAGCACGCTCACCTGCCGGTCGGAGATCGACAGCAGCCGGTCGTTCGGGATCACGATGAGGGTGTCGACCTCCTCGCGGAGGGTCTCGATGCCGGCGTCCGCCTGCATCGCCCGGCGCCGTCCCTCGAAGCTGAAGGGCCGGGTCACCACACCGATGGTCAGCGCGCCGAGCGTACGGGCGATGTTGGCCACCACCGGGGCGCCACCGGTGCCCGTGCCGCCGCCCTCACCGGCCGTGACGAAAACCATGTCGGCCCCCTTGAGGACCTCCTCGATCTCCTCGCGGTGGTCCTCGGCCGCCTTGCGCCCGACTTCGGGGTTGGCCCCCGCGCCGAGGCCGCGGGTGAGCTCGCGCCCGACGTCGAGCTTGACGTCGGCGTCACTCATCAGCAGCGCCTGGGCGTCGGTATTGATGGCGATGAACTCGACGCCCTTGAGTCCCTCCTCGATCATCCGGTTGACGGCGTTGACTCCGCCTCCGCCGATTCCTACAACCTTGATGACCGCGAGGTAGTTCTGCGGTGCTGCCACGACGAGGGGCCTTTCCGCTCGTTGACTTGCAATTTCATGCGGCACGGGGCCCGTGCCGTCGTTTCCAAAACCCTCACCCTCAAGTTGAGATTTAGCTTTATGTCAACCTGAGGAGTGATACGGACAGTAGGAGTTGCGCTCCTGGCGGGTCAACTAACCGCGCCGCAGCGCGTTCAGCGTGTCGCGGGCCGCCCTTTTCCGGGAACGCTCCGGGAACGCCCGCCATCCGATGAGATCACCTGACCGTCACGACGTCAGGCGAACTGACGTCATAGGTGTCGGCCGGGCGCTTGAGCAGCGTAACAAGGATCCGCGCCTTGTCGTCCGGACGGTCGCCGCCGCCCCACACGACCGCGCGGCCGTCCTTGAGGCGGAGCGAGACCGTCTCCGCCGACGGCGCGAGCACCTCCGCGACCTTGCGGGCGAGATTGTCCGGCAGCGCGGTGAGGACGGTGAGCGCCGCCACGGTCGCCGGATCCGCGGGCCCGGGGCGCGACACCCGCAGCACGGGCAGCGCCGGGGGCGCGACGTCCTTGACCTCGCTGACCATCCCGTGGCGGTCCATCAGCGCGGACCTCTCGCCGACCGGCACCACCGCCACCGGCGAGCGCTCCACGACCTCGACGCGCAGGGTGCCCGGCCAGGCGCGGCTCACCGTCACCGACTCGACCTGCGGGATCCTGCCGATCCTGCCCTCGACCTCGGCCACGTCGACGGTGGCGAGGGGCATGTCCGCGGCCACCTCGGCCGCCCGCCGGATCTGCTCCGCGGACAGGCCCGCGTTGCCGGCCACCTGGATCTCCCGCACCCCGAGCACCGGGGAGAAGAACACCAGCCACGCGGCGATGCCCACGACCCCCACGGTGAGCAGGGCGAGGAAGGCCGACCGCCACACCCCGTTCATCGCCACTCCCCCTCGGGCGCCCCGCGCCCGCCGACGTGGGTCACCGCGCGGCCAGCTCCGCCACGATCCTGGGGCCGAGCTCCGTCACGTCGCCCGCGCCCATGGTCAGGACGATGTCGCCGGGCCTGGCCCGGCCCGCGACCAGGGCGGGCACGCCGTCACGGTGGGGGGCGTAGGCCACCCGCTCCGCGGGCAGCGGCACCTTGCCGGCCACCAGCGCCCCCGACACGCCGGGCTCGGGGTCCTCGCGGGCGCCGTAGACGTCCAGGACGATGGCCTCGTCGGCCAGCCCGAGCGCGGCGCCGAACTCGTCGGCGAAGAACCTCGTGCGCGAGTACAGGTGCGGCTGGAAGACCGCGATGACCCTGCCGTCGCCGGAGAAGGACGCCACCACGTCACGTGCCGCGCGCAGGTCGGCGGCGAGCTCGGTCGGGTGGTGGGCGTAGCTGTCGAAGACCGCCACCCCGCCCGCCTCCCCCTTCGCCTCGAAGCGGCGCTTGGCGCCGGTGAAGGCCGCCAGCCCGTCGCGGATCTCGTCGAAGGAGACGCCCAGCTCCTCCGCCACCGCGATGGCGGAGGCGGCGTTGAGCGCGTTGTGGCGGCCGGGCACCGCGAGCCTGACCTCGCCGCGCCCCGCGATCGTGAAGGTGATGCCCAGCCCCTCGGGAACGATCCCGCTCACCCGCAGGTCGGCGTCCTCCGCCTCGCCGTACGTGACCACCTTCAGCCCGCGGGCGCGGGCGATCGGGATCAGCGCGGCGGAGCCGGGGTCGTCGGCGCAGATCACCATGGTGCCGGTGACGCGCTCGACGAACCTGGCGAAGCTGTCGTGGACCGCGCGCGGATCGCCGTAGTTGTCCAGGTGGTCGGGCTCGACGTTGGTCACCACGGCGATGTCGGGGGCGAGCATCAGGAAGGAGCCGTCGCTCTCGTCGGCCTCGGCGACGAACACCCCGCCCGAGCCCTCGTCGGCGCCCAGGCCCGTCGTCACCAGCTGCCCGCCCACGCAGTACGAGGGGTCGGTGCCGCACTTCTGCAGCGCCACGGTGAGCATCGAGGTCGTGGTGGTCTTGCCGTGGGTGCCGGCGAGCGCGACGCCGGTCTTGCCCGCCATGACGGAGGCGAGCGCCGCGGCCCTGGGGATGACCCGCAGGCCCTGGCGGAGCGCCTCGCCCAGCTCGGGGTTGGAGTCGCGGATCGCGGTGGAGACCACGACGGTGTCGACGTGCTTGATGTGCGAGGCGGCGTGGCCGATGTTGACCCTCGCCCCCAGGTCCCGCAGCTCCGTCACCATGTCCGAGCCCCGCGCGTCGCTGCCGGAGACCGGCACGCCCCGCTTGAGCAGGATGCGCGCGATCCCGGACATGCCGGAACCGCCGATCCCGATGAAATGGACCCGTCCCAGGTCACCGGCCGCGACCGGATCCACCAGCTTGACCAGGCTCATCGGCCGCCCACCCCTCCTCGTTCGCCGCCCGGGCGCGTCCGCTCCGCGCCCGGTCCTCGTCCGCCACCGGCGGCCCCGCGCTCGTCGCGCCCGCCGCGCCGGATCCGCTCCGCGATCCCCGCTGTGATCCCTGTCGCGATTCCCGCCGTGGTCTCTTCGGTGCCCATTCAGCCCCTCCCCAGCGCCGCGATCTGCAACACCCTGCGTGCCAGCGTCACGTCGGCGTCCTTCCTGCCCATCCTGGAGGCCGCCTCGGACATGCTGACCACGCGCTCGGGGTCGGACAGGATGGGCAGCACGCTCCGGACGATCCACTCCGCCGACAGGTCCGCGTCGTCGATCATCAGACCGCCGCCGCCCTGCACGATCGGGGTGGCGTTGAGCCGCTGCTCGCCGTTGCCGTGCGGCAGCGGGATGTACGCGGCCGGCAGGCCCACCGCCGTCAGCTCGGCGCAGGTCATCGCGCCGCTGCGGCACAGGGCGAAGTCGGCCGCCGCGTAGGCGAGGTCCATCCGGTCGACGTACTGCAGCACGACGTACTGCGGGTCACCCGGCGGCGGCTCCTCCTCCGGGGTGTTCTTCGGGCCGATGACGTGCAGCACCTGCACCCCGGCCCTGCGCAGCGCCGGGGCGGCGGCGAGGGCCGCCCGGTTGAGCGAGCGGGCCCCCTGGGAGCCGCCGGTGACCAGCAGCGTGGGCAGGTCGGCCTCCAGGCCGAACCAGGACCGGGCCTTGTCGCCCATGGACAGCCGGTCCAGGTTGACGATCTCCCTGCGGAGCGGGATCCCGATGTGCTCGGCGCGGTTCAGGGGGGTGTCCGGGTGGCCGGTGAACACGTGCTCCGTGAGGCGCGCGCCCAGCCGGTTGGCGAGGCCGGGGCGCGGGTTGGCCTCGTGCACCACGATCGGCACGCCGCGCCGGCGCGCCGCGAGGTAGGCGGGGGTCGCCACGTAGCCGCCGAAGCCGACCAGGACGTCGGCCTTGACCTGGTCCATGATGCCGGCGGCCGCGTTGATGGCGCCCGCCAGGCGGCCGGGCACGCTCAGCAGCTGGGGCGTCAGGGCCCTGGGCAGCGGCACCGCGGGCACCAGTTGCAGGTCGTATCCCCGGGCGGGCACCAGCCTGGTCTCCAGACCGCGCTCGGTGCCGAGGCAGGTGATCCCGATGTTGGGGTCGAATTGGCGCAACGCGTCGGCCAGGGCCAGCGCCGGTTCGATATGACCGGCCGTCCCGCCACCGGCGAGGACCACCCTCATGTCGGTCCTTTCGCTTATCGTCTTCCGCGGCCCGGTCGTCGTCTCCCGGCCGGACCACCCAGGCCAAGCCAGCTTAGGCCCCGCGCCACCGGTCCGGGGCCATGGGCCGCGAGAGCCTCGCGGGCGCCGGGTTCGTGCTTGGCGAACGACAGGAGCATGCCGAGGGCGGCGAGGGTGGGCAGCAGGGCCGATCCGCCGTAGGAGACCAGCGGCAACGGGATGCCGGTGATGGGCAGCACGCCGATGACCGCGCCGATGTTGACGATCGCCTGGCCGGTGATCCAGGCGACCGCGGCGGCGGAGGCGAGCCTGACGAACGGGTCCTTGACCCTGGTCGCCACCCGCAGTCCCGCGTAGCCGAGCAGCCCGAACAGGGCCACCACGACGAGCGTGCCCATCAGGCCGAGCTCCTCCCCGAGGATGGAGAAGATGAAGTCGCTCTCCGAGTGCGGGATCCAGCTCCACTTCTGCCTGCTGGAGCCCAGGCCCAGCCCGAACCAGCCGCCGCTGCCCATCGCGATCTGCCCCTGTACGGCCTGGTAGCCGGTGTCCTGGGCGTTGCCCCAGGGGTCGAGCCAGCCGGTGATCCGGTCCGAGCGGTATCCCTCCGTGCTGATCATGACGATGGCCGCGAGCGCGGCGACCGCGAGGATCCCGCCGAACAGCTTCAGCGGCGCCCCCACCACCCACAGCAGCGACAGGAAGATCAGCATCAGCATCAGCGTGGTGCCCAGGTCGCTGCCCAGCATGACCATGACGGCCAGGATGGCGGTGCCCGGCATAAGCGGGATGAACAGGCTGCGCCACTCGATCGTGCCGTTGCGCGCCTTGCGGGCCAGCAGGTCGGCGCCCCAGAGCATCAGCCCGAGCTTGGCGGGCTCGGACGGCTGCAGGTAGATGGGGCCGAGGTCGATCCAGCGCTGGGCGCCGAGGTGGGAGGTGCCGACGAACAGCACCAGCACCAGCCCGAGGATCGACAGCGCCATCAGCGGCAGGCCCGCGAGCCTGAAGAACCTCGGCGGCAGCTGCGCGCAGATCCACATCAGCGGGAGGCCGAGCGCCGCCGAGATCGACTGCTTGAAGAACCAGTAGAAGGGGTCGCCCGTCTCCTGCAGCGCCTCGATGCTGGAGGCCGACAGCACCATCATCAGGCCGAGGGTGAGCAGCAGCGCGCTGCATCCCAGGATCAGGTAGTACGAGGTCAGCGGCCGGTTGAGCAGCTCGCGGAAGGCGAGCAGGTGCTCTCGGAACCCGTCGGGACGCGCGGGCGCGGGCGCTCCCTTGTGGGCCGGTTTGGGGGCCGGCTTGTGAGCGGGCGCCCCCTCCTGGGTGGTCGCGCTCACGCCGCTCCCCCGTCGTGCCCCTCGGCGAGACGGTGCACGGCCCGGGCGAACGCCTCCCCTCGGGCGGGGTAACCGGCGAACATGTCCAGAGAGGCGCCGGCCGGGGCCAGCAGCACGGTGTCTCCGGGGGCGGCGAGCCTGGCGGCTTCGGTGACGACACGGTCCATGACCCCAGTGTCTTGCCCCGCGACCTCCACCACCGGAACATTCCCGGCGTGTCGCGCCAGAGCCTCGCGAATTCGCTCGCGGTCGGCGCCCAGGAGCACCGCGCCGCGCAGGCGGGGCGCGGCGCGGCGTACCAGCTCGCCGACGTCGGCGCCCTTGAGCTGTCCTCCGGCGACCCAGACGATCGACGGGTAGGCGGCCAGCGAGGCGGCGGCGGCGTGCGGGTTGGTGGCCTTGGAGTCGTCCACGTAGTCGACCTCGGCGACCCTCGCCACGTGCGCGATCCGGTGGGGGTCGGGCACGAAGTCCAGCAGCCCCCGGCGCACCGCGCCGGCGGGCACCCCGTAGGCCCTGGCCAGGGCGGCGGCGGCGAGCGCGTTGGCCACGTTGTGCGGGGCGAACGGGCGGACGTCGGCGAGCGAGGCGAGCTCCTCGGCGTTGCTCCCGGGGTCGGCGACGAACGCCCGGTCCACCAGCAGGTCCTCGACCACGCCCAGCTGGCCCGGCCGGGGCACCCCGAGGGTGAAGCCCACGCTCCGCGCCACCCCGGTGCTCCCGTACGGCGCGGCGAGGCGGGCCGCCCACTCGTCGTCGGCGTTGTGCACGACCGTCCCGGCCCTGGCGAAGATCTCCCCCTTGACGCGGGCGTACTCCTCCATGGAGCCGTGCCAGTCGAGGTGGTCGGGCGCCACGTTGAGCACCGCGGCGGCGTACGGGGCGATGCCCGGCGCGCGGTGCAGCTGGAAGCTGGACAGCTCCACCGCGAGCACGTCCGAGGGCCCGGTGACGGCCTCCACCACCGGGGTGCCGACGTTGCCGACGGCGAGCGCCCGGTGGCCCGCGGCCAGGAGCATCGAGGTGAGCATCCGCACCGCGGTGGTCTTGCCGTTGGTGCCGGTCAGCGCGAGCCAGGGGGCGGCGCCCTCGGGGCGGAGCCGCCAGGCCAGCTCGACCTCGCCGATCACCTCGATCCCGGCCGCCGAGGCGGCGGCGAGCAGCGGGTGGTGCGGCGGCCAGCCGGTGGTGACGACCATGGAGGTGCCCTCGGGAGGCGCGGAGGGCTCGCCGAAGCGGACCTCGACGCCGAGCGCGGTCAGCTCGGCGGCGACCGCCCTGGCCCGCTCGCCGTCGCGGCCCTCCAGGACGACGACCTTCTCGCCGCGCCCGGCCATCGTGCGGGCCACGGCGACGCCGGAGACCCCCAGCCCCGCGACGCAGATCACGCGCCCTCCCCGGCCGCGCTCGTCCGTACGGTCACAGCCTGGGCATCCATTCCACGTAGAAGATCCCCAGCCCGGCCGCGGCGCACAGGGCGGCGATCAGCCAGAAGCGGACCACGATCGTCGTCTCGGCCCAGCCCTTCAGCTCGAAGTGGTGCTGGAGCGGGGCCATCCTGAACACCCGTTTACCGGTCATCTTGAAGAACCCGACCTGGATGATCACCGACATGGTGATGAGCACGCACATCCCGGCGAGGATGATCAGCAGGATCTGGGTCCTGGTGGTGATGGCCAGCCCGGCGAGCACGCCGCCCAGGGCGAGCGAGCCGGTGTCGCCCATGAAGATCTTCGCGGGCGGGGCGTTCCACCACAGGAACCCGACCAGCGCGCCGAGCACCGCGGCGGCGACCACGGCCAGGTCCAGCGGGTCGCGGACCCAGTAGCAGTTGGGCCCGAGCTGGGTGGTGCAGCTGTTGCGCAGCTGCCAGTTGCCGATCAGCACGTACGAGGCCAGCACCACGCCGGTGGCGCCGCTGGCCAGGCCGTCGAGGCCGTCGGTGAGGTTCACCGCGTTGGAGAACCCGACGATCATGATCAGCACCCAGATGGTGAACCCGATGAGGCCGATGGAGGGCCCGAAGTCCCTCAGGAACGACAGGCGCGTCTCGGCCGGGGTGATCAGGTAGGCGTTGGGGAAGCGGGTCACCAGGACCGCGAAGACCGCGCCGACGACGAGCTGGCCCAGCGCCTTGGCGCCGCTGCGCAGGCCCAGGCTGCGCTGCTTGTAGATCTTGATGAAGTCGTCGAGGAAGCCGACCGCGCCCAGTCCCGTCATCAGGAACAGCACGAGGACGGCGGAGACCGTGGGAGGCGTGAAGCTGTACAGGTGGGCGCAGGCGAAGCCGACCAGCGCGGCGATCACGATCACGGTTCCGCCCATGGTGGGGGTGCCGCGCTTGTCGTGGTGGCCGGAGGGTCCCTCCTCCCGGATGCTCTGCCCGTAGCCGCGCCGGGAGAACAGGCGGATCGCCAGCGGCGTGCCCAGCATGGACAGCAGCAGGCTGACCGCGGCCGCGACGAGGATCTCCCTCATCGGCGGTCACCCCCGAGCAGCGCCGCGGCCACGCGTTCGAGGCCCGCCGCGCGCGGTCCCTTGACCAGCACGACGTCGCCGGGCGCCAGCATCGCCGCCAGCTCCGCGCCCGCCTGGGCCGCGTCGGCGGCGTGCGAGACCCGGGTGGCGGCCGGAGCCGCGCCGCCAGTCCCGGAGCCCTCGCCGAACGCCGCGACGGGCGAGGGGCGGCCGTCCGGGCCTCCGCCGCCCGGCGGCTCTCCCGCTCCGTACGCCCCGGTGTGCGCGCCGGAGGCCGCCGGTGCGCGGCCCGCGGCCTGTACGGCGGCCCTGGCCCCGGCCAGGACCGGGTCCGCGTCGGGGCCGACGACGAACAGGCCCGCGAGGCCCGCGCCCCCGGCCAGGCGCCCCAGGCCCTCGTTGAGCGCGGCGCTCTCGTCGCCCAGCTCGCGCAGCGCGGCGACGACCGCGAAGCGGCGGCGGTCGCCCGCGAGCGCGTCCAGGGCGCCGAAGGCGGCCCGCATGGAGTCGGGGTTGGCGTTGTAGGCGTCGTTGATCACGGTCACGCCGTCCGCGCGGTCGGTGACCTCCATCCGCCAGCGGCTGCGGGGCTCGGCCTCCGACAGCTCCTCGGCGATGGTGGCGACCGGCAGGCCGAGCTCGTAGGCGGCCGCGGCGGCGGCGAGCGCGTTCTCCACCGCGTGCTCGCCGTACAGGCGCAGGCCGACCGAGGCGGCGCCCGAGGGGGTGCGCAGCGTGAAGGAGGCGCGCCCCCGCTCGTCGACGGTGACGTTCTCGGCCCGCACGGTCGCGCCCTCGGCCCGGCCGTACCAGGTGACGCGGGCGCCGGTGCGCGCGGCCATCGCGGCCACCAGCGGGTCGTCGGCGTTGAGCACGGCCACGCCCTCGGCGGGCAGCGCCTCGACCAGCTCGCCCTTGGCCCTGGCGATCTCGTCCTTGCCGCCGAAGACGCCCAGGTGGGCGGTGCCGACGTTGAGGACCACGCCGATCCTCGGCGGGGCGACGCGGGTCAGGTGGGTGATGTGCCCCGCCCTCCTCGCGCCGAGTTCCAGCACCAGGTAGCGGGTGTCCTCGCCGGACCTCAGCACGGTCAGCGGGTGGCCGATCTCGTTGTTGAACGAGCCGGACGTGGCGACCGTCGGGCCGATCCTGGCGGTGAGCCTGGCCAGCAGGTCCTTGGTGGTGGTCTTGCCCGCGGAGCCGGTGAGGCCGATGACCGTGGTCGCCGGCAGGGCCGCGCAGACCGCGGTGGCCAGGACCGTCATGGCGGCCACGGTGTCGCCCACGATGACGGCGGGGGCGTCGACCGGCCGGGAGGCGAGCACGGCGACCGCCCCGGCCGCGACGGCCTGGGCGGCGAAGTCGTGCCCGTCGACCCGTTCGCCCTTGATCGCGACGAACAGCGACCCCGGTTCGACGGCGCGGGAGTCGGTGACGACCGGGCCGCGCACCACCGCGCGTGGGTCGGCCATGCCCGCGAGGGCGCCCGAGGTGATCTCGGCGATCCTGGCCAGCGGCAACGGGATCATGATGCGTCTTCCCTACTCTCCATACGTGCTTCGGCGCCCGGTGCGGTCCCTGCGCCTGACGATCGCGTCGGCCACGACCTGCCTGTCGTCGAAAGGAAGCACCTGGTCGCCGACGTACTGGCCCTGCTCGTGGCCCTTGCCGGCCACGACGACGACGTCACCAAGACCCGCCCGGCCGATGGCCAGGTCGATGGCCGCGGCGCGGTCCGGCTCAATGATCACATGTGCGCGCCCGTCCTGGGACACGCCGAGAACTCCGTCCATCATCTCCGCGAGGATCCGCAGGGGGTCCTCAGAGCGGGGGTTGTCGCTGGTGAGAATAGCCACATCTGCCAGCCTTGCGGCGGCTTCTCCCATCATTGGGCGTTTACCACGGTCACGGTCACCTCCGCAGCCGAGCACGATGACGAGCCTGCCCTCGGTGACCTCGCGCAGCGAGCGCAGGACCGACTCGACCGCGCCGGGCTTGTGCGAGTAGTCGACGATGGCCTGGAACTCCTCGCCGCCGGGGACCCGCTCCATCCGGCCGGGAACCCCCGCCAGCGTACCGACGCCCGCCACCGCGGCCCGCAGCGGCACACCCGCCTCCACCAGCGCGACGATCGCGCCCAGCGCGTTGGCCACGTTGAAGGGACCGGGCAGCGCGACCGACGCGGCCTCCTCGACGCCTCCGGGGCCCACGACCGTGAAGGCGCTGCCCTCGGGGCCCAGGCGCACGTCCACGGCCCGCCAGTCGGCCTCGACGGCGCCCTCGGCGGAGAAGGTGGTCATCGGGATCTTCGCGATGCCCCGGAGCTCCCGCCCGTGGGCGTCGTCGATGTTGACGACCCCCACGCGGCTCATCTCGGGGGTGAACAGCCGGGCCTTCGTCGCGAAGTAGTCGTCGAGGTCGCGGTGGAAGTCGAGGTGGTCCTGGGACAGGTTGGTGAACAGCGCGACGTCGTAGAACACCCCGTCGACCCGGCCGAGCGCCAGCGCGTGGCTGGAGACCTCCATCGCGGCGGCGGTGACGCCCCGCTCGCGCATCAGGGCGAACAGGCCCTGCAGCTCGCTCGCCTCCGGCGTGGTGAGCCTCGGCGTGAGGCGCAGCTCACCGACGTGGATCTCCACGCCCCCGACGAGCCCGGGAGTGTGCCCCGCGGCCCGCAGCCCGGCCTCCAGCATGAAGGAGACGGTGGACTTGCCGCTGGTGCCGGTGACCCCGACGACCATCACGTCCGCCACCGGGTTGCCGTACACCCAGGCGGAGACCTGCCCGAGCAGGGCGCGCGGATCGGGCACGACGAGGACCGGCAGGCCGGTCGCGACCGCGGCCCGCCTGCCCGCCTCGTCGGTCAGGATCGCGCTGGCACCCGCGGCGAGGGCCTGGGCGGAGAAGTCGGCCCCGTGGGCCGTGGCCCCCGGCAGCGCGACGTAGAGATCTCCCCGGCACACCTGGCGCGAGTCGATGGTGATCCCGGACACCGCGGCCAGCGGGGCTCGCGACGTGCCCGAGGGCGCGCCGATGAGGCTCGCCAGCCCCGAGAGCGGACGGGGCGAACTGGTTGAGGGTCGCATTGACGACGGGGGATGCACGGCGAGAGCGTACCTTCACTCGTCACTCTCCGGCGCGTATCCGCACCGGGGACGGCCTGGTTCCGGTCGGCGGGATCTTCCCGCTCTTCAACGCGAACGTCATCACCTGCTTGAAGACCGGCGCGGCGATCTCCCCGCCGTAGTGGCCCTCCTGGGGGTCCTGGAGCACCGCCAGGACGACGAGCCGGGGCTTGTCCGCGGGGGCGAAACCGACGAACGTCGCGGTGTATCCGCAGTAGCCCTGACATCTGGTGTCGTAGCGCATCGCGGTACCCGTCTTGCCCGCCACCCGGTAGCCGTCGATCGCGGCGAGGTTGCCGGTGCCCTCCTCGCTCACCGCGGCCTCCAGCATGGTGGCGACCTCCCGCGCCGTACGCTCGCCGACCACCCGGGTCTGCTTACCCGGCGGCGACGGGGTGAACGCGCCGTTATCCCCGGTGGTGCCCGCCACGACCTGCGGGGTGACGCGCACCCCGCCGTTGGCGATGGTCTGGTAGACGCTGGCCGTCTGCAGCGCCGTCACCGAGACCCCCTGGCCGTACGCGATCGTGCAGCGCTGGCTGCCCGACCAGCTCTTCCAGTCGGGCAGGAGCCCGGCCTCCTCCCCCGGCAGCCCGGTGCCCGGCTTCGCGCCGAACCCGAAGCGCTGGAGCATCGAGTGGAGCCTCTCGTCGCCGATCTTCTGGGTGGCGAGGATCGTGCCCACGTTGCTGGAGGTCGCCACGATGCCGGAGAAGGTCAGGCGCTCGGTGGGGTGCGGATGGGAGTCCTTCAGCACCCGGTCGGCGCACCTGATCTCGTCGGCGACCGTGAACAGGCTGTCCGGCCGCACGGCCCCCGACTCCAGGGCCGCCGCGGCGGTGATGACCTTGTTGGTGCTGCCCGGCTCGAACACGTCCGTGACCGACCGGTTGACCCGGTCGGTGTCGGGGGCGTTCATCCAGTTCCTCAGGTCGAGCTCGGGCGCGTTGGCCATCGCGAGCACCCGGCCGGTCCGGGTGTCCATCACGATGGCGCTGCCCGTGCGCGCCCCGGTCGCCTTGACCTGCTCGCTGATCGCCTTCTGCGCGGCCCACTGGACGTCGCGGTCGATGGTGAGCCGCACGTCCCTGCCCTCGACGGGCGCCCGGACGGTGCTGCGGGTCATCGGGATGCGCTGCCCCCTGGCCCCCGTCTCGATGATCTGCTCGCCGTCGCGGCCCGCGAGCAGCTTGTCGTAGGTGCTCTCCAGACCGGCCAGCCCGGTGCCGTCGGTGCCGACGAACCCCAGCAGGGTGCCCGCCAGGTCACCGCCCGGGTAGTCGCGCCGGTAGCGGTGCTTGCTGCCGACCCCCTTGAGGTCGTACGCCATGATCCGCTGGGCGAGCGCCGGGTCGACGGCCGCCGCGAGCTGCTGGTAGTGGCTGGTGCTCTGGGCCAGCTTGGCGGCGATCGGCTCCTTGGGCGTGCCCAGCTCCTTGGCCAGGATCGTCGCCACCCGGTCGCGCTGCGCGGCGGAGACCTCCGACGGGTCCACGAAGACCTCGCGGGCCTCCAGGGTGAGCGCGAGCTCGTGGCCGTTGACGTCGGTGATCGACCCGCGCCTCGCGGGCAGCTTCTCGCCCTGCACGCGCTGCTTGGCCGCCTCCGCCGTGTAGACCTTCGAGTCGAGGCCCTGGAGCTGGATGAGCCGCCCCGCGAAGATGGACAGCACGAAGGTCATCGCCATCAGGCCGATGCCGATGCGCCTGCGGGGGTTGCCCAGGCGCAGCACCGCGGACGGGCGCGCCGGAGGCCGCGGCGGCCTGCCGCCACCACTACCGACACCACCGACACCACCGCCACCGCCGCGCGTCACCGTGCGGGTGTGCTCGTGGTCCCCCGGCCGCTCGCCCCCGCGCCTCGGCACGGACCGCACCCAGCCCAGCGGGTCCGGCGGGCCCTCGGAGCGCGAGGACCGCACCGGCCCGCGCGGCCCCTCGGGCCCCGGGGACCTGCGCGGCGTCTCGGGACCCGCCGGGCCGCCCGGCCTGCCCGTCCGGGGGGCGGAGGTCCTGCCCGGGGAGCCGGGGGCACCGGTGGAACCGCCCCTGGCGTCCGGCCGTCCCGCCCGGCCCGGCCCGTCGGACGCGGGCGGCCGCGCGCCGGAACCGGACCTGCCGGCGGGACCCGGCCTGCCCGGGGAGCCGGACCTGCCGGACGGGCCCGCCGGGGAACCCTGCCTGCCCGGCCTAGCCGACTTGTCGTATTTATCGTGTTTGTCAGATCTGTCTCTGTCGGACCTGTCTCTGTCGGATCTGCCGGAGCCCTCCGAGGCCGGTGGCCTGCCGGACGAGCCCGCCCTGCCCGAGCCGCCCTGGGCGGACGGCCTGCCCGCGGAGCCGGGCCTGCCGGCCCCCTGCCCCCTGCCGGGACCGTCGGCCGGGGACGGCCGTCCCCTGGAGGCGGCCGGTCTGCCCGGCCCGTCGCCCCCCTGCCCCCTGGCGGAGCCCGCCCTGCCGGAACCGGCGGACGGCCTGGCCGGGGAGCCCGGCCCGTCGGGAGCACCCGCACGGCCGGAACCGGACCTGCCGGGCCCGTCGGGCTCCCGGGCCCCGCCGGAGGAACCCGCCCGGCCGGAACCGCCGGAACCGGGTTTCCCCGAGCCCGGGGACCTGCGCGGGGAGCCGGGCACGCCGGAAGCACCGGAGGGCCCGGCGTCGCCGGAACCCGGCCTGCCCGGCTTGCCGGGAACGTCCGGGGAACCGCCGGGCCTGGCCGTACGGCCGGGACCGCCGGGAGAGCGGCGGCCCGAACCTCCGGCCGGCCCTCCGGCGGAACCGCCCCGGCCCTGTCCGGGACCCTGGCCGCCGGTCTGGCCGCCGGGCTCCCTCACCGGCCCGTGCCCGGCACTCGCTCCTGCCCCGCGGGCGTCCGGACGTCACCGGCGACCCCGACGGCGGGCTTGTCGGGGTCGATGACGCGCAGGGTGTCCCAGTCGGACCCCAGCCCCTGGAGCTCGTTGTTCCTCGCCACCGCCTCGGGCATCTCCTGCTTCATGATGGCGCTCTTCTTGCTCTCCTTCTGGACGCGCAGGTCGCTGATCTCCTTGCGCAGCCCGTTGGCCCTGAAGGAGTCCTGGGCGAGCACGGCGTTCAGCAGCAGCAGGCTGACCAGGCCGCCGCAGAGCAGGCCGACCACGAGCAGCAGGAAGGGAGCCCTCGGCGGCCGGGCGCGGCGGGGCGCCGCGGGCCCTGGGGCCGCGGCCGTGACCTTCGCGGCCGGAGCGACGGCGGGCGCGGGCCCGGCGGGCCTGGCCGGCCTGGTCCCGTATCCCTGCGGCACCGCGCGGGGGACGCGCACCGGGCGCGCGCCGCGGCTGGGCGCGGCGCGGCGGACGTCTGTCTCACTCCTCGTCAACTGCCTCACGGATCCTCTCTGCCGCCCGACACCGGGCGGAGGCCGCCCGCGGGTTGCGGGCCACCTCCTCTTCGCTCGGAAGCTCGGCCCCCCTCGTCAGGAGCGCGAACCGCGGCTGGTGAGCCGGCAGCGGGACCGGCAGGCCGGGAGGGCCGGTTTCCCTGGTCCGCGCGGTGATGACCTGCTTCGTCAGCCGGTCCTCAAGGGAGTGGTACGCGAGCACGACGACGCGCCCGCCCAGCGTCAATGCGTCGAGCGCGGCCGGGAGCGCGCGTTCCAGCGCCGTCAACTCCGCGTTCACCTCGATCCGCAACGCCTGGAAAGTCCTTTTGGCGGGGTTTCCCCCGGTCCTGCGAGTAGCGGCCGGGATCGCCGTCCTGACGATCTCCGCAAGCCGCTTGGTAGACGTTATGGCCTCTCTGGCCCTTTCCTTGATGATTAAGTGCGCGACACGCGGGGCGAATCGTTCTTCTCCGTAATCCCGCAGGATCCGGATCAGCGCGGCGGCCGGGTAGGTGTTGACCACGACCTCGGCCGTCAGCTCCTCGTCGCGGTCCATCCGCATGTCCAGCGGCGCGTCGTAGGAGTAGGCGAAACCCCGCTCGGCCTCGTCCAGCTGCGGGGAGGAGACGCCCAGGTCGAACAGCGCGGCGTCGACGCGGGGGTGCCCCGCCTCGGCCAGCACCTCGGGAAGCTCGTCGGAGACCGCGCGGACCAGCGTGGTCCGGCCGGCGTACGGGGCGAGCCTGGCGGTGGAGCGCTCGATGGCGGTGGGGTCGCGGTCGATCCCGATCAGGTGGAGCGCGGGGTGCGCGGCGAGCAGCGCCTCGGCGTGGCCGCCGAGGCCGAGGTTGGCGTCGACGAGGACGGGAGCGGGGCGGGCCAGCGCCGGAGCGAGCAACTCCAGCACCCGGTCGAGCATGACGGGGACGTGACCCCCAGGCGCCTGGAGATCATGGTTGTGGTTCTCGGCGCGCATGAAGCGCAACCCCCCTCTTTCCCGCCTCGTCCCGTGGACGCGCGGCGGACGCTCACCGGTGTCTTGAAACTGGCCCCCACCCCCGGGGCCGTCCGGCCAGGTCCCCATCCGCACCCGCGTGCCCGCCCGTCACCTGACACCGGGGAAGGTGCATCAGCTGACGGGCATGTGGTTGCGGGTGGAGACCTCGCCGAACGACGTTTTACCGATGAGTCGACCGTGGAGTCACAGAATCCCTGGCAGCACCTCCTCCGACAGATCGGCAAAAGCCTGCTCTTGGTCGGCCAGATAGGCGCTCCAGGCGTCCGCGGCCCAGATCTCCAGCCGGGTGTTGGCCCCGATGACGACGCAGTCGCGGCGCAGGCTGGCGTACTCGCGCAGAGCCTGTGGAACGGTGATCCGGCCCTGCTTGTCGGCGACCTCGTCCGAGGCGCTGGCGAAGAGGACACGGCTGTAGTCACGGACAGCCTTGGCGGTGACCGGCGCGGTGCGCAGAGCCTCGGTTATGCGCTGGAACTCCTCTACGGGAAAGACGTAGAGGCAGCGCTCCTGGCCTTTGGTGATCACCAGACCCTCCGCCAGCTCCTCGCGGTACTTCGCCGGCAGGAACAGCCGTCCCTTGTCATCGAGACGCGGGTGGTGGGTGCCGAGGAACACCGGCCTCACCTCCCGTGCCCAGCGGAGCGCCAGGCGTCGCAGCCCTGCCCTCCACTGCGCACCACCATACTCCACTTCTCTCCACCGTCAACTGATTCCACGCCTCTTCACGACGGGTTTCGCCGCCATTTCCCCAGTTCAAATGGGGTGGTGCGGAGTGGAGGGGGTAAGCGGCCCCTCGTACGCCCTGGGCGTGTCGGGTAAGGCCGCCGAATAGGCTAAAGATCATGAAATAAACCGGAGGGCGGTGAAGAATGATGGAAGGCGAATCCGTCGTCCCGTCACCGGATCGGCACGCCACCCGTACAGGACCGCGACAGCGGCCGCAGACACTAGGGCTGTTTACCCGGAATCAGCCCTGATGACCACATAAAGTCGCCGGGGGAACGTACGGCGCCGTAGTGTCGGTAAGCAGAATGAGTAACGGGATCGCAAAGATTCCGCAACGGCAACCCCCCGGCGCGCAACCGCCGCACCCTCATGGAGGCCTGGTGGCAGTAACCCATGACGTCTCACCACAGCTCGATGATCTTGTCGTCACCGCGCACCGGATCCGCCAGTCGATCGAATCGGTGATCGAGGGCAAGAGCGACGTCGTCCGCCTGACCTTGACCGTACTCCTCGCCGAGGGGCACCTCCTCATCGAGGACGTGCCAGGAGTCGGCAAGACCATGCTCGCCAAGGCTCTGGCGCGCTCCATCGACTGCCCGGTGCGCCGCGTGCAGTTCACCCCCGACCTGCTGCCGAGCGACATCACAGGAGTGAGCGCCTACAACCAGCAGACCAGGGAGTTCGAGTTCAAGCCAGGCCCGGTCTTCGCCAACATCGTGGTGGGTGACGAGATCAACCGGGCGTCGCCGAAGACCCAGTCGGCGTTGCTGGAGTGCATGGAGGAGCATCAGGTCACCGTCGACGGCGCCACCTACCGGCTCGACTCCCCGTTCATGGTGATCGCGACGCAGAACCCGATCGAGATGGAGGGCACCTACCCCCTTCCCGAGGCGCAGCGCGACCGGTTCACCGCCCGGATCGCGATGGGCTACCCCGCGCCCTCCGCGGAGCTGGAGATGCTCGACGTGCACGGCGCCGCCTCCCCGCTGGACAAGCTGGAGCCGGTGGCCACCACCGAGCAGGTGAAGGCGCTGATCGAGGCGGTGCGCGGCGTCTACGTCTCCCAGCCGATCAAGAAGTACGCGATCGACCTGGTGACCGCCACCCGCCAGTCCCCCGACCTGCGGCTGGGCGCCTCCCCCCGGTCGACCCTGCAGCTGGTCAGGGCCGCGCGGGCGCACGCCGCGCTCGCGGGCCGCGACTACGTCATCCCCGACGACCTGCAGGAGCTGAGCGGCCCCGTCCTGGCGCACCGGCTGCTGCCCAGCATCGAGGCCCAGGGGCAGCGCCGCGCGCCCGAGCAGGTGATCGCCGACCTGGTCCGCCGGGTGCCCGTGCCCGAGGCCCAGGCCCGGTGACCTCCGGCCTCAAGGCGCTCACCGCCCGCGGCCGGTCCTTCCTCGCGTCCGGCGTCGCGGCGCTGCTGTGCGCCTTCATCCTCGGCGAGCACGACCTGCTCAGGATCGGCGTGCTGATCGTCTCGCTGCCGCTGCTGGCGGCCATGGTGGTCGCCCGCACCCGATACCGGCTGAGCTGCGCCCGGCGCCTGGACCCGCCCAGGGCCGAGGTGGGCAGCGAGGCCACCGTGACCCTGCGGCTGGAGAACGTCACCCGGCTGCCGACCGGCCTGCTGATGATCGAGGACACCGTTCCCTACGCCCTCGGCGCCCGGCCCAGGTTCGTCCTGGACCGGGTGGAGGCGCAGGGGATCCGGGAGATCGACTACCGGGTCCGCTCCGACCTGCGCGGGCGGTTCGGCATCGGGCCGCTCTCCATCCGGATCAGCGACCCCTTCGGCCTGGTCGAGCTGACCAGGTCGTTCACCATCAGCGACACGCTGATGGTCACGCCCCAGGTGGTCGCCCTGCCCCACGTCCGCCTGGCCGGCGAGTGGACGGGCGGGGGCGACAGCCGTACGAGGAGCGTGGCGGCGGCCGGGGACGACGACGTCGCGCCGCGCGAGTACCGGCAGGGCGACGACCTGCGGCGGGTGCACTGGCGCTCGACCGCGAGGCACGGCGAGCTGATGGTGCGGCGCGAGGAACAGCAGTGGCAGAGCAGGGGCGCGCTGCTGCTGGACACCCGGCGCTACGCCCACCGGGGCGAGGGCCCGCGCTCGTCGTTCGAGGCGGCGGTCTCGGCCGCGGCCTCCATCGGCGTGCACCTCGCCCACGAGGGTCTCGGCCTGCGCCTGGTCACCGACCAGGGCGCCGAGCACCTCACCGACAGCGGGCTCAGCCTGTCGCTGCTGGACACCCTGGCCGTCGTACGGGCCAGCACGGCGCGTTCGCTGGAGTACGGCGTCGGCGCGCTGCGGCAGGGCGGCGGCGACGGCCTGATCGTGGCCGTGCTCGGCAAGATGGACCTCGACCAGGCGCAGGAGCTGTCCAGGGCCAGGCACGGCAACGTGACCGGCGTGGCCGTGATGCTGGACGTGGAGGCGTGGGAGCATCCCGAGCTGGGCGAGGACGAGGAGTTCCAGGCGGCGCGGTCGGTGTTCGTCGGGACGGGCTGGCGCGTCGTGCGGCTGCCCGCCGGCGCCTCCGTCGCGAGCGTGTGGCAGGACGTCGCGCAACGCGGACGGTTCGCGGCGAGCAGGGGTGGCTCATGAGACTTTCCATCGCGTCGGGCGTGGCCACCGGAGCGGTCGCGATCGCGCTCTACCCGCTCTTCCAGGGCGGCGACTGGTTCTGGTCGAGCCTGGGCGTCATCCTGGTCGTGGCCGGGATCGGCGTGCTGGCCGGCCACTACACGCTGCCCGGCTGGCTGGCGCCGCCCGCGCAGGTGCTGGCCGTGTGGGTCTATCTGACGGCGGCCTTCTCCGGGGACGAGGCGTGGGCGAGGGTGGTCCCCACCTGGGACTCGATCGCCAGGCTCGACAAGCTGCTGACGACGGGCTTCGCCGACATCCAGCGGTTCGCCGCCCCGGTGCCCGACAGCACCGGCATCGTCCTGCTCACCTGCGGGGGCGTCGGCCTGATCGCCGTCCTGGTGGACCTGCTGGCCGCGCGGCTGCGCAGGGCGGCCCTCACCGGGCTGCCGCTGCTGGCGCTGTTCACGGTCCCGGCGGCGGTGGTCGCCGAGCCGATCAGCTGGCCGGCGTTCATCATCGGGGCCCTGGGCTACCTGGGCGTCCTCGTCGCCGACGGGCGGGAGCGGGTCAGCCACTGGGGCCGCGCGGTGCTGGTGCGCCGCACGTCCTCCTTCACCGTCACCCGGCCCACGCCCTCCGACAGCGGGGCCCTGCGGCTCTCCGGCAGGCGCATCGGCTTCACCGCGATCGCGCTCGCCGTCCTGCTGCCCGCGCTGCTGCCCACCATGGAGCCCAACCCGCTGTTCAGCTTCGGCGTGGGCAACGGCAGGGGCGGCGGCAACTCGATCAGCATCCCGAACCCCATGGTCAACCTGCGCGGCCAGCTGTCGCTGCCGGAGAACTCCACCGTCCTGACCTACCGGGCCAGCGACAGCACGCCTCGCTACCTGAGGATGTACTCGCTCGACATCTTCGACGGCGAGCAGTGGACGATGTCGGAGCCCAGGGGCCGTCCCGAGGACCGGACCTCCGACGCGCCGATGCCCTCGCCCCCGGGCCAGGGCGCGAGCGTGCCCGTCACGCCCGCGAACATCACCGTCACGGTGAGCGACCAGGTCAGGAGGCTGAGCTTCCTCCCCCTGCCCTACCCGGTGTCCAAGGTCACGGTGGCGGGCGACTGGCGGCCCGACCGTGACACGCTCATGGTCTTCTCCACGCGGAACACCGCGGGGGGCCTGACGTACCAGGCCGTCACCGCCGAGCCCGAGCCCACGGCGGAACGGCTGAAGAGCGCGGCCCCGCCCGCGACGGCGATCAGGGAACGGTACCTGACGCTGCCGGAGAACCTGCCGGACGAGATCAGGCAGCTCGCCCTCGACGAGACCGAGCGGGGTTCCAGCGCGTACGAGCAGGCGATGCAGCTGCAGGAGTTCTTCACCGAGAGCGGCGGGTTCACCTACAGCCTGGCCACCCAGGGGCACAACGGCCCGGCGCTGACGGACTTCCTGATCCGCAACAGGACCGGCTACTGCGAGCAGTTCGCCGCCTCCATGGCGGTGCTGGCGCGCGTCCTGGGCATCCCCTCCCGGGTCGCCATCGGCTACACCGGGGGCAGCGTCACCTCCGACGGGTGGCAGGTGCGCACCCACGACTCGCACGCCTGGCCCGAGCTGTACTTCGAGGGCACCGGGTGGCTCCGCTTCGAGCCCACCCCGGCGGGCGGGGCGGGTCAGGGCAGCGCGACGATACCGTCGTACACCATCCCCGAGGTGGCGCCGGACACCCCCGACGAGCCGAGCGCGGCGCCGTCGTCGGACCCCACCGGCTCCGACTCGCCGACCGGGTCGGCGAACGACCGCCGCGACGAGATCCTCGACAGGGAGTTCGGCGGCGCGCTGACCCCGGTGGACGAGGGAATGCCGCTGGCCGCGAAGATCGGCATCGGGGTCGTGGTCGCGCTGCTGGTCGCGCTGGTCCCCGCGCTGGTCCGCTGGCAGCTGCGGGTCCGCCGCGGCAGGTCCTACACCCGGCGGGCCGGGGATCCGGATCCCGGCGGCACCGGCTCTCCCGCGACGGCCGGGGCGACCGGGGCGGCGGGGGCGGTCGTCAGGGAGGTCCGCGGGGAGCCGGCGGTGACGGTCGCGTGGGCCGAGCTCGACGACGCCCTGTGCGACTACGGGATGTCCCGGCAGGCGAGCGAGAGCCCGCGCGCGCTGGCCGGGCGGCTGGCGGAGCAGTACCGGTTCGAGCCGGAGGCCGCCGCCGCGCTGGCGAGGATCGCCTCGGCGGTGGAGCGGACGCTCTACGCCAGGACCCCGGGCGAGATCGGCACCCTCCGCGAGGACATGCGGAGCGTACGGCGGGCGCTGGCGGCCACCGTGACCCGCGGCAGGCGGATCAGGGCGGTGCTGCTGCCGCCCTCCACGCTCCTGCGGATGCGGGCGCTGGGCGGGCGGGTGCTGGACGGTTTCGACCGTCTGGAGAACATCCGGTTCCGCAGGCCGGCCAGGAAGGGCGCCTAGCGCCCCTCGGTGATCGGGACGCACGACCGCGTCCCGATCACCGAGGGGACGACGGCCGGGGGCGCGGGCCGGGATCCTCGGCCGCCTGGAGGTACGGAACAGTAACCTTCAGGATCGGGCGGCGGACCCGGGTAGATCGTTCAAGAGCCTGCCCCGGAGCCGTCGAGGCCCGGCACGACGGACCCCGGTTCTCAATGACGCGGGCTCCGGGAGCGCGGGTCTCGATCGTCGAAGACCGAGGAGCGACGGAGCCGGGACACCCGAGGGCGACCCCGTAGATGACATGGGCCGCTCCCGCACCGGGAGTGGCCCTCGTCGTCACAGGGGGATCCGTCGGGGAGGGCCGCCGTGGACGGCGGCGGGCCCCGCCGGGCTAGCGCTCGTCGTGGCGACGGCGCCAGCGTTCCTCCATCCGCTCCATGAAGCTCTGGCGGGAGCCGGCACGGCGCCCTCCCTTGCCTCGCGGCTGATCGGCGGGCGTGGCCGCGTTGGCCTCGCCGAAACCGTTCATGCGCTTCCAGCTGGACAGACCCCACAGACATGCGGCGAGCATGACCACGAAACCGCCGACGCCGAGCGGGATGCCGAGCGGGACGTTGTTGATCACGACGCCGACCATCAGCAGGACGACACCCAGGATGAAGCCGATGAAGGCCTTCACCAGGCGGCGCCTGTAGTGGCTGCGGGGATCACTGATCCTGACGGTATTGGCCCACTTCGGGTCCTCGGCGTAGAGGGCCTGCTCGATCTGGTCGAGCAAGCGCTGCTCGTGCTCAGAGAGCGGCACGGCGCCTCCCAAGGACAGCCCCAGGACGGGGAAGACGGTGACGGACGACACGGGGTGTCCGAACCTCGCGGTCGGTTATCCCCAGAATACGAGGCTGTAGACGTAGACGAAAGAAAACGTCCAACGTAGTCCAAACCGGAGGCGTAATCATGGATCTATTCCATCAAACGGAGGGCGAACAAGGGAGGCCGGGAGGACGGCATCCTGACCGAATCTGCGGACCGCCCTGTCCATCGCCTGCTCGGCCTCCCGCCAGCCCGTCTCACGCTCCCCGAGGCCGAGCTGCCGGGTCGCCCCGGCGGCCGGGCCGAGGTTCTCCACCCGTACGCCGACCAGCCTCAGATGGACGTTCTCCAGGCCGGAGGCGGTGTAGAGGGCGCAGGAGACCTCGTACAGGATCTTGGCGACGTCGGTGGGCTCGCGCAGGCTCCGCGACCGGGTGAGGGTGGTGAAGTCGGCCCGGCGGAGCTTGACGCTGACCGTGCGGCCGACGCTGCCGCTCCGCCTGAGCCTGGCGGCGACCCGCTCGGAGAGCCGGAGCAGCTCCCTGCGGATCTCCGCGGGGTCGGCGATGTCTGTGGCGAAAGTCTCCTCGGCGCCGATGCTCTTGTCGGGGACGTCGGGGGTCACCGGGCGCTCGTCGCGCCCCCAGGCGAGCGCCGCCAGGTGCGCGCCCGCCGCCTGGCCCAGCTCCCGCTGGAGCGTGTCCACCGGGACCCGGGCGAGGTCTCCGACGGTCCTGATGCCGAGGCGGGCCAGCGACCGCTCGGTGCGCTCCCCGACGCCCCACAGGGCCGCCACGGGGAGCGGGTGCAGGAAGTCGACCACCCGGTCGGCGGGCACCACGAACAGGCCGTCGGGCTTGCAGTGCTGGGAGGCGAGCTTCGCCACGAACTTGCTGTTGGCGACCCCGACGGAGCAGGTGATGCCCTGCTCGCGCTCGACCTGCTCGCGGATCATCCGGGCGATCGCCGCCGGCGGGCCGAGACGCTTGCGGGCCCCGCCGACGTCGAGGAACGCCTCGTCTGAGGCGATCGGCTCGACCTCGGGGGTGAAGGTCTGGAAGATCTCCATGACGCGCCGGGAGACCTCCGTGTATTTGCCACGGCTGGGCGGGATGATCACCGCCTGGGGGCAGAGCCGCCTGGCCCGGGTCATGGGCATGGCCGAGTGCACCCCGAACCTCCGGGCCTCGTAGGTGGCGCTGAGCACCACCCCGCGCGCCCCGGGCGCGCCGATGATGACGGGGGTGCCGCGGAGCTCGGGACGGTCGCGCAGCTCGACGCCCGCGTAGAAGGCGTCCATGTCGACGTGGAGGATCGGGCAGCCGGTGTCGTCCGCCCCCAGGTCGGAACCCGGACGCGGTATCTGCTGCTTTCTCGACACGCCGCCATCCTACGGGAACAGGCGTTCGACGCGGCGTTCACCGGTGGCCAAGGACGTGCAGTTGGGTCGCGATGTCGCGGAGCACCGGGTGCGCCGCCGCCGCCTGCTCCAGGGCGACCAGGGCGCGGGCGGCTCCGGGCTCGCCGTCGAGCAGCCTGCTGGGCACCAGGTCGGCGAAGACCCGCACGCCGTGCACCTCGCCGGGCGCGAAGCCCGTCACGGCGAGCAGCCGCTCCAGGGCCTCGCGGGTGAACCGCCTGGGCGTGGGGTCGCGGTCGCCCCAGCGGCCCTCGGGGTCGTCCAGGACCTGGCGGGCCTCGTCGAACCTGCCGGCGATGGAACGGTGGAGCGCGGCGGCGAGCGGGTTGGCGGCGAGGACGCTGATCACGCCGCCCTCGCGCAGCAGGCCCGCCATCGCCCTCACCGCGCCGGCCGGATCCTCCACGTACTCAAGCACGCTGTGGCAGAGCACCAGGTCGGCGCCGCCGGTCGGGAGCAGCTCCTCCAGGTCCGCGGCGTCGCCCTGCAGGGCCCGGACCTCCACCCCCGCCTCCGCCGCGCGGCGCTCCAGCGCGGCGAGCGAGTCGGGGCTGGGATCGACGACCGTCACGGCGTGCCCGAGGTCGGCCAGGGGAACGGCGAAACCCCCGGTGCCGCCTCCGGCGTCGACGATGTCGAGCCGCTCACGGCCTGTCGCGGCCACCCTCTCGGCCAGCACGGCACTCAGGACGTCCCACACGACCGCCGTGCGGACCGCGGGAGTGCCCGCCTGCCGTGAGATGCCTACGGCGTGCAACTTCAGATCGCCTCCTCGTACGTTGACGTCCTCCGCGGCTCAGAGCCCCGGATTTCAGCACCCGACCGCCGGTCGGGTCTGTCGGTTCGCGGTTCGACGGCCCGGGTCACCCCGAAGCCTCCTCGCGCAGACACGGCACGCCCTGCCGCGTTTCAAACCACAGGTCCCGCTTGGCTGCCGCGGGACACCCCAACCCTAACGGGTTGAACCGGCAAGGCGAGAAGGCTTTCCTTCTTGCCCGGAGGACAGGGTGTTCGCCCTGAATGTCCAACGACAAACCCAGCCTACGTCGCGCGTCCCCCGGCGCGGCCCAAGGACCATCCATACTCGCGCTTGATCGAGTCTTTTTCCGGGCGCGGACCGGTCCCGCGGGCAAGCCGGGAGGAAAGGGGGCCAGTGCCGCGGGTAAGCCCGGCGGAAAGGGAGCGCCCGCGGCGGAGGCGCGCCGGGGCGGGGAGAGCCGGGGGTGGAGGAGGCGGGGGCGGGGAGAGCCGGGGGTGGAGGAGGCGGGGGCGGGGAGAGCCGGGGGTGGAGGAGGCGGGGGCGGGGAGAGCCGGGGTGGAGCGGGGCCGGGAGAGCCGGGCGGGGAGACCGGGACTCCCGGGCTCCCCGTGGCGGCGGCTGGAGCGTGACGGCCAGGTGCGGCCAGGTGCGGCCAGGTCGGCCGGGTGGCGGCTAGAGCGCCAGGGACGGCTTGAGCTGCTTGAAACGGGCCATCAGGCCGTTGACGAACTGCGGAGACTCGTCGGTCGACAGCTCGGAGGCCAGGCTGACCCACTCGCTGATGACGACACCCTCGGGGACGTCGGGCATCCACAGCAGCTCGTAGGTGCCGCCGCGCAGGAGGTTGCGGTCGACCGCGGGCATGCGGTCGAGTGTCCAGCCCTCGGAGTAGGTGGTGATCAGCTCGTCGATGCGCGCCGAGTGCCTGCACACGCCCTCGACGATCGTCGTGGTGTACTCGTTCACGGGCGGCTCGGCCCGCTGGAGGCGCTCGGCGAGGACGCTGAGCGGGTCCTCACCGCGCGCCTCGGCCTCGAAGAGGATGTCCAGCGCGCGCCTGCGCGCCTTACCTCGTGCCGACATCAGGCGCGGCCGAGATAATCGCCGGTGCGGGTGTCGACCTTGACCTTCTCGCCGGTGGTGATGAAGAGCGGCACCTTGATCTCGGCGCCGGTCTCCAGCGTGGCGGGCTTGGTGCCGCCGGTGGAGCGGTCGCCCTGGAGGCCGGGCTCGGTCTCGGCGACGATCAGCTCGACGGCCGCGGGCAGGTCGACGTAGAGGACGTTGCCCTCGTTGATCGCCACGGTGGCCAGCATGTTCTCCAGCAGGTAGTTGGCCGAGTCGCCGACCGCCACCCTGGTGACGTGGAGCATGTCGTAGTTCTCGGTGTCCATGAAGACGTAGTCGTCACCGTCCATGTAGGAGAACTGCATCTCGCGCTTGTCGACGTTGGCCACCTCGACCTTGACGCCCGCGTTGAAGGTCTTGTCGACGACCTTGCCCGATAGCACGTTCTTGAGCTTGGTGCGGACGAACGCGCCGCCCTTGCCGGGCTTGACGTGCTGGAACTCCACGACGGCCCAGAGCTCACCGCCGTCGAGCTTGAGCACCAGGCCGTTCTTGAGGTCGTTCGTCGTCGCCACTAGTCTCTCCTGCGTACGGCCGCTCTTAAAGGACGAGCAGCTCTTTGGTCGTCCGTGTGAGAAGTTCCGGCCCGCCGTCGCGCACCACGAGCGTGTCCTCGATGCGGACGCCGCCCCTGCCGGGAAGGTAAACCCCAGGTTCAACGGTTACCGGAACTCGATCCTCTAGTCTAGCGTGCTCATGGTCGCGCTCCGGCTCTCGTGAAGATCGTTCCGGCTCGGGGAGGCCTTCCGGGCTCGCCGGGGCGTCCCCCGGCTTTCTCGGGGACAGGAACGGCTCCTCGTGGATCTGCAGCCCGACGCCGTGGCCGAGGCCGTGCTTGAAGAACTCCCCGTACCCCGCCTCCCCGATCAGGTCCCGGGCGGCGGCGTCCACCTCGTGGAGCGCGGCGCCGGCGTTCGCGGCCAGGCGGCCGGCCCGCTGGGCGGCGCGGACCAGGTCGTACAGCTCGCGCTGCCATCCCGCGGGCTCCCCGATCGCCACGGTCCTGGTCATGTCGGCGTGGTAGCCACGGTAGAGGGCCCCGAAGTCCATGGTGACCAGGTCCCCGCGCTCCAGCGGCCGGTCCGAGGGCGAGTGGTGCGGGATCGCGCCGTTGGGCCCGCTCGCGACGATCGAGTCGAAGGCGAGCCCGTCAGCGCCCAGCTCGATCATGCGGCGCTCCAGCGCCCTGGCGACCTCCTTCTCGGTGAGCCCGGGGCGCAGCCCGGGCAGGACCTCGGCGAAGGCGCGGTCGGTGAGCTCGCACGCGGTACGGATGAGGTCGAGCTCGGCGTCGTCCTTGACCACGCGCACCGACTCGACGACCTTGGACAGGCGGGGGTGCTTCCCGCCCAGCCGGAAGTAGTCGGTGACGGACATGTGGTCGGCCTCGATGCCCGTCCGGCCGCTCCCCGGCGGCAGGGCCAGCAGGGCCCCGGCGACGTCGGACTCCTCGATCACCTCGATGTCGGCGCAGACGCGCCGGGCGGCCCCGGTGTAGCGGGAGTCGGTGGCCAGCGTGGCGGTGGCGTCCGCCCTGACCAGGACGGCCGCGTTGGAGCTGGCCAGCCCGGTCAGATAGCGCACGTTCACGCCGCCGGTGACCAGGATCGCGTCCGCCTCGTGAGCGGGCAGCAGGGCCGCGAGGTTCGCGCGGCGACGGGTGTGGGTGGCGGTCATGGCACGCATGCTATTAACCACTTTGACCGGATGTCGCCCCAGTGCGCCACGCCCGGTCCCGTCGCCCTCCTCAGCCCGGTCGCCTACGTGCTCCTCGTGGTCACGTGCCCGGCCACCGGTGGACCGGAAGGCGTCCACCGGCGAGGCGGGAAGCCGGGGAGACAGGGAGACGGGTCAGGCGGGGAGACGGGTCAGGCGGCGAGTTCCCTGACCTTCTCGATGAGCCGGACGCGCTCCTCGTGCGTACCGGCCAGCGGGGCGACGTTGACCGTCGTGACGCCCGACTCGCGCATGGCCTGCAGGCGCTCGCGGACGTGCCCCTCGGGGCCGATCAGGGACATCTTCTCCAGCAGCTCGTGCGGTACGAGCGCGGCGGCCTCGTCCTTCTTGCCGTCCAGGTAGAAGTTCTGGATCTGCTCGGCCTCCTTCTCGTAGCCGTACCTGCGGGCGAGGTCGTTGTAGAAGTTCTTGCCCTTGGCCCCCATGCCGCCGATGTAGAGGGCCGCCATCGGGCGGCCCAGCTCCAGCCAGCCGGAGACGTCGTCGCCGATGGCGAGCGAGGCCTGGGCGATCACGTCCAGCTCGCCCAGCGCAGGGTCCCGCCTGGCCTTGCCCGCCGCCAGGGAGGGGCCCCACACGTCGGCGGCCTTCTCCGGCACGTAGAAGATCGGCTCCCAGCCCTCGGCCAGCTCGGCGGAGAGCTCGACGTTCTTGGGCCCGATGGCGGCGATCACGACGGGGATGCGCTCGCGGACCGGGTGGTTGATGAGCTTCAGCGGCTTGCCCAGGCCGGTGCCCTCCCCGGCGGGGAGCGGGACGGTGTAGTGCCTGCCCTCGTAGGTCAGGCGCTCGCGCCGCCAGACCTGGCGGCAGATCTCGATGACCTCGCGGGTGCGGCCGAGCGGCGCGGTGTACGGGACGCCGTGGAAGCCCTCGATGACCTGCGGGCCCGAGGCGCCCAGGCCGAGGGTGAAGCGGCCGTCGGAGACGTAGTCCAGGCCCGCGGCGGTCATGGCCAGCAGGGCGGGGGTGCGGGAGTAGATCGGCAGGATGCCGGAGGCGATCTGCAGCCTCTCGGTCCTGGCGGCGATGTAGCCCAGCTGGCTCACCGCGTCGAAGCTGTAGGCCTCGGCGACGAAGACGATGTCGAGACCGGCCTTCTCGTAGTCGGCCAGCTCGGCCACCGTCTCCTTGAAGCCTCCCGAGTAGTTCAGGGCCATACCGATGCGCATCGTGAGATCGTCCTTCCGCGGTGCCGACAAAACCGAATGTTGTTCCGTTGTCTCGGCGACAAAGGTTATCGACTCACCGCCGAAGCACCAAGCCCCGCGCCGTCGCCGCCGGGCCGGTAGCCTACGCATTCCGGGGTAGGGGACCCGGAGGGGCGGACGTTCCGGGGGCGGATGACCGCCGGAGGGTGGACGAGGAGCGGTGTGCTGAGGCAGTCGATCATCGTGACGGCGGGAGCGCTTGCCCTGATTCTCGGGGGGCACAGGCTCCTGCCTGAGCTGGGCGGTTTCACACCCGTGCTGGAGAGCCTGCTCCCCTGGCTCGGGGTCGCCGTGCCGGTCCTGCTGGTCCTCGCGCTGGCCACCCGCTCGTGGCAGGTGATCCTCGCCGCGCTGGTCCCGGCGACCGTGTGGGGCCTCATGTTCGGCCCGACGCTGCTGCGCAGCCCGCCGGGCGGTCCCAGCGACCTGTCCGTCGCCACGCTCAACGTCGGCGCGACCAACGCCGACTCGGCCGACGCCATCCGGTCCGTCTCCGAGGGCCGCGACCTGGTCGCGGTGCAGGAGCTGACCGTCGGAGGCCCGGCGGCGAAGGTCCTCAACGACCGCTTCCCCTACCGCTACCGGATCGCCACGGTCGGCCTGTGGAGCCGCTTCCCGATCGCCGAGTCCCGCAAGGCCGACATCGGCCTCGACTGGGCACGGGCGCTGCGCGCGGTGGTCGTCACCCCCAAGGGCAGGCTGACCGTGTACGTCATGCACCTCGCCTCCGCCCGCCCCGGCCAGACCGCCCAGCGCGACGAGACCCTCTCCTACGCCCGCAGGATGATCGACAAGGACGACAGCGAGCACCTGCTGCTGCTCGGCGACCTCAACACCGCCACCACCGACCGCAAGCGCTCCGGCCTGGTGCCGCCGCTGTCGGACGCCCAGCAGGAGGCCGGTACGGGATTCGGCTTCACCTGGCCCGCGTCCTTCCCCGTCACCCGGCCCGACCACATCCTCTACCGGGGCATGGTCGCCACCAGGGCGGGCGTCGAGCGGGCCGCGGGCAGCGACCACCGCGCCGCCGTCGCCTCGCTCCGCCTGGCCGCCTAGAGACCCGGCTCGGAGCCGCTCAGGTGGCGGGGTCCGGACGGGCCCGGAGCGGCTCAGGTGGCGGGGTCCGGACGGGCCCGGAGCGCGGACAGGTCGGCCGGGGTGTCGATGTCGGCGGGGTCGGCGACGTCGTCGCAGGGGACCGCGACCACCAGTTCGGGGTGGGCCCTCAGGAACGGGCGGGCTCCGGCGTCGCCGGTCGCGAGCCGGGCGACCTCCTCGAAGTGCTCCCTGGCGATCAGCACCGGATTCCGCCGCGCGCCGCCGTAGGTGGCGACGGCGACCGAGGCGCCCTCCGCCGCCGCGTCGACGAGCCGCCGCACCGCCCGCGGGCCGACGAACGGCTGGTCCACCAGGGCGATCACCACGTGCCCGGCGGTCGCGGGGATCGCGTCCAGTCCCGCCCTGAGCGAGGAGCCCATCCCCGAGTCCCAGCGCGGGTTGTGGACGGTCACCGCTCCCCGCACCTGTACGGAGGCCGCGCCGAGCACCACGACCACGGGACGGCAGCCGCCGTCGTGGAGCGCCCTCACGCCCCGGTCCACCAGCCGCTCCCCGTGGAACTCCACCAGCGCCTTGGGAATGCCGAGCCGCGAGCCCGACCCGGCGGCCAGCAGCAGCCCGGCGCTCTCCGGGCGCCCGCCCGCCGGTCCCCCCGGCTCCCCTGCCGTGTCCTCCTCGGCCCCCCCGGCGAATCCCCCCGGCTCCCCTGCCGTGCCCCCTCCGGCGCCCCCGGCGGAAGTCCCCGGCCGGGCCCCGCCCGGGGCCTCCGCCGGAACTCCCGCCGGGACCTTAAGCGGGATTTCCGCTGGAATTCCCGGCGGGGTCTCCGTCTCCTCGTTCACGCGCCGCCCGGTCCCTCGCCGTGGATCCTGCCGGAACCGTCGGTCAGCGGCCGGCCGGAACCGCCCCAGCGCAGCTGGATCAGTTCGGCGGCGATGGAGATCGCCGTCTCCTCTGGCGTACGCGCGCCCAGGTCAAGCCCGATCGGCGAGCGGAGCCGCTTCAGCTCGGCCTCCCCCAGCCCCGCCTGGGCGAGCCTGGCTAGCCGGTCCTCGTGCGTGCGGCGCGAGCCCATCGCGCCGACGTAGCCCGCCGAGGTGCGCAGGGCGACCTCAAGGAGGGGGACGTCGAACTTGGGGTCGTGGGTGAGCACGCAGATCGCGGTCCGCTCGTCCACGACGGTCGAGGTGAGATAGTCGTGCGGCCACTTGACGATCACCTCGTCGGCCTCGGGGAAGCGCTTGGCCGTGGTGAAGACCGGCCGGGCGTCGCACACGACCACGTGGTAGCCGAGGAACTTGCCGACCCTGGCGACCGCGGCGGCGAAGTCGATCGCGCCGAAGACCAGCATCCGGGGCGGCGGCGCGAAGGACTGCACGAAGACCGGCAGCTCGTCGAGCCGCCGCTGCCCCCGGGCCCCGTACCTGCGCACGCCCGTCAGCCCCTGCGCCAGCATGCCCCTGACGTCGTCGTCCACCGCGTCGTCCAGCCGGGTCACGCCCAGGGAGCCGGAGGAGCGGTCCGGCCAGATGACCCGGCGGGTGCCGATCACCCCCGGCCCCGACAGGACGGTCGCCACCGCCACCGGCTCGCGCCGCAGCACCGAGGCGGCGACCTCCCCCAGCTCGGGGAAGGTCTCCTTCGAGACGGGCTCGACGAGGATGTCCAGGATGCCGCCGCAGGTCAGGCCGACGGAGAAGGCCTCGTCGTCGCTCACTCCGTACCGCTGCACGACGGGCGCGCCCGAGGAGACCACCTCCCTGGCCAGCTCGTAGACGGCGCCCTCGACGCAGCCGCCGGAGACGCTGCCCTCGGCCTCGTCGCCGAGCACGGCCATGGACGCCCCCGGCGGGCGGGGCGCGCTGCGGAAGGTGTCGACCACGGTGGCGAGGCCGAACGTCTCCCCCGCCTCCCACCACCTCAGGATCTGTGACAACACGTCACGCATGCGTGCCTCCCAGCAGCGTCGCGAGTTCCTCGAACGCGGCCAGGCTGTGCCCGGCCACGAAGTCGTCGATGTGGGGAAGCGCGGCCCGCATCCCGGCGGTGAGCGGCTCGTAGCCCTCCCTGCCCTTGTGCGGGTTCACCCAGATCACCCGGTGGGCCGTCCTGGACAGCCGGGCCATCTCCGCCCCCAGCCGCGAGACGTCGCCGCGCTCCCAGCCGTCGGAGGCGATCACCACCACCGCTCCCGCCGCGTCGTTCAGCGCCAGGAACCGCCGGAGCTCCTCCCCCAGGCGGGTGCCGCCGCTCCAGTCGGGGATGGCCCGGGAGACGGCGGCCATCGCGGTCGCCGGGTCGCGGTGGCGCAGCTCGGAGGTGAGCCGGGTGAGCCGGGTGCCCGCGCTGAACACCTCCGTGGCCCTCGGCTCCGACCTGACCAGCGCGTGGGCGAGGCGGAGAAGCGTGTCCGCGTACGGGGTCATGGAACCGCTGACGTCGATCAGCAGCACGACCCCGCGGGGCCTGGTCCGGTGCGCGCGGTAGCGCAGCCCGGCGGTCTCCCCGCCCCTGCGCAGGGTCTCGCGGATGGTCGCCCTGCCGTCCAGCCGCCCCCGGCGCGAGGGCCGGAAACGCCGCGACGCGCGCCGCTCCCTGCCCGCCCGCAGCAGGGCGAGCAGCCGGTGCGCCTCGGCGAGCTCCGCGGCCGTCATCCCGGCCACGTCGCGGGTGCGCAGCACCTCCGTCGCGCTCGCGGTCGCCGCGAGGGCCGGGGGCTCGTCGCTCTCCCCCCGGTCGGCGCGTACCCCCGGCCGCGCCGTGGTGTGCCGGGTGACGGTGATCGCCGCCGCCCTCGCGCGGCCCGCGCGCAGTCCTCCGAAGTAGGCCCGGAAGACCCGGTCGTAGCGGGGCAGGTCGTCGGCCGAGGCGCACAGCGTGATGCGGCCCGCCCAGTAGACGTCGCCGGGCCTGGAGGCGTCCAGGTGGGAGAGCGCGCGCAGCAGGTTCTGGGTGCGCTCGTGGTCGGCGGGCACCCCGGCGGCGCGCAGGGTCCTGGCGAAACCGGTCATGACCGCCACCAGGTCCTCCCCGGTCCCGGCGCCGGTCCGGGAAGGGGCCCCCGCGTCGGGGGGAACCGTCCCGGGGGTCGGGCCGTCAGCGCCGGGACGCACCGAAGAATCCGTTCCCGAGCACCGTCTCGTGGTCCTCCCTGTGCTTGAGCAGGGCGCCCAGCGAGGCGGCAGCCAGGTCGGGGTCGAGCTCGCGGGCGCCGAGGGCGAGGAGCGCCTCGGTCCAGTCGAGGGTCTCGGCGATCCCCGGCGGCTTGATCAGATCGGCCTCGCGGAGCCGTCCCGTCGCCGTGGCCACCTGCGCGGCCAGGTTTCCCGAGCACTCGGGGAGCCGCCTGCGCAGGATCGCCACCTCCCTGTCGAAGGAGGGGTGCTCCAGCCAGTGGTAGAGGCAGCGCCGCTTCAGCGCGTCGTGCACCTCGCGGGTGCGGTTGGAGGTGAGCACGACCACCGGCGGCCTCGCGGCGCGGATGGTGCCGAGCTCGGGGACGGAGATCGCGAAGTCCGAGAGCACCTCCAGCAGGATCGCCTCGAACTCCACGTCCGCCCGGTCGACCTCGTCGATGAGCAGCACCGCGGGCTGGGTCTCGATCGCCTTCAGCAGCGGCCTGGCGATCAGGAACCTGCGGTCGTAGACCTCGCCCTCCAGCCGGGCGGCGTCGGTGACACCGCCCGCCTCCGCCGCCTTCAGGTGCAGGAGCTGGCGGGCGAAGTCCCAGTCGTAGAGGGCCTGGGAGGCGTCGAGCCCCTCGTAGCACTGCAGGCGGATCAACGGCGCCCCGAGCACCTCGGCCAGGGTCCTGGCCAGCTCGGTCTTGCCGACCCCCGCCTCGCCTTCGAGCAGCAGCGGGCGGCCCATCCGCAGCGCGAGGAAGGCCGCCGTGACGAGCCCCGTACCGGCCAGGTACGACCGCTCGTCGAGCAGCTCCGCCAGCTGCGCGGGCGACTCCACATCAGATGCCTCGATTGTCCGCCTCACCACCACCTCAGGCTACGCCCGGCGGCCGGGTCCTCGCGTGATCACATCGCCCCCGGATCCGGCGGCGTCCGGGGACCCGGTGGCGCGCCGGGCACGCCGGGCACGCGGGTGACGGCCTCGCGGCGGGCCGCTCACGGGAGCCTCGGCGGGTGGCTCACGGGGCCTCGGCGGGTGGCTCACGAGGGTCTCGGCGGCCGGTGAGCCGGTGGACATACTGCCGTCCTTCCGGGAAGAAGTATTGTCACCCCCTGTGAAGAACCTGCTCGACCAGATCAACACCCCGTCCAGAGTCGTCGTGGTGGCGTTCCTGGCGGTGGTCCTCACCGGTACGGGGCTGCTGTCGCTGCCGGTCGCGGTCGAGGGGAGCCAGAGTGCCTCGTGGACGTCGGCCCTGTTCACCGCCACCTCCGCGGTGTGCGTGACCGGGCTCGCCGTGCACGACACCGCGGCGCACTGGTCGTTCTTCGGCGAGATCGTGCTCCTGGTGCTGATGCAGATCGGCGGCTTCGGGATCATGACGCTCTCCTCGATCCTCGCGGTGGTCGTCTCCGGCAAGCTCGGCCTGCGCGCCCGTCTCAACACCCAGGCCGAGACCAAGACCCTCGGCCCCGGCGACGTGCGGCGGGTGATCGTGGGGGTCGCCAAGGTCACGCTGGTCGCCGAGGCGCTGACCGCCACGGTGCTCGCCGCCCGCTTCGTGATCGGGTACGGGGAACCGGTCGGCCGTGCCGTCTATTACGGGATTTTTCATGCGATCTCGGCATTCACCAATGCCGGGTTCGCACTCTGGCCGGACAGCATGATGAGGTTCGTCACCGATCCGTGGATCTGCCTCCCGCTCATCCTGGCGGTGGTCGCCGGAGGTCTCGGCTTCCCCGTCTACGCCGTGCTGCGGCAGAACTGGCGCCGCCCGGCCCGCTGGACGCTGCACGCCAAGATCACGCTGGGGATGACCGCCGTCCTGCTGTTCGGCGGGGCGGTGGCCGTCACCGTCACCGAGTGGAACAACCCCGGCACGATGGGCGGCCTCTCCCCCGGCCTGCGGATCATGGCCGGGTTCTTCCACAGCGCGATGACCAGGAGCGGCGGCCTGAACTCCGTGGACACCTCCCAGATGAGCGAGAGCTCCTGGCTGATCAGCGACGTGCTGATGTTCATCGGAGCGGGCAGCGCGAGCACCGGCGGCGGCATCAAGGTGACGACGTTCGCGCTCCTCGGGTTCGTGATCCTCGCCGAGCTGCGCGGCGAGCCCGACGTCTCCGCGGGCCGCCGCCGCATTCCCGAGCAGCTGCAGCGGCAGGCGCTGACGATCGCCCTGCTGAGCGTGGCGTCGGTCGCCGCGGGCACGTTCGCGTTGATGACGGTGACCCCGTTCAAGCTGGACCGCGTACTCTTCGAGGTGATCTCGGCCTTCGGCACGGTGGGGCTGTCGACCGGGATCACCGCCGACGTCGGCACCCTGGGGCACCTGATCCTGACCCTCCTGATGTTCGTCGGGCGACTCGGCCCGGTGACCCTCGGCGCCGCGCTGGCGCTGCACGTCCAGACCCGTCGGTTCCGATACCCGGAGGAGCGTCCCCTCGTTGGTTGACAAGAGAGATCGCGGCGACGCGGTCGTGGTGATCGGTCTCGGCCGGTTCGGCGGCGCGCTCGCGGTGGAGCTGGTGGGCCGCGACGTCGAGGTGCTCGGCGTCGACAGCGACGCCAAGAACGTGCAGCAGTTCTCCGGGCGGCTCACCCACGTGGTGTGCGCCGACTCCACCGATCCCGACGCGCTCGACCAGCTGGGCATCGGCGAGTTCGGCCGGGCCGTGGTCGGCATCGGGACCGACATCGAGGCGAGCATCCTGACCACCTCGATCCTGGCCGACCTGGGGGTGGCCGACATCTGGGCCAAGTCGATCAGCCTGCAGCACAGCCGGATCCTGCAGCGGGTCGGCGCGCACCACGTGGTGCAGCCCGAGCACGACATGGGCGAGCGGGTCGCGCACCTCGTCACCGGGCGGATGCTCGACTACGTGGAGGTCGACGAGGACTACGCCATGATCAAGACCATGGCGCCCCGGTGGGCGGACGGCAGGAGCCTGGGCTCCCTGGGCGTCCGCAGCAAGTACGGGGTCACCGTGGTCGGGGTCAAGAAACCCGGCGGCAGGTTCACGTACGCCACCTCCGAGACGGTGATCCACAGCGGCGACACCCTGCTCGTGGCGGGCGAGACCGACAACGCCGAGCGGTTCGCCGAGGAGACCTGAGCACGGGGTCCAGGCCCTGGGCTCCCGTACGGTCCTCGGCGGGCCCGGCCTGTCCCGAGGTCCCGTTTGGCGGCGTGGTCCCCGGCAGGGCCGGGGAAGGCCGGGAATCGCGGCCCCGAGCCCTCGTACGGCGGCTCAGCGCGTCTCCGACGCCTCGCCACGCTCCCTGATGAGGGCGGCGAGCTCGCGGACCTGGCGGACCGTACGGTCCTTCTCCGACCCCTGCAGGCCCATCGCGCCGACCGTGGCCCCGTCGGTGAAGTCGAGCTTCGCCCAGGGCTCGTGGTCGACGAGGGTGACCCCGAGCACCTCGGGCCACTCGTAGCGGTGCGTCCGCAGCGGGTTGACGACGGTGACCCCCTCCTCGTCGGCCTCCACCCGGACCCGTCCCAGCAGGTGCAGGACCCAGGCGACCACCCCGCCCAGCCCGATCATCGCGATCCTGTCGGCCAGGGTGAACGGCTCGGACAGGAAGACCGCCATCAGCACCGCGCCGAGCATGATCAGACCCGCGAAGCCATAGGCCGCGATCCGTCCCTTCCTGGGCCGCCACACGACGGGCAGCGGGGGCGGGGAGACGCTCTCCGGGCTCACTCTCAGATCACGATCCTTCGGAAAACCACCGGTCGGAACGGCTGTGACGGCTGGTCACGGTGCCGAGGGAAACCTACCGCACGACCCCTCCGGGCCGATCACCAGGCACGGCGGGGCGGGACCGGAGCGGGCGGCGCCGACCGTGGCGGGGGTCCGGTCAGGTCGGGACGGTGACCAGGCCGCGGCGCGCGATCAGCTCGCCGAGCGCCCGCCGCGTGCGATCGACCTCCGTCAGGGCCGCGCGCTCTCTCTCCTTGGCCTGCCGGTAGACGGCGTAGGTGCGTTCGCACGCCTCCGCCTCTTCGGACAGTCCCGCCTCACGCAGTTCCCGCACCATCGCCGCGTGCGCGAGGTCCGCCGTGTTCTCGGCGTCGTCGCCGACCGCGGCGGCCTCCCCGGCCAGCCAGGCCGGGTTCAAGTAGTACGGCGCCTCCTTGATCCGGTTGATCTCCGCCTCGACGCGTTCCGTCTCCCGGAACTCGGGGACGAACTCGCCCAGGTCCCGGAGCACGGACGCGGCGAGGTCGGTGAAGAAGGCGGCGTGGTTCGCGTCGAGGAACCGGGCCGAGAGCCGGTCCCGGTGGGCCGCGAGTCCTCGCGCGCGGATCTCCGCGCCCAGCTCGGCCAGCGCGTCACCGAGCGCGTCGTCGCTCAGCGACGGGTCGGTGACCAGAGGGATGATCCTGTTCCGGTCGGCGGACGTGGCGCCCGGGTCACTGCCGAGGCCCGCCGCCCGCTCGACCAGGTGAAGACGCCGCTCCGGCTCGGAGGGGCGGGGCTCCACGTCCGGCAGGTACCGTCGTGCCCGCTCCGTCAACCGGTAGATCGCCGACGACGACTTCCCGTTCATGGCCGTGTGCAGTTCCTCCCGTATCCGGCCGGCCTCCGGCGTCTCATTCACCTGTTCCAGCGCCTCGTACACCTCCACGCCCGCCATGAGGGCCTGGTCGAGGAAGTAGACCTGCGCGTCGTCTCCCACCGCCATCGCGTGCAGTTCGACCGGTTGCGACAGGTAGGACTCCCGGTCACCGCCGTCGCCGTCGTTCAGGTACGCGGCGAAGTTGCTCCTGAACGCCTCCGCCTGCCTCTTCCTGGGGTCACCGGCCAGCCGTCCCGCGTCCAGATCGGCGACCAGGCTGTACTGGTAGTTGTGCGTGCCCTCGTGCAGCACGGTGTTCACCGCCTCGTGGAACTCCTCCCAGCCGGGCGCCTTCGTGATGAGCTGGAGCACTCCGTCGGCCTCGAAGTACTGGCCCATGCTGTTGCCGGGGATGGGCTCCGGCCCGTCCCCCAGGAGCTCCACCGTGGGCATCCGGTCCCGGCCCATCCCCAACACCTGGCACTGGACTTCGAGGATCGAGCGGACGATGTCCCCGCGTTCCTTCGTCGAGGCGTTCCGCCAGCGGCGCGGCGCGTCCGGCAACCGCTCGGCGACCGCCTCCAGGACCAGCGACTGCCTGAGCCTGTCGTCCTCCGCGAAGCCGGGGTCGAGCCTCTTCATGCTCCGGTAGAGGCCGCCCAGCTGCGCCGGGTACCGGCCGACGGGATCGGGTTCCGACGCCATCGAGCTCAGCAGGGAGAACTTCCGGTCGAGGGACAGGCCGGGCAGCCCCTCCCGCTCACGGTCGACGAAGGCGGCCGCCTCCTCCTGCGTCTGCGGGCCGCGCGTCCGGACGCTGCCCGGGCGGGGCGTGGCATCGGGATCCGCCCCCTCCAGGGGGATCTGGGGTGCCGGAGAGCGCAGCTTCTCGCGCTTGGTCGTCTGCAGAGGGACGGGAGCCGGCTGCGATCCCGGCCTTCGGGGGGTGGTCATCGTGGGTCCTCGCTCCTCGCGTTCGCGCCGCGCGCGGCCGCGCGCACCGCCTCGGCCCGCGACTGCGCCGACACCTCGGCCCTGGCCGCCCCGGCGGCGCGGGTCGTCACAGCGAGGTACGCGATCAACTCGTGGGCGAGGTCCGCGTACGCGTGCCCGGCCCGGGCCGTGGCGACCGCGGCGTCGCGGAACAGTCGCGCCTCGGCTGACGCGCCCGCCGCCTCCCTCTCGTTCGCGGCGGCCTCGACGTGGGTGGTGACGTCGCGGGCGGCGGCGTCGGCGGCCAGCGCCGCGGCCACCGCCGCGCCGTCGGCGAGCTCGGTGGCCGAAGCCGCCTGAGCCCGCGCGACCGCGACCGCCGACTGGACGGCCTCGTCCGTGACCCCCTGGCCGAGGTCTCGCGCGCGGGCCGCCGCCGTGGCCGCGTCCTCGGCGGCGGCCCGCGCCGCCTTGGCGGCATCGCCCGCGAGGCCGTCCTGCCGCCCCGCGGCCAGCCTGAGCCGCTGGAAGGCGCCGCTCTCGGCGCCGGGGGCCTGGGTATCGAACATCCGCCTGAGCTGGCTCTCCCGCTGGTTGGAGTCGAGCAGGGCACGGACCGGCGCGAGCTCCCGATCCGTGAAACCGGGCCGCTCGTCGATCCACTGCAGGATCTCGACCTTGAAGCGCTCGACGGGGTTCCGCGCCGCCAGGTACCGGGCGGTGAGGTCCATCGCGGTGACCATCGGGGTCGCGACCTCGCCCCCGAGAGCCGTTCCCAACCGCCGCAGCATCGCGTCGGGCGGACGGGGGGAGGCGGCGAGCGCCGCCTCGAAGAGTGCCCGTCCCTCCTGCTGGAGGGCGGCGGTGAACGCGTACCTGGCCTCCAGCCCGGCCTTCATCGCCTGCCGTTCCAGGGGCTGGTTCAGGTACGCCAGGTGGTCGCCGCCGCCGGGACGGGTGCGCACGTACCCGCGGCCGACGTTGACCGCGAACAGCTCGGCCTGCAGGTACCGCGGGTCCGCCGGATCGAGCCGGCCGGCCCGCAGCTCGCCTGTCAGCCAGCCCTGGTAGTTGTGCGTGTTCTCGTGCACGAGGGCCTCGACGACCAGCGGGAACGACTCCCACATCGGGGTCCGGGTGTTCATCTCGATCGTCAGACGGGCGTCGACGAACGCCGCCAGATCGGTCACGGACCGCTCGCCGTCGCCGACGTCGACGGAACTCTCGCCGAGCACGATCCGGGGCAGGCGTTCCAGGATGCCCAGCCGCTCGCAGTGGAGCCGCACCGCCTTGTCCAGGACGTCGGCGCGTTCCTCCACCGGCATCCCCGGCCATCGGCGGGTGACTCCGGAGAACTCCGCCACCAGGGCGGCGCGCGCCTGAGCGCGCAGCGGGTCGTCGACCTTCTCGAACTCCGGGTCGAGCGGCGTGTCCCGCAGGATCCGTACGCGTGCGGCGTGCGCGGCCTCGGACACGGGCAGGCCCCCGCCGAGCAGGTCCGTGAGCAGGCCGCGCCGCTCGGCGAGCGTGAGCTCCCCCGCCCGCTGCGCCTCGGCGATGGCGGCCTCCCGCCGGGCGGGTGCCCCGGCGGCGGTCTTCTCCAGCATCGCCGCGATCATCTGGGCGTCCTCGACGCTCGTCGCCGACTTCATGAACCTCGCGACGGCCGGGATGTCCAGCGGCCGATCGGCGAGCACCACCGGCAGCCACACGGCCACGTCGAGCATCGCGTAGTACCGCTTCAGCTCCATGAGCCGGAGCCCGTAGCCGTCGGAACCGGGGTCGGGGGGCTCGCGGAACCTCTCCGGCTGCCCGGGGAAGGCCTCCTCCAGGGGGACCAGCCGGCCCTCCTCCAGTGCCTGCGCGAGGTCCCACAGCATCGAGGTCAGCGACGGGGCCGGAGCGGCGTCCCGCGGAACGTCCCGGGAGGCGGCGGACGGGGCCAGCAGATCGCGCTTCGACTTGACCCAGTCCGGCGCGGCCGGGGAAACACCGTCCGTGCGGCCGTCCGCACCCGTCGCGCCGTCCACACCCGTCGCGTCGTCCGCGTCGTCCGCGCCGGTCGACGGTGTGGACGGGCGTACGACCGGTTTCGTCTCGGGAGGCGCGGGGGCGAGTGCGCGGGGCGAGGTCGCCCGGGGGTTCTTCTTCATCCGGCCTCACGTGACGCGGAACGTTCCCTGATCATCCGCCCCAAGATTAGGTGACACCCGACATGCCGTACAGACCCGTTACCGGCGGCTCGTTCGCGTCGCGACCATCAGCGGGCCGGGCCGCTCGTGGAGGCGAACCGGTCATCGATCCCGACACGGTGAGCCGGTCATCGATCTTGACACGCGGTGCGGCCGGAAGGGTGTCGAGGTCGTTCGTCACACACGGCTCCTCAACACCCCTCGTCGTACCCGTGTCCTGGCGGCGGGAGCGGATTCGTCTGTCTTGGGGCGCGGCCCGGGTGGGCGACGCCCGGCCCGGCACCGACGCGCCTCACGGGCGGGCTCGCCGGCCGGTACACCGGGCCGTACTCGCTCCCCGCCTCAGGACCTACTCGTCCGGGAGCGGAGTTCCCGCAGCAGCAGCGCCGTCCCGAGGGCGGCGACGGTGGCCTCGTAGCCCTTGTCCTCGTGGCTGCCGGGCAGCCCCGCCCTGTCGAGGGCCTGGTCGAGGGACTCGCAGGTCAGCACGCCGTTGCCGACCGGGACCTCCTCGTCGAGGGAGACCCGGGTCAGGCCCGAGGTGACGGAGTCGCACACGTAGTCGAAGTGGGGGGTCTCACCGCGGATCACGACCCCGAGGGCGACGACCGCGTCGTACTTCCTGGCCAGGACCTGCGCCACGACCGGGATCTCCAGCGATCCGGCCACCCGCACCACGGTCACCTCCGCACCGCTGTCGCTGCCCGCCTTCTCGGCCCGCGCCACGAGCTGATCGGTGATCTTCTCGTGCCAGCGGGCCGCGACGACGCCGACGGTCAGCCCTCTCGCCTCGACGGCCCCGGCCACCGGCCGCCCGTCCCCGCTCACGCGATCACCCCGTGTCCGCCCCGCTCCGCCCGGCCCGATCGTCCGCTCATGCTTCTTCTTCCCTGGGGATCTCGTGGCCGAGGCGGTCGCGCTTGGCCGACAGGTATTTCTCGTTGTACGGGTTCATCGCCACCGGCATGGGCTCGCGGCCGAGCACCTTGATCCCGTAGCCGTCCATGCCGCGCAGCTTGGCCGGGTTGTTCGTGAGCAGCCGGATCGACTTCACGCCCAGGTCGGCGAGCATCTGCCCGGCGTTGGAGAACTCCCGGGCGTCCACCGGCAGCCCGAGCTCCAGGTTGGCGTCGACGGTGTCGCTGCCGCCGTCCTGGAGGCTGTACGCCTTCAGCTTGGCCAGCAGGCCGATCCCGCGTCCCTCGTGCCCGCGCAGGTAGACGACCACGCCCCGCCCCTCCTCCGCGATCCGCGACATGGCGTGGTCGAGCTGCACCCCGCAGTCGCACCGCAGCGACCCGAGCACGTCGCCGGTCAGGCACTCGGAGTGCGCCCGGACCATGACGTTCTCGCCGTCCTCGATGTCGCCGAGGACGAGGGCCAGGTGCTCGCCGCCGTCCAGCGCGCTCGCGAAGCCGTAGGCCCGCCACTCGCCGTACCTGTTCGGCAGCCGCGTCTCGGCGACCCTGGTCACCATCCGCTCGGTCCTGCGCCTGAACTCCACCAGCTGCTCGATCGAGACGAGCGCCAGGTCGTGCTCGTCGCAGAAGTCGCGCAGCTCCGGCAGCCGCATCATGGTGCCGTCGTCGTTGACGACCTCGGCGAGCACGCCCGCCTCGCTCAGCCCGGCGAGCCTGGCCAGGTCCACGGACGCCTCGGTGTGGCCGCGCCTGGCCAGGACGCCGCCCTCGCGGTAGCGGAGCGGGAAGACGTGCCCCGGCCGGACCAGCTCGGACGGTTCGGTCGCCGAGTCGGCCAGCGCGCGGATCGTGCGGGCCCTGTCGGCGGCGGAGATGCCGGTGCTCACCCCGTCCCTGGCGTCCACGCTGATCGTGTACGCGGTGCGCAGGCGCTCCTTGTTGTCGTACACCATCAGCGGCAGGCCGAGCCGGTCGAGGTCCTCGCCGCGCATCGGCACGCAGACCACGCCGCTGCTGTGCCGGATGGTGAAGGCGAGCAGTTCGGGGGTGGCCTTGGACGCGGCGAAGATGATGTCGCCCTCGTTCTCGCGGTTCTCGTCGTCGACGACCACGACGGCCCTGCCCTCGCGGATGTCGGCGATCGCCCGCTCGACCGGGTCCAGCTTGATCACAGGGTCTCCTTGGTGACGAGCACGGCCCTCGACCGGCCCTCCTTGAGCCGGTCGGCGAATCCGGCCGATGGTTCCGGCGGCTCCGGCCGGGTCTCTCCGCGCGCTCCCGGTCCCGGCGGTGTCAGGTTCTGTTCCGACGCGGTTCACGGCCTCTCCACCTGCTCTGCCTGCCGCGCCACGGCGTTCTGGGCGTACGCGCCGACGAGTTTCTCCACGTGCTTGGCGATCACGTCGACCTCAAGGTTCACCGGGTCGCCCGGCCGCTTCGCGCCGAGGGTGGTCAGGGCGAGGGTGGTGGGGATCAGGCTGACCGCGAAGCCGCCGGAGCCCACGCTCATCACGGTCAGGCTGATGCCGTCGACCGCGATCGAGCCCTTCTCGACGACGTAGCGGTCGAGCTCGGGCGGGAGGGAGATCCGGACGACCTCCCAGTGCTCGGCGGGCTCCCGCGACAGCAGGACGCCCGTCCCGTCCACGTGGCCCTGCACGATGTGCCCGCCCAGCCGCTGGTCGGCGCGTACCGCGCGCTCCAGGTTGACCGGGGAGCCGGGGCTCAGCGCGCCGAGGGAGCTGCGGTCGAGGGTCTCCTTCATCACGTCGGCGGTGAACACCTCGCCCTCGACGTCCACCACGGTCAGGCAGACGCCGTTGACGGCGATCGAGTCACCGTGCCCGGCGTCCGCGGTGACCGTCTTGCCGCGGATCGACAGCCGGGCCGCGTCGCTCAGCGGCTCGATCCCGGCGATCTCTCCCAGTTCCTCGACGATTCCGGTGAACATTCACAGCTCCTTCTGGGGGACCGCCCGGACGACCGGGCGCGGGAAGGTCGTACGGGGTCCGGACGTGCGGGACCCGGACACGCGGGGGCGGGGCGCACCGGAAAAAAGGCGGGAAAAGGTGGAGAGGTGGGAAAAGGGGGATACGTCGCCGTGTCCGGGCCGGGCACGGCCGGACGGGGAACACGCACGACGTGAGAAATGGTGGGGGCCGACGGCGCCGCGCCCGTGAGGGGCGCGCCCGACCGCTTGGCGCGTCCGCGCCGGATCAGTCACCCGAGGTCTCCTACTCGCCAGTAGCTTCTTGCCACGGCGGGCCCCGGGGGATCAACGGGTGCGTACACCCGATCAGCGGAGGGTGCCCGAAGACACTCTCCGCTCGCGCGCTTCCTCCCATCCGGACTTTAACCGTCGGTCCTGGAGTTTCACCAGGTCAACCGGTCGATGGCTTCGACCGGGTCGCGGACTGTAACCGCCGGCTCGGAATTTCACCGACCCCGGAGCACGCTGCTCTGCTTCTCTCGTTCTCGCGGAGGGCGCACCGCGGACGATTCACCCTCCACTACCACTACCAGTGTGCCATGTCCGGAAAACCGGACGGCACACCTTCCATGATGTGGACACGCCGTGGAACAACCGGGCACTCGGTGCGCTCACGCCGCCGTGGTCACGCCGTTCGCTCACATCACCGCGATCACACCGCCGCGCTCACACCGCCATGGTTACGCCGCCGCGGTTACGCGGTGGTCACGCCGCGTGCCCGGCGACCGCCCTGCGCGCCCTTCGCGCGTCCGGGGAGTAACGGACCGGCTCGGGCACCAGGCCGATCCCGGTCTGCAGTGCCCGCAGCGAGGCCGTCGCCCACAGGTCGCCCAGCGGGGTCGCGGGCAGGCCGTACAGCCGGCGGGCCCAGCGCGGCAGGGTCGCGAAGGCGAGCACGGTGAGCATGGGGAACATCGGCTTGAGGGGGGTGAGGCGGGCCGGGAGCGGCGCGTTGAGCGACCGCAGGAGCGGGTGGGCCACCTCGGGGACGAAGTAGAGGCCGGGACGGCGGGCCCGGATGTAGTCGTCCATCTCGCCGACCGAGCCGGGCACGTCCTCGGCGCGCAGGCCGACCACCTCGGCCGCGCGGCGCCACTCGGCGACGAACCTGTCGGCCTCCTCGTCCGTCAGCCGCACCCCGGCGCGCCGGGCGACCGACAGGTAGGAGTCGACCTCGCCGACGTGGACCCAGAGCAGCGCGTCGGGGTCGTCGAGGCGGAACCGCTCGCCGGTGTCGAGGTCGAGGGCGGTGAGGCTCGCGTGGATCCTCCTCACCCTGGCCCCGGCGCGGGCGACCTCCTCGGTCGTGCCGTACGTGCGCACCCGGACGAACTCGGTGGTGCGCACGAAACGGGACCACGCCTCGGCAGAATCCATGAGCGATGAGTTCTGCGCGACCCCGCGCATCGCCCGGGGGTGCAGGCCCTGCATGAGCAGCGCGCGGAAGCCCCCGACGAGCAGGATCGGCTCGCCCATCACCTTCCAGGTCACCGAATCGGGTCCGAACAGGCCGTGATCCATGCTCTACACCTCCCGGCCTCGCGGCAAGGGGAGGGTTACCCCGCGAAGCGGTACCGCACACCCCGTGTGTTGAGTCTGTAACACTGTATCGGGCTTGTGACACAAGCCAGGTCAGACTCGGACAAAGCCGTCACGACCACGTCATGAATGTGTCACAAATCCGTGAAAACCGGCTTTCGGGAGCTCTATACTCCCACGTCACCCCCTATCCACGTCAACGGAATTGCAGCCACAAACAGGTGGACGTTATACAACAAAAAAATGAGTAATGACCAGCCCATTGATTGTCATGGACTGTTTTGCAATGGTTCCAGGGATCCCGCTCAGTCATGCTCGTTGGGAGCCCCCGCACGATGACCATCCCTGCACCAGCCACGACCACGACCGGGGAGGCACTGGCGGCGAAGACACCGGAGACGGTGGGCCGCTCACCCGGGCAGCTGATGTGGCTGCGCTTCCGGCGCGACCGTACCGGCATCGTCTCCGCGGTAGTGGTGATCTTCTTCTTCCTGGTCGCGCTCCTCGCGCCGGTCATCTCCTGGCTGTACGGCAAGGACCCCTACGCCCTGTACGGCCAGGACATGCCGAACCTGCTGAACGACTACGGCTACCCGATCCTGCCCAACGGCGGCATCAGCTCGGAGTTCTGGTTCGGCATCGAGCCCGGCCTCGGCCGTGACGTGTTCACCCAGCTCGTCTACGGGATCAGGACCTCCCTGTCGATCGCGGTGACCGCGACGATCATCGCGACGGCGATCGGCATCGTGATGGGCATCGTCGCCGGGTACGCCGGAGGCAAGACCGACTACTTCATCGGCCGCCTGATCGACATCGTCCTGTCGTTCCCCTCGGTGCTCTTCATCATCGCGTTCATGCCGGTCGTGGAGAACCTGTTCGTCAGGCCGGACGAGGAGACGCCGATCTGGCTGCGGGCGGTCACCCTCGTGATCGCGCTGACGGTGTTCCAGTGGGCCGGCCTCGCCCGCCTGCTGCGCGGCCAGGTGCTCTCGCTGCGCGAGCGGGAGTTCGTCGAGGCCGCGAAGGTCACCGGCGCCTCCCCCGCCAGGATCGTCTTCAAGGAACTGCTGCCGAACCTCTGGACCCCGATCCTGATCCAGTCGACGCTGCTGCTGCCCGCGCTGGTGACGGCCGAGGCGGCGCTTTCCTTCCTGGGCGTCGGCATGATCGAGCCCATCCCCGACTGGGGCCGCATGTTCCGCCGCGGCACCGAGATCTATCAGAACGACATCACCTATCTGATTTTCCCCGGTGTCGCCCTTCTGATCTTCGTGATCGCGTTCAACCTCCTGGGTGACTCGGTTCGCGATGCCTTCGACCCCAAGCTCAAGCGCTAGATCGGAAATAGGAGAAAGATGAAAGTCCGTACGCGGTCAGCGATGGCCGTACTCGCCATCGGCGCGCTAGCACTCACCGGTGCCTGCGCCCAGGGCAACCAGGGCGCGCCCGCGGCCCCCAGCGGCGCGTCCGGCGCGCCCAGCGAGGGCGCTCCCGCCGCCGCTCCGTCCTACAAGCCCCCGACGATCACCGTCGGCACGGCCGACGACTCCAAGGGCCCGGCGATCGAGCCCGAGGGCGTCGTCAAGGGCGGCACCATCACGATGATCGACCGTGACGACATCGGCCACCTCGACCCCGCCCAGGTCTACGTCAACACGATGTCGAACTTCGGCCTGCTCATCGGCCGTACCCTGACCGGCTACAAGCGCGTCGGCCCCGGCGACTACAAGCTGGTCGGCGACCTGGCCACCGACTCGGGCACCTCCTCCGAGGGCGGCAAGACCTGGACCTTCACCCTCAAGGACGGCGTGAAGTGGCAGGACGGCACCCCGATCACGTCCGAGGACGTGAAGTGGAGCATGGAGCGGACGTTCGCCTCGTTCGTCACCCAGGGCCCGACCTACATCCAGCAGTGGCTGACCGAGGTCGACCACAAGAAGGCCTACCAGGGCCCGTACGACGGCAAGCGCCTTGAGAACATCGAGACGCCGGACGACAAGACGATCGTCTACAAGTTCAAGACCCCGCACGCCGACGCCAACTACGCCTTCGCCATGGGCGGCTACGGCATCGTGCCGAAGGAGAAGGACACCAAGGAGACGTACGACAAGACCCCCGTCTCCAGCGGCCCGTACATCATCAAGAGCCACGTCGTCGACAAGTCGATGGAGCTGGAGCGCAACCCGAACTGGGACCCGGCCACCGACCCGATCCGCGGCGCCTACCCCGACAAGTGGCGCCTGGAGTTCGGCCAGGAGAACCTGCAGATCACCGACCGCCTGATCGCGGACACCGGCCCGGACCAGACCGCGTTCACCTTCTACGCGACCGTCCCGCCGGAGCGCCTGCAGCAGGTCCTCGGCGACGCCAGCCTGGCTCCCCGCCTGATGAAGAGCCCCTCGCCGTACGGCAACTACTACTACTTCAACCTTGACCGGGTGAAGGACGTCAAGATCCGCCAGGCCATCAACCACGCGTGGCCGTCGAAGCAGATCCAGCAGGTCTACGGTGGCCCCGCCGCGGCGGCGCTGCCCACCACGATCCTGAACGAGAACACCACGGTCGGCTACGAGTCCTACGACCTGTTCGGCAAGGAGACCAAGCCCGAGGGCGACGTCGAGAAGGCCAAGCAGCTGCTCGCCGAGTCGAGCAACCCGACGCCGACCATCGTCTACGCCTACAACCAGACTCCGCTCCAGGAGCAGATCACCGTCGTGATCAAGAATGCCCTGGAGAAGACCGGCATCAAGGTCGTGGCCAAGCCCCTGGACCGTAAGACCTACTACGACTCCATCGGCAAGGTGAAGAACGAGTTCGACCTCTACTGGGGTGGCTGGGGCGCCGACTGGCCGTCCGGCACGACGGTCCTGCCCGTCATCTTCGGCCCGATCGCCGACGGTGCGCCCAACTACGCGCACCTCAAGGACGAGGCCGTCACCAAGGAGATGGACGAGATCACCGCCCTGACCGACATCGACGCCCAGAACAAGGCGTGGATGGCGCTGGACAAGAAGATCCAGGAGACGATCACCCCGCTGGTCGTCGCCGAGAACCGGATCGCCAACACCCTCCACGGCTCCAAGATCGGTGGCGCCGAGATCGACCCGCAGTCGTGGGTCGTCTCGCCCAACACCATCTTCGTGAAGCAGTAACGGCTCACGAAACCGTAGGAGAACCGACGGCCGTGGCCTCGCGGGGATGACGACATCCCCGCGAGGCCACGGCCAGGGGCCTCCCCGGCCCCACCGGTCCCAGCCACCTCGGGAAAACAGGCAATGCTTCCATTCATCACTCGCCGCATGCTCGGCGCCGCGGTCACACTCGTGATCATCTCCGCGGTCACGTTCTTCCTCTTCTTCGCCGTGCCCGCCGACCCGGCGAGACTCGCCTGCGGCAAGGTCTGCCCGCCGGAGCTGCTGGAGCAGGCGCGGCACAACCTGGGACTGGATCAGCCCCTGTTCGCCCAGTTCGTGGCCTGGCTGGCCGGAATCTTCGTCGGCCGCGACTACGGGGGCCTGGGCGCCTGCCCCGCCCCCTGCCTCGGCTTCTCCTTCGTCAACCGCGCGCCGGTGTTCGAGACGATCCTGGACCGGCTCCCGCTGACCATCTCGCTCACCATCGGGGCCGCGGCCGTCTTCCTCACCTTCGGCGTGGCGACCGGCATCATCGCGGCGCTCCGGCAGGGCAAGCCGCTGGACAAGATCGCCAGCGTGTCGTCCCTCATCGGCGCCTCCGTGCAGATCTACTTCATCGGCACCCTCGCCCTGTACTTCCTCGTCTACCAGAACCAGATCTTCTGGCGTCCCAAGTACGTGGAGTTCACCCAGGACCCCGTCGGCTGGGCCACCGGCCTGCTGCTGCCGTGGCTGGTGCTGGCGATCATCTTCACCGCCAACTACACCCGCATGACCCGCTCGACGATGGTGGAGCAGCTCAGCGAGGACTACGTCCGTACCGCGCGGGCCAAGGGCATGTCCGGCCGCAGCGTCGTGATGCGCTTCGCGATGCGCGGCACGCTCACCCCCATCATCACGATCTTCGGTGTGGACCTCGGCGCGCTCATCGGCGGCGCGATCATCACCGAGCAGACCTTCGGCCTCCAGGGGCTCGGCCAGCTGTCGGTCAAGGCGGTCACCAACTCCGACCTGCCCATGCTGATGGCGACGGTGCTCGTCGCGGCCGCCGCGATCGTCGTCTTCAACATCGTCGTCGACATCATGTACGCCTTCATCGACCCCCGCGTGCGGCTGAGCTAGGAGCCTTGAAGAAAGTGTCAACTCCGTTCCTCTCGGTCCGTGACCTGACCGTCGACTTCCACACCGAGGACGGCGTCGTCCACGCGGTGGACGGGCTCTCCTTCGACGTGGAGAAGGGCACCACGCTGGGCATCGTCGGCGAGTCCGGCTCGGGCAAGTCGGTGACCAACCTGAGCGTGCTCGGCCTGCACAACCCGGAGACCACCAAGATCGGCGGGGAGATCCGGCTGGACGGCGAGGAGCTGATCGGCGCCTCCCGGTCCACCATGGAGAAGCTCCGCGGCAACAAGGTCGCGATGATCTTCCAGGACCCGCTGACCTCGCTCTCGCCGTACCACACCATCGGAAAGCAGATCTCCGAGGTCTACCGCAAGCACACCGGCGCGAGCCGTTCCGAGGCCAGGGACCGGGCGATCGAGATGCTGACGCGGGTCGGCATCCCCCAGCCGAAGACCAGGGTGGACGACTATCCCCACCAGTTCTCCGGCGGCATGCGGCAGCGCGCGATGATCGCGATGGCCCTGGTGTGCGACCCGGACCTGCTGATCGCCGACGAGCCCACCACCGCCCTGGACGTGACCGTGCAGGCCCAGATCCTGGACCTGCTCAAGGAGCTCCAGGACCAGACGGGGGCCTCGATCATCCTGATCACCCACGACCTCGGCGTGGTCGCCAACACCGCGCACGACGTGCTGGTGATGTACGCCGGGCGGGCGGTCGAGCGCGGGACCGTCAGGGAGGTCCTCCACGAGCCCCGCCACCCCTACACCTGGGGCCTGCTCGCCTCCATGCCCCGGCTGACCGCCCCGGTGGACGTCCCGCTCCGCCCGGTCCGCGGCACCCCGCCGAGCCTGATCAACGTCCCGCCCGGCTGCCCCTTCCACCCCCGGTGCGACTTCATGGAGCTGGCCGGTCCCGGGCTGTGCCGCTCCGAGCGCCCCGAACTGTCCCCGCACCGCGGCCACGGCGACGCGTGCTACCTGACCCTCGCCCAGAAGAGGGAGATCCAAAAGTGAGCGAGACAACCGGCGAACCCCGCGGCGAGGCGCTGCTGGAGCTGTCCGGCCTGAAGAAGCACTTCCCGGTGATGGGCGGTGTCATCTTCAAGCACCAGGTCGGCAAGGTCCACGCGGTGGACGGCATCGACCTGACCGTGCACGCCGGTGAGACGCTCGGCCTGGTCGGCGAGTCCGGCTGCGGCAAGTCCACCGCCGGGCGGCTGGCGTCCAGGCTGCTGGAGCCCACCGCGGGCAGCATCAAGTACGCCGGGCAGGAGATCGGCCACGCCAAGCGCAGGGAGCTGAAGCCGATCCGGGCCGAGATCCAGATGATCTTCCAGGACCCGTACTCGTCGCTGAACCCCCGGCACACGGTGGGCACCATCGTCGGCGGCCCGATGGAGATCAACGGCATCAACCCCCCGGGCGGCAGGGACAACCGGGTGCGGGAGCTCCTGGAGATCGTCGGGCTCAACCCCGAGCACTTCAACCGCTTCCCGCACGAGTTCTCCGGCGGCCAGCGGCAGCGCATCGGGGTGGCCCGCGCGCTCTCCCTGAACCCCAAGCTGATCATCGCGGACGAGCCGGTCTCCGCCCTCGACGTCTCCATCCAGGCCCAGGTCGTCAACCTGCTCCAGCAGCTCCAGCGGGACATGGGCATCGCGTTCCTGTTCATCGCGCACGACCTCGCGATCGTGCGGCACTTCTCCCAGCGGGTCGCGGTCATGTATCTCGGCAAGATCGTCGAGGTCGCCGACCGCGCCTCCCTGTACGAGCGCCCCCGCCACCCCTACACCCACGCGCTGCTGTCGGCGGTGCCCGAGGTGCTGGAGGACGCGGAGCCGCGCGAGCGCATCCGCCTCGCCGGGGACGTGCCCTCCCCGATCAACCCGCCGTCCGGCTGCCGCTTCCGCACCCGCTGCTGGAAGGCCCAGGACAAGTGCGCGACCGAGGAACCCCCGCTGGTCAGGCTGGAGGGGAACAAGGAGGGTCACCTGACCGCCTGCCACTTCCCCGAGCAGCCGACCGTGCACGGCCGGGACGTGGTGCTGGACCCGGCCCTGCAGGGCTGACCGCTCCACCTCCCCCGGCCCTCGCCGAAGATCACGGCGGGCGGGCCATAGGGGCGCGGTGACTCTCGGACGGCGAGGGGCGGGCCCGCCTGGGCCCGCCCCTCGCCGTCGGACGACCGATCTCCCGATCGGCCGGTCTCCCGGTCAGCCCTTGACGGCCCGGTCATCCTTGGCGGCCCGGTCATCCTTGGCGGCCTGGTCAGCCCTTGGTGGCCAGGGCGCGCAGGTTGTCGACCGCGCGGGCCGGGTCCTCGGCGCCGTAGACGGCGTTGCCCGCCACGAAGACGTCGGCGCCCGCCTCCGCGCAGCGCTCGATCGTCGCGTCGGAGACGCCGCCGTCCACCTGGAGCCACACCTGGCCGCCGTGCCGGTCGACGAGCTCGCGGGTCCTGCGGATCTTGGGCAGCACCATGTCGAGGAACCGCTGCCCGCCGAAACCGGGGTCGACGGTCATCAGCAGCAGCATGTCGAGCTCGCCGAGCAGGTCCTCGTACGGCTCGACGGGGGTGGCGGGATTCAGGGCCAGGCCGGCGCGGGCGCCCGCGCGGCGGATCTGGCGCAGCGTGCGGACCGGGGCCTTGGCCGCCTCCACGTGGACGGTGACGCTCCCGGCCCCGGCCTCGGCGTACGAGGGGGCCCAGCGATCCGGGTCTTCGATCATGAGGTGGCAGTCGAGCGGCGTCGAGGTCGCCTTGAGCAGGGACTCGACGACCGGCAGCCCGAGGGTCAGGTTGGGCACGAAGTGGTTGTCCATGACGTCCACGTGCAGCCAGTCGGCGTTGGGGACCGCCGCGGCCGCCTCGGCGAGGCGGGCGAAGTCGGCGGACAGGATGCTGGGCGAGATCTGTACGGCCATGATTGGCCGATTCTAGCGGCGGGAGCCCTCGTCCGGTCCGCCGGTCCCGCCGGCCTCGCCGGCCTCGCCGGCCTCGCCGGGAGGCGGCGGCACGTCGTCCGGCCTGTTCACCTCGGTCTTGAAGACCCGCAGGGAGCGGCCCACCGACCTGGCCACGCCGGGCAGCTTCGCGGAACCGAACAGCAGGACGAACACCGCCACGATGATGAGCAGCTCGGGCAGTCCCAGGTCGGCCATGGGACGACCTCCTTCCGATGGGATCTCCCCCGCGCCGGACGCGGGAGCCCGGTCAAAGGCGCGGGGCGCGGTCAGATGTCGACCCGGACGCGGTACCTCTCCAGCCAGGCGTTGAACTGGAGCAGCCCCTCCAGCGACGCCCGGGTGCCCGAAGGGCCACCGGCCGACTCGGGGCGGTCGATCAGGCCCCGTACCTTCTCCGGGTCGATCAGCGACGCGGCGGCCATGTTCCCGTCGGCGAGCAGCCGGGAGGCCTCGGCGCGGACGGCCTCCTCGTAGGAGGGGTCCTGCGTCGAGGGGTAGGGGCTCTTGCGGCGCCCGACGACCGAGGGCGGCAGGACGTCCGCGGCGGCGGCGCGCAGCAGGCTCTTCTCCTGCCCGTCGAAGGTCTTCATCGCCCAGGGGGCGTTGAAGACGTACTCCACCAGCCGGTGGTCGCAGAACGGCACCCGGACCTCCAGCCCGACGCCCATGCTCATCCGGTCCTTGCGGTCCAGCAGGATCTGCACGAACCGGGTGAGGTGCAGATAGGAGATCTCCCGCATGCGCCGTTCCAGGCCCTCCTCACCGGGCAGCCGGGGCACCTCGTCGAGCGCCTGCCGGTAACTGTCCGCGCGGTAGCCGGGAATGTCCAGCTTGTGGGTCAGGTCCTCGTCGAGGAGGGCCCCCACCCCGGCGAACCGCCCGAACCCGGGGGACACCAGCCACGGGAAGGTGTCGGCGGAGACCGCCTCGGGGTCGAAGAACCACCGGTAGCCGCCGAAGACCTCGTCGGCGGACTCGCCGGACAGCGCCACCGTGGAATGACCCCGGATGGCGCGGAACAGCAGGTAGAGGGAGGTGTCCATGTCGCCGATACCGATCGGCAGGTCACGCGCCCTCAGGACCGCGGCGCGCACTGCGGGATCCATGAGGTCGGAGGAGTCCAGGACGATGTCGGTGTGGTCGGCGCCGATGTGCCGCACGACGTCGTGCACGTACGGCGTGTCGGGAGTGTCGCGCATCTCGTCGGGCTTGAAGTTCTCGCTGTAGCCGGTGAAGTCGACGGAGAACGACCGGACCCTCCCGGCCCCCTGCCCCTCCAGGCCGAGCGCGGCGAGCGCCGTGACGGTGCTGGAGTCGAGGCCGCCGGAGAGCAGGGTGCACAGCGGCACGTCCGAGATGAGCTGGCGGGTGACGATGTCGTCCAGCAGCTCGCGTACCGTCCCGACGGTGGTGGCGAGGTCGTCGGGGTGCTCGTGGGACTCCAGGCGCCAGTAGGGGCGGCGGCACAGGAAGTCGCGGGTCACCCGGACGGTGTGGCCGGGGCGGACCTCGTACATGCCCTGGTAGACGGCCCGTTCCGGGGTCTTGACGAAGGCGATCAGCTCGCGCAGGCCGTCCGCGTCGACCGTGGGCGTCCTGATGACGGGGTTGGCGAGGATCGCCTTGGGCTCGGAGCCGAACAGCACGCCACCCGGCAGCGGGTAGTAGTAGAGCGGCTTGATGCCCATCCGGTCCCGGACGAGCAGCAGCTCCTCGCGGCGGGTGTCCCAGATCCCGAAGGCGAACATGCCGTTCAGCCGCTCGGCGAAGCCCTCGCCCCATTCGAGATAGGCCCGCAGCAGGACCTCGGTGTCACTCTGGGTGAGGAAGCGATGGCCGCGGGCGGTCAGCTCCGCGCGCAGCTCGACGAAGTTGTAGATCTCGCCGCTGTAGGTGAGGACGGCGAGCGGCCGCCCGTCCTCGTCGGCGACCATCGGCTGGCGCCCGCCCTCGATGTCGATGATGGCCAGACGCCGGTGACCCATCGCGGCGTGCGGGGCGAGCCACAGCCCCTCGTCGTCGGGTCCCCGGCAGGCCATGGTGTCGGTCATGGCCTGCGCGGTGGCCCGTGACCGCCGGAGATCGCGCTCGAAGTCCACCCATCCACAGATTCCGCACATCTGGACACCCCCGCGTCCCGTCGGAAGCAGCTATATCCAGTCGAACAGCGCGCGGTGGCCATATATGCCCAGGTGGCACGCCCTGAGCTGCGACGATGCCCCCGGGCGCCTCCTTCAGCGGCGGCGCAGCAGGGCCAGGAACATGGCGTCGGTGCCGTGCCGGTGCGGCCAGAACCGCGCGTACGGCCCCTCTCCCAGCCCCTCCACCTCGGGGAGGTGCTCGCGGGCGTCCAGCGCCTCGACGTCGTCGCGGCGGCGCAGGAGGTCGCCGACCACGGTGACGGTCTCGGCCAGGTGCGGCGAGCAGGTCACGTACGCGACGACGCCACCGGGCCGGACCGCGTCGATCGCCGAGTCGAGCAGGGCGCGCTGGAGCCTGCCCAGCTCGGGAAGGCTACGGGGATCGCGGCGCCAGCGGGCCTCGGGGCGGCGGCGCAGCGCGCCCAGGCCGGTGCAGGGGGCGTCGAGCATCACCCGGTCGAAGGCCCCCGGCCGCCAGGCGGGCGCGGTGCCGTCCGCGGTGATCACCGCGGCCTGCCGGGTCGTCTGCCACACCAGCCGCGCCCGGTGGTACTGCAGCTCGGCGGCGAGCAGCCGCGCCCCGCCGGGAAAGGCCACCGGCCCGCCGCCCGGGCCGGAACCCGCGGCCGGACCGGAGCCCACGGCCGGGACCGCGCCAGGACTCACGCCCGGGCCGGAACCCCTGGACGGGACCGCGCTCGGAACCGCGCCCGCGACCGTGGCGGGCGCCGCGGCCGGTACGGGCTCGCCGGCTCCGGATCCGGCGCCTGGACCGCCCAAGCCCGCCTCGTCGCCGCGGGTCGCGATGGCGTCGAGCAGCCCCGCCTTGCCGCCGGGCCCCGCGCACAGGTCGAGCCAGCGGGAGTCGGAGCCCTCCATCGGCACCCGCGTCAGGGCGAGCGCGACGAGCTGGCTGGCCTCGTCCTGGACGGCCGCGCGCGACTCGGCCACGGCGAGGACCGCCCCGGGGTCGCCCTCGGGCAGGTAGGCGGCGTACGGGGAGTATCTGGCGGGTTCCGCGCCCGCGTCGAGGAGCTCCTTCACCGACGAGCGGCCGGGGCGGGCGACCAGGGTCACCTTGGGACGCTCGTTGTCGGCCGCGAGCAGGGCGGCCGTCTCGTCGAAGTCGCCGCCCACCGCGTCACGCAGGGCGTCGACGATCCACCTCGGGTGGCTGTGCGCCACCGCCAGGTGCCCCACCGGGTCGTCGGCCGGGTCGGGCGCCACGATCGGGATCCACTGCTCCAGCGAGCGGGTGGAGACCTTGCGCAGCACGGCGTTGGCGTACTTGGAGGCGCCGATGCCCACCCGCAGGCGCACCAGGTCGACCGTGGTGCCGACGGCGGCGTGCGGGGGGACCCGCGTCTTGAGCAGCTGGTGCACGCCCAGGCGGACGGCGTCGAGCAGCGGCGGGTCGACGTCCTCCGGCGCCCGGTCGCTGCAGGCCGCGATGATCTCGTCGTAGGTGCCGAGGCCGCGCAGGGTGCCGTAGGCCAGCTCGGTGGCCAGCCCCGCGTCGCGCCCCGACAGGCGGCGGTCGCGCAGCAGCGCGGGCATCAGCAGGTTGGCGTAGGCGTCGCGCTCGTCGACGGCGCGCATCAGGTCGTACGCGGCGTTGCGCGCCTCGTCGCGGACCGGCTTGGGCGGGCGCCCTCCCCCGCCCCCGCCTCCGGCACCGCGCGGGCGGCCCGCCGAGCCGCGATTCCCGCCGCGCGGGACGTTACGGCCGTTACCACTGCTCATGATCTTCAGGCCAGCCGATCCTCGTCGGTGGGCCGCACGCCGCGGGCCCACTCCCCCGCGCCCATCAGGCGCTTGCCCTGCGGCTGCACCTCGCCCAGCTCGACCGGGTAGGTGGCGGTGCCCACCAGGACGGAGTTCTTGGACGCCGCGATCTGACCGGGGGCCAGGCCGGAGGCGTCGGGAACCGGCCGCACCGGACCGATCTTGACGCGCTGGCCGCGGAACTCGGTCCACGCCCCCGGCGCGGGGGCGCAGGCACGGATCAGGCGGTCGACCCGCATCGCGGGCGCGGCCCAGTCGACCCTGGCGTCGTCGACGCCGATCTTCGGGGCGAGGCTCACCCCCTCGGCGGGCTGCGGGACGGCCTCCAGCTTGCCGTCCTCGATCCCGTCGAGGGTGGCGGCGAGCAGCCCGGCACCGGACTCGGCGAGCCTGGCGAGCAGCTCCCCGCTGGTGTCGGCGGCACGGATCTCCTCGGTGACCACGCCGTAGACCGGGCCCGCGTCCAGCTCCTTGACGATCTGGAAGGTGGCCGCGCCGGTGATCGCGTCGCCGTGGAGCACGGCGTGCTGCACCGGCGCCGCGCCACGCCAGGCCGGCAGCAGCGAGAAGTGCAGGTTGACCCAGCCGTACCGGGGGATGTCGAGGGCGGCCTGCGGCAGGAGGGCGCCGTAGGCGACCACCGGGCAGCAGTCGGGGCCGAGCTCCCTGAGCCGGTCGAGGAAGCCCGGGTCGCCCGCCTTGGGCGGCCTGAGCACCTCGATGCCCGCCTCCTCGGCGAGCTCGGCGACGGGGCTCGGGTGGACCTTGCGGCCCCGGCCCGACTGGGCGTCCGGGCGCGTGACGACGGCGACGACGTCGTGGCGAGGCGAGTCGATCAGGGCCCGCAGCGAGGGCAGGGCGGTGTCCGGGGTTCCGGCGAAGACCAGGCGCAAGGTTCCTACAGAGCCTTCCCTTGGGTGGCGTGCGGGGAGATCTTGAACGCGGGGGCCGACAGCCCGTTCCAGTCGGCCTCGCGGATCGCCTTCATGGCGAGCTTGCGCTGCTTGAGGTCCATCCGGTCGATGAACAGCACGCCGTCCAGGTGGTCGGTCTCGTGCTGGAAGCAGCGGGCCATCAGGTCGGTGCCCTCAAGGGTCACCGGCTCGCCGTGCATGGTGAAACCGGTCGCCACGGCCCGGATCGACCGGGGCGTGGGGAAGGACAGGCCGGGGAACGACAGGCAGCCCTCCTCCCCCTCCTCGTCCTTGTCCTCGGACAGGTCGAGGTTGGGGTTGATCAGGTGCCCGAGCCGGTCGTCCACGTAGTAGGTGAAGACCCGCAGGCCGACTCCGATCTGCGGCGCCGCCAGACCGGCTCCCGGCGCGTCCATCATCGTGTCGGTGAGGTCTTTGACGAGCTTGCGCAGCTCCTTGTCGAAGTCCTTGACCGGCTCGGCCGGAGTGCGCAGCACCGGGTCGCCGAACAGGCGGATCGGCTGAATGGCCAACAGGGATCTCCTCACGCTCCAGGGGATTGCCCCAGTCTAAGGGCGCCGGCGGCCTCCCCCGGGCCTTCTCGGGGACCGGCACGGGGCCTTCTCCCGGAGCGGGCGCGGGGACGGGCCCGGCGGGCCGCCGCCGGGAGCGGACGGAGGCGGACGCGAACGGACGACGGACCTTCATCGGGAGGGGACGGACAAGCCACTGTGAGGGGCGGACGGGCCACCGTGAGGGGCGGAAGGGCCACCGTGAGGGGCGGAAGGGCCACCGTGAGGGGTGGACGGGCCACCGTGAGGGGCGGACGGGCCTCCTCCCGGCCTGGCCATCGCCGGGAGGAGGCCCGGGGGCGGGTCGGCGGGAACGGGTCAGCGGGAGCGGGCCTTCATCGCGGCCTTGCGGGCGGACTTGGCCACCGCCGCGTCGCCGTGGCGGGACCCCAGCAGGTCCAGGACGGCGAAGGTGTCGGGGTGGTCCACCAGGGCCATCTCCTCGATCACGCGAACGAGGTCCTCGCCGGGCTCCAGCGCGTCGAACTCGCAGATCGCCTCGGAGGCGTCGCCGCGCTCCAGCAGCGAGGCGAGCGAGTCGACCGCGAGCCAGGTGTTGTCGGCGGGCGTGAGGGCGGGCGCGGGCAGGTCGCGGATGTGCAGCCAGGAGGCGGCGTAGCGCCACATGGCGGGCTCGGAGAGCGCCTCCCTGAGCGGGGCCTCGGCCTCGGGGCCGAGCTCCTCCAGGATCGTGCCCGCGGCGCCGCGGCGGCCGGCCGTGCCGGAGGCGGCGACCTTGACCAGCTCGCGGGCGGCGGCCTCGGGGTGGCGGGACTCCAGCCACACGGTGACGGCGCTGGGAGCGGCGGAGCCCTCCATGATCGCCTCGACCAGCTCGGCCGCGCCGAGGTCGGTGAAGACGGCGACCTCGGCGCCCGTCGGCGCGTCGTGGCCCTCCCGCATCAGGTCCTGGCGGACGGCCCACATGCCGAGCGGGGTGAGCCGGGGCCGGCCCTCCGGCGAGGTCTCGACGAGCCCGCAGTAGCCCAGGAGCGACAGGGCCGTCTCCAGCCGGGCCGGGAGCTCGCGGGCCAGCACCCGCATCTCCGCCTGGCGGGCCCCGCAGGCCACCTGGTGCGACTGCAGGACGCCCTTCACCAGGGTCGCGGTGGACAGCCCCTCGCGTACGGCGTACAGCGTGGCGAGCATCTCGGCCAGGTGGTCGTCGATCACCGGAGAGCCGGTCAGGTCGTCGTCGGCGCGGTCGAGGACGTCCATGACCACGCCGTCCCAGAACCCCAGCAGCGCCCGGGGCGGCAGGTCGGGGGAGAGCACGAGCGGGCCGGGCGTCACCTGGCCGCGGGAGATGCGGAGCATGCCGGTGTTGACGGCGACCACCCAGAGCAGGTGCAGCCGGCCGGGGCCCGGCAGGCCGAGCTCGGCGCACGGAGCGAACGGGTCGGGCAGCAGGCCCTCGGGGGTCACCTGGCGGACGCCGGTCCAGGCGGCCAGGCGCTGGGCGTCGATCACCAGCGGCACGTGCGGCACGTACGCGGCCAGCTCCGCGTCGGCCGCGAGGTCGACGGGGGGGAAGCTCAGCGCGTCGCCGCGCGGGGGACAGGCGCGGCCCGTGGCGGTGACGGACTCCTCCAGGACGACCGCCCGCAGCTCGCGTGGTGCCGTTCCCAGCTCGTCGACCAGCCTGCGCAGTTCGCCGATGTCGAAGACGTTCCCACTGTTCCCGCTCTTTGCCACCCGTGAAACTTACTGCACTCGCGCCTCACGCATACACGGCTCAGCCGATGGCGCGGGAACGTGCCTTGAAAGCCGCCTTGCGGGCCGCCTTGGCCGCTCCGTGATCTCTCAGGGAGCGTCCGAGCAGCTCAAGGACGTCGACGACCTCGGGATGGTCGACCCGCCACATCTCCTCGATCACGTGTGACGGGGGGCCTGAGGCGGACATGTTCTCGGCGAACGTCTCCGGATCCTCCTCGGCGGCGGGCATGGCCAGGGCGAGCATGTCCACGCTCATCCAGAGCACCTCCTCCTGGGTGAGCGCGGGGGCCGCGAGCCCTCGCGTGCTCAGCCAGTGGATGGCGTGCGGGCGCAGCTCCGGCTCCTCCAGGAAGGCGCGTATCGCCTCCTCGGCGTCGGGGCCGAGGCGGTCGACGATCGTCACCGCGACGCCCCTCGCGACCGAGGGCGCGCCGGAGACGGAGCCGAGCAGCTCGGTGACCGCCTGCGCCGGGGTCCTGTTCTCCAGCCAGCCCCCGATGTCGGCCTCGGCCATCTCGGCGGGCATGCCGGAGAGCAGTCCCTCGATGAGCTCGGGCGCGTCGGCGGTGGTCAGGTCGGGCGCCTCGGGCGCCTCCATGCCCAGGTCGGTGTAGAGCTCGTGCAGCCCCCACAGGGCCAGCGGGGTGAGCTCCAGCAGCTCGTCGCCCGGCTCGGCCATCCCGCAGTAGGCGAGCCGCCTGACGGCCTCGGGGATGTCGATCTCGCCCTCCTCGACGAGGCCGATCTCCTCCAGGTACTCCCTGACGAGGGGGATCGGCACGGGCGCCTGGAGGCGGTAGAGCATGTCGCACAGGCCGTAGAGCTCCTCGTCGAGGGAGACGTCGCCCGTCACGGCGCCGCCGGTGTCCTTCTCGACGACGAACTCGACCGTCGCGGCCCAGATGTCGAGCGGGTCGAAGTCCTCGCCGTCGAAGATGGCGGTGCCCTCGACCGTGACCAGGCCGGTGTGCACCGCGAGCTCCCACAGCAGGCCGGGGTCGGCCACCGAGAGCTGGGCGGTCGCCTCGGCGGCGTCGCGGACCCTGAGCCTGCCCTTCACGGTCGGGGTGCGGCCCCCGGCGAGCATCCACTGGACCAGCCTGCGCGCGTCGGTGAGCAGCGGCACCCGCAGGGCGTTCCCGGCGAGCGCCTCGCGGGGCGCCAGGCGCACGGCGGGCAGCGGCGAGCAGCCGGGGCAGTCGCAGTGCTCGACGGCGGGCTCCTCCTGCACCGCAGAGACGGAGAGGATCGCGCTTTCAGTGCCCTCGGTGGCCCGCTCCAGCGAGTCGGCGCCCATCGCGCTGAAGAGGCTCTTGGCCATGCCGAAACGTGAGGTGTCGGCGAGGGCGATGGGCATCTCGGGCTCGATGCGGTCGAGGACGCTCCTCATCCTGACCGCCATCTTGCCGCCGATCTCCTCGGTGGCGAGCAGGAAGTCGACCAGGGTGCGAGCGGCGGCGACGGTCTCCGGGGCGCTCTCCGGGGGGGCGATGACCTTGCGCGGATAGATGTTGAGCAGCAGCTCCTCGAAGGCGACGGGGGTGAAGTCGCCCAGCTCGTTCACGTCCAGATAGTCGCTCGCGTAGTCGCAGAGCAGCCGCACCTCGTCCACGTCAACGTCAAGGCCGTGCGCACGCCCCCACGCGCGCAGGTCGTCTACGGCCCGATTCACCCATTCGATCGACACAGGGGAAAATTAACGGCTTACTGCCAGCACCGCGAATCGGGGAAACAACTCAAATCACGTCTAGAGGGTCAATGCATACCTTGACCACCTCCGGAGCCTTGCGCGCGGAGCGTACTCCGGCGGCCCCCTTCAGCACCGCGGCCAGCGCCGATCCGGAGCCCCGCGCGATCCGCACCATGGCGCGTTCCCGCACTTGATCCCCCTTGGGAGCGGCCACGGGGACGGGACCGAGCACCTGTGCCTCCGGGGGAAGGATCATCTCGCCGAGCATTTCCCGCACCGCGGCCGGGGATCCGGTGAGCGTCGCCATTTTCACCGCCGGGGGGAAACCGAGTTCTGTCCTGTCAGCTAGTTCCCTCTCGGCATGGGTGACCGGATCCCAGCGCAGCAGAGCCTGTACGGCGGCCAGCGAGGAGTCGGCCAGCACGACCAGCTCCGCCGAGGGCCGCAGCAGGGCCGCCGCGTTCATCCACCGGCGCAGCGTCTCCTCGGCGGCGCGCAGGTCGGGCCGGCCGAGCAGCGCCCAGCCGTCCAGCAGCACCGCCGCGGCGTACCCCCCCTCGGGCACCGGCTCGGCCCCCGGGGTGGCCACCACCAGGGCACGGCCCGCGCCGACCGTGGCGAGCACCCCGTCCCTGCCCGACGTCCTGACCGGCACCGAGGGGAAGGCCCGCCCCAGCTCCTCGGCGGTGCGCCGGGCGCCGATCACCAGGGCCCGCACCCGGGCGCCGCCGCAGGACGGGCAGCGCCACTCGCCCGCGATCCGGCCGCACCAGCGGCAGTACGGGGCCACGTGGCCGGCGCGCAGCGCGAACGGGCCGCCGCAGTGCCCGCAGCGGGCCGGTGCCCGGCAGCTCTGGCAGGCCAGCGCGGGCAGGTAGCCCCGCCGGGGGACCTGCACCAGCACGGGGCCGCTCTCCAGCCCGGCGCGCAGGGTCCGCCAGGCGAGGCTGGGCAGCCGGGCGGCCCTCGCGGCCTCGTCCCTGGCCAGCTCCGAGTCCTCCCCCGCCGGGCGGACCCTCGGCGCCCTGGTCCTGACCGTCGCACGGGCCGCGGCGATGGGCCCGGCCCAGCCCGCCGCGATGAGCTGGGTGGCCTCCGCCGTGCGGGCGTACCCCCCGATGAGCAGGCCCGCCCGCGCCTGGTGGGCGCGCAGGGCGAGGACCTCCCTGGCGTGCGGGTAGGGGGCGAGCCGCTCGGAGTGCAGGTCGTCGCCGTCGTCCCAGATGACCGCGAGCCCGAGGTCCCTGACCGGGGCGAACGCCGCGCCCCTGGTCCCGGCCGCGACCCGCGCCCGCCCCCTGGCCACCCGCAGCCACCGCCGGTAGCGCTCGGCGGGCCCGAGGTCGGCCGTGAGCGCCACGTGCGCGCCGGGCTCCAGGACGGCGCTCAGGGCCGCGTCGAGCAGGGCCACGTCCTTCCCGTCGGGAAGCACCACGAGGGCGCCCCTGCCACCGCGCAGGGTCTCCCGTACGGCAACCGCGACCGCCTCCGGCCACCCCGGCCCGCTCTCCCCGGTCCCCGGCAGGGCGGTCCACACCGCGCGAGGGGAGCCCCCCTTCGCCAGGGCGGCCAGGAACGCCTCCCCCTCCGGGTAGTCGGCCCACGGCCCCGGCCCCGTTCCCACCGTTCCCACCGTTCCCACCGTTTGTGCCGGGCCGGGGGGGACGGTGGCGGGGGTCTCGGCCTCGACCCTGGCGTGGCGGGGCGGGACGGCCAGGCGCAGGACGTCGGCCAGGGTCCCGGCGTAGTGGTCGGCCACGGCTCGGGCCAGCGCGACGATCTCCGGGGTGAGCACGGGCTCGGCGGAGACGACCCGCTCCAGGCGGGTCAGCTTGCCCTCGTGCTCGGTGTCCTCGGCCCGTTCGAGCAGGAAGCCGTCGACGAGCTTGCCCGCGAACCTGACGCGGACCCGGGTCCCGGGCACGGCGGTGGCGTCCAGGGGCGCGGGGACGAGATAGTCGAACAACCGGTCGAGGTGCGGCAGCGGCGTGTCGACGACGACCCGGGCGACCGGCAGCTCGGCAGCCGGCTCCGGCACCCCCTTGACCGGCTCGGCCACCCCGGCCGCCCTGGCGGTCCCCGCCGCCCTGACGACCCTGCCGGTCCCGGCGCCCCTCGCGGTCCTGGCGGCGCCCCGCGCCCTCGCCGGACCACCGGGCGCGGGCCGCTCGCGGACGGCGTCGAGCGGCAGCAGGGCGTCGTCGTCCGGCGAGGGGCTGGCGTGGGTCACCCACCTGTCCTACCAGACCCGGGCACCCGCCCAGACGACGGCGGGGAAGGTGAGCCGCTCCCGGGCCGGAAGGACGGGAGCCGGGCCCGGCGGGATCGTCGCCGGGGACCGGCCGGATGGATCAGGCAGAGTTTCGGGGCCGCGTTCGCGGCGACGCCGAGATCGCTGCCGGGAGCCGGTGGGGCGGGCCGAAGGGAACGGCGATGAGCCCGGGCAACGGGATCACCGGATCAGATGGAGCGGCGGTGGGTCCAGCGGCCGCCGAGCAGGGTGCCGAGGATCGGCATGCGGCGCAGGCCGTCCCCGTCCAGCCCGGCCGGGTCGTACTCGGTGATCACCAGGTCGGCGGGGTCGCCGGGCCGCACGCCGGCGCGTCCCCTGGCCGCCGCCGCGAGCGCGGCCGGCAGCGGGATCGCCTGCTCCGGGTGCCACGGCGGCCGCTCGTCGTCGGTCCTGGCCACCGCCGAGGCGATCCCGTCCCACGGGTCGAGCGGCGCGACCGGGGCGTCGGAGCCCAGCTCGATGACGGCCCCGGCCGCCAGCAGGTCGGCGTACGCGAAGGCCCTGCCGGTCCGCCCGGACCAGTGCAGGTCGGCCACGTCTCGGTCGTCGGGCGCGTGGGCGGGCTGCACGCCCGCGACCAGGCCGGGCCTGGCGAACCTCCCGAAGTCCTCCGGGCGGACCAGCTGCGCGTGCTCGATCCTCCCCGGGCAGCCGGTCCGCTCGAACGCGTCCAGCGCGATGTCCACCGCCAGGTCGCCGATCGCGTGCACCGCCGGGTCGATCCCGTGCGCGGCGGCCAGGGTCATCACGCCGTACAGCTCCTCGGGCGCCGTCTCCAGCAGCCCGCGCGTGTCGCCGCCGGGGTACGGGTCCTCGCAGTAGGCGGTCCTGGTGTTCAGCGACCCGTCCACGAACGTCTTGACCGGCCCGACCTCCAGCAGGCCCCCCGTACCGGCGACGGGCTCGCCGGTGCGCAGCCCGCGGCCGATCGCCTCCTCCAGCCGGTTCACCGGGATCGAGCAGCCGACCCGGACGTCGATCCGCTCCGACCGGACCCGCCTGGTCCAGTCGGTGACGTTGTCGGCGAACTCGAAGTCCAGCACGCCGACGACGCCCCTGGCCGCGGCGGCGGTGGTGGCCTCGGCCACCCAGCGGTCCAGCTCGTCCAGGGGCGGCGGGGGCATCTCGGCCATCGCGTCGTAGCAGTCGCGCTCGCGCAGCACCCCCGTCGGGTGCTCGCCCCTGCCGACCGCCGCCAGCGCGGCCGGGCTGAACCAGGCGGTGTGCAGATCATTGCTGACCAGGACGATCGGGCGGCCGGGCGCCACCGCCTGGAGCGTCGACTTGTGCGGCGTGTCCGGCCACAGGCCGTCGCGGAAGCCGTATCCGACCGTGAACCCGGACACGCTCGCCCGCGGGGCGACGAGGTCGGCCGCCTCCCGCGCCGACCGCGCCGGGGTCAGGTCGATCCTGCGCCGGGCCTGCGCCCACTGCGCGGAGTGCACGTGCGCGTCCCACAGGCCCGGCAGGAGGGTGCCGCCGCCGACGTCGACCGACTCGTCGCAGGGAGGCGGCTCCGCGGCCACCTCCGCGACCCGGCCGCCGACGATCAGGACGTGGCGGAGCGGGCCGCCGGGACCCAGCCGCGCGTCGCGCAGCAGCAGGCGAGGTGACGGTGAGGACATGAGGCAGACCCTAGGCGGGCCGGCGGCCTCGCGCGAGGGACCGGAGGGCGCCGCTCCGCGCCCGGCGAGATCGTGGGCCGCCGCGACCGCCCCGAGGCCGGCGTGGAGCTTGGCCCGGTCGGCCTCGGCGTTGGCGACGGACCAGACGACCACGCCGGTGCCGAGCTCAGGCAGCGCTTAGGGCGCCCAACCTGAATACGTTGTCAGGTCGAGAGCGCAGCCCTGAACAGCGAAAAGATCAAAAGCCCGGCACCCCGGGCTCACCCCCAAGGCGCGTACCGCTCCGGGTCCACCTCCAGCGGAACGATCCAGGGCACCCCTCGCCCTCAAGGCGATCCACAACGGCTCGCACGACAGGACGAATAAGCGGCCACCTGTTCTCTCAGCGGAGCCCGAAGCCGGCACGCGAACGAATCCCTTTGAAATGTGACCCCTGTGCCACCACGCGGGAATCACGTCCTTCCAGGAATCCGAAGCCGTCGTCCCACATCGATTCGGTGACGGTTCTGGCGCGAGACCACTCTTTCGCCGATCCGTTGGCGGACGTTCTCCGGCCGACGAAGACGACCATTGGCCTCGTTGCCCCGAACCGCCGGTCGACACACCGAATACGTCGGCCGGCTGCTCGATGTTCGAAGCGTTCGCCCGGCCTCCCTCAATGGGGGATTCTTGCCCCCGCACGTCATGCCGATCCTTTTCACGCGGACCGTTCCCGGCGGCCGGCAGGCTCTGACCCTCGCCGTCACCTGGGTTTTCACGGAACAGCCCGGCAGACCGGCATCTCGGGACGGCGGCCGGCTGTCCGTGGCCGGTCAGACATGAAACGGTGCGGCGTGAAACGCGTTATGGATTGCACCGGAAAAGCGCCGAAGGCCGATGGAACCGCGATGCGCCCCCACCGGCGAGATGACACGGACAGGCACACGGAAATCTCCGAGCACTGTGCCACACCGTGAACCCGATTCGCCGGTGAGGAACCCTCCTTCAAACGGGAGTGAAACCAAGTGCCGCGGCGGCCTCGCTCTGGGCGGTGTCGCGACTGGCGAAGCCGAGTTTGTCTCCCGGGCCCTCCAAGAGCGGTACGGCCGCCAGTTCGGCCGTGGCGAGATGCATGGCGTCGAGCGCGCGGAGGGCATGGGCGTAAACGATCTCCACGGCCCGGCGTTCCACGGCGTCGCGGGGAGCGCTCAGCAACGTGACCGGGCCGTTCTCCCCAAGATCTGCCGCCAGTACGGCGATCCTGGTGTCCAGTTCCGGCAGCCTCCTGGCACGGGAGGCGCGGACCAGCACGCCGGTCACCTCCACGACGGTCAAGGTGCTCGTGACCAGGAGGTGCTCGGGATCCTCGAGGAGTTCCCCGGCCCGCTCGTGACCGGGTTCGTCGCGGAGATAGGCGCAGGCCAGGACCGAGGAGTCGACGTAGGTGAGCATCGGGGTCAGCGGTCCTCCGCCCAGAGGTCGTCGAGAACCGGGCCGGCACCCTCGGTCGCCGTGAGCGCACGCTCCCGGTCGGCTTCGGTCACGAGAGGAGCGGGAGGGGAGAGGGGCCGTTCGGCGAGCACCCCGAGCCTCCGCGCTCGCGCGCGAAGCTCCGCCCGGGCGTCCAGCGCCTCGTCGGAGACGCCGTGAGCGAGGATCTCCCCGGCGGTCGCGTTGATGGATCGGCCGGTACGGCGGGCCCTTCGCGTTATGCGCTGATGAAGATCGTCGTCGATTCGGAGAAGGAGCTGCTTCATGCGGCAACGATATCAATTAAGGAAAGGAAAGTGATATCACTTTCCGATGGCGACACGCCTCCGCGGCTGTGATCCGGCATCCCGCCCGGCGGGACAGGACCGGAAAGCCGGGCGGGACAGGCCGGGAACGCGTACGGCCCCCGTGAAAAGAGATCACGGGGGCCGTACGGGAAAATCGGTGCGGGTCAGGTGCGGGTCAGAGACCGGCGGCGCTGCGCAGGGCGCCGGAGCGGTCGGTGGACTCCCAGGAGAAGCCCTCACGGCCGAAGTGACCGTACGCGGAGGTGCCCGAGTAGATCGGGCGGAGCAGGTCGAGGTCGCGGATGATCGCGGCCGGGCGCAGGTCGAAGACCTCCAGCACGGCCTGCTGGATCTTCTCGACGTCGGTCTTCTCGGTGCCGAAGGTCTCGACGAACACGCCGACCGGGTGGGCCTTGCCGATGGCGTAGGCGACCTGGACCTCGGCGCGGTCGGCCAGACCGGCGGCCACGATGTTCTTGGCGACCCAGCGCATGGCGTAGGCGGCCGAGCGGTCGACCTTGGACGGGTCCTTGCCGGAGAAGGCGCCGCCACCGTGGCGGGACATGCCGCCGTAGGTGTCGACGATGATCTTGCGACCGGTCAGGCCGGCGTCGCCCATGGGGCCGCCGATCTCGAAGCGGCCGGTCGGGTTGACCAGGAGGCGGTAGCCCTCGGTGGCGATCTCCAGGCCCGCCAGGACCGGGTCGACCACGTGCTCCTTGATGTCGGGAGCGAGCATCTCCTTGAGGTCGATCTCGGCCGCGTGCTGGGTGGAGACCACCACGGTGTCGAGCCGGACGGGCGTGTCGCCGTCGTACTCGACGGTGACCTGGGTCTTGCCGTCGGGACGCAGGTAGGGAACCGTGCCGTCCTTGCGGACCTGCGACAGGCGCTCGGCGAGGCGGTGCGCCAGCTGGATCGGCAGCGGCATCAGCTCGGGGGTCTCGCGGCAGGCGTAGCCGAACATCAGGCCCTGGTCACCGGCGCCCTGGCGGTCGAGGTCGTCTCCGGCCTCGCCCTCGCGGTTCTCGTAGGCGTCGTCGACACCCTGGGCGATGTCGGGCGACTGCGCCCCGATGGACACCGACACGCCACAGGAGGCGCCGTCGAAGCCCTTGTGCGAGGCGTCGTAACCGATCTCGAGGATCTTCTCCCGGATGAGACCGGGGATGTCGACGTAGGTCTCCGTCGTCACCTCTCCGGCGACGTGGACCTGACCGGTGGTGATCAGCGTCTCGACCGCGACACGGCTCTTGGGGTCACCCTTGAGCATGGCGTCGAGAATCGCGTCACTGATCTGGTCGGCGATCTTGTCCGGGTGGCCCTCTGTGACCGACTCGGAGGTGAAAAGGCGACGGGACAAGTCAGTGGCTCCTCATGCAGCGGCTGCTGGCGTCTGGGGGCTCTGGCGTCGGCGGACACCAGTAGCGCTCCGGCGAATTCTAGCCCCACCTGATGTGGAGCCGTGAAATCGTCTCAGATCATGCCACCTTAAAGTCTCAGATCGTGTACGGGAAAGCGCCCCCGGCCCACCTCGATCCGGACCGGGAACGGCGCGCGACCGCGACGTGAGCGGGGCTCGATCACGGCACGAGCGAAGACCCGCCGGGGCGGTGTCCGGCTCACAGATCGGGCAGCGGGTCGGGGGGAAGCGTCTCCGGGGCGAAGACCTCGGCGTCGGCGGCGGCGACCACCGCGGCGTACTCCTCGTCGATCTCGAACACCATGCCGCCGAGCTCGATGGCCGCGCCCGCGGAGAACTCCAGCGGGCCGAGCCGGGTACGCCGGGAGTGGGTCGCGTACACCGAGGTCGGCGCGTCGCGGTCGAAGAACTTGGTGGACATCACGCAGATGGTGCGGTCGGTGACCACGATGAGGAAGGTCGCCATGACCGGGGTGCCCACCGACAGCGCGGGCAGGACGTAGTGGATCTCCTCACCCGGAGGAAGCAGCGCCCGGCATCGAGCCCTGACGGCGGCGGCGACCGGCATGATCGAAACCCCTCCCAGCCGCGACAACGCAGGTCATCTCGGACGCAGTATCCGCCGGGAGGTGGCCGACGGCAAGGGGCCGGGATCCACCGGGATCCGGCCGAGGGCGAGGGGCCCGCCGGGAGCCGGCCTACGGCGAGTGGTCAGGATCCACCGGGATATGGCCGAGGGCGAGGGATCCGCCGGGATATGGCCGAGGGCGAGGGATCCGCCGGGAGCGGGCCTACGGTGAGTGGTCAGGCCAGGCGCGCGGCGACGAGGTCCCAGACCGTGTCGGCGAGGGCCTCCTTGGGGCCGCGGGGGATCTCGACCTGCTCCCCGCCCGCGACCAGGACCACGGCCGCGTTGTCGGGCGTGCCGAAGGCGAGGCCGTCGCCGACCTGGTTGACGACGAGCAGGTCGCAGCCCTTGCGGGCGAGCTTGGCCCGCCCGTTGGCGAGCACGTCGTCGGTCTCGGCCGCGAATCCCGCGATCACCCGCGGGTACGGCTTGAGACCCTCGCGGCGCCGCTCACCCAGCTCAGCCAAGATGTCAGGATTTTTCACGAGATGGATGGCGTCAGGCTCGTCGGTGGTCTTCTTGATCTTCGATCCGCTCCGCGCCGAGGGCCGGAAGTCGGCGACGGCGGCGGCCATGACCACGGCGTCGGCGCCCTCCACCGCGTCGAGCACGGCGGCGCGCAGCTCCAGGGCAGACTCGACCCGGACGACCCTCGCCCCCGCCGGGTCGGGCAGGGCGACGTTGGCGGCCACCAGGGTGACCTCGGCACCGCGGGCGACGGCCGTACGGGCCAGCGCGTAGCCCTGCAGGCCAGAGGAGCGGTTGCCGATGAAGCGGACCGGGTCGATGGCCTCGCGGGTGCCCCCGGCGGAGATCACCAGGCGGCGCCCCGCCAGGTCGGCGGAGCGTCCGGCGACGACCCGGCGGCAGACCTCGAAGATCTCCTTCGGGTCCGGCAGCCGGCCGGGGCCGGTGTCGGCGCCGGTCAGGCGGCCCACGGCGGGGTCGACGACGATCGAGCCGCGCTCGCGGAGCGTGGCCACGTTGGCGCGGGTCGCGGGGTGCTCCCACATCTCGGTGTGCATCGCCGGGGCGAAAACCACCGGGCAGCGCGCGGTGAGCAGGGTGTTGGTCAGCAGGTCGCCCGCCAGCCCGTGGGCGGCCTTGGCGAGCACGTCGGCGGTGGCCGGCGCGACGACCACCAGGTCGGCGCCCTGCCCGATGCGGACGTGCGGCACCTCGTGCACGGACTCCCAGACGTCGGTCGTGACCGGGTTGCCGGACAGCGCGGCCCAGGTCGGCTCGCCGACGAAGCGGAGCGCCTCCCTGGTCGGGACCACGCGCACGTCGTGGCCCGACTCGGTGAACAGGCGCAGCAGCTCGCACGCCTTGTAGGCGGCGATGCCCGCGCTCACACCGAGGACGACCCTGGGCCTGCCGGGGGACCCGGCTTCTTCTGGGACCCGCACGGGGTGGTTCAGCCCTCGATCGGCTCGGAGGTGAGCAGGCCCTCGCTGACCTCGCGCAGCGCGATGGACAGCGGCTTCTCCTGCGCGTGGGTCTCGACGAGCGGGCCGACGTACTCAAGCAGGCCCTCGCCGAGCTGGGAGTAGTAGGCGTTGATCTGACGCGCCCGCTTGGAGCCGAAGATCACGAGACTGTACTTGCTGTCGACGATGTCGAGCAGGGCGTCGATCGACGGGTTGGTGATGCCTTCGGAGTAGGCGGCGCTGGTTGCCACGTGTGATTTCCCCTAGCTAGGTGAACGTCCGAGGCGCGAATCCTCGGGAGCATCAGCCAATAAGGCTATCAGCCGATGGCATACGCCCTGGACGGACGTGTTGACGAGTGTCAGGTCGAATTCCTGCTCGGCCGCCATCTCGATCCGGCCGGCCGCGAGGCGGCGGGCGATGACGTCCTCGGGCTCGGTGCCCCGGCCGCGCAGCCGCTTCTCCAGCTCTCCCCAGGTCGGGGGGGCCAGGAAGACCAGCAGCGCCTCGGGCATGGTCGCGCGGACCTGCCTGGCGCCCTGGAGGTCGATCTCCAGCAGCGTGGGCACCCCGGCGTCGAGCTTCTCCAGCACGGGGCCGCGCGGGGTTCCGTACCGGTTGCCGGCGAACTCGGCCCATTCCAGCAGCTCACCTGACGCGGCGAGGCGGTCGAACTCCTCGTCGTCGGCGAAGAAGTATTCGATCCCGTGGGTCTCCCCCGGGCGGGGTTTCCTGGTGGTCACCGAGACCGACAGCCACACCTCGGGGTGTGCCCGCCGAAGCTCGGCGACGACCGTGGACTTGCCGACGCCCGACGGCCCGGACAGGACCGTCAGGCGCTTACCGGCCGAGAGGCCGGGGAAGGCTCGCGCCCCCTCCGGACCTCCGGCTGGGGATGTGAAGCGACCGGCCCCGCCCTCGGCGGTTGCCTCCGGGGTCCGACTTTCGTCGGACCACGACGTTCCGGTCACTCCAAACCCCCCGTGATGCCGTCCCCCGTGCGGGGCGAGCGTGGTCGTATGAACCGAGACTAGCTCTCGGCCCCGCCGAACTCACGCTCGAGCGAAGCTCGCTGGTTCGTACCCAGGCCCCGCACGCGGCGGGACTCTGCGATTCCAAGCCGCTCCATGAGCTGCTTGGCGCGGACCTTGCCCACGCCGGGAAGCGACTCGAGAAGGGCCGAAACCTTCATCTTGCCGATGACGTCGTCGGCCTGCCCGTCTTTGAGCACCTCAGCCAGAGAGACCGCACCGTGCTTCAGGCGGTTCTTCACCTCGGCACGCTCTCGGCGGGCCTTGGCAGCCTTCTCTAGGGCTGCGGCGCGCTGCTCAGGGGTAAGGGGAGGAAGAGCCACGCCGGGTCACCTCGAATTTCCTGTCGATGTACTCGGACGGGAAGGGAAACTAGCTGGTCATGGCGCTTCAAGCAACGTCAAGGCCACTTTATCCCCCTAGAAAATCTACTTCGTGACTTTCCGTGATCGCCACGTCGCCCTGTGTCGACGAAACTGCCCTCAACGCCGAGTTTTCAGGGGTTGCCCCACCCGCGACGCCCGGCGGTCTCCGAGGTCCCCCCACACGCGAAACCGGGTGCTTCCCGGCGTTACCCCACCCGCGACGCCCAGCGGCTTCCCGGCGCCTCGCCCACGCCCCCGGCCGGTTCCCGGACCGCCCCGAGCGTGACACCCGACAGGTTTCCGGACCGCGCCCCCCACGACTCCGGCCGCTTTCCGGACCGTGCCGTCAGCGGCGCCCGACCGTTTTTCGGCGCGTCACCCACGGCGCCCCGGCGGCCCCCCGGGCCGCGACACCCGCGACACCCGCGGCGTACGACGGCCTCCGGAGCGCGTCACGCACGACGCTCAACGAGTTTCCGGACCGCGTCACCCGCGACGCCCAACGGCTCTCCGGGCCGCGTCACCCCCGATGCCCGGCGGCCCTCCGGACCGTGCCAGGCGCGACGTTCGACGGCGGTTTCCCGGATCGCGTCACACGCCTCGTCCCGTGGAGGCGGAGACGCGCCTGAGGGCGGCCGCGATGCCCGCGGCCGTCGCGCCCGGGTCGGCGGAGCCGGTGATCGGGCGGCCGATCACGAGAAGGTCGGCCCCGTCGGCCAGCGCCTGCTCGGGAGTCGCTACTCTTGCCTGGTCCTGGCTCGCGGCGCCGGCCGGGCGGACGCCGGGGGTGATGAGGGTGATGCCGGGTCCGACCTCGGCGCGCACCGCGGCGACCTCGCGCGGCGAGCAGACGAGGGCCTGGGCGCCCGCGGCGACGGCGAGGGCCGACAGGCGGCGCACGGCGTCCTCCGAGGGCCCGCCGACGCCCATCTGCTCCAGGTCGGCCTCCGAGAGCGAGGTGAGCAACGTCACCGCCGCGATCTGGGTGTTGGGCATGGCGTCCACGGCCGCCCGGATCATCGCGGGGCCGCCGGTGGCGTGCACGGTCAGGATCGCGGGCTTGAGGCGGGCCACGGCCCTGGCGGCGCCCGCGACGGTGTTGGGGATGTCGTGGAGCTTCAGGTCAAGGAAGATCCGCACCCCGCTCGCGCCCCGGACGGAGGCGATCACGTCGGGGCCGTAGCGGAGATAGAGTTCCAGCCCGACCTTGACGGTGGTGACGTGCGGGGTCACCAGGCTCGCCCAGCGGGCCGCGGTCTCAAGGTCTGGCGCGTCCAGGGCGACGGCGATGGGTGCGGGCGTCACAGGGAACTCTCCTCAAGATCTATCCGGTGCCGGGAGGACGCCCCCGGCGGGCGGTGGGCCAGTCCGACCGCGTCGGCCAGCCGGTGGAACCCCCGGGCCGCCAGGAGCTCCTCCAGCTCGCGGAGGATGCGCAGGCAGGCGTAGGGGTCGTGGAACAGCGCCGTCCCCACGGCGACGACGCAGGCGCCGGCCAGGATGAGCTCGAAGGCGTCCCTGCCGGTCAGCACGCCGCCCATGCCGATGATGGGCACGCTGGGCAGGGCCGCGTGGACCTGCCACACGCAGCGTACGGCCAGCGGCCGGATGGCCGGTCCCGACAGGCCGCCGGTGACGGCCGCGAGGGCGGGGCGCATGGCCTCGGTGTCGATGCTCATGCCGAGCGGGTTGTTGATCATCGAGAGCGCGTCGGCGCCGCCGTCCACGCACGCGCGGGCGACGCTCACGATGTCCACGACGTCCGGGGAGAGCTTGGCCACCACGGGCACGTCGTAGCGCATGACCGAGCGCACCGAGGCGATCACCTCGGCGGAGGCCGCGCCGTCGCGGGCGAAGACCCGGCCCCGGTCCTCGATGTTGGGGCAGGACAGGTTGACCTCGACGGCGGTCACCCCGGGCGCGTCGGTGAGCCTGCGGGCCAGCGCGGTGTACTCGGCCACGGTGCCGCCGCCGATGGACACCACGGTCCGTACGCCCCGCTGGGCCAGCCAGGGCAGCTCGCGCTCCAGGAAGGCGTCCACGCCCGGCCCCTGGAGCCCGACGGCGTTGAGCATCCCCGAGGGCGTCTCGGCCATCCTGGGGGTCGGGCGGCCCGCCCTGGGGGCCATCGTGATCGACCGGGTGGTCAGCGCGCCGATCCTGGCGAGGTCGAAGAACTGGGCCAGCTCCGAGCCCGACGCCGCGCACCCGGCGGCCGTGGTGACGGGGTTGACCAGCTCCACGTGCCCCAGGTACGTCCGCATGTCAACCGGCATTCCGCGTTCCCCCACCGGGCGCTCCCAGCGCGTCGAACGGGATCGTCCCGACGTCGTCGAAGCGGACGCGCTCGCCCCTGAAGACCGGTCCTTCGACGCACGAGCGCACCATCCGGGTTACACCGTCGTCGCCGATGACCGGGAGCACGCACGTCATGCACACGCCGATCCCGCACGCCATGCCCTCCTCGACGGCCACCTGGACGGGGATGTCGAACTCGACCGCCACCGCGGTGACGCCGCGCAGCACCGGCATCGGGCCGCAGGCGTAGACGGCGTCGGCCCGCACGTCGGCGATCACCCCGGGCAGCACGTCGGTCACCCGGCCGCGCATGCCCAGGGAGCCGTCCTCGGTGGTCAGCGTGGTGGTCTCCCCCATCCTCCTGGCGCGCAGGGCGCCGAACACCCGGTCGGCGGAGACCCCGCCGAGGACGAAGTCGACGCGGCAGCCGCGCCCCTGGAGGGCGTCGGCCACGGTGAACAGCGTCGCCGAGCCGTGCTCGGCGCCGACCAGGACGCAGGTCACCGGGTCCCTGGGCAGCGGGAACGGGCGGCCGAGCGGGCCCACCAGGTCGAGGGTGTCGCGGGCGCGGCGCTCGGCCAGCCAGGCCGTGCCCGGACCCCGTACGGAGAAGACGAACTCGACCGTGCCGCCGTAGTCGGGCTTGACGTCGTGGACGAAGAAGGCGCGGCGCGTCAGCATCGACGTCCGCGCCCCGCCGACGGCCACCCCGACGAAGTGGCCGGGCCGGAAGCGCTCGGCGATGCCGGGCGCCACCACGGTCAGCGCATGGTAGGCGTCGACGCGGCGCGTCGTCAGCACCGTGCCCGTCACCTGCACCGGAGTAACAGGCGTCTCCCTCACCTCCGCTAAGGCACCGGCCCCGCTCCTCAGCCGCTCCGCAAACGCTTCGCGTGCTCCTGGAGGGACCGTACGCCGATGTCGCCGCGGACGATCGCCTGGATGCCCTGTACGGCCGCGGCGAGTCCCTGGACGGTGGTGATGCAGGGGATGGCGCGCAGCACGGCGGCGGTGCGGATCTCGTAGCCGTCCAGGCGCGGCCCCGCCTGGCCGGGGCTGCCGAACGGGGTGTTGACGATGAGGTCCACCTCCCCGTCCAGGATGCGCCGGACGATGGTCTGCTCGCCCTCGGGGCCGGTCCCCTCGCTGTGCTTGCGCACGATCTTGGCACGGACGCCGTTGCGGCGCAGTACTTCGGCGGTGCCCTCGGTGGCGAGGATCTCGAACCCGAGGTCGGCGAGCGCCTTCACCGGGAAGATCATCGCGCGTTTGTCGCGGTTGGCCACCGAGACGAACGCCCGCCCCTTGACGGGCAGCGAGCCGTACGCGGCGGCCTGCGACTTGGCGTAGGCGGTGCCGAAGAACTCGTCGATGCCCATCACCTCGCCGGTGGAGCGCATCTCGGGGCTGAGCACGATGTCCACGCCGCGGAAGCGGTTGAACGGCAGCACGGCCTCCTTGACCGCGATGGGCGCGTCCAGCGGCATGGTGCCGCCGTCGCCGGTCGCGGGCAGCAGGCCCTCGGCGCGCAGGTCCGCCACCGTGGCGCCCATCATCACCCTGGCCGCCGCCTTGGCCAGCGGCACCGCCGTGGCCTTGGAGACGAACGGGACCGTACGGCTGGCGCGGGGGTTGGCCTCCAGCACGTACAGGATGTTGGCGGACAGGGCGTACTGCACGTTGAGCAGGCCGCGCACGCCCACTCCCCTGGCGATGGCCTCGGTGGCGGCGCGGATGCGCTTGATGTCGTGGCCGCCCAGCGTCATCGGGGGCAGCGAGCACGCCGAGTCGCCGGAGTGGATCCCGGCCTCCTCGATGTGCTCCATCACGCCGCCGAGGTAGAGTTCCTCGCCGTCGAACAGGGCGTCGACGTCGATCTCCACGGCCTCGTCGAGGAACTTGTCCACCAGCACCGGGTGGTCGCTGGCCGCGCCCGCCTTGGCCATGTAGGAAATCAGGGTGTCGTCGTCGTAGACGATGGCCATCCCGGCGCCGCCCAGCACGTAGGAGGGGCGCACCAGCACCGGGTAGCCGATCTCCGCGGCGATGGCGAGCGCCTCGTCCTCGGTCACCGCGACGCCGTGCTTGGGCGCGGGCAGGCCCGCCTCGGCGAGGACCCCGCCGAACGCGCCGCGCTCCTCGGCGAGGTGGATCGACTCGGGCGAGGTGCCGACGATCGGGACGCCCGCGTCCTTGAGCGACTGGGCCAGGCCGAGCGGGGTCTGGCCGCCGAGCTGGACGATGACGCCCACCACGGGACCGGTCTGCTGCTCGGCGTGGACGACCTCCAGCACGTCCTCCAGGGTGAGCGGCTCGAAGTAGAGGCGGTCGGAGGTGTCGTAGTCGGTGGAGACCGTCTCGGGGTTGCAGTTGACCATGACGGTCTCGTACCCGGCGGCCGACAGCTCGAAGGAGGCGTGCACGCACGCGTAGTCGAACTCGATGCCCTGGCCGATCCTGTTGGGCCCGGAGCCGAGGATGAGGACCTTGGGACGCTCCCCGTAGGGGACCTCGGTCTCCTCGTCGTAGGTGGAGTACAGGTAGGGGGTCCGGGCGGCGAACTCGGCGGCGCAGGTGTCGACGGTGTTGTAGACCGGGCGGACGCCGAGCGCGTGGCGCAGGTCGCGCACCCTCGGCTCGGTCACGCCGCGCAGCTCGGCGATCTGCGCGTCGCTGAAGCCGTACCGCTTGACCCGGGTCAGCACCTCGGCGGTGAGCTGCGGCGCGTCGCGCAGCTCCGCGGCCACCTCGTCGATCTCGACGAGCTGGTCGAGGAACCAGGGGTCGACGGAGGTGGCCTCCGACAGCTCCCCGATCGTGGCCCCGGCGCGGATGGCCTGCTGCATGGTGAACAGGCGCCCGTCGTGCGGGACCCGGCAGGCGTCCAGGAGCTCGTCCTTGGCGCCCGGCTCCCCGGCCCAGGTGAAGGAGGCGCCCTTCTTCTCCAGCGAGCGCAGCGCCTTCTGCAGGGCCTCGGGGAAGGACCTGCCGATCGCCATCGCCTCGCCGACCGACTTCATGTGGGTGGTGAGGGTCTGGTCGGCCCCGGCGAACTTCTCGAACGCGAACCTCGGCACCTTGACCACGATGTAGTCGAGCGAGGGCTCGAACGACGCCGGGGTCTCCTTCGTGATGTCGTTGGGGATCTCGTCCAGGGTGTAGCCGATGGCCAGCTTGGCGGCGATCTTCGCGATCGGGAAGCCGGTGGCCTTGGACGCGAGCGCCGAGGAGCGCGAGACGCGGGGGTTCATCTCGATGACGACCATGCGGCCGGTGCGCGGGTCGACGGCGAACTGGATGTTGCAGCCGCCGGTGTCGACGCCGACCTCGCGGATGACCGCGATGGCCACGTCGCGCATGTTCTGGTACTCGCGGTCGGTCAGCGTCAGCGCGGGGGCCACGGTGACGCTGTCGCCGGTGTGCACGCCCATCGGGTCGATGTTCTCGATCGAGCAGACGATCACCACGTTGTCGGCCCGGTCGCGCATGACCTCCAGCTCGTACTCCTTCCAGCCGAGGATGGACTCCTCCAGGAGCACCTCGGTGGTCGGAGAGGCGTCGAGGCCCGCCCCGGCGATGCGGCGCAGCCCCTCCTCGTCGTGCGCGAAGCCGGAGCCGACCCCGCCCATGGTGAAGGAGGGCCGCACCACCAGCGGGTAGCCCAGCTCGCCCGCGGCGGCCACGCACTCGTCCATGGTGTGGCAGACGAACGAGCGCGCCGACTCGGCGTTGAGGCCGCGCTCGGCGGCGACCTTGGCCACGATGCCCTTGAACAGCTCGCGGTTCTCGCCCGCCTGGATGGCGTCGACGTCGGCGCCGATCAGCTCGACGTCGTAGCGCTCCAGGACCCCGGCCTCGTACAGGGAGATCGCAGTGTTGAGCGCGGTCTGCCCGCCCAGGGTGGGCAGCAGCGCGTCGGGCCGCTCCTTGGCGATGATCTTCTCGACGATGTCGGGGGTGATGGGCTCGACGTAGGTGGCGTCGGCGAACTCGGGGTCGGTCATGATCGTCGCCGGGTTGCTGTTGACGAGGATCACGCGGAAGCCCTCGGCGCGCAGCACGCGGCAGGCCTGGGTGCCCGAGTAGTCGAACTCGCAGGCCTGGCCGATCACGATCGGCCCTGAGCCGATCACCATGATCGACTGGATGTCCGTGCGCTTAGGCACCCTTGCTTCCCTCCGTGCTCGTGGTCGTGGTCGTGCTGACCCCACCGACCGTTCCCCGCCCGCGTTCCATCAACGCGCAGAAGTCGTCGAACAGGCCGGCCGAGTCGTGCGGGCCCGCCGCGGCCTCGGGGTGGTACTGGACGCTGAACGCCGGGCGGTCCAGCAGCCGCAGCCCCTCGACGCAGTCGTCGTTGAGGTTGACGTGGCTGACCTCCGCCGGTCCGTACGGCGTGTCGAACACGCCCTCCAGCGGCGCCCGTACGGCGAAGCCGTGGTTGTGCGCGGAGATCTCCACCTTGCCGGTGCCCCGGTGCTGCACCGGCTGGTTCACGCCCCGGTGGCCGTAGCGCAGCTTGTAGGTGCCCAGCCCCAGCGCCCGCCCGAAGAGCTGGTTGCCGAAGCAGATGCCGAAGAACGGGACGCCCGCGTCGAGGACGCCGCGAAGCGCCTCGACCGGGCCGTCGGCGGTGGCGGGGTCGCCGGGGCCGTTGGAGAAGAACACCCCGTCGGGGCCGAGCGCGAGGATCTCCCCGGCGGTGACGGAGGCGGGCAGCACGTGCACCTCGCAGCCGCGCTCGGCCATCCGGTGCGGCGTCATCGCCTTGATGCCGAGGTCGACGGCGGCCACGGTGAACCGCCTGGGACCGATCGCGGGCACGACGTACGGCTTGGGGGTGGAGACCTCCCCCGCCAGGTCGGCGCCCTCCATCGCGGGGCTGCCCAGCACCCGCTCCAGCAGCTCCTCGACCGGCGCCAGGGCCTTTCCGGAGAAGACCCCGGCCCGCATCGCCCCCCGCTCGCGCAGGTGGCGGGTGAGGGCGCGGGTGCCGGTGATGGCGATGCCGACGACGCCCTGCTCCTTGAGGTAGTCGTCCAGGGAACGGTTGGAGCGCCAGTTCGAGGCCGTCCTGGCGGGCTCGCGGACCACGTATCCGGCGACCCACACCCGTGACGACTCCGGATCCTCGTCGTTGACCCCGGTGTTCCCGATGTGGGGCGCGGTCATCGCGACGATCTGGCGATGGTACGACGGGTCGGTCAGCGTCTCCTGGTAGCCGGTCATCCCGGTGTTGAAGACCATCTCGCCGAAGGTCTCGCCCTCGGCGCCGTAGGGGGTCCCGCGGAAGACGCGGCCGTCTTCCAGCACTAGCACTGCGGTCACTCACACACCCCGATCATCTCGGTTACAGCTCCGCAAAGTATGAAATATCCGGCATGTTGGGTCGCCGTACCCCCGCCGGGCGGGACACTCCCGCGTCCCGCGGAGATCCCGGAGGTCCCGGAGGCCGCGAGGGTGGCAGCGGCCGCCCGGGGGCGGCGGTCGGGGGCCCTCACGTGAGCTTTCCGTCCAGGACGGTCGGCCTGCCGCGCAGGAAGGTCGCCACGACGCGGCCGGGCAGCGTCAGGCCCTCGTAGGGCGTGTTGCGGCTCTTGGAAGCGTAGCCCGCCGGGTCGACGGCGGCACGCACCGACGGGTCGTAGAGGGTGATGTTGGCCGGGGCCCCGGCCTCGATCGGCCGCCCGTGCCCCTGGAGCCTGCCGATCCTGGCCGGGGCGAGGGACATGCGCTCGGCGACACCGGCCCAGTCGAGCAGCCCCGTGTCGACCATCGCCTCCTGGACCACGGCCAGCGCCGTCTCCAGGCCGATCATGCCCATCGCCGCGGCGGCCCACTCGGTCTCCTTGTCCTCGACCGGGTGCGGGGCGTGGTCGGTGGCCACGCAGTCGATCGTGCCGTCGGCCAGGGCCTCGCGCAGCGCCTCGACGTCCGCGCGGGTGCGCAGCGGCGGGTTCACCTTGTAGATCGGGTTGTAGGAGCCGACCGGGGAGTCCTCGACCAGGTCGTCGGTGAGGAGCAGGTGGTGCGGGGTCACCTCGGCGGTGACGTCCCAGCCCTTGGACTTGGCCCAGCGGATGATCTCCACGGAACCGGCCGTGGAGACGTGGCAGATGTGCAGGCGCGAGCCGACGTGGGCGGCGAGCAGGCAGTCGCGGGCGATGATCGCCTCCTCGGCGACCGCGGGCCACCCGGTCAGGCCCAGCCTGCCGGAGACCGCGCCCTCGTTCATCTGCGCGCCCGCGGTGAGGCGCGGCTCCTGGGCGTGCTGGGCGACGACGCCGTCGAACGCCTTGACGTACTCCAGGGCGCGGCGCATGAGCACCGCGTCGGAGACGCATTTGCCGTCGTCGGAGAAGACCCGGACCCGCGCGGCGGAGTCGGCCATCGCGCCGAGCTCGGCGAGGCGCTCGCCGCCCAGGCCGACGGTGACGGCGCCGACGGGCCGCACGTCGCAGTGGCCCGCCTCCTGGCCCAGGCGCCAGACCTGCTCGACGACGCCCGCGGTGTCGGCGACCGGCTCGGTGTTGGCCATGGCGTGCACGGCGGTGTAGCCGCCGAGGGCGGCGGCGCGGGTGCCGGTGCCGACGGTCTCGGCGTCCTCGCGGCCGGGCTCGCGCAGGTGGGTGTGCAGGTCGACCAGGCCGGGCAGGGCGATCAGCCCCTCGGCCTCGACGGTCTCGCCGCCGGTCAGCCCCTGGCCGATCTCCACCAGGAGGCCGTCGCGGATCAGGATGTCGGCCGGCTCGCCGCCGAGGATCCTGGCGCCCCTGATGACGAAGCTGCTGACCCTGTCGACGCTGCCGTCACGCGTGGTCCCGATGCGGTCGTTCATCAGATCTCTCCCCCGAGGTCGGCGCCGCCGAGCAGCAGATAAAGGACGGCCATGCGTGCGGTCACACCGTTGGCGACCTGTTCGACGATCGTCGAGCGCGGCGAGTCGGCCACCTCGGCCGCGATCTCCATGCCCCGGTTCATCGGGCCGGGGTGCATCACGATGGCGTGGTCGGGCATCTTGGCGACTCGGTCGCGGTCGAGCCCGTAGCGGCGGCTGTACTCCCGCTCGGTGGGGAAGAACGCCGCGTTCATCCGCTCGCGCTGCACGCGCAGCATCATCACCACGTCGGACTTGGGCAACACCGCGTCGAGGTCGTACGAGACCTCGCACGGCCAGGAGTCGACCTGGACCGGGAACAGGGTCGGCGGGGCGACCAGGGTCACCTCGGCGCCGAGCGTGGCCAGCAGCAGCACGTTGGAGCGGGCCACCCGGCTGTGCAGCACGTCGCCGACGATGGTGATCTTCCTGCCGTCCAGCGAGCCGAGGCGGCGGCGCATGGTGAAGGCGTCGAGCAGGGCCTGGGTGGGGTGCTCGTGGGTGCCGTCGCCGGCGTTGACGACGCTGCCGCGCACCCAGCCGGCCAGCCGGTACGGGGCGCCCGAGGCGCCGTGGCGGATCACGACGGCGTCGGCGCCCATCGCCTCCAGGGTGAGCGCGGTGTCCTTGAGCGACTCGCCCTTGGAGACGCTGGAGCCCTTGGCGGAGAAGTTGATGACGTCGGCCGACAGGCGCTTGGCGGCGGCCTCGAAGGAGATCCTGGTCCGGGTGGAGTCCTCGAAGAAGAGGTTCACCACCGTGCGGCCCCGCAGGGTGGGGAGCTTCTTGATGGAACGTTCCGAGATCTTCGCCAGCTCGTCGGCGGTGTCCAGGATGAGCAGGGCGTCGTCGCGGGTCAGGTCGGCCGCGGAGATGAGATGCCGCTTCACCGGTCCTCCTCCTTCAGCAGCAGGACCGCGTCGCGGCCGTCGTTCTCCTCCAGGTAGACCTTGACGCTCTCCGACTTGGAGGTCGGCAGGTTCTTGCCCACGTAGTCGGGGCGGATGGGCAGCTCGCGGTGCCCCCGGTCGACCAGGGTGGCGAGCTGCACGGCCTGCGGGCGGCCCAGGTCGTTGAGGGCGTCGAGGGCGGCGCGGACGGTGCGGCCCGAGTAGAGGACGTCGTCGACGAGGACGACCACCCTGCCGTCGATGCCGTCGGCGGGCAGCTCGGTGCGGCCCAGCGCGCGGGCGGGGCGCAGCCGGAGGTCGTCGCGGTACATGGTGACGTCGAGGGAGCCGACGGGCACCGTGCGGCCCTCGAACTGCTTGATGTGGGCGGCCAGGCGGCGGGCCAGGTGGACGCCGCGGGTGGGGATGCCCAGGAGAAGGACGTTCTCGCCGCCCTTGGTGCGCTCAAGGATCTCGTGGGAGATGCGGATGAGGGCCCGGTTGATGTCGGGCCCCTCCAGAACGGCGTTGCCCGGCGCATGCGGGAGCGAACGCGAAATGGCCTCGGCCAAGGAGAAACACCACCTTTCCCGCCTCACGGGACGGGTCTTAAAGGAAGTCAACGCCTTCACGGTACCAGCCGGGCGAAGGCTCGCCCGAAGCAGGGGTCCGCTCTCCGGACGCCGAAGATCCTGCCCAGCAATCTTCTCAAAAGTGAATAAATATCATGATCTTCACTGACTTCCCCTTGGTTCTTCCGGGTATGCGCTTTACATCCGTACCGACCGAAGCACGTCCGTACCGACCGAAGCACGACGATCACGCCCCGGACGCGGGCGCCCCGACGGCCTCGTCACCGGGGCCGCGCCCGTCACCGGAGGCACCAGAGGCACCAGCCGTACCAGCCGCGAAGGAAGAGAAATGGCCTTTCACGTCGACTCCGAGGTCGGCCGGCTCCACCAGGTCCTGCTGCACAGGCCGGAACTCGCCCTGAAACGGCTCACGCCGTCGAACAAGGACGACTTCCTCTTCGACGACGTGCTGTGGGTGCAGCGCGCCGTGGAGGAGCACGAGGAGTGGCAGAAGCTCCTGGTCGACCAGGGCGTCACCGTCTACATGCTCTCCGACCTGCTCCGCGAGACGGTCGAGATCCCCGAGGCGCGCAAGCACATCCTGGACGGCGTCGCCGACGAGCGCTACTTCGGCCCGATGGCCGTCGACGCGATCCGCAACGCGCTGGACTCGATGGACTCCGTCGTGCTCCAGCGCTATCTCACCGGCGGCATCACCAAGCGCGAGATGGTGGAGATGGGAACCGACCCCAAGAGCCTCGCCTTCCACACGCTCAAGCCGGACGACTTCGTCCTGCCCCCGCTGCCCAACCACCTGTTCACCCGCGACACCTCCTGCTGGATCTACGACGGCGTCTCGATCAACGCGATGAGGAAGAAGGCCCGCCGCCGCGAGACCGTCAACATGGAGGCGATCTACCGCTACCACCCGGCCTTCGCGTCCGGCTACGACCGGCCGGACGAGGGCGGCTACAACGTCTGGATGCCCGGCATCCCCGCGGCGCCCGCCACCATCGAGGGCGGCGACGTGCTCGTCATCGGCCGGGGCGCGGTGCTGGTGGGGATCAGCGAGCGCACGCAGCCCCAGGCCGTCGAGATGCTCGCGCGCAGCCTGTTCAAGCGGGGGGCGGCGACGAGGATCGTCGCGCTGGACATGCCGAAGGCGCGGGCCTTCATGCACCTGGACACGGTCATGACCAACGTGGACGTCGGCGTCTTCACCAAGTTCGCCGGGCTGGGCATGCTGCCCTCCTACACGGTCGAGCCCGGCGACAACGAGAAGGAACTCAAGATCACCGACCATCCCCCCGAGGACATGCACCGGGCCATCGCGCGGGCGATCGGGCTGGACGACATCAAGGTCCTCAGCGCGACGCAGGACGTGTACGCCTCCGAGCGGGAGCAGTGGGACGACGGCTGCAACGTGCTGGCCCTGCGTCCCGGCGTGGTGGTGGCCTACGAGCGCAACACCACCACCAACAACCACCTGCGCGAGAACGGGATCGAGGTCATCACGATCCGGGGCAGCGAGCTCGGCCGGGGCCGGGGCGGCCCGCGCTGCATGAGCTGCCCGCTCGAACGCGACGGCATCTGACCCTGTCCCCTCCCCTCCCCTTCCGTCCGCCGTCCGAAGAGCCCGGCCCCCGCGCCTCCCGGAAGATCCCCGGAGATCTCCCCGAAAACAGGTCTGGTCCGTCCTCCCGGCAGGGCGGACCATCACCACACGGGCCACAGTGGAGGGGGAGAACGGATGACGTCGCCGGCACACCGGTTGTTCCGCACCAAGCCCGCCGAGGAGATCGTCGCCGAGGGCGGCCACGGCGAGGGCGGCGAGCTGCGCAGGACCATGACCCTGTGGCAGCTGACCCTGTTCAGCGTCGGCGCCACCCTCGGCACCGGCATCTTCGTGATCCTCGGCCAGGCCGTGCCCAAGGCGGGCCCCGCGGTGCTGGTCGCCTTCCTGCTGGCCGCGGTCACCGCCCTGTTCTCCGCGCTGTCGTACGCGGAACTGGCCGGCACGATCCCCGTCTCCGGGTCGTCGTACTCGTACGCGTACGCCACCCTGGGCGAGCTGGTGGCGTGGGTGTGCGGCTGGTGCCTGATGCTGGAGTACGCCGTCTCGGTGGCGGCCGTGGCGGTCGGCTGGGGCGAGTACCTCAACGTCTTCCTCCGGGACCTGCTCGGCTGGACGTTCCCCGCGGCGCTCGTGCACTCCCCCGGCGACCGGGGCGGCGTGGTCAACCTGACCGCGATCGTGATCGTCCTGCTCGCCACCTGGCTGCTGCTGCGCGGCGCCTCGGAGAGCGCGGGCGCCAACGCGGTCTTCGTCATCGTCAAGATCGTGGTGCTGGCGTTCTTCTGCGTCGTGGCGTTCACCGCGTTCGACTCGGGCAACCTGGCGCCGTTCGCGCCGATGGGGATCGCCGGCATCACCGCCGCCGCCTCGCAGGTGTTCTTCTCCTACATCGGCTTCGACGCGGCCTCCACCGCCGGGGAGGAGGCGAGGAACCCCAGGCGCGACCTCCCACTGGCGATCATGCTGTCCCTCGGCGTCGTCACGCTCGTCTACGTCCTGGTCGCGCTGGCCGCCGTCGGCGCCATGCCGTGGCGGGACTTCGACCCGGAGAACACCGAGGCGGGCCTGGCCGTGATCGCGAAGCAGGCCGTGGGCGCGACCTGGCCCGGTCTCGTCATCTCCTTCGGCGCGGCCATCGCCATCGCGAGCGTGGTCCTGACCGTGCTGTACGGCCAGACCCGCATCCTGTTCGCCATGGCGCGCGACGGCCTGATCCCGAGGATCTTCGAGAGGGTGAGCCCGCGCCGCCGGGTGCCGGTCGCCAACACCCTCATCGTGGCCGCCTTCGTCTCCGTGCTCGCCGGGTTCGTCCCGCTGGGCCAGCTCGCCGAGGCGACCAGCATCGGCACCCTGTTCGCCTTCGCGATCGTCAACGCGGGCGTGCTCGTCCTGCGACGTACCCGCCCCGACCTGCCCCGCGGCTTCAGGACGCCGTTCTTCCCCGTCACGCCGATCCTCGGGGTGGTCCTCTGCCTCGTCGTGATGGCCGGCCTGGCGGGCGTCACCTGGCTCGCCTTCGGGATCTGGATGGCGGTCGGCCTGCTCGTCTACTTCCTCTACGGCTACCGCCACTCACGTCTCGGCCGGGGCGTCCGCTGACCGGACGTCCGGCGCCCGATCCACCGACCCCGACGCGGCACGCGGGCGCCCCGATCCCCGCCTCCGGCCGCGCGGGACCGTCGCACCGGGTATCGCCCTCCGCCGTGTCTTTCAAGATCATACGCCTGCCGCGGGGGCCGGTGACGACGTCCTCCCTGAATCCCGGAGAAGAGGCGGAAAACATACGGAAGTCCCGGAAAAACCGGCGGTTTCGCGATGCGGAGTAGGACAAGTGCGGCGTTTGAGGCGGACCCCACCGGACCGGATTCGACATCTTTTTTCCAATCAGCTTGACCTTAGGCGCCCACAGCTTTACCGTCACTGTCCGTAACCACACCTCGTGGCGTTATCGGGTGAACCCCGACGCATCGGTCACCGAAGGTGCCTACCCCGGGCGCCAACCCGGTGAACGGGGCATAAGTTGCGAGGTAGCACAATCAAGTTGAGAGCACCACATAACTGAGCCGGGGGGCCACACCATGCCGTCTGAGTACGCCAAGTCGCTGGGTGCACGACTCCGCGCCATTCGCACCCAGCAGGGCCTGTCCCTGCACGGAGTCGAAGAGAAGTCCCGCGGGCGCTGGAAGGCGGTCGTCGTCGGCTCCTATGAGCGTGGCGACCGTGCCGTCACCGTGCAGAAGCTTGCCGAACTGGCTGATTTCTACGGGGTGCCGGTCTCGGAGTTGCTGCCGGGAGGTGCCGCTCCCAGCCCCCTGGGCCCGACACCGAAGCTTGTGATCGACCTTGAGCGTCTCGCCCAGCTCCCCAAGGAGAAGGCGGGCGCGCTCGCCCGTTACGCGGCCACCATCCAGAGCCAGCGTGGCGACTACAACGGCAAGGTGCTGTCCATCCGCCAGGAGGACCTGCGCTCCCTCGCCGTGATCTATGACAAGTCCCCCAGCGAGCTCACCGAGGAGCTGATCAGCTGGGGCGTCCTGGACCCGGAGGCCCGCCGGGCCGTCGAGTCCTTCTGACGACCCCTGACCGGTCGTGGGTGCGCCGGAACCGGCGTGCCCACCCCGCAGAGATTCCTGCTCTCTCAGCAGAACGTGTCCTTCGTCCCGCCCCGGGCCACCGCCACTGTGGTAGGAAAAGGCAAACATGCGTTTAGCGAGATGTGGTGGACATGGCCCCGGGAGATGATCGGCTCGATCACTCTCGATCCAGCCGGAAAGGCCGTCTCCGCGCCGTCATGACGTCGCTGGGGTCGACCAGGACGCGCGCCTTCCTGCGGCTGCTGACCTCGATCGGCACCACCAAGACCCAGGACACCCTGAAACTCCTGCCGTTCGTCGTGATGGCCGTGGTGGCCCTGATCGACTTCGGCTCGGGCCCCACGTCCGGCCTCCTGCCGCTGCTCGCCCTCGGCCCGGCCTTCGCCAGCGTGGCGTGCGGCCTGGCCCGCACCACGGTGGTCGGCGTCGTCGCCCTGGTGCTGTGCTTCGCGCTCGGCGTCTACAACGACATCCTCTGGATGCCCCGCACCGACATCACCCTCATCGCCATCCTCGGCGTCACCGTGGCCAGCGTGCTGGCCAGCGCCGGGCGGCTGCGCCACGAACACCAGCTCGCCGACGTGCGCTCGGTGGCCGAGGCCGCCCAGCGGGTGCTGCTGCGCCCGGTGCCCCGCCGCGCGGGACCGGGCATCGGCGTCGCCGTCTCCTACACCTCCGCCACGGCCGAGGCCAGGATCGGCGGCGACCTGTACGAGGTCGTCACCACCCCGCACGGGGTACGGATCATCGTGGGCGACGTTCAGGGAAAGGGCCTGGAGGCCGTGGAGACGGCCGCCGTGGTGCTCGGGGCCTTCCGGGAGGCGGCCCACGACGAGAAAACGCTCCAGGGCGTCGTGGCGCGTCTGGAGAACGCCCTGACCCGCGAGCTGTCCGGCGAGCAGTTCGTGACCGCCGTGCTGGCCGAGATCAGCGGCGGTTCCACCATCACCGTCATCAACTGCGGCCATCCGGCGCCCATGGTGCTCGACGCCGAGGGCGGGATCTGGTTCGCCGACCCGCCGGACGAGGCGCTCCCGCTGGGCATGAGCGCCCTCAAGGCCAGCGAGCCGCAGCCGCACCACATCCCGTTCGAACCGGGTGACCAGGTCCTCTTCTACACCGACGGGGTCATCGAGGCGCGCGACGCGGCGGGCGATTTCTACCCGCTGCTTGAGCGGGCGCACCTGCTGGACGGCGACGACCCCCAGGGCTCGCTGGACGCCCTCCGCGCCGACCTGCTCAGCCACGTGGGCAGACCGCTGGGCGACGACGCCGCCATGCTCCTGCTGCGCCACCGCGCCGCCCGCCAGACCTCCACGGCCGCGTAGGGGCCGACGCCACTCGAACGGACAGGGGCGTGAGGACGGGCAGCCTGAAGACGAGCGGCGCGAGGACGAGGGCTTGAGGACAAGCGGCGCGCGGACAGATGAGGCGGGGACGGGAAACCCGAAGGCAGGCGGGGCAGGGACGGATGACGCGAAAAACGTCCCCGTACGTCCCGCGCCTTTCGGGAGAACCCGTGGGCACGAGGACGTACGGGGACGGCGCCGGTGAGCCAGGGCGGCGACCCCGGGTGGGTGGCCGCGCCGGCTCTAACCGGCTAGGGGGACCTGGCCGGGAAGCATGGGCTGGCTCGGCACGCCGAGCAGCTTCTCCACGGCGGTGACGAAACGCTCCGCCTCGGAGATGAGCTCCTCCGCGTCTCGCGAGGACACCGTGCGGGTCAGGCCCGCCTCGGCGGCGGCCCGTTTGGCCGCGCTCGTCTCGAAGTAGGGGGCCCACTCGGCCAGGCGGGGCTCGGCCTCGGGCAGCATCTCCCAGGCACTGCGCAGCCTGCGCCTCCTGCGGCCCTCCATGGGACGGGGACGGGCCGCCAGGACGGCAGCGGCCGCCCTGAGCGCGGCGAGGTGGGCCGCGACGTAGCGCGCGGCGGAAGTCCGGGCGGCGGCGGCCTCTTCGAGGCAGTCGCGTGCGTCTGTGAGGTGCGCCCGCACCGTGGGGGACAGCCGGGGCCCACCGGAATCGCTGAGCCGAGGGGTCATAGTGCTTCAGCCTCCTTGGTCGCGAGCGGCTCCGGCGTTTTCGCCGGCGGTTATCACACTCGCAGACCCCACCGACAAATCCACCGGACGGCCGGACGAGGAGCTTCCCCTCTCCCCGCCCGTCCTGACCTGGCCCGATCGTCTCCGCCGACGACGAGGGCCCGATCGGCCGCCCTTGGACACGAGCCGCGAGCCCCGTGTCATCACATCGAACATAAATTCGATCACTAATGCTGTCAAGTAAAACGGCGAACAAAAGTTCGATCTTCGAGTGTCTAAGAGCACACGAGAGGGTCCCGGTGTTCGATGTGCGAGAGCACACGGAGGGGCTCTGATTGATCGATGCGCGAGGGGGCGCGCGAGAGCACCGGAGCTCGATGTGCGAGAGGACGCGAAAGGGCCCCGGGAGATCACCGTCTCCCGGGGCCCGATTCACGACCGGCGGGGTCACGCCCGCCGGATCGCCCGCTTCACCGTCCTACTGGATAAAGCCGCTCTATCAAACGAAGCTCCACTATCGGACGAAATCGCCCTGGAAGCCGCCTTGCCGGACGAAGCCGTCCTAGCGCACGAACCTGCCTCGGACGTGCACCGGCACTCCCGTACCGAGCAGGCCGGGAAGGACCTCCGCCACGTGCATGGGCAGCCGTACGCAGCCGTGGGAGGCGGGCGCCAGCGGCACCGACAGCGCGCCGTGGAAGGCGATGCCCCCGTTGAAGAAGATCGGGTTGTAGAGCTGGCCCAGGTAGGACTTGTGCCAGCCGTCCCTGCGCCAGGTGGTCTTGTAGTCGCCCGTCGGTGTGCGGGCGTCACCGCAGAACCGCTGGGCCCTGCCCTCCCAGGTGGCCGTCTCGCAGTAGGAGATGCCGCTGCCGGAGGAGGTGTGGCTGATCAGCTTCACCACACCGCCGACGTAGAGGACCATCACCTGCTTGGCGAGGTTGACCTCCACCCGGGTCGGCTTCCCGTTGGGGACGAGCACCTTCGGCGCCACCGGGGCCTCCAGGGCGTTCCAGGTCCCGCGCGCCACGGTGCTGGTCGGCGTGACGCCGTTGACCTTCTGGAAGGCCCAGACCGCCGCCAGGGTCGCCCCGCCGTAGCGGCCGTCGATCCTGCCCGGGGCGTAGCCGAGCGCGGCCAGCCGGGTCTGGAGCACCTTCACCGTGGCGCCCTTCGCGCCGAGCTTGAGCGTCTTGCCCGGTGCGACGAACGGGCTCGCCCCCGTCACCGCGACAGCCGTGACATCCGTCACGGCCGCGACGGCAGGGGAAGCCGAGGTCTGGGCCGCGGCGGCGCTCGCGGAAAGGGTGACGCCCGCGGAAGAGAGGAGCACGGCCCCCGCCGTCATCAGCGCGGCCACTCCCTGCCGCTGTCCAACCCTCACTTTCAATCAACTCCTCATATCACTATGTATCGGGTCAAGGGACCATAGCGCACGGGTTCCCCGTGCAGGCCGCCGGTTATAAAGCGGCAATCAACGGTCAATCTGTTTAGAGTGGCCGCGTGCCAGAAAAGTTGCATCCGAACATCGAGAAGGTCGCCGCCGTCCTGCGCGAGCACGACGTTCCCGGCGAGATCGTCATCTTCGCGGAGGCCACCCCGACCGCCGCCACCGCGGCCGCGCAGCTCGGCTGCGAGGTCGGCGCCATCGCCAACAGCCTGATATTCGACGCCGACGGCGAGCCGCTCCTGGTGCTGACCAGCGGAGCCCACCGGGTCGACACCGACCTGATCGCCAGGACGGCCGGCGTGACGAAGGTGCGGCGAGCCGACCCCGCCTCCGTACGGGCGGCCACCGGCCAGGTCATCGGCGGCGTCGCCCCGATCGGCCACCCCGCGCCGGTCAGGACCCTGGTCGACACCTGGCTGGGCAAGCACGAGGTCGTCTGGGCCGCCGCCGGCCACCCGCACACCGTCTTCCCGACCTCCTTCGAGGAGCTCGTCCGCATCACCGGCGGAATCCCCGTAGAGGTCGAATGACGGCTCCCCCCGGCCACGGGACGCCGTGACGGCACGGCGTGCCGTGCGGCCCCGTACGCCCTCGCACGGGCCGTGAGGGGCCGGTCAGGCCTCTCGCGGCCGGGGCCGCAGAGGGGCGGGACCGGCCGGGAAACCTCGCGGCGAAGGCCTGGCACCGCTCTCACGCCGCACGCCGACCCGCGTCACGTCCGCACTGCTAGGGTGCGACGCGTGATCGGACTGCGACGGATCGGCCCCGACGAGTTCACGCTCCGGCTGGACGCGGTCCTCCACGTCTACACCGAGGCGATGAACCCGCCCGCCGACCAGATCGCCGGCCGCAGGCTCATCATGGGGAACCACGCCACCCATCCCGCCTTCACCTGCCTGTTCGCCGAGCGCGCCGACGGCACGCCGGTGGGCATCGCCTACGGCTTCCACGGGGTTCCCGGCCAGTGGTGGCACGACGTGGTCAGGCGGGCCCTCGTGGAGAGGCACGGCGAGGTCAGCGCCCGCGGCTGGCTGGGCGACGCGCTGGAGCTCGCCGAGATCCACGTCCATCCCGACTACCAGGGGAAGGGCATCGGCCGGGCGATGATCGCGGGCATGTGCGCGGGCCGCCTGGAGCGCACCGCCGTGCTCTCGACCCGCGACCGGCCCACCGCGGCCCGGCACCTCTACCGGAGCATCGGCTTCGTGGACCTGCTCACGCAGTTCGTCTTCCCCGGCGGGCACGAGCGCTACGCGATCCTCGGGACCGTCCTGCCGCTGGAGGGCTGAGCCACCGGGCGGGGATTCGGGTCCCCGCCGCCGCCCGCCCGAGGAACGGGCCGCGCGGCCGGGCCGGACCCGGTCGGGCGCGTGCACGCCAGGCCGGGACGAAACCATCGGATCAAGGCCGGGCAGGACCGCCGGGTGCCGTACCCCGGCGGGAACCGGGGCACGGCACGGCGGTGTCAGACCGGCAGCGGGGCGATCTCCGGTGTGTGGTCGAGGGCCTGGAAGACCTCGCGGGTCGCGCTGGAGCGGTTGAAGGTGATGAAGTGGATGCCGGGCGCGCCCTCGTCGAGCAGGGTCTGGCAGAGCTCGGCGGCGTGCTCGATGCCGAGGCTGCGCACGGCGGCCGGGTCGTCGGCGACGGCGGCGAACCTCGCGGCCACCTCCGGCGGGAACGGCGCGCCGGAGAGCTGCTCGGACCTGGCGATGGTGCTCATCTGCGTGACGGGCATGATCCCGGGGATGATCGGCGTGTCACAGCCGCTGGCCGCCACCCGGTCGCGCAGCCGCAGGTAGTCCTCGGCGCGGAAGAACATCTGGGTGATCGCGTAGTCGGCGCCCGCCCGGCACTTGCGCACGAAGTATTCGGTGTCGGCCTCGATCGAACGCGACCTGGGGTGCTTGTACGGGAAGGCGGCCACTCCCACGCAGAAGTCGCCGGACTGGCGGATGAGCCTGACCAGGTCCTCGGCGTACGTGACGCCCTCGGGGTGGGGCACCCACTCGCCCGTCACGTCGCCGGGCGGGTCGCCCCGCACGGCGAGGATGTTGCGCACGCCCGCTCCCGCGAAGCGGCCGATCAGGTGGCGCAGCTCGCGGACCGAGTGGTTGACGGCGGTGAAGTGGGCGACCGGGGTGAGCGTGGTCTCGTGGGCGAGCCGCTCGACGATGTCGACGGTGCGGTCGCGGGTGCTGCCACCGGCGCCGTAGGTGACGGACACGAAGGTGGGGTGCAGCGACTCCAGCTCGCGAACGGCGCGCCAGAGCTGGCGCTCCCCCTCGTCCGTCTTCGGGGGGGAGAACTCGAAGGAGAACGAGCGGGCACCGGCCGCGAGGAGTTCGCGGACGGTGGCGACACGATCGGGGAGGACTGATGCGCGACCCAGAGCCATGGGGCAAGGATACTTGCCCGGCCGCCCGGGTGCCCGATCAGATCTTGTTCGCCTCCCGTAGAACCCCCTTGTGTCAATTACCGTGCAAAACAACCACCCCTCTAGATCGAAATGTCCTCTTGGACCGTTAATCTCATTACCTGACCTCCTCCCGCCGTCGAAGGCGGGGGATTCCAATTTTCATAGATTGGGTTTCCTGCCTCACCGCCAGTCGCAAGGAAGCCGGAGGTGTCGTGCGTCACATCGGCTCTACAGGCGTTCCACCTCTCCGCCGGACCGGCGGAGAGGATCTTGTCGATCGTGCGTACGGTGGTCGGTGCGTCATCACCGCTGGTCACGCTGCCGGGACGCGCGGCGACGTACCGTGTTCTCCCCCCAGAGCTGAAGCCCAGGGTCTCCACACTGGAGGTATTCGATGATCACTTCTGCAGCCGCGCTGGACACGATCCGGTCCGAGGTGGACCGCTCCCTTCGGCGATTCGTCGAACGACAGCGCCCGCAGGTCAGCGCCCCGGAGCTGGCCCCGCTCGTGTCGGCGGCCGAGGACTTCCTCGCGGGCGGCAAGAGGCTGCGACCCGCCTTCTGCTACTGGGGCTGGCGTGGCGCGGGCGGGGGTGACGATCCCGCGCTCTTCGCCGCCGCGGCCTCGCTGGAGCTGCTCCAGGCCAGCGCCCTGGTGCACGACGACGTGATGGACGCCAGCGACCTGCGCCGGGGCATGCCCTCGGCGCACCGCAGGTTCGAGGAGTTGCACAGGAAGGCGGGCTGGCACGGCTCTGCCGAGCAGTTCGGCGAGGGGGCGGCCATCCTGCTCGGCAACCTGATGCTCATCTGGTCCGGTGAGATGTGGCGGAACAGCGGCCTGCCCGCCGACTCGCTCGCGGCGGCGCAGAAGGTCCACGACGACATGCGCACCGAGCTGATGTGCGGGCAGTACTTCGATCTCCTGGAGCAGGCGCACGGCGAGGGCACCTTCGACAGCGCGCTGCGCGTCGCCCTGTTCAAGAGCGGCAAGTATTCCGTGGAGCAGCCGCTCCGGCTCGGCCTGGTGCTGGCCGCCCGGGGCAGGGAGCCGTGGATCGACCGGCTCTGCGAGGAGTACGGGCAGTCCGTGGGCATCGCCTTCCAGCTGCGCGACGACATCCTCGGCGTGTTCGGCGACCCGGACGAGACCGGCAAACCGGCCGGCGACGATCTCCGCGAGGGTAAGCGGACCATGCTCATCGCCCGCACCCTGGCCGCGGCCTCGGAGTCCCAGGCCCAGGTGGTACGCACCACGCTGGGCGACCCCGGCCTGGACGAGGCGGGGATCGACCGGCTGCGCCGGATCATCGAGGAGACCGGGGCCCTGGTGGCGTGCGAGGACCTGATCAAGGGGTATCTGGAGAACGCCCTCGGCTCGCTGGAGGGCGCCCCGATCCTTCCCGAGGCCCGCGCGGCCCTGGCCGACCTCGCGGTGGCCGCCACCTCCCGGCGGACCTGACCCCCGGACCCGGCCGCCAGACCTGACCGCGCGCCCCACGCCCGTCCGGCCGGCCCGCGACGGATCCGCGAACAGGCCGGTCGGCGGCGGGCGCGGCGAGCGGGCCTGCTGACGGCGAGCCCGCGAACCGGCCGGGGGCGCGGGCAGACCTGCTGACGGCAGGCCCGCGAACAAACCGGCCGAGGACGCGCGAACGGGCCGGTTGCGGGCGCGCGGGCAGAGCCGTTGACGGCGGGCCCGTGAACAGGCCGGTCGGCGGGCGCGCGAGCGGGCGGGCCCGCCCGGCCGGGGACGCGGTCCTCGCCGGGCGGAAGGGCGTCGAGCCCCCAGGCTCTCAGCCCCCAGGCTCTCAGCCCTCAGGCCCTCAGCCCTCAGGCCCTCAGCCCCTCAGGCCTTCAAGCGGGGGCGGCCAGCCTCCGCTTGAACTCCTCGGCCGCCGCCTTGGGGTCGTCGGCCTCGGTGATCGCCCGCACGACCACGACCCGGCGCACGCCGTACGACATGACCTCGTCCAGGTTGGCGAGGTCGATGCCGCCGATGCCGAACCAGGGCCGGCCGGTCTCCAGGGCCGCGGCGTGCCCGAGCAGGCCGGGGCCCGGGGCGAACCTGCCGGGCTTGGTGGGCGTCGGCCAGATCGGGCCGCAGCAGAAGTAGTCGACACCGGGCTCGACGGCCGCGGCGGACGCCTCCTCGGGGGCGTGAGTGGAACGCCCGATGAGGATGTCGTCGCCGAGCATGTCGCGGGCGACCCGCACCGGCAGGTCGTCCTGGCCGAGGTGGAGCACGTCGGGACGGATCGCGTAGGCGATGTCGGCCCGGTCGTTCACGGCCAGGAGGGTGCCGTGCCGGTCGCAGGCCTCGCGGAAGGCGGCGAGGAGGTCGAGCTCCTCGCGCGCCTCAAGACCCTTCTCGCGCAGCTGCACGATGTCGACCCCGCCCGCGAGGGCGGCGTCGAGGAATTCCGCGAGGTCTCCCCGGTCCCGCCGCCCGTCCGTACAGAGATACAGGCGGGCGTCAGAAACCGAGGGCCTGGGCACGTCTCTTCACCTCGGTGTGGCGGCCCGCCACGATCGCGTCGACCGGCGATCCCGGCAGCGTGTCGTCGGGGGTGAAGAGCCAGCGAAGGGACTCGACGTCGTCGTATCCGGCGTCCAGGAGCACCGTGAGGGTGCCCGGGAGGCCCTTGACGACGTCTCCCTCGACGAGGAACGCGGCGGGGACCTGTGGCTCGCCGCCGCCCCTGCGCACTCCGATGAGCTTGCGGTCCTTGAGAAGTTGCTTGGCGCGACCGGCGCTCAGGTTGAGCCTTCTGGCCACCTCGGTCAGGGTGAGCCACTCGCCCACCAGCTGGTCGGTTTCCCGGTCGATCTGCGCAACAGAAAGCGTCACGAATCCACCACTACCACATCGAGCCCTTCGCCAAACACCCGGCGGCGAGGTTACGCCACCGTACAATCGCGCAACGCTATCGCAGGGTCGGCGAGGCGATCGACGTCGAGGCGCTGGCCGCCCTCGATGAGGCGGCGCCCCTGGACGAGGTCGCGGGGCCGGTTGACGGAGAGCACCGCGGTGAGCCGGTCGTCGTCGGTCACCCAGCAGATCGCCCACCTGGGCTTCCCGTCGGCCGCGGGGTCCCCGCGCAGGATCAGGCGGGCGCCGTCGTGGTGGCCCGCGTACTGGACCATGTGGCCGAACTGCTCGGACCAGAAGTAGGGGACCGGGTCGTAGACCGCGGCGTCGCCGACGAGGGTGGCCGCCGCGACGTCCGGGGCGCCCAGGGCGGTGTCCCAGTGCTCGACGCGGAGGCGGATGCCGTAGCGGCGCGACCACCAGGCCGCGCAGTCGCCCACCGCGACCACGCCGGGCAGCGAGGTGCGCAGGTGCTCGTCGGTGACCACGCCGTTGTCGAGCCTGATGCCGGATCCGGCGAGCCACTCGGTCGCGGGCCGCACGCCCACGCCGGTGACGACCACGTCGGCCTCGATCGCCGAGCCGTCGGCCAGGGTGAGCCCCCCGTGGTCGACGGAGGCGACCATCGTGCCCAGGCGCAGGTCGACGCCCGCCTCGGCGTACCAGGGGACGGTGTGCGCGCCGACCTGGCCGAGCGCGGCGGCCAGCGGGGTGTCGGCGGCCTCGACGACGGTCACGGCGCAGCCCGCCCTGCGGGCGGCGGTGGCCACCTCGGCGCCGATCCAGCCCGCGCCGATCACGGCGACCGTGGTTCCCTCGCCGAGCAGCGAACGCAGCTGGAGCGCGTCGTCGATGGTACGGACCACGTGCTGGGGGCCGTCGCCGCGCAGCCTGATCGGGCGGGCGCCGGTGGCGACGACCAGGCCGTCGTAGGCCAGCTCGCCCTCGGTGGTCTCGACCACGCCGGGATGGAGCCCCTTGGCGGACACGCCCGCGCGGAAGTCGACCTCAAGGGCGTCGAGGTCGGAGTCGACGACCGTGGAGTCGGTCTCGCCGAGCAGCACCCCCTTGGACAGGGGTGGGCGGTCGTAGGGCCGGTGCCGTTCCTCTCCGATCAAGGTGATCTCGCCGCCGAACCCACGGGCTCGTAACGCCTCGACGCTGCGCACACCGGCCAGACCGGCGCCAACCACCACGACATGATTCACACTTCCCGACCATAAGCGGGAACCCCGTACTCCTACCAACGGTCGTTGATAACGAAAACGGGATTTACCTCACATCTGGCGCGCTAAGTGTGTTGCCCGAACCCTTAAGGTGGGGGTGAAGACGCGCGGGAGCCCGGAACGCACCGGGCTGAGAGGAGGGCTGCGGCCGTAGCGGGACCTGTGAGCTGGTGATGTGCGAGGAGACGCGCCCCGGGGCGCGATCGGGCACGGCACGGGCGAGCGGGGTCCGGGAGAACGGCCGCGAGCGAGCCCTCGACCGCCACGAACCTGATCCGGGTCATGCCGGCGAAGGGAGCGGAGCACGTATGGCGGACCATTTCGATCTTCTCGTCGCCGGCGGGGGCGTGATCGGCCTGTCGGTGGCGTGGCGCGCCGCCCGCCGGGGCCTGAGGGTGGCGGTGGCCGACCCCGCGCCGGCCTCCGGCGCCTCGCACGCGGCGGCGGGCATGCTGGCCCCGGTCAGCGAGGTCACCTACACCGAGGAGCCGCTGCTGCGGCTGGGCCTGGCCTCCCTGGAGCGCTGGCCCGCCTTCGCCGCCGAGCTGGCGGACGCGAGCGGCCACGATCTCGACTACCGCACCGACGGCACGCTCGACGTCGCCTTCGGCTCCGACGACCTGGCCGCCCTGGACGACCTCGCCGCCTTCACCGCCAGGCTGGGGCTGCCCGCCGAACGGCTCACCGGCCGCGAGTGCCGCCGCCTGGAGCCCATGCTGGCCCCCGCCGTCCGGGGCGGCCTGCTGGCGGGCGGCGACGCCTGGGTGGACCCCCGGAGGGTCACCACGGCACTCCTGGCGGCCCTGGAGCGCGCGGGCGGCGTTCTGGTACGCGCCCGGGTGGCCGGGCTGCTCACGTCCTCGGGAACGGTCACCGGAGTACGCCTGGCGGGCGGCGGGACCGTCGGCGCCGACCTGGTGGTCCTCGCCACCGGAGCCTGGTCGGGCGCCATGGAGGGGGTGCCCCCGGAGGCGCTGCCCCCGGTGCGGCCCGTCAAGGGCCAGATCATGCGGCTGCGCTCCCCCGCGCCGGTCCTGCGGCGGTGCGTGCGCGGGGTCGTCCACGGCTCGCACGTCTACCTGGTGCCGCGCGGCGACGGCGAGCTGGTCCTCGGCGCCACCCAGGAGGAGATGGGCTTCGACACCCGCGTCACCGCCGGGGGGCTGTGGGAACTGCTGCGCGACGCGCGGGAGCTCGTCCCCGGGGTGACCGAGCTGGAGGTGGCCGAGGTGGCCGCGGGACTGCGCCCCGGCACCCCGGACAACCTGCCGCTGGTCGGCCCCACGATCGTGCCGGGTCTCCACCTGGCCACCGGGCACCACCGGGGCGGGGTCCTGCTCGCGCCGCTCACCGCCGACCTCTGTGTGAACGGGGGGGGCGAGGTGAACGAGGCGGGCGAGACAGGTGGGACGGGCGGGACGGGCGGGACAGGCCCGGGGCTCTCCGAGATCTGCTCACCCCTCCGCTTCCGGGAGCACACCCCTCCCGGGCACCGCCCCCGGGAGCACACCCCGCAGGACCTCGCTCCCCGGGAGCCCGCTCCCCGGGAACACGACTCCCGGGAGCGCGCGCCGCGGGAACACCGCCTCCGGGAGCGCACGGAGTACACCGGGCACGCGGAGCGCACGGGGCACACGGAGTACACGGGGCACACGGGGCACACGGAGTACACACCGCGGGAGTACCGATGAACGTGACCATCAACGGCGCCGCGCACGAGTTGCCCCCGGGGACGACCGTCGCGCAGGCCGTACAGCGGCTGACCGGCGTGCGGAGCGGGGTGGCCGTCGCGGTGAACGACGAGGTCGTCTCGCGCGGCGCCTGGGAGTCGACGGCGCTCGCGGAGGCCGACCGTGTCGAGGTGCTCACCGCGGTTCAGGGAGGTTGACCGGCGATGACGAACACAGCGGACACAGCGGGCTCGATGGACACGGCGTACGCGATGGGCACGACCGACGATCTGATCATCGGCGGCGAGAAGTTCTCCTCCCGCCTCATCATGGGCACCGGGGGCGCCCCGTCCCTGGAGATCCTCGACCAGGCGCTCGCCGCCTCGGGCACCGAGCTGACCACGGTCGCGATGCGGCGGCTCGACCCGGCCGCGCGGGGCTCGGTGCTCGACGTGCTGCGCCGCCGCGACATCAAGGTGCTGCCGAACACCGCGGGCTGCTTCACCGCCGGCGAGGCCGTGCTGACCGCCAGACTGGCCAGGGAGGCGCTGGAGACGAACTGGGTCAAGCTGGAGGTCATCGCCGACGAGCGCACCCTGCTGCCCGACCCCATCGAGACGTTCGACGCGGCGGAGCGGCTGGTCGCCGACGGGTTCACGGTGCTGCCCTACATCGGCGACGACCCCGTGCTGGCGCGCAGGCTGGAGCAGGCGGGCTGCGCGGCGGTGATGCCGCTGGGCGCGCCGATCGGCTCGGGGCTGGGCATCCGCAACCCGCACAACATCGAGCTGATCGTGGAGTTCGCGAGCGTGCCGGTGATCCTGGACGCCGGGATCGGCACGGCCAGCGACGCGGCGCTCGCCATGGAGCTGGGCTGCGACGCGGTTCTGCTGGCCACCGCGGTCACCCGGGCACAGCGTCCCGACCTGATGGCCCAGGCGATGCGCTCGGCCGTCTTCGCAGGCCGGGCGGCACGTATGGCCGGGCGGATACCCCGGCGTCGCTACGCGGAAGCCTCCTCCCCCTCGATCGACGGCCCACCCCCGGTTCATCGATAGAAAACCACCACGTCTCGGCATCGGTTTGGGATTCAGGCATCCTGTCGGCGCCAAATCGCCCGTAAACTCGGCCTCGTGGACACGACGCTTACGGACCCCCTGGTCGGGAAACTCCTCGACGGGCGTTACCGCGTTGAGTCCCGGATCGCCCGGGGCGGAATGGCGACCGTCTATCTGGCCCTGGACGTCCGGCTCGACCGCACGGTCGCCGTCAAGGTGATGCACCGCTCACTCGCCGAGGACCCCGCCTTCGTGCGGCGCTTCATCGGTGAGGCCAAGTCGGTGGCCAGCCTGTCGCACCCCAACGTGGTGCACGTGTTCGACCAGGGCACGGACGGTGACAACGTCTACCTCTCGATGGAGTACGTGCCGGGGCGGACCCTGCGCGACGTGCTCCGTGCCCGGGGCAGGCTGCCCGCCCGCGAGGCGCTGGAAGTCATGATCCCCGTCCTCGCCGCGCTGGGCGCCGCCCACCAGTCCGGCCTCATCCACCGCGACGTCAAGCCGGAGAACGTGCTGCTCGCCGACGACGGCCGGGTCAAGGTCGTCGACTTCGGCCTGGCCCGCGCGATCGAGGCGAGCAACCAGACGCGCACCGGTGTCATGATCGGCACCATCGGCTACATGTCGCCCGAGCAGGTGACCTCCGGGGGCGCCGACGCCCGCAGCGACGTCTACGCGGCCGGCATCATGCTGTTCGAGCTCCTGACCGGCCGCCAGCCGTACGAGGGCGAGACCCCGATGTCGGTGGCCTACCGGCACGTGCACGACACGGTGCCCGTGCCCTCGGCGCTGCTTCCCGGCTCTCCCCCGCTGCTCGACACCCTGGTGGCGAGGGCGACGGCCCGCGACCCCGCGAGCCGTCCGGCGGACGCCACCGCGCTGCTGGTCGCCGCCGTCGAGGCGCACCGGATGCTGCCCAGGGAGAGCGGCCCGGTGCCGTCCGTCCCCGTCGGCCCGCCGCACGGCCACGAGATGGCCGCGCCCGCGCCTCCCGCCCCGGCGAACCACACGCTGATCCAGCCCCGCGCGGACCTGCTCACCGGCCCGGCCGACGACCGCCGCGAGGCCGCCCCGAGGGCGCGCAGGGGGGCGGGGGCCCGCTGGTTTCTGATCGGGCTGGCCGTGGTCATGGTGATCGCGGTGGGGGTGACCGGCTGGCTGTTCTCGCAGAACACCTCCATCGTGGTGCCCGCCACCCTCGTGGGCAAGAACGTGACGGCCGCCACCAGCGAGGCCAGGCAGCGCGGCTTCACGGTCGAGACGGGCAAGGCCGAGCACGACGAGAAGGTTCCCAAGGGCGTCGTGCTGCGCACCGAGCCCGTGGCGGGCACCGAGGCCGAGCCGAAGAGCAAGCTGATCCTCATCGCCTCGGCCGGTCCCAAGCGGGTGGCGGTGCCCAACGTGGTGGGCATGACCGAGCCGCAGGCCAGGAGCAAGCTGGCGGAGTCGTCCCTCCTCGTCGACGACGTCAGGAAGCAGGCCAGCGAGACGGTGCCGCGCGGCCAGGTGATGCGGACCATCCCCGCCGTGGGAAACCCGGTCAAGGAGAACAGCAGGCTCGACCTGGTCGTGAGCGCGGGCCTGGTCATGCCGGACATCAGGGGCATGCCCCGCGACCAGGCCGACCAGGTGCTGCGCGGGGCCGGGTTCGTTCCCGAGTTCGTCGAGCAGACCGACTCCGCCCAGCCGTGCACCGTCATCGCCCAGGACCCGCAGCCCAAGGCCGAGGTCGACAGGGGCGCGGTGGTCCGGCTCACCCTGTCGCAGTGCGGCGGCGACTGGCGCTGGCCCTGGGAACGCGAGGGCGAGCCCCCGCCCGGTGACGGCGGCCAGAACGTCATCGTGATCCCGAACATCGTGTTCAAGGACTACCGGGCGGCGAGAGACGAGCTGCGCGCCGCGGGTGTCACCGTGAAGATGAAGCGCGCCCTGGGCAAGGGCAGGGTGCTGGCCCAGATTCCGGCGGGCGGCCAAGCGGTCCCGCCCGGCACCCAGGTCACCATCTGGTACTGACACCCGCACCAGCGTCGGCCCTCGGCGCGGGTCGGCCCTCGGCGAGGAAGCCGTGCAGGCGGATCCGTGCCAGGCCGCCGTCGGGGTGGATGTCCACCCTGGCGTACGTGGCCGCGGGCGCGTCCCTGACGCGGAAGCGGTGCCGGGTGTCGGGCAGCAGGCGGGTCCTGGGCAGCAGCGGGAACCAGGCGGTGCCGTCCGCGGTGCCCGTGACGGAGACCTCGGCGGGGGCGTTGAACACCAGGTTGGTGGTGTCGATCTCGGCGAGGCTGACGACGCCGGGGCCCGCCAGGCGGATCACCAGCCAGTCGTTGCCGTCGTCGCGGCGGCGGGCGGTCTCCCAGCCCTCGGCCTGGTGGCGGGCGAGGCCGGGTGAGATGGCGTTGTTGGGCGAGGAGTAGAACTCGTTGGAGCAGGCGGTGACGAGCGCGCCGTTCTCCAGGGCGGCCAGGTCCAGGCCGAGTCCCTCGTACAGGGACAGGTCGGGCCTGACCTCGCCGTGCACCCGCAGGCGGGCGATGCCCCCGTCGGGGAACATGTTCAGCCGTACGTGCGTGTGGCGGCGCTCGCCGGACACCGCGAAGAGGTGCTCGGCGTCCCCCTTGAGCTCGCTCCTGGGGACGATCTCCACCCAGTCGGCCGTCTCCAGCTCGGCGGCCGTGGGGTAGCCCTCGACCTCGGCGGCCTCGACGGAGGCGTACGGCGGGTAGTTGCCCTTGAACCAGGCGGTGTCGATCACGACGCCCCTGACCACGCCGGGCATGCCGAGCCTGACCAGGGCCCAGTCGTGGCCGGGTTCGCGGCGCCTGCGGGTCTCCCAGCCGTCGTAGACCTGGCCCTTGGCGCCGAAGGTATGCGGCATGAAGCCGGGGCGGCCCGGCCTGATGAGGCTCTCCTTCTCGGCGAAGGACTCGTCGTTGGCCGCGACGACCGAGCCGCCGAGGGTGCGCAGGGCGAGGTCGGGCAGCGCGGTGAACCCGGCCGGGAATCCGGCCGGGAGACGGGTCGGGACATCGGTCGTGGGTTCGGTCAAGGAGAGAACCTTTCTCGCGGGGAGTGGGCTCGGTCGCCGAGGTCGGAGGTCTCCGGGTCTGAAGGCCCTACAGGAGGGTGCCCCGGGGATCCCTACCCACGACCCGGCCGCGCAGCCACGTCGTGCATACCTCCCCCACCAGCGTCCTGCCGTGGTAGGGCGTGACCGGGTTCTTGTGGTGCAGGGCGGAGACGTCCACGGTGTGGACGGCGTCGGCGTCGAAGGCGACCAGGTCGGCGTCCGCGCCCACCGCGATCGCGCCCTTGCCGCGCAGCCCCGCCAGCTCGGCCGGGTTTCCCGCCATCCAGCGAGCGACGTCGCCCAGACCGTGCCCGCGCCGCGCCGCCTCGGTCCAGACGGCGGTGAGGCCGAGCTGAAGGGAGGAGATCCCGCCCCAGGCGGCGGCGAAGTCGGGCACCTTCAGGTCGGGGGTGGACGGCGAGTGGTCGGAGACGACGTAGCCGAGCACCCCGTCGGCGAGACCGCGCCAGAGCTCGTCTCGGTTGGCCGAGGAGCGGATCGGCGGGCAGCACTTGAACTGGGTGGCGCCCTCGGGCACCTCCTCGGCCATCAGCGTGAGGTAGTGCGGGCAGGTCTCCGCGGTGAGACGCACCCCCTCCCGCCGGGCCTTCGCCAGCGGTTCCAGGCACAGCGCGGACGACACGTGCAGGATGTGCGCCCGCACCCCGGTCTCCCCCGCCAGCTCGGCGACGCGTTCGACGGCGCGGCGTTCGGACTCCCCCGGCCGGGAGTCGAGGAACTCCGGGTATCCCGGCCCCTCGGGGTCGGCGAGCAGCGCGGGGTCCTCGGCGTGGACGACGAGCAGGCCGTCGAAGGAGGCGATCTCCACCATGGCGGCCCGCAGCCCGTCCGCGTCCAGCGGCGGGAACTCGTCCACGCCCGACGGGGACAGGAAGCACTTGAACCCGCGTACGCCCGCCTCGTGCAGCGCCCGCAGGTCCCCGGCGTTACCGGGGATCGCCCCGCCCCAGAAGGCGACGTCCACCGCGCACTGCCCCTCGGCGGCCTTCCTCTTCACGGCCAGGGCGTCCGCGTTCACGGTCGGCGGCAGCGAGTTGAGCGGCATGTCCACGATCGTGGTCACCCCGCCCGCCGCGGCCGCCCGGGTGGCGGAGGCGAACCCCTCCCAGTGGGTGCGGCCGGGCTCGTTGACGTGCACGTGCGTGTCGACCAGGCCGGGCAGCAGCGCGACGCCGCCGAGGTCGACCCGCTCGGCGGCGGCCGGCTCGGCGTCGTGGGCGTGCACCCCGACGATCCTCCCGTCCCGTACGGCGACCACCGCCGGTCCCTCTCCCCCCGGCAGCACGACCCGGCGGGACCTGATGACCAGATCCGGTACGTCCTCAGCCCCTGCGCTCATCCGCTCTCCGTTCCTCGCCTGTCAAAGGTGCCTCTCCGCGACCCTGCGGGCGAGCCGTTCCAGCAGCGGGCCCGCCTGGGACATGCACACGGCCGGGTCGGGCTCGATGTCGGTGAGCGCGTAGGCGGCCGTGATGCCCGCCGCGTTCAGCTCCTCGTCCCCGAGACCGCGGCGCCCGCAGACCGCGACGACCGGGACCCCCGCCTTGGCCGCGGCGCTCGCGACCCCGGCGGGCGCCTTGCCGCGCAGCGTCTGCTCGTCGAGCGAGCCCTCACCGGTGACGACGAGGCGCGCGCCCTCAAGCCGGTCGCGGAAGCCGAGCAGCTCCAGGAGATAGTCGATGCCGGGGCGGAAGTCGGCCGCCAGGAAGGCCAGCGCGGCGAAGCCCACTCCCCCCGCGGCGCCCGCTCCCGGCTGCCCGGCCACGCCCATCGAGCGGACGACGCCGTCGTGCTCGATGGCCCCGACCAGGCCGTGGGTGTGCGCGGCGACGGCGGCGAGCCTGGCGAGGGCCCGGTCGAGCAGCTTCACGTCGTCGGGGCTCGCGCCCTTCTGCGGTGCGTACACGGCCGCGGCGCCGTGCGGGCCGAGCAGCGGGTTGTCCACGTCGCCCGCGACCACGAACTCGACCCCGTCAATCGGGATAAGTCCGGATGTGTCGATTTTTTCCAGGTCACGGAGGGCCGCTCCCCCGAAGGGGAGTTCCCGCCCCTCGGCGTCCAGGAAGCGGACGCCGAGCGCCCGCATCATGCCCGTGCCGCCGTCGGTGCAGGCGCTGCCGCCGAGGCCGAGCACGACCCGCCGGGCCCCGCGCCGTACGGCGTGGGCGATCAGCTCGCCGGTGCCGTGGCTGGTCGCGGTGAGCGGGGCCAGCTCGACGCCCTCGTGCGCGGGGGATCCGGCCGGGGCGGCGGGCCCGGAGGCGACCGGCAGCCGCCGCAGGCCGGACGCCTCGGCCAGCTCGACGACCGCCGTCGGCACGTCCGCTCCCGGAGCGGCCCCCTCCGAGGGAGAGGCGTCGCGCCAGGCGTAGGAGGCGAGGACCGGTTCGCCGACGGGACCGGTGACCTCGACCTCGACGCGGGTGAACCCGCAGGCCACGACGGCGTCCACGGTGCCGTCACCGCCGTCGGCCACCGGCAGCGCGACCGTGGCGACGCCGGGCCCGAGGCCCGCCGCGACCCGCGCGGCGACCTCGGCGCCGGTCAGCGAGCCCTTGAACTTGTCCGGGGCGATCACGACGTGTCCCGACGACTCAGACAACCCTGCTCCCTGGTGACGGATGGGCGGCACGCGTCCCCGGCCGGTACGAGCGGACGGGAGGCGAATGCCGGACCCCGGTGAGACGGAGCACCATCTTGACATCCGCCCCCGGACACCCCGGACGCCCGGTCACCCTCTCGGTCACCCTCTCGGCCACCCCGGTCACTCCTTTGGGCCGCCCCGGACGCCCCGGACGCTCGGTCACTCCTTCCGGACATCCCGGACGTCCGGTCACTCCCCCGGACCCCTCGGACACCCCGGACGCCCGGTTCTCCCCCGGCGACGCCTCCGGGCCATCGGCGGGAAGGGTCACGAGACCCCGAAGCCCTGCTCCGCCGCCAGGCGCATGAGGCGGCGGTGCGCCTCGCCTCCCGCGCGGCCGAGCTCGTCCTGGGCGACGGTACGCAGCTCGTCGTCCTCGACGACGGTCCGGCCGCCGACCAGCAACCGGGCCAGCGGGGGTTGCCGGGTGCCGAAGACCAGCGCGCAGACCGGGTCGGCGACCGCGGAGGCGAAGGCCCCGGTACGCCAGAGGGCGATGTCGGCGAGCTTCCCCGCCTCCAGGGAGCCGAGTTCCTCCTCGCGGCCCAGGTTCCTCGCCCCGCCGAGGGTGGCGATCTCCAGCGCCTGCCGGGCGGTGAGCGCGGTGGGCCCGTACCTGGCCCGCTGGAACAGCAGCGCCTGCCGCATCTCGCCGGAGAGCGAGGTCAGCTCGGCGGAGGCGCTGCCGTCTACCCCCAGGCCGACGTTCGCGCCCCGGTGGAGCATCTCGGAGACGCGGGCGATCCCGGCGCCGAGACGGCCGTTGGAGCTGGGGCAGTGCGCCGAACCCGTACCGGTCTGGGCGAAGACGTCGATGTCGCCGTCACTCAGGTGGATGGCGTGGGCGAACCACACGTCCGGGCCGAGCCAGCCGAGCTTCTCCATGTAGTCGACCGGGCGCTGCCCGACCTGCCGCAGGCAGTGCTCCTCCTCGTCGAGGGTCTCGGCGAGGTGGGTGTGCAGGCGTACCCCCTTGGACCTGGCCAGCGCGGCGGCCTCGGTCATCAGCTCGGCGCTGACGGAGAACGGCGAGCAGGGGGCGACCGCGACGCGGAGCATGGAGGAGAAGGACGGGTCGTGGTAGGTGTCGACGGCCTCGGCCGTCGCGTCGAGGATCTCGTCGAGCCGTTCGACCACGACGTCCGGCGGCAGGCCGCCCTGCGACCTTCCCCGGTCCATCGAGCCTCGCGCGGGGTGGAAGCGCAGGCCGATCTCCCGCGCCGCCTCGATCTCCGCGGCGAACAGGTCCCCGCGCCCCTTGGGGAAGATGTAGTGGTGGTCGCTGGAGGTGGTGCAGCCCGAGAGGGTGAGATAGCCCAGCCCCGCGCCCGCCGCGCCCCTGACGACCTCGGCGTCCATCGCGGCCCACACCTGGTAGAGCGCCGCCAGCCACTCGAACAGGGTGGCGTCCTGGGCGAGTCCCTGGGAGGCCCACTGGTAGAGGTGGTGGTGGGTGTTGACCAGGCCGGGGGTGGCGAGGCAGCCGGTGCCGTCGATCCTGTCCGCCCCCGGGACGTCCGGCGCGGGGCCCGCGCCCACGGCCACGATCCTGTCGCCCTCGACGTGGATGTGCCCCAAGGGGATCTCCGGGCCCACGACCGGGGCGATGTGGACGTTCTCGATCAGGGTGGGGCTCACCGGGCCTCCGCCTTCCGTGCCGCGGCGAGGCGTACGGCGTCGAGGATCTTCTCGTAGCCGGTGCACCGGCACAGGTTGCCCGCCAGGGCCTCGCGGATCTCCGCGTCGGACGGCCGCGCGACCCGTTCGATCAGGTCGTGGGCCTGGACGAGGAGACCGGGGGTGCAGAAGCCGCACTGGACGGCGCCGCACTCGACGAAGGCCTCCTGGATCGGGTCGAGCCGGTCGCCGTCGGCGAGCCCCTCGACGGTACGGACCTGGCGCCCCTCGGCCTGCCCGGCCGCGACCAGGCACGCGCAGACGGGGATCCCGTCGAGATAGACCGTGCAGGAGCCGCACTCGCCCTGCTCGCACGCGTTCTTGGAACCCGGCAGGCCGACCCGCTCGCGCAGGAGGTACAGGAGGCTCTCGCCCTCCCAGACGTCGTCGGCGGTCTCCGTGCGGCCGTTGACGGTGAAGGTGACGCGCATCAGCCGGCCCTCCTCTCGAAGTGTCCTGAGCGGAACTCGTTCCACGCCCAGGTGAGGGTGCGCCGCGCCATCACCGCGATGGCGTGGCGCCGGTAGCCGGCGGTGCCGCGCACGTCGTCGATCGGCGAGGCGGCCTCGGCGGCCAGCTCCCCGAAACGGCCGAGCACCGCGGGGTCGAGCCGCGCCTCCCAGTCGAGTTCGGCGGCGAGGAACTCCTCGGCGGCGACGGCGCGGCGGGGGGTCGGGGCGGCCGAGCCGATGCCGGTGCCGACCCGGCGCTCGCCGGGGTGCAGCGCGATCGCGAACGAGCAGACCGCGATCACCATGGCGTTGCGGGTGCCGACCTTGGAGAAGTACTGGGGGCCGCTTGCGGGGGTCGTCCAGAACCCGCGGATCAGCTCGTCGGCCTCCAGCGCGCTGCGCTTGACCCCGACGTAGAAGTCGGCGGCCGGGATCATCCGTACGCCCCTGGCCGCGGACTCGACCTCGACGACCGCGTCCCCGGCCAGCAGCGGCGGGTGGCTGTCCCCCGCGGGCGAGGCCGCGCCGAGGTTTCCTCCCACGGTGCCCCGGTTGCGGATCTGCGGCGAGCCGACCGTGCGGGAGGCCTGGGCCAGGCCGGGCAGCCGGTCGCCCAGTTCGGCGATGAGCCGGGCGTACGTCACGCCCGCGCCGACCCTGAGCCTGCCGTCCGGTTCCTCGCTCCACCGGGCGAGCTCGGCGACCCGGTTCAGGTCGAGCAGCGCGCCGGGCCGCCGCACGTCGAAGTTGAGCTCGACCATCATGTCGGTGCCGCCCTGGATGGGGACCGCGTCCGGCCGGTCGGCCCTGGCGGCGAGTGCCTCCGCCCACGTGGCGGGTCGCAGGAAGTCCATGCTCGTCACTCCCAGTCATTCCCAGGCGAAGCGGGCGTCGGGGGCGTCGTCGCGGAGCACGCTGCCCTCGATCAGCCCGTAGGGGCGGTCGGCCGCGTGGAACACCTCGTTGGGGTTGTCCAGCCCGAACGGGGTGAGGTCGACCAGGAAGTGGTGCTTGTTCGGCATCGCCAGGCGCACCTCGCAGACCTCCTCGCGGGCGTTCAGGACCCGCTCGCCCATCGCGTAGAGCGTCTGCTGCAGCGAAAGGCTGTAAGTCTCGGCGAACGCCCCGAGCAGGTGGCGGCGCACCTCGTCGTACGACTCCCCGTACGCCGTCCCATGCCCGGCCGCTCCTGGCAGGTGCCGCCAGCGGGCCGAGACGGCGGTAGCGAGGACGCGGTCCTTGGTGGGGGGCAGGGTGGTGTACTCGTCCTCGACGAAGCCGGAGAACTCCGAGTCGGTCGAGTTGAGCACCACCAGGTCCCTCAGCCCGGAGACCACGGTGGTGGTGCCGTCCCGGTCGTGGTGGACGGCGCAGGTGCGCGTCTCCCGGCCGGAGCGGACGAAGGAGTGCCGCCCGCGCTCCCCCGCGACGTCCTCGGACACCGGGACGCGGTCCCAGAAGTGCTCCTCGATCTCCACGCGGGCGTGGTGGACGGTGGGCTGCGACTCCACGTAGTGGCGGGCCAGCAGGATCGCGAAGTCCTCGATCTCCGTCACGCCGTGCTTCCTGGCGAAGGCGTACACGGTGTTCTTCTGCGTGTCGGTCGGCAGGACCGCGGCGTTGTCCCCGGTGAGGTGGACCGCCTCCATGTCGCCGGACAGCGCCGAGCCGACTGTGACGTCCTTGATGTGGTGGACGCCGCCGTCCCTGACGACGCGGACCAGACGGGTCTCCGCCTTGCCGTAGCGGTTGGGGCCGAGAACGACGGGCATGCTTAGCTCCCTCGATACGTCGAGTAGGCGAACGGGCTGAGCAGCAGGGGCACGTGGTGGTGCTCCCGCGGGTCCGCCACCGTGAAGTCGATCGAGACCCGGGGGTAGAAGGCGTCCACCTCGCGGGCGGCGAAGTAGCCGCCGGTCTCGAAGACCAGGCGGTGGTCGCCCTTCCCGCAGGTCCATCCCGCGATCCGCCCGTCGGCGTCGGTGACGCCCTCGGCGAGCACCTCGCCGTCCCGTTCCAGGCGTACGGCGACCCCCGCCGCGGGCCTGCCCAGGGCGGCGTCCAGCACGTGGGTGGACAGGCTCATGGGGCGGCTCCCAGGAGTTTCGCCAGCCGCAGCCGGGTGATCTTCGCGAGTTCGGTCCTGACGACGTCCCGTTCGGTGTCCTCGTCGTTGCCGAGCCGCTCCGTGAGACGGGCCAGCATCTCCTCGGCCGACAGGCCGGTGGCGCAGATCAGGTAGACGTGGCCGAACCGCCGCTCGTAGGCGAGGTTACCCTCCGCCAGCCGGTCGAGGACCTCCCGCCCGGCCGTGTCGACCCCCGCCTGCTCCCCGCGCGACCAGGCCGCCTCCCTCGCCGAGTGCCTTTCCCGGGGCCTTTCCGGGTGCTCTTCCGAGGGCCCTTCCGGGTGGCCGGGCGGCTCGGGACCCGCCGCCGGGCCATTCTCCCTGGGCGGCTCGCCGATCCGGGGGTGGGCGGCCAGCGCCTCACGGACGCCGGACCAGTCAAGCGCCAGCACGGCGGCCTCCGCCGCCTCGGCCAGCCGGTCGAGATCGCGGTAGGGGCGCAGCGCGGCCACCTGCCGGGCGAAGGCCCGGCTGGCGCAGCAGGCCAGCAGCCCGGCCTCGGCCTCCTCGGCGCCCAGCGCGTTGAACGCGGCCGGCCCCGGGACCGGCGGCGCGGAGTTCACGTTAGGCATGTGAGCAGTACACACACCCCCGGCGCGTGCGGTCCAGCGCCAAGAACCGCAAAGTGAGCCATGATTTGCCCCGGATTTTCGTAACATGCTCCAAACTCACCGAACGGCAGGCGAAGGCGATCGCCAACAGCGGGCGACCGTGGCAGGTGAAGGCGAGCGACGACAGCCAGTGAGGCGAGCACCGACGGCGGACGACGGCGGATGAAGACGAGCGACGGCGGACGACGGCGGATGAAGGTGAGCGACGGCGGGCGATAAGAAACGCCGATCGGCGGGGCCCGGTGAACGTCCTGGGTGACGCCTAAAATGGTGGCACTATGACTTCACTCTCCTCCCCCATCGGCGGGCACGTCTCCGTCACCGGCGGTCTCGCCAAGGGCGGGCTGCGGTACGCCGCGGACATCGGCGCCGAGATGATCCAGGTGTTCGTCACCAACCCCCGTGGCTGGGCGCTCTCCGCGGGCGACCCCGCCCAGGACACCGCGCTGCGCGAGTCGGGCGTGCTCTCCTTCGTGCACGCCTCCTACCTCGTCAACATGGGTTCCCCGAGCCCCGAGACGCTGGAGAAGTCGGTGGCCACCGTGCGCCACAACCTGCTGCGCGGCCACGCGATCGGCGCGAAGGGGGTGGTCGTCCACACGGGGTCGGCGGTGAGCCAGCCTCGTGACGCCGCCTTGCGCCAGCTGCGCGAGCATCTCCTGCCGCTCCTGGAGGAGATCCCCGACGACGGGCCCGACCTGCTGCTGGAGTCGATGGCCGGGCAGGGCGGGGTGCTCTGCGCGACCGTCCAGGACCTGGAGCCCTACCTGGAGGCCCTCGACTGGCACCCGAAGGCGGGCGTCTGCTTCGACACCTGCCACGTCTTCTCCGCCGGGCACGACCTGTCGACCTCCGAGGGCGTCAAGGAGACCCTGGACGCCCTGCACGCGATCGCCCCGGGGCGGCTCAAGCTGGTGCACGCTAACGACTCCAAGGACCCGAGCGGCTCCAGGAGGGACCGGCACGAGAACATCGGCGCCGGCCACATCGGCTCCGCCTCCTTCGCCGAGATGATGCGCCATCCCGTGGTGGCGGGGGTGCCGTTCTGCATCGAGACCCCGGGCGGCGCCGAGAAGCACCGCGAGGACATCGACGCGCTCAAGAAGCTCCGCGACACCTGATCCGGCGACCGGCTGCCTGCCGGCGGTCACCGGCAGGCAGGGCCCGCGTCCCCTGAGACCGCGAGGTCGGACGGGACGCCCGTCCTCGTGATCCGACCGCCCCCGTGTGGCCGGATCACGGTCCGGCCCGCTGGCTAGCGCGGGCGTCCCGTCATATCGGAGATCGGCGGCCCCTCCCCTTCCGGCCAAGGACCCGGCGGCCGGGTGATCCGATGTCGTCGGCTGTCGACGGTCACCCGGTGTCCGCGCGTCAGGTCTTACGTGAGCCTTCCGGCTCTGTCCCCCCCTGACGCGGCGGGTCTCGCTCTCCGATGAGGGAACACTAGAGGCGCGTCCAGACGAGTGAGCGGCGCTTTCCCTCCAGCGCGATTAACGGTCAGTAGTTGTCGATGTGCGGAGAGTACCGGCACGACGAACGGCCGCCGGCGGACGACGAACGGTCGATCAGGGGCTTCCGGGACCCACGGGACCCCCGGTAAGGGAGCACACCGGCGGGACGTGTGAGACGCGTGCGGCGAACGGAATCCACGACCGGGAATCCGGCGACGGCAGGTGGACGTCCCAGGCGGGGCGCCCGCGACGAGCACGCGACGCCGTCCGTCCGGGGCGACGCCCGGGAGCGCGACCGGCGACCCGGGGGCGGGCGTGCCGGGGTCCACGCGGGCGTGAATCGCCGCACGGGGGCGTGGGAGCACCGGAGGCGGCCTCGGGCGAGATGCGCCGCACGGCGAGTCGTACGAGCCCATGGAGGGGCAAGGGAGCTTCAGCCCTCTTCCGTACCCCGGGACGACCCACGCGGGATCACCCGGGACCACACGCGGCCACCGGCACGACAAGGAACACGGAAAAAAGAAGCCCTCACCGCCGGGAGAGGCCTTCGCCCCCTCGGGAAGGGCTCCCGCACCCCGGCGGGAAACGGAAACGGAACGGGAGGGAAGGGAAGGGACGCGGCTAGCTCAGGGCCGCGGAGGGCAGGGATCTGCCCCGGACGGCCACCCCGGGGATCGCCGGACGGTCGCGGAACTGGCGGACGAGCCGCTCGCGCACCTGGCGGGTGTGGCGGCGGCTGACCGGGAGCGTCTCGGTGCCCACCCTGAGCATCACCCGGCCGCCGTCGAAGCGCAGCTCGCTCACGTGCCGCACCGAGACGAGCGTGCTGCGGTGCACCCTGATGAACCCCGACCCGGCCCAGCGCCGCTCCAGGGCGGCGAGCGGCATGCGGACCAGGTAGCTGCCCTCGTCGGTGTGCAGCCGGACGTAGTCGCCCTGCGCCTCGGCGAACCAGACGGCCTGCTGCGGCACGAACCTCGTCCGCCCGGCGAGCTCGACCGGGATGACGTCCTCGGGCACCGGGTCGGCCGCCGCGGGGGTCATCGCCTCCAGGCGCCGTACCGCCTCGGCCAGCCGGTCGGCCCTGAGCGGTTTGAGCAGGTAGTCGACCGCCTCCAGCTCGAAGGCCTGCACCGCGCACTCCTCGTGGGCGGTGACGAAGACCAGCCGGGGCGGGTTGGGGAAGCCCGCGATGAGCCTGGCCAGGTCGAGCCCGTCGAGGCCGGGCATCCGGATGTCGAGGAAGACCCCGTCCAGCCGCTCGCCCGTGCCGATCATCTGGACCATGTCCTGGAGCGCGGTGACGCCGCCCACGGCGGTGGAGACGTGCTCGATCCGGGGGTCCTGGCGGAGGAGATAGGCGATCTCCTCAAGAGCGGGGACCTCGTCGTCAACGGCCAGGACTCGCAACATGACCCTACGCTGCCTCCTCGACCACATCCGCCGCAAGCCTCATCGCGACTTCAGGTAATAGTTTGACTACAAGTAGCTATCGGCGGGGGAGCTTGGGCACACGGAGCCTCACCGTGGTGCCCGCGTTCGGGGCACTCTCCACGACCAGGCCGTAGTCCTCGCCGTAGATCTGGCGAAACCGCACGTCCACTCCGGCCAGCCCGATCCCCTCCTCCTCGTCGCCGTGTGAGCCCCCGGACGAGCCCTCGCGTGAGCCCCCGCGCGGGGGGCCGCCGTCGAGGAGCAGCCGGGCCCGCTCGGGAGGCATGCCCAGGCCGTCGTCCTGCACGCTGATGTGCGCCTCGGGACCGGCGTCGCTGACCACCACCCGGACCTCGCCTCGACGTCCCGCCGCGGCCACCCCGTGCCTGACGGCGTTCTCCACCAGGGGCTGCAGGCAGAGGAACGGGACGGGGAGCGACAGCACCTCCGGCGCGACCCGGAGGGTGACGTGGAGCCGGTCGCCGAACCTGGCACGTTCCAGGAGCAGGTAGCGGTCCACGCAGTGCACCTCCTCGGCGAGGGTGGTGAAGTCGCGGGCCCGGCGCAGCGCGTACCGGTTGAAGTCGGCGAACTCCACCAGCAGCTCCCGCGCCCGGTCGGGGTCGGTGCGGACGAAGGAGGCGATGGTGGTGAGCGCGTTGTAGACGAAGTGCGGGGACATCTGGGCGCGCAGCGCCCGCATCTCGGCCGCCATCGTCCGCCGCCGCGAGGAGTCGACCTCGGCCAGCTCCAGCTGCCCCGACACCCACCGGCCGACCTCGGTGACGGTCCGCACCAGCGCCGCGCTCACCACGGTGTCGTACGCGGCGAGCGCCCCGACCACCCGCCCGTCGACGGTGAGCGGCACGACGACCCCGCCCCGGATGTCGCAGCCCGGCGTGTCGCAGGCCAGCTCGTCCCCGGCCACCATGCGGGAGCGGGCGGAGGCGAGGACCGTACGGGCGTGCTCGGGCGCGTGGTCGCGGTGGCAGCCCGCCGCGCCGTCCCACGCGAGCAGGCCGCCGGAGTCGACGACCGCGATGGCGCTGGTGCCCAGCAGTGCGCGCAGGTGGCGGACCGCCTTGCGGGCGGAGTCGCGGGTGAGCCCGGCCCGCAGCGAGGGGGCCGCCATCGCCGCGATGTGCAGGGTGAGGAAGGTGGCCTCGTCCGTCGGGCCGCCCGAAAGGTCCGGGTGCTGCCGGCGCGGGCGGGGGAGGAAGAATCCGAGGAGGGTGCTGAAGGCGCACAGCAGCACCCAGCCGGTCGTCGACATGCGGGAAACCGTAGTCAACCAGCCCCTCTGATCAGGGGCGAACGCCGATCACGGTGGGCCTTCGCCCGCTTCCTCCTGATAGGAGTAGCGCTGCTCGCGCCAGGGGTCGGCGATGTTGTGGTAGCCGCGCTCCTCCCAGAAGCCGCGCCTGTCCTCCAGCAGGTACTCCACGGCGCGGACCCACTTGACGCTCTTCCACGCGTACAGGTGCGGGACGATCATCCGCACCGGGAAGCCGCGTTCCGGGGAGATGGGCTTCTCGTCGAACTCCAGCGCGAACATCGTCTGGGAGCGGGCGAAGTCGCCTATCCGGACGTTGGCGCTGTAGCCGTACTCGCCCCAGATCATCACGTGTTTCACGTCGGGCGCGGGCGGGGCGATCTTCATCAGCGTCTCCGTGGACACCCCGCTCCACTCGTTGCCCATGATCGAGAACTTGGTGACGCAGTGGAAGTCGGCCAGGATCGTGGTACGCGGCAGCTCGGAGAACTGGGGCCAGGTGAAGCGGTGCTGATCGCCCGAGGCGGTCGCCCCCATGACGTGCAACTGCCAGGTCGCCGGGCGGAACGTGGGGACCCGGCCGTAGTGGATCACCGGCCTGCCCCGGGGAACGTACTGGCCCGGCGGCAGGCGAGGCTCCTCGGGCGGTTCGGACTGCTCCACCGTCACTCCCCTCGCCGTTTCCCCGCTGGCACGGGGTAATCCTGCCATCGTCGGTCCGCCGCCATCTCGGTGGCCACCGCATTGCACCCTTCCCCGTCCCGCCCCCGGGTCACGGGAGAGCGCGTTCTCGTCGTGCGCTATCATTTGCCGCTATGCGCACCACGTTCTGGTTTTGGTATGGCGACGGACCCTTAGGTCGGACCGTTCGCCACCAGATGCTGCGCTGACAGCCTGGCGGACGAAAGGCCCCGGGTCCGGTTTTCGGACCCGGGGCCTTTCGCGTTTTCCGGCCTTCTTCAAAAACCCCACAACCACGAGAACCATCGGTGTCCGCCGCGAACGGCGGACGCCGATGGAGAGATCGAGAGGGAGAGAAATGGTCATCGTCATGGGTCCCGGCGCCACCCGGGAGAACGTCGAGGCGATCGTGGAGATCATCGCCGCGGCGGGCGGCGAGGCGTTCGTCAGCCGGGGAGTGAGCCGCACGATCATCGGCCTGGTGGGCGACATCGCCCAGCTCGCCACTCTTGACCTGCGCGGGATGCCGGGGGTGGCCGACGTGATCCGGGTGAGCGCGCCGTACAAGCTGGTGAGCCGGGACAACCACCCCGAGCGGTCCACCGTGCGGGTCGGCGGCGTGCCGATCGGCCCGGACACGGTCACCCTGATCGCCGGGCCGTGCGCGGTGGAGACCCCGGAGCAGACCCTGGGGGCCGCCCTGATGGCGAAGGCGGCCGGGGCCACCCTGCTGCGCGGCGGCGCCTACAAGCCCCGCACCTCCCCGTACGCCTTCCAGGGGCTCGGCGAGGCGGGCCTGCGCATCCTCGCCGACGTGCGCGAGGAGACCGGGCTGCCCGTCGTCACCGAGGTCGTCGACGCCGACGACGTGGAGCTGGTGGCCTCCTACGCCGACATGCTCCAGGTCGGCACCCGCAACGCGCAGAACTTCGCGCTGCTGCAGGCCGTCGGCGCCTCCGGCAAGCCGGTGATGCTCAAGCGCGGGATGAGCGCGACCATCGAGGAGTGGCTGATGGCCGCCGAGCACGTCGCCCAGCGCGGCAACCTCGACATCGTGCTGTGCGAGCGCGGCATCCGCACCTTCGAGACCGCCACCCGCAACACCCTGGACGTCTCGGCGGTGCCGCTCGCCCAGCGGCTGTCGCACCTGCCGGTGATCGTCGACCCGTCCCACTCCGGCGGGCACCGCGACCTGGTCCTGCCGCTCACCCGCGCGGCCATCGCGGCCGGAGCCGACGGAGTGATCATCGATGTCCACCCGCACCCCGAGCAGGCACTCTGCGACGGCCCGCAGGCGCTGGTCGACGGCGACCTGGGCGAGCTCGCCCGGGTGATGGAGCGGTTCCCGCCGCTGCTGGGCAAGGTCGCCGCCGGTGACCTCCTGGCCCCCGCCTGACCTGCGGTCTCGCCCCTCGGGTACGCCCGAGGGGGTCAGGCGTCGATCTTGTACTCCTGCAGGGACCCGGCCAGCTGGACGGCGAGCTCCTCGGCGTCGAGGCGGCGCTCGATCTTCTTCAGGTCGGCGACCTTCGCGGCGGTCTCGGCCTTGCGGGGGGCGAGGAGCGTGCAGCAGTCCTCGTCGGGCAGCTCGGAGATCGCCAGGGTGCCGATGCGGCGGGCCTCGGCCATGATCTCGGTCTTGTCGAGGCCGATGAGGGGACGCAGGATCGGCATGTCGACGGCGTCGTCCTGGGCGGTGATGTTCTGCAGGGTCTGCGAGGAGACCTGTCCCAGGGAGTCGCCGGTGACCAGGGCCCCGGCGCGCAGGCGGCGGGCGACCTCCTCGCCGGTCTTCAGCATCAGGCGCCGCTGAGTGATGATCGCGAGGCGGTCCTGCCCCGAGGCCTTGATCGACTGCTGGGCCTTGCCGAAGGGGACGACCCACAGCCGGGACCCGCCCTGGAACTTGTCGAGCGCCCTGACCAGCGCGTACGCCTTGTAGATGGACTCCGAGGTGGTGAAGGGGATGCCGGAGAAGTGCAGGAAGTCGACCCGCAGGCCACGGCGCATCATCCGGTAGGCGGCCACCGGGGAGTCGATGCCGCCGGACATCAGCACCAGGCCCCTGCCGCTGGTGCCGACCGGCAGCCCGCCCTGGCCCGGCTGCCCGCCGGTGAAGACGAACGCCTCGTCGCGGTCGACCTCGATGGAGACGACCAGCTCGGGGCGCTTCAGGTCGACGGGCAGGCCGTAGATGTCGTTGAGCTCGCCGCCGACCGAGCGGTCCAGCTGCATCGAGGTGAGCGGGAAGCGCTTGTCGCGGCGGCGGGAGCGGACCGCGAAGGAGACGCCGCGCCTGACGTCGTCGCGGTCGGCCAGCAGCTCGATGGCGGCCTTGGTGATCGCCGAGGGGTCCTTCTCCACCCGCCAGGCGCGGTGGACCCAGACCAGGCCGGGGACGTACGAGACGCGCTCGGCGACCGCGTCGGCGATCTCCGCACCACTGCCGTCCGGCAGGAAGAGCGCGATGACACCGTGGCGCTGCCGTACGTCGACCTTGACGCCGACGTCCTTCAGGGCGGCCTTGATGTTGGCCTGCAACCTGCGCTCGAAGAGCTCGCGGTTGTTGCCCTTGAGGACGACCTCGCCCAGTTTGAGCAGAACGCAGGGCTCGCCCAAGGCGGACATGGTCATGGTGCGACCTCCGGTGGAACTTCGAGGGGGACGGGGAGTCGGAGACGCCAGGGAACCGATATCGGGGAACCACGGTCAAGTCTCTCGCGTGCTCACGCAAAGACAACGTCTCGACCTTGTCACTTTAGTCGCGCTTACGACTCGTCGAGGCCCTGCTCGATCGCGTAGCGGACCAGTTCCACCCGATTGTGGAGCTGGAGCTTGTTCAACGTGTTCTGGACGTGGTTCTGCACCGTCCGGTGGGAGAGCACGAGCCGCTCGGCGATCTGCTTGTACGACAGGCCCTTGGCGACCAGGCGGAGCACCTCGGTCTCCCGCTCGGTCAGCCGGGGGGTCGCCTCGGGCGCGGGCCTGGCGGCCAGCCTGCGGTACTCCCCCAGGACGAGTCCCGCCAGGCCGGGGGTGAACACCGCGTCGCCCTCGGCGGTGCGCCTGACCGCGTCGAGGAACTCCTCCTTGCTCGCGGATTTCAGCAGATATCCGGACGCGCCCGCTTTTACGGCCTCCAGCACGTCCTCCTGCTCGCCGCTGGCCGACAGCATCAGCACCCGGGGCGGCGGCTCCGACGCGGCCAGCCTCCTGGCCACCTCGACCCCCGGCAGGTCGGGCAGTTGCAGGTCGAGCACGACCAGCTCGGGCCGGACCGCGGCGGCCACCCGGACCGCCTGCCGCCCCTCCCCGACCGTCGCCACGACCTCGTACCCGGCCTCGGCCAGATCCCTGGCAACCCCGTCCCTCCACATCGGGTGGTCGTCCACCACCATCACGCGCATTGGCCCACCTTAGAGCCGTTCTGTCCCGACCGGCCGGTCTTCTTCACCGGTCGGCACGGCTCAACCGGCCAGTCCTCTTCACCGGCCTGCACAGCTCAACCGACCGGCCTTCTTCACCGGCCCGCACGGTTCAACCGGCCGGCACCGACATCTCGATCTCGGTGCCCCGGCCGGGTTCGGAGATCACGGTGACCGTGCCGCCGAGGTCGGCGATGCGGCCCCGGATCGACTGCGCGACGCCCAGCCGCCCGGCGGCGGCGGCCTCCTCCAGGCGTCCGGGCGCGATGCCCGGCCCCTCGTCCCGCACGGTCACGGTGACCAGCCCGCCCTCGCCCTCGGCGAAGACCCAGGCTGGCGCCCGCGCCCCGCAGTGGCGGGCGACGTTGTCCAGGGCGGCCCCGACCGCGGCGGCCATCTCGGCCGCGGTGGCCGCGGGCAGGGTGAGCGGGGTCGCCGGGGCCGAGACGGTGACCGTGGCCGAGCCGTACCTGTGCAGCAGGACGCACAGGTCGGCGGTGCCGAGGGCGGACGCCTCGGGCCTGAGCCTGACCAGCTCGCGCAACGCGGCCTCCTGCTCGCCCGCGAGCCTGCCCAGCTCGGCCGCCTCACCGCCGATCTCCTGCCCGCGCCGCTGGACCAGCGCGAGCACCTGGAGCACCGAGTCGTGGATGCCCCGGGCGAGCCGTTCCCGCTCCCGCCCGGCCGCCTCCAGCTCGATCGCCTGCTGCATGCGTTCCTCGGCCCTCTTGGCCAGCCGGGCCACGTGCCCGACGACCACCCCGGCGAGGAAGAGCAGGACGGTGCCGTTGATCGGCAGCATGTCCAGGTCACCCCCGAGGACACCGCGCAGCCACAGGTCGGCCAGCGAGACGATCAGCGCGGCCACCGCCCCCAGCCGCCGCCCGCCGTACACCGCCCAGGCGAGCACCGCCCCGCCCATCCAGGTGCCGGTGATCGGCAGGCTGCCCTGCTGGTAAACGCCCTGCACGGCCGGGGTGGCGAGCAGGCAGCCCACGGTCACGAGCATGTCGGCGGCGAGCAGGGGCCGTCCTCGGAGCTCCCCGACGGAGTAGGCGAAGATCGTCGCCACGGTCCACAGGGCCATGACACCGATCACCGTCCAGCCGGTCATCGGGTGGGCGTACCCCCCGGCGCGGATGAGCAGGACCGCCGCGTACGCGAGGGATGCGACGCGGAAAACCGCGACCGCTCGCCAGAACGGATCCTCGATTCCCGTCACCGGCCGCCCGCGCCTTTCTCCGGAAAGGCCACGAGCTGCAATAATCCCCTGATTTCCCTCTCACGAGAAACTGGAACATGTCCCACGTAGATCACTTCTCCTATGGCCTGCTCACCCCCGTGCTGGCCTACGTCATGTCGGGCGTCGGATGCATGCTCGGCCTGCTGCTCACCGCCAAGGCCCGCGCGACGGGGGGCGCGGCCCGCGTCCGCTGGCTGGCGGGCGGGGCGCTCTCCATCGGCGGCACCGGCATCTGGGTCATGCACTTCGTCGCCATGATGGGCTTCGCCGTCGGCGGTGGCCAGATCCGCTACGACGTGCCGCTGACGGTCGGCTCGGCGGCCCTGGCCGTCGTCATCGTGGGCGCGGGCCTGTTCCTGGTCTCCTACCAGGGCGAGAGGCCGCTCTCCCTCCTGTCGGGCGGTGTGCTCACCGGCCTCGGCGTGGCGGGGATGCACTACATCGGGATGTTCGCGATGAACATGTCGGCGCGGGTCTCCTACGACCCGCTGCTGGTCGGGCTCTCGGTGCTGATCGCGATCGCCGCCTCCACGGTGGCGCTCTGGTTCACCCTGCGGGTGAGCGGCGCGCTCGCCACCGGCGGCGCCGCGCTGATCATGGCCCTGGCCGTCTGCGGCATGCACTACACCGGCATGTTCGCGCTTGAGGTACGGCCGCTGATCTCGCTGACGCCGGTCGAGGGGGCGCGGGGCGTCGACTTCATGCTGCCCACACTGGCCCTGGTGAGCCTGCTCACCCTCGGCCTGCTGCTCGCCGTCATCCTGGCCCCCTCTCAGCGGGAGATGGAGAACGACGCCGCCCTGCTGGCCAAGCTGGAGAGCCGCCGCGACGAGGACCGGCTCCGGGAGCCGGTCGCCCCACCGCCGGTCCCGGCGCCGAAGGGCCCGTCGCTCTTCGACTCCCGGGGGCGATGATGTACGGCTTGCGCCCCCGCTGGTGCCTGGTCAAGGCGCAAGCCGTACATGGAGGGGAATCGCGGGCGGCCGCCCTGTGGGGAGGCTAGGGGAGGCCGCTTGCAGAACACTTGACGCGCGCCCTGAGAGACGCCCGGGCGGAACGCTCGCCCGCGTCCAGAGAGCCGTTTCGGGGAGGGGAGACGCCTCAGAGACCTGGAGAGACCGCCTCGGCCGCCCGCCCGTGTCCGGAGGACCCGGGGGCCGGGGATCCGCGGGGAGGCGCCTTGGCGGCGTCCCCGTGGCTCCCGGGAGAAGGACCTCGACGGCCCCCGCGAAGGCACGGCGGCCGAAGCCCGGGGGCGAGGCTCCGTGAGTTCCCTCGGCTTCCCCGCACGGAGCCCTCGGCTCCCCGAGCGGAGCCCTCAGCCGAAGAAGACCTCGGCCTCCTCGTAGCGGCTGACCGGCACGGTCTTCAGCTCCTTGGTAGCCTCGTCGAGGCCGACCCTGACGATGTCGGTGCCCTGCAGGGCGACCATCTTGCCGAAGTCGCCCTCCTGCACCGCGTCGATGGCCTGCAGGCCGAACCGGGTGGCGAGCACCCGGTCGAAGGCCGTGGGGGTGCCGCCGCGCTGGATGTGGCCGAGCACGGTGGTGCGGGCCTCCTTGCCGGTGCGCTTCTCGATCTCCTTGGCGAGGTTCTCGCCGATGCCGCCGAGCCGCACGTGGCCGAAGGCGTCGAGCTCGCCCGCCTGCAGCGCCATCTGGCCCTCGACCGGGTGCGCGCCCTCGGCCACGACGATGATCGGCGCGTAGCGCGTCTTGAAGCGGGACTCGACGTAGGCGCAGACCTTGTCGATGTCGAAGGGCTTCTCCGGGATGAGGATGACGTTGGCGCCGCCCGCCATTCCGGCGTGCAGGGCGATCCAGCCCGCGTGGCGGCCCATGACCTCGCAGATCAGCGCGCGGTGGTGGGACTCGGCGGTGGTGTGCAGGCGGTCGATCGCCTCGACGGCGATGTTGACGGCCGTGTCGAAGCCGAAGGTGTAGTCGGTCGCGTTGAGGTCGTTGTCGATCGTCTTGGGCACGCCGACGACCTTCACGCCCTTGTCGAAGAGCTGCTTGGCCACACCGAGGGTGTCCTCGCCGCCGATCGCGATCAGCGCGTCGACCCCGCCCTTCGCGAGGTTTTCCTTGATCTTCTCAACGCCACCCTCGATCTTGATCGGGTTGGTCCTGGAAGAGCCAAGGATCGTTCCGCCACGCGGCAGGATTCCGCGTACGGCGTCGATGTCAAGCGGCATGGTGTCGCCCTCAAGGGGACCACGCCAGCCGTCACGGAAGCCGACGAACTCGTGTCCGTGAACGCCCACTCCCTTGCGCACGACGGCGCGGATAACGGCGTTCAGGCCGGGGCAGTCGCCGCCCCCGGTGAGCACTCCGATACGCATGGCATCCTCCGGTAATGAGTTCGATACAAGATGGCCAGACTAAGTGGCACGGCCGGTCCGGCGATGGGTTTTCGCCACCGACGCAACGCATTCTGCCCGCAGATGCGCCCAGTGGTCTAGACCAAGGAGAGTAGTCCTAACATGTCGTTTTCCGCGATCGACGGGTGAGCCCCGCCGGCCGGACCCGGTTCCCCGCGTCCGGCCGGGCGCGCATACCGGAAACACGGCGGAGGCCTCCGGGACCGCCCTCCAACAGAGGGTAGGGCAGGGGTACGCCGGAGACCTCCGGGACCACCCTCGGTGAGGCCGGGGCGGGGGTACGCCGGAGAGACCCCCGCGGATGGGCCGCCCCTCGGGGAGGCTAGAGGAGAGGCAGCACGCAGGAGGGGGTACCGACGGCGAAGACCTCCTCCGCGGGCCGCGGCACGCCGCCCTTGAGCGGGAGCACGGCGATGCCGTCCGAGCGCTGGTTGGCCACGTACACGCGGTCGTCGGCGATGGCGAAGTGCCGGGGCCAGGTGCCGCCGCAGGGGACCTCCGCCACCGGCTCCAGCCCGGGACCCGCGAAGACCGCGATCGTGTCGGGCCCCCGGTTGGCGACGTAGACGAGCCCGCCGAGGACCTCCAGGTGCGAGGGCTGGTTGTGCCCCCCGCTCCCGCTGGCCGGGACTACGGCGACCTCGCGCCACTCCCCACCGGAGACGGCTGAGACACCCGCGACACCCGGGACACCCGAGGCGTCGGAGGCGTCGGAGGCGTCGGGACCATCGATGCCGTCAGGGCCGTCAGGGCCGTCAGGGCCGTCAAGACCGTCGGAGACCTCGTAGACGCGCACGGTGCCGTCCAGCTCCCCCGCCACGTACCAGTGGCCGTCCGACCAGGCCATGTGCCGGGGGCCCATGCCGGACGCGAGCCGCACCGGGCCCGCGGGGTGCGGGACAACCTCGTCCCCGACCAGGTAGCGGCGGACCTCGTCGGAGCCCAGGTCGCTCACGTACAGCACCCCGTCGGGGCCGAAGACGGCCTGGTGGGCGTGGGCGCCCTCGCGGTAGGGGAAGATCCACACGTCGGTCAGGAGGCCGGACCCGTCGATGCCGTGCACGCTGACCGTGCCGTCGCCGTAGTTGGCCACCGCGAGACGCGTACCGGTGGGATCCACCGCCAGATGGCAGGGGGCCGATCCCTCGCTGGGCCGCTGCGCGAGCGGGCTCAGCGTGCCGTCTCCGGCGCGGGCGAAGACGCCGACCGTGCCGCGCTCGCTCTCCCCCACCGCGTAGAGGACCGGGAGGGTGGGGTGGACGGCGAGGAAGGAGGGGCCGGAGGCGGCCGTCTCCCCGAGCCTCGCGAGGCTCCCCAGCTCGACCAGGGTGATCCCCGGCCCGGACCCGTTGGTGTCCGGGGTGTATCCACCGATGTACGCGACCTCAGCCATCATGCTCCCGCCATGGGCGCGGCACGCGCCGCCCCCGCTCATCATCCGTTCTCAGCCGAAGTGCGAAGTTAGCGCAGCTGGCCGCCGATCTACAGGAGCCCACGTCGGCCAATTCATTGACCTCGTCAACGAATTGGTTGATGCTGTCAAGCATGGAGAGACACGTGGCGGACGTCCGAGCCTTCAACCGCTTCTACACGAGGCTGATCGGCCTGCTCCACCAGGGCGTCCTCGACAGCTCCTATTCGCTGACCGAGGTGCGGGTGCTGTTCGAGCTGGATCGCGCGGGCCGGATGGAGACGGGCGACCTGCGGCGGCTGCTCGGGCTCGACGCCGGATACCTCAGCCGGATGCTCGGCAGGTTCGAGGGCGACGGCCTCGTGGTGCGCGAGCGGTCCGCCACCGACGCGCGGCGGCAGGTGGTCGAGCTCACCGCAGAGGGCAAGACCAGGTTCGCGGGCTTCGACGAGCGCGCGGCGGAGGAGGTACGCGAGCTGCTGGCCGGGGTGACCGACGAGGATCGCGGGCGGCTGGTCGCGAGCATGGCGACGATCGAGGGGATCCTCGGCCGCGCGCCGAGGACGGACCGGCCGTACGTCATCCGGCCGCCGCGCTCGGGCGACCTCGGCTGGGTGGTCTACCGGCACGGCACGCTCTACAGCCAGGAGCAGGGCTGGGGGATGGACTTCGAGGCGATGGTGGCCAGGATCGTGGCCAACTACGTGGACGGCCACGATCCCCGGCGCGAGGCGGGCTGGATCGCCGAGGTGGACGGCGAGCGCGCCGGGTGCGTCTTCTGCGTGCGCAAGGACGACGAGACCGCGCAGCTGCGGATGCTGCTGGTCGAGCCGTCCACGCGCGGCATGGGGATCGGCACCCGGCTAGTGGACGAGTGCGTGCGCTTCGCCAGGGCGGCCGGCTACCGGCGGATGACGCTGTGGACCAGGGACGTGCTGGTGGGCGCCAGGCGCATCTACCAGGCGACGGGCTTCGAGCTGGTCGGGAAGGAGCGGGGCGGGGGCGACGGGTCCAACGGCGTCAGCGGGGCCGGCGGCGCCTTCGTCGAGGAGATCTGGGCCCGCGACCTCTGAGCCCGTCTCTCCCGGCCCTGCCCGCACCTCGCCCGGTGGGCGGGGTGCGGGCAGGCCGTGAGCCATGAGCCATGAGCCGTGGGCCGTGGGCCGTGGGCCGTGGGCCGTGGGCCGTGGGCCGTGGGCCGTGGGCCGTGGGCCGTGGGCCGTGGGCCGTGGGCCGTGGGCCGTGGGCCGTGGGCCGTGGGCCGTACGAGGGTTCAGCCCGACAGGCCGACGCGGTCGTGGAGGCGGCGCAGGGGGCCGGGTGCCCACCAGTTGGCCTCACCGGCCAGGCGCATGGCGGCTGGGACGAGGATCGCGCGGATCACGGTCGCGTCCACGAGGATCGCCACCGCCATCCCCACGCCCAGCATCTGCACGAAGACCACCTCCGCGGTCCCGTAGGCCGCGAACGACACCGCCAGGATCCCGCCCGCCGCCGTGACGAGGGGGGCACCGCGCTGGAGCCCGGTCACCACGGCCCCCGAGGTGTCACCGGTCAGGTCGTACTCCTCCTTGATCAGTGACAGCAGGAAGACCTCGTAGTCCATCGAGAGCCCGTACGCGACGCAGAACATCAGGATCGGGACGCTCGGGTCGAGGGTCCCCGTGGGGGTGAAGCCCAGCAGGCCTGACAGATTGCCGTCCTGGTAGACCCAGACCAGGGCGCCGAACATGACCGACAGGCTGAGCAGGTTGAGCACCGTCGCCTTGACCGGGATGAGCACGCTGCCCGTCATCAGGAACAGCACCGCGAAGGTGATCGCCAGGATCAGCCCGAGCAGCGTCGGCAGCCGCTCGATCACGGCCTGCCGGTAGTCGGCCAGCTCGGCCGGATAACCGCCGACCAGCACCTCGAACGGCGCCCGCAGCGCCCTGACGTCGTGGACCAGCCGGACGGGGTCGCCCTCCATCAGCTCGGCGGAGGGGACCACCGACAACCAGGTGCCCCCTGTGCCTCCCGCGCCCGCGAACCGCGACGGGTCTCCGGCGGAGACCAGGGCACCCGCCGCGTACGACCCGGCGGCGGAGTCGACCTGGGCGACGCCCGGAAGGCGGGAGAGCGCGGCGGCGTAACCGGAGACGGCCCCGGGAGCGGCTCCGGCCGCGCCCGTGGAGACGATCTGGAGGGCGTCGGTCTCCTCGGCGGGGAACTCCGCGCGGATCACGTCCGAGGTCTGCCTGGCGGGCGCGGACACGGGCAGGACGCGGTCGTCGGCGACGCCGAAGCGCAGGCCGAGGAAGGGCGAGCCGAGCAGCAGGAGCACCGCGGCCGCGACCCCGCCGTAGACGACCGGCCGTCGCATGACGCGGGCCGCCAGGCCGCGCCAGAAGGTCCCTCCGGCCGCGGCCGGGCGGCGTGAAAGCACCCGGTCGCCGACGGCGGCGAGGATGGCGGGCAGCACGAGCACGGCACCGGCCACTCCCCCGGCGACGACCGCGATCCCCGCGTAGGCGAAGGAGCGGAAGAAGTCGAAGGGCATGAACAGGAGCACGCTCAGCGAGGCGGCGACCGTCACCCCACTGAAGATCACCGTACGGCCGGCCCGCTCGACGGCGCGGGCGACCGCCTCGTACCTGTCCCTGCCCAGCGCCACCTCCTCCCGGAAGCGGGCGATCATGAACAGCGAGTAGTCGACGCCCAGGCCGAGTCCCATGGCCAGGGTGAGGTTCAGCGCGAACGTCGACAGGTCGGCGTACAGGAGCGGTATCCGCAGCAGCGCCAGCCCGATCACCATGGCCAGTACGCCGAGCAGGACCGGCAGCACGGCGGCGAGGACGCGCCGCAGGTGGACCCAGAGCAGCACGAGTACGAGCGGGACGACCACCAGCTCGGCGCGGACGAAGTCCTGCCTGGCCAGTGGCACGGTCTGGCGGAAGACCTCCTCGCCGCCGCCCGCCCTGACGGTGGTCGCGGCGTCGCCGCGCAGCACCTCGGGAATGATCCTCGGCAGGATCTCGGAGCGGACCCGGTCGGCGTCGCCGGGGATGCGGGCGACCACGAGCGCGTGCCTGCCGTCCTCGCTGCGCAGCGTGGCGGGGTTGCCCCGCGACCAGTAGGAGGCCGTCTCGGCCACGCCCTCGAAGGCCGCCAGCCGGGCGGTGAGCGCCCGGCCGGAGGCCGCGACGGCGGGGGTGTCGACGGTCCCGTTCCTCGCGGTGACCAGCAGGACCAGGTCTGCGCTCCCGGTGCCGAAGCGCGCGGCCAGCTCGGCCTGGGCCCGGTCGGACTCCGAGCCCGGCGCCTCGTACCTGGCCAGGGAGAGCCCGGACACCGTACCCGCCGCCAGCACGGCCAGCACGACGGCGCCGAGCAGGGCGAGGACCATCACCGGGCGGCGGCGCCGCGCGAGGAGGTGGCCGAGCCGTCTCAGCGGCGGTACGGGAGGCGCCACGACCGGACGCGGGTCAGTCTTCATGATCATCCCCGAAAGTCGGTAAACTACTCGTATTTTGCGACTCGGGATAGGAATACAAGTAAATGCTCGCATTTGTCAACGGGACGACTTACGCCCGCGGGGCGACGCACGCCTACGGGACAACGCATGCCTGAGAGACACCCCGCGACCGGGCAGCGGACAGTCAAGCGGCAGGCTCGCGGTCTCAAGCGGATGGAGGAGATCCTCGACGCCGCCGAGACGGTGATCGCCGAGATCGGTTACGCCGACATGACCACGAACGCGGTGGCCGAGCGGGCGGGGATGTCCCCGGGCTCGCTGTACCAGTTCTTCCGCAACAAGGAGGAGATCCTGGACGGCCTGCTCGACCGGTTCACCGGGGGGCGGGGCGCGCACTGGGAGGCCAGGCTCACCGGTGACGTCATCCGGATGCCCGCGGCCGAGCTGATCGACCAGGTAGTGGACGAGATCGTCGCCTACAAGGCCTCCCGCCCCGCCTACTGGGCCCTGCTGCACGGCTCCGCCACGGGCGACCGGCTGGCGGCGGCGTCCGAGCGGCTCCACCGGGGTGTCGCCCGGCGCATCGCCGAGGTCCTCGCCGTACGCGCCCCCCATCTCGGTGAGGAGCGGCGCCTGCTGGTCGCCACCATGATGCTGGCCACCATCAGGGCCGTGCTCCCATTGATCGCGGCGGGGTCACCGGAACGCGCGGCGGAGCTGACCGCCGAGCTCAAGGCCCTGCTCACGGGCTACCTGTCGACCTCCACGGACCCCGGACCCGACCCCGGACCCGGACCCGGACCAGGCACCTGAACCAGCCTCCGGGCTCCGGCCGGAAACCAGGAGCCCATCCTCCACGGACCTCAGCCAGGAACCGTCCCACACGGACATCAGGCCCCTGGCCGACCACTCCCCCACGAACACCGGCAAAAGCTAAAGCACCGGCCGACCAACCCGACCCTCCACGGACTCCGGCCGGGAACCAAGGACCAGGAGCCAGGAACCAGGCCGACCAGAGACCAGGCCGACCAGAGACCAGGGACCAGGCCGACCACCCCGGCCCCCGCGGACTCCGGCCGGAAACCGAACACCCGATCAACGACCCCGAAGCCCCTCTTCCGCCGGACTCCCGCAGGCCACCCGAGGCCGCTCCCGCGGATCACCGCAGGTCAGGACCAGACAGGGAAGTCGTCACACCCCCACCCTAATTCCCTATTTATAGATAGGTATTATGTGGTTACTATCGGGGGCACCACCCCGTTCCGTTTGAGCCCTATGAGGCGAAGATGCGCTTGCACTGGTTCCTGCCGACCACCGGCGACGGCCATCACGTCAGGCCCGCCACGACCACCGTCGCGGCGGGAGGCGCCGCGGCCAGGCCCGCGACGCTCGACTACCTGTCCCAGGTGGCCCGCGCCGCCGAGGCGGCCGGTTTCGAAGCGGTGCTGACCCCGGTCGGGGCGGGCTGTCCCGACCCCCTGGTGGCGTGCAGCGCCGTCGCGGCGCGGACAGAGCGGCTCAAGCTGCTGGTGGCCTTCCGGCCCGGCTTCACCCTCCCCACCCTGCTCGCCCAGCAGGCGCAGACCCTCCAGGAGATCAGCGAGGGGAGGCTCCTGCTCAACGTGGTCACCGGCGGCGATCCCGGGGAGCAGCGCGCCTACGGCGACTTCCTCGACCACGACGCCCGCTACGAGCGCACCGGCGAGTTCATCGAGGTGCTCAGGCGCACCTGGGCGGGCGAGCCGTTCGACCACACGGGCGCCCACTACCGGGTGTCGGGGGGAGGGCTCGCCACTCCGCTCCTCGACACCCCCGACATCTACTTCGGCGGCGCCTCCCCCGCCGCGGAGCGGGTGGCCGCCGCCGGGGCGGACGTCTACCTGATGTGGGGCGAGCCCCCGGCGATGATCGCCGAGAGGATCGCCCGGGTGCGCAAGCTCGCCGCCGAGGCGGGCCGCGAGCCGCGGTTCGGCATCCGGCTCCACGTCATCGCCCGCGACACCTCCGAGGAGGCCTGGGCGCACGCCCGGCGCCTGCTCGACGGCATGGACCCGGACAGGATCGCCGCCGCCCAGGCGCGGTTCGCCCGGATGGACTCCGTGGGGCAGCGCCGCATGGCCGACCTCCACGGCGGTTCCGCGGACGCGCTGGAGATCTCGCCCAACCTCTGGGCGGGGGTCGGGCTGGTCAGGGAGGGCGCGGGCACCGCGCTGGTCGGCAGCTACGCGGAGGTCGCCGAGCGTATCCGCGAATACTCCGAGCTGGGCCTGTCGGAGTTCATCCTGTCGGGCTGGCCGCACCTGGAGGAGGCCTGGCGGGTGGGCGACTTCGTCCTCCCCCTGCTGGCCGCCCCCGCGCTCGCCACGTGAGCGTCCTCACCTCCCGTCCCGGCCTCTCCCATCTTCGACCCGCGTCGGGGTTCTGGCGGGCACTGGCACTGCGGGCCGGGGCGATCGTCGCGCTGGTCGCGATCTGGCAGGCCGTGGCGATGGCCGGGATCTGGCCGCCGGTCTTCGTGCCGGAGCCCGTCGCGGTCTGGGACCAGTTCCTGCGCACCACCGTCGAGGGGGTGAGCGGCTACACCCTCCAGGAGCACCTGCTCACCAGCCTGCGCCGCATCCTGCTCGGCTGCCTGTACGGGGTGACGGGCGGCATCGCGCTGGGGCTGCTGATCGGCATGGTCCCGACGCTGCGCGCGCTGCTGGGCCCGCTGGTCACGTTCGTCCGCACCCTGCCGCCGCTGGCGTACCTCAGCCTGCTGGTGATCTGGTTCGGCATCGACGAGGAGCCCAAGATCTGGCTCCTGCTGCTCGCCGCGCTCCCGCCGGTCGCGGTGGCCACCGCCGACGCCGTGCGCGGGGTGCACGAGGACTACCTGAACGCGGCCCGCTCGCTGGGCGCCCGACGGCACGAGCTGCCGCTGCGGGTGGTGCTGCCGAGCGCGCTGCCCGAGATCATCACGGGTGTACGGGTGGCCGTGGGCGTCGCGTACACCACCGTGGTCGCCGCCGAGACCGTGAACGGCGTGCCCGGCATCGGCGGCATGGTCCGCGACGCCCAGCGCTACAACCAGACGGACGTGGTGGTGCTCGGGATCATCGTCATCGGCCTGTCCGGCCTGCTCATCGACTTCCTCCTGCAAACGCTGGACCGCCGCCTGGTTCCCTGGCGCGGCCGTACCTAGGAAAGACCCCCATGAAACGCATGAACCCGTGAAGCGCGCCGCGCTCGTCCTGACCGCCGCCGCCCTCGCCCTGACCGCCTGCGGGTCCGGTACGGAGGAGGCCAAGCCCGCCGCCGACGGCTCCCCGGCGACCCTGCGCATCGGCTACCAGCTCATTCCCAACGGCGACCTGATCGTCAAGGACCAGCAGTGGCTGGAGAAGGCGCTGCCGAACACCAAGATCACGTGGAGCAAGTTCGACTCGGGCGGCGACGTGAACACCGCGATGATCGCCGGGTCGCTGGACATCGGGCTGGCGGGCAGCAGCCCGGTCACCCGGGGCCTGTCGGCGCCCCTCGACATCCCGTACCGGGTGCCGTGGATCTTCGACGTGATCGGGGACAACGAGGCGCTCGTCGCCCGGGGCGGCGTGACCGGGGTCAAGGGGCTCGCGGGCAAGCGGGTCGCGGCCCCCTTCGCCTCGACCACCCACTACAGCCTGCTCGCCGCGCTCGCCGAGGCCGGGCTGTCCGAGGCCGACGTGAAGATCCTCGACATGGAGCCGCCGGACATCCAGGCCGCCTGGCAGCGCGGTGACATCGACGCCGCCTACGTCTGGACGCCCACCCTGGCCGAGCTGCAGAAGAACGGCGGCACGACGCTGGTCACCAGCCGCGAGCTGGCCCAGCGGGGCAAGCTCACCGCCGACCTCGCGGTGGTGAGCGACGACTTCGCGAAGAAGTACCCGAAGGCGCTGCACGTCTGGCTCCAGCAGCAGGACCGCGCGGTCAAGCTGGCCAGGAGCGACAAGGACGCCGCCGCCGCGGCCATCGGCCGCCAGCTCAACCTCGACCCGGCGGAGGCCGGGCGCCAGCTCGGCCAGCTCGTGCTCCTCGACGCCACGGAGCAGCGTTCCGCCGAGTATCTCGGCACCCCCTCGGCCCCCGGCAAGTTCGCCGAGAACCTGCACAGCTCCGCCGAGTTCCTCAAGGGCCAGAAGAAGGTGGACGCCGTACCGGAGCTGAGCGTCTTCCAGAAGGGCCTGGCCACGCAGGAGCTCGCGGATGCCTTCGCCGGAAGCTGAGACCACCCGCGCGGGCACGGGTCCCGGCCCGGCCCGCGCGGGTGCGGCCCCCGGGGCCACGGGAGACGTGAGCACGGAACCTCGCGAGGCCGGAGCCCGGGACACGGCGTTGGCGCTCGCCGGGGTGGCGCACTCCTACCGGGGGCGCGCCGGGACGGTCGACGCGCTCGGCCCGATCGACCTGGAGATCGCCGCCGGGGAGTTCGTCACGGTCGTGGGCCCCTCGGGGTGCGGCAAGAGCACGCTGCTGCGGCTGGTGGCGGGCTTCACCGCGCCATCGGCGGGAACCATCACGGCCTCCGGCGAGCCGGTGTCGGGCCCCGACCCGGCCAGGGGGTACGTGTTCCAGCAGCACCGGCTCTTCCCCTGGCTCTCGGTCGAGGGGAACGTCGGTTTCGGGCTGCGCGGCCTGCCCAGGGCCGCGCGGCGCGAGCGGGTGGCCGAGCTGCTTGAGCTGACCGGGCTGGCCGACGTCGCCAGGGCCAGGCCGTACGAGCTGTCGGGGGGCATGCAGCAGCGCGCGGCGATCGCCCGCGCCCTCGCCCCCGGCCCCGCGCTGCTGCTGATGGACGAGCCGTTCGCCGCCCTGGACGCCTTCACGAGGGAACGCATGCAGGAGGAGGTCCGCGAGCTGTGGCGGCGGGCGGGCACGACGGTGGTGTTCATCACCCACAGCGTGGACGAGGCCGTCTACCTCGGCACCCGCGTGCTCGCGCTGAGCGGCAGGCCGGGCCGGGTGGTCCTCGACCGCGGCTCCGGCCTCCCGTACGGCGACCATCCCCGCACCGACCCGCTCTTCACCGGGCTGCGCGAGGAGCTCACGGAGGTCGTCAGGGAGGCCGCGTCGGCCGGCGGGCGAGGCTGACGAACTCGTCGTGGAGACTCGTCTGCCGACGGCGGGGGAACTGACGGAAGTCGTCACGGAGGCTCGTCGATCGGCGGCGGGAGGAGCCGACGGAGGTCACCGGGGAAGGCGCGCCGGCCGGCGGTGGAAGGGGCCGGTGACGCCTCCGGCGTTCCCCGTCGCAAACTTTGCGGAAACCGGCGAGCAAACATCCGTCAAAACAGGTCGACCTATCGCCAAGATCGCCATCTGTCCCGTCTGACGCGTCCACAGTGGAATGACCGCCGTCAGATCGGGAGGACCGTTGAGCGAGGGACTCGCGTTCGCGAATCCAGTCTTCGAGACCACGCCCCACGTGGGCACCCGCCGAGCTCTCGTCTTCCTCGACTCTTCCCCGACCACTCCCCACCCCTCGACCCCACCACCCGTCCTGTCCTCGTCCCCGCACTCACCAACGCCCTCGACCCCGCCGGACGCGGGCACCCCCGCCGCCCGGCCGGACGCGCGGCTGGCGGGCGCGCTGCGCGCCGAGGGGTTCACCGTCGACGCCGAGACCAGCGAGGGGGCGGACGCGGACGGCGAGCGCGTGTGGAACCTGCTGCGCTCGGCGCGGGAGGGCGACCTGCTGGTGATCCGGCTGCCCGCCGACGGCGGCTGGACCTCGGGACAGCTGGGGTCGATGATCGGCGCGTTCGGCCGGCAGGTCGGCGAGTCGCTGGCGGCCGCCGTACTGATGATCGTCGACTTCGGCTGGAGCGCCCTGGACGGCTCCGCGGAGCCGGTCAGGCAGCTCGCCGTGGCCGGGGAGCCGAGGGTGGCCGCGGCGGCCCTCACCCTCACGCTGCGGCTCGACGAGACCGTACCCGGCCCGGTGCGCACGCTGACCGACGTCATCGCGGAGGGCCTCACGACGCGGGCCGCGGACCTCGACGGTGACGGGACGGTCAGCGTCGGGGACCTGCACGCCTACGCGCTCGCCCGCTACGCGGCGGCCTCGGCCGCCCGGACCCCCATCCTGATCTCTTACGGGGCCGTCGCGGGGGTCGCGCTGACCCCGGCGAGAGACACCGCCGCCGTGCCGCACGCCGCCTTCGCCCGCGTCCTGGCGCGGCTCGGCGACCACGCCCCGCCCGCCTGCGGGGTCGAGATCGTCCGGCGCGTCTACGAGCTGCACCTGAGCGAGCCCGCCAGGGAGATCCTGCGCAGGGCGGCCCTGCTCGACGAGGACGAGCCGATCGACGAGATCCTCGGCGACGCCGCCGAGCTGAGGCACTGGGGCCTGCTGGGCGAGACGACCACGTTCGTCCACCCGGACGTGCGGACCTTCGGCCACTCGCGGCTGTCGGCGGCCGAGCGGGCGCAGACCTCGGCGCTGCTGCGCCGCCGCCGGGCCGGGCTGCGGACGGTACGGCCCAGGGCCAGGCTCACCGCCGACCGGTGGACCACCGAGGACCAGCTCGGGCACCGCGTCTACGCCGAGGCCATCGCCGCGTTCGTCCGCCACCCCGAGACCCGGCCCCCGCTCACGATCGGCGTCAAGGGCCCCTGGGGCGCGGGCAAGACCTCGCTGATGCGGATGATCCAGGACCTGCTGGACCCCGGTGCCGCCGGGGACGACCCCGCCCCGATCCACCTGCCCGGCTCCCGCGCGGAGCGGACGCTGACCAACGCCGAGGTGCTCGCCAGGACGGGACGGCGCCCCAGGGAGAACGCCGGGCGGGCCGAGCCGGGCCCGCTCCCGTTGCGGCGGGCGGACTGGCGGCCCACGGTCTGGTTCAACCCGTGGATGTACCAGAGCGGCGAGCAGGTCTGGGCCGGGCTGGCCCACGAGATCATCACCCAGGTCACCCGGCGGCTGCCCCGCGCCGAGCGGGAACGGTTCTGGCTGGAACTGAACCTGTCCAGGATCGACCGGGAGGCGGTCCGCAGGCGCGCGTACCACCTGGCGATGACCCGCCTGGCGCCGGTGGCCCTCGGCCTGGTCGCCACCGTCGTCCTCACCGGGGCGCTGCTGGCCGCCGCCGCGCTGCTGCCCGCGCTCGGCGCCCTCCTGGGGAACGCCGCGGCGGCCGTCGGCTCCGCCGGGTCCGCGCTGGTGGTGGGCGCGGGCGCCGTACGGCTGGCGCGGTTCTTCGGGGAGTCGGCGGACAACGCGTTCCGCGGCCTGGTCACCCAGCCCGACCTGCTCGGCCCCGGCGCGGCCGACGGGTTCGCCAACGAGGTCGCGCCCGCCCCCGGGTACCGGTCCAGGACCGGTTTCCTGCACCTGGTGCAGACCGACATGCGGCAGGTCCTCGACCTCGTCGCCACCGGGGAGCGCCCGCTGGTGGTGTTCGTGGACGACCTGGACCGCTGCTCGCCGGGAACGGTGGCGCAGGTCATCGAGGCGATCAACCTGTTCCTCGCCGGGGAGTTCCCCAACTGCGTGTTCGTGCTGGCCATGGAACCGGAGGTGGTCGTGGCGCACGTCGAGGCCGCCTACCCGGAACTGGCCGGGACGCTGCCGGGCGGCGGGCGGTCCGGGCTGGGCTGGCGGTTCCTGGAGAAGATCGTGCAGCTCCCGCTGAGCGTGCCGCTGCTGGACGACGCCGACCGGCTGCCCGCCTTCGTACGGGCCCTGCTGGGCGTGTCCGACGTCGCGCGGCCCGCGACCGTTCCCGACGTACGCGCGGGCGCCTCCGCCGTTCCCGCGGACATGGGGAACGCGCGACCGCGGGACCCAGAGACCACCCGGACACCGAATCCGGCCGGACCGCGTCCGGCGGGTCTCCCAGCCGCCCTGGAACGGCTCGACCCGCCACCGGATCCGGCCGGGCCGCGTTCGCGCGGTCCCCTGCCTCCCGCACGGCCCTCCTCGCTCGGCGCGGTCACACCGGGACTCCCCGGCACCACCACGCCACCGGGAGCGGCCGTGCCGGGACTGCGGGCACCGGTGCCCAGGTTACGGACACCGGTCGAGACACCGGGGCTCGGGCTGCGGGCGACGATGGAGCTGCAGGGATTCGGCCCGCGAACGCCGGTGGAGACGCCCGCCCCCGGATCGCGGGCGGCGGAACCGCCGGACCCGGTGCAGGTGAGCCGGTTGCAGGACGCCATCTGGGCGCTGCGCCCGACCACGACGACCCTCGACGAGGCGGCGCGGCTCGCGCAGGACGCCCTGGGCATCGAGTGCTCCGACGCCGTCGGCGGCCTCTGCGCGGCGACCCGCGAGGCCGCCGACCGGGTCTTCGACGACCTCTACAGCGACGAGAACGCCTACCGGGCGATCGAGTTCGTGCTCCCGGCCCTCACGTTCTTCAACCCGCGCGAGATCAAGCGGTACGTGAACGTGTTCCGCTTCTACTCGTTCCTGACCTACCGCCGCGCCCTCGCCGGGGCGGCCCCCGCCTCGGACGGCGAGGTCGCCAAGCTCGCGGCGCTCGCCGTCCAGTGGCCGCACCTGCTGACGCTGCTGGCCGGGGAGACGGACGGGGCGAGCGTGCTGCGGCGGCTGGAGGAGGCCGCGAACGACGACGGGAACTGGGAGCGGGCCGTCCACGACACCGGCCTCACCGCCCACCACACCCCCGGCGGCCCCCACCTGGACGCCCTGCGCGACCTCCTCTCCGGCCCCCACCCCATCGCCGACCTGGCCCGCTATCTCCTGTGAGCCCTCGTCCTACGGCTCCGCGAACGCGCGGTCGGGAGCCCAAGCTCGTCGAGGCGCGGAACGTAAGCCCGTTCCTCGGTTATCGCATCGGCGAAACGGGGCCCTTGGCGGTCACGCCCGAGCGCTGAGGGCCCGTGCGACCGTGAGGCTGTCCTCGTAGATGTGGAAGCGGGTGACGAGCCCGTCCTCGACGGTGAGGTGCAGCGCGAACGGTGAGGTGTACGCGGTCCCGCCGTCCCGTACCGTCTGTGCGATCTCCCCCAGCACGACGGCGTCCGCCCCGTCGACCAGGATCCGCGCCACCGACGTGCCGTTCAGCTCGGGCACGTGGTGGGCCTCCAGCGACCGGAAGTGGTCCGCCACGTCGGCCCGGCCGGACCTGGGGCGAATCCACGGCACCGCCGGATGCCCCTCGGCGGGCCAGGCGAGCCCCCAGTCGACCGGCTCGGCGAACAACTCCGCCGTACGGTCGTGATCGCCCTCGGCCATCCGGCGCAACAGTTCTTCCACGGTGTCACGGGTTCCATCACTCATGCCGCAAGCCTCTCGGTTCCGGACGCCGCCCGTCGATTACCGCCGAGGTATGACGGGACCCGCGGAGACCCGCACCGAGGTCGTGCCGCCGTGAGCGGGGTTCTTGACCCTCACGTGGCGTCAGGCGGCATAGTCGGTGCCGTGGAGGAACACTGGACCGTGGGACATGTGGCCGAACTGGCCGGTGTGAGCGTCCGTACGCTGCATCACTACGACGAGGTCGGGCTCGTTCGGCCGTCGGCGCGGACCGCGGCCGGGTACCGGGCCTACTCGGCGGGCGACGTGGAGCGGCTGCGGGAGGTGCTGGCCTATCGGCGGTTGGGCTTCGGGCTGCGGGAGGTCGCGGAACTGGTCGGCGACCCGTCCACCGACGCGGTCGCGCACCTGCGCCGGCTGCGCGGCCTGCTGCTGGAGCGGCGTGATCGCGCCGACGCCATGGTGGCGGCCATCGACAGGGAACTCAAGGCACGGGCGAAGGGACTGAAGGTGACACCGGAGGAGCAACTGGAGATGCTCGGCGCACGGCTGTACGACGCGATCGGCGGCGCCTACACCGCGACACGGAGTACCGAGCCACGGATCGCCACGCAGATCTGGGACGCGCTCGGGGACGCGCGGACGGTGCTGAACGTCGGGGCCGGCACCGGCTCCTACGAGCCCGCCGATCGCGACGTGACCGCGGTGGAGCCGTCGGCGGTCATGCGGGGACAGCGGCCTGCCGGCTCGGCGCCGTGCGTGGCCGCCGCCGCGGAGAGCCTGCCGTTCGAAAACCGGTCCTTCGACGTCGCGATGGCCGTCTCCACCGTCCACCACTGGGGGGACCCGATAGCGGGGCTGCGCGAGATGCGGCGCGTGGCCCACCGCGTGGTGGTGCTCACGTTCGACACCGACGAGCCCGGATGGCAGGACCGGTTCTGGCTCACCCGCGACTACCTGCCCGAGTTCGCCGCCGTCCTCGCGGAGTTTCCCTCGCTCGCAGGGATGGCCGACGCGATCGGCGCCCGCGCCGAGCCGGTGCCCATCCCGTGGGACTGTGCCGACGGCCTGTTCGAGGCGTACTGGCGCCGACCGGCGGCGTATCTGGAGGATCACGTGCGCCGTGCGATGTCGGTGTGGACGAGGGTCGGGCCGGAGACTGAGCGGCGGGCGGTGCGAAGCCTCGGCGACGACCTCGACTCCGGCCGGTGGGCCGAGCGCAACAGCGACCTCGCCGGTCTCGACGCGGCGGATCTCGGCCTCCGCCTGCTCATAGCCTGAACCGCGTCGCGGCGTCGGCGTCGCAGCGGCTCCCGGACGGCCCGCCGGTCACGCGCGGCGCTGGACGGGCACGGCACTGTGGACGGCCCGCCGGTCACACGCGGCGCTGAACGGGCACGGCACTGTGGACGGCCCGCCGGTCACACGCGGTGTTGAGCGGGCACGGCGCTGTGGACGGGATCGGCGACGCGACCCGGCACGCCCAGGGCGATCGCCCGCGAGCTCCGCCGGTCGATCCGCGCAAGCTCGTCCTCCGCTCCGGCGAGACCGATCCGCGGACCTTCGATCTCGCCGCCCCGGCTTCGCCGCCGTCGGCACCCGGACACACTCCGCCGTCATCAGCGTTCAAAGCCCTGCCGAGCGTGACTCGGTTGACCGAGGCTGAGAAACTCATCAGCGTCTCTCAGTCTGATCACAGGCGGCGCCGTGGATCCTACGGCCATGACGCGAACAGCAGTTCCTCCGCCACCCCGCTGGGCGCGTGTCGCCGGAACGGCGGGGTGGGCGGCTCCCATCCTCGGATTCGTGCCGTTGCACATCCCCTGGATGCTCGGAATCCCGTTCCTGGCCCATGAAGCGAGCTTCGACGCCTGGTATCACGGCCGAGGTCACGGCACGGAAGGCTTCCCGGAGGGCGGAGTCCTGGGCATCCCCGCGGGTGCCATGTACCTCGGGGTGCTGACGCTGCTCGCCGTCCTCGGTGGAATCCTGTCACTCGGTCTGATCAGCGGCTGGGGACTGGTCTATCCCCGGTGGATCCCCGTGCTGGGCGGACGCCGGGTCCCACCTTGGTTTCCGCTCACCCCGACCGTCCTGGGCTCGGTCCTGCTGGTGGGTTACTCGCTCACCCTGCCCGCGCAGATCCCTCGTGCCATCGCCGAGGCGAGTCCGGACGATCCGTTCACCCTGACCGGTGCGTTCGTCGGCCTGCCCGTCCTGCTCGTGTGGATGATCGCGCTACCGGTCGCCGGTTGGTCGTACTACCGGCGCACCCGGCGGGTTACTCCGACCATCGCCGACTGACCACCCGGCCTCCGAGGAGAAGGGCTGGCCTTCATCCACGCGGAGCCATCCGCCCTCGTCGGCATTCGAAGCTCTGCCAAGCGCAAATCGATACTGACGACACCCCACCAGGCGTAAGTGATTAAAGATGAAGACAATCACCCTGCGGGGAAGTCGAACTCGCCACCCTTGACCCCACCGACGAACGCCTCCCACTCGGCCCGGGTGTAGACGATCACCTCGGCCTCGGGACGACGGCTGCGCCGTACGGCCACCCGCCCACTGCCATCGGCCAACGGACCGGCCTCGACACACTGACCGTTACTGTCGGCACTCTTGGCTCTGATATGCCAGGCCACACCAGCCGGCTCCTCGGGGGTGATCATCACGTACTCCTCCCTCTTGCTCGTCCGACATGACCGACCTCATCTGGGACATTTTGCGTGAGCTGGAGCGGGCCGGGATCGTCACGCTGGCTATCAGGGGGCCGAAGATCCGCTCATCACCTCGTACAGAGACAGAGACAAGCCCGCCTCTCAGAAGCAGACCAACCGCTCCTACGCCCGCCTTCGCGAACCCCGCGAAGGCGCGAACGCTCAGCCGAAAGGCTGGAAGATCCTCCGCAAGCTACGTTGCAGCCCGAGCAAGGCCGGCCACCTCTGCAAGGCCATCGCCGTTCTTCAGAACCACCGTGTTGCACAGGTCGCCCAAGAATGAATGGCTACCGCTTCTCATTCTTTATATCTTATATTTTCCGTTACGAAAGCGTTCCGCCTACCGTTAAGCCAGCCCTCATCCAAAACTGCACCACTCAACAAGGAGATGAGGGAAAATGCCGCCGATACCACAAAAGAGTTCGGCTTATCTCGCCAAGCGGAGCGAATTTCCACCAAACCCTCGGCAAGGCTTGTCTCATTCTCCGATTTACCGACACGAAGAATATCGGACGAATTCATATGAACCTGCCCGTCCACAGTGTGGACGAAGCGGTACCGCTCTGTTCCGGCCTTGACGTGCAGGCCCCAGATGTAGAAATCCTCACCTAGAAGACGGATCAGCTGATCCTGCGTACCGGTGAGATCGTAGGTATCGAAGAAAAAATATTTATCCTCAAAAGAGTCGATAAACAGCGTAGGCGCTTCCGGATCTTCCACCTCCATCCCCTCTTTTAAGTGAATTTCTTCGAGGTGAAAGTCGTGTACGCCCGAAATCTTTCCCCCAATCTGCTCAATGGACTGAGGGACAGTCATCGGTTCGACAACCGTCCAGGTCACCGGATTCCATAGAATCCACTCTTCCGCAACGAGGAGGGATTCGTAGTGAGCAAGTAATTCGCGCGCATTCATATTGCACCTGTTAAGTGGTAAGGTGTGGGGCCGACCGGCCCCACACCTTACCACTTACATACTCTATGGTCTATGGTTCGCCACAGAGCTCTTCTCTGGACTGCGGATCTTCCGCCTCCCCAAATCTGTTGGTGAAGTAATCCCCCGCGATCACCCTGTCTTTTTGATAAAATTCCTGAAGGGCCGTGCCCGCGTCAGAATTGTGGGTCTTCAGGATAGGACAGACGGAATAGTCTCCATCTATTCGACCCCTGGTTTGTTCGCGAGTCGAAGCGAACGGGTATTCGTCGCAGTCCCTTCCGCCTTCAGTGTAGTCCCCGCCCCAGATGCTGGCGCAAAAACTTCCCGTTTGATTGTGATTTGCATCAGCCTCCGTCGAGAAAACTTTCTGTATATATCTCCGTTCAGCCGGGTCGCCAGACCCCAGCACGTCACATCCTCTGATGATCTTGTTTGGGTTATTCGGATACGTTTCCGCCGGGTCCTTACAGGCGTTCCAGTAGTGCTGATAAGCCTGCTTCATATACAACGTCCGTTTTTTCGCCGACGCTGTATATTTCCACTTGATTGCAGCCTTGGTTGTATGGAAGATGCAGCCACCGGTCGAATATCTTGTACCCGAAGCAGTGTCACATCTTATTGTATTTCCCTTGAATCCCTGGACATCCTTGTTGGACATCACGTACTTGTACTGCGTACTAGGCCAGTTCGGGAAATTAGCCCAGGCCCTGAAGGTCCCGTAAGACACGCGATCGTTGTTATCTACCTCTTCGCGCGTGTTGCCCTCACTGTTCACCTTTGACCATCTGATGATCCGCTTGTTCGATGCCTTAAGCGGATCGCACTTGAACCGGAAGGTAGCGCGCCCGTTATTCACCCAGGAACCGATAAGAGCGGACTTCTGATTCGAAACGGCTTGGCCGTTCCAAGAGGTTACATTTTCACAGCGAGGGTAGTTGCCGATACTCATGTTCAGCACCATCGTCCTGGCGCTCGGATTAACAGTACCGGTACTGTCATAAACATCATGGTTGTAAAGATAAGCTTCTACCACCAGGTCGCGCGATGTTTCACCCGGCTTCTTGCGGTCTCCCTTCCCGTTGAACGTATAACCAATCAGCATGATATCGGCCCTGTACCGGGCAAACTTCATTCCCTGGTCGACAGCGGCTTCTACGCGGCCCATCTGGCACCAAGAGAAGTGGTTAGAAATCCACCCAATGCCTCTCCCTGCCAGTTCCTTACGTTCGGCGCATTTTTGTGGCGTCAAACGTTCGAAGGTACTGGATGCCGGCGCAGGAGGATCATCGGCCGGCGGGTAGGCGGAGACGGCACTGTTCGCAGTGGCACCGTATTTTGAAGACGAGCGAACTGTCGCCAATCTTTCCCACTCGGACCATGGTCCTGCGATGCCACCCGCGGTCGCGCGTGCCCGCCATTGCACCGCTTCGGCGTGGGCGAGTTTGTCGGTCGGTATCGATACGCTTGCGATATTTCCTGATGCCACACCCTTGACAGTAGCGCTCCATATAGGTGTACGCGCACCGGCCACTGGAGCCGAAACTTGAACTGCCTCGAAGGTAACCGAAAGGGAACGATGACGCGAGCCGCGTACATTGGCCATGAGATAGGAAGGCGTTGAATTGGTCACGGTCTTGGGTGTACGTGTCCGGAGATTCTCAACTTTGGGTTGTGTGCTCGACGAATCGACACCAGCCCTGGTGCTGCTCCATTCAACCGAAAACCAAGACCAGTTGTAGTCGGGCATCGCATTGCCAGCGTTGTCCTCGACACCAGTCAGTGCGGCGACGTAGTAGAAGCCAGTGAGTGGTTCATCAGGGACGAATGTCAGGACAGTCCGATCAGCATTGAAGCTCGTCTGGCCAGAAACTTCTCCTTCGAACCAGGCTTCCGTCAGTGTCAGCGTCGCCTCGGCAACCGGCTCGCTGAAACGTACGGAGATGGGGGTATCCAGCGGTGCATTTTCGGCACCATCCTGTGGTGTTACGTCCAACACCGACGGAGGTATCGTGTCATCCCCTGGCAGAGGGCCATCTTCACCGATGTAGGTGACTGTGAGGGTCGGTCGCCTCGAAGACTCCACAGAGGCTTCAGAGGAGTGGAATCCGCGATCGTACAACGGTGCGTCCGCCGACTGGTCTGTGCCGCGGAGGACAAGGCCTCGGTTAAACTGTCCTACAGCCCACGCCTGGACGATTTCGGTCGTGTTCCAGTCCCAAGGCGCATTGTACTTCTCGCATTCCGCACCGTCGTCGGCGAATGCTTGCCCTTCCTCGGTCGCGTCAGGCCGGTTGTCCCAGTTTATCGTCGTAGCGCTCCAGTTGGCGGTAAGGCGTTGCGCTTTGATCGAAGAAGTGGCATCGCCGCATCCATAGGTAGAGTTGTTCCATAGCCGGAGATTCGCCTCCTTGATGGTCTTGCCCGCGATCTGGGTGGCGTCGAACTTCAGATACGCCTCTTCATCCCAGGCGTCCCCGTCTGTTTCGTAACGGCCAGCCCACAGGACATTTTCCTGATCACTGCCATTAAGGTCACTGGTGATATAGAGATCGCTCTCTAGCGGCAGCGTGATTGTGTGCTCGACCGGCGCGGAGTCACCTGTGGCGAAGGACCATCTATACGGTGCCGCCATAGCGTTTCCGGAACTGTCCGCCGCCCCGGTAACCTGGGCCGAATAGGTTGTGCTCCGGGCTAACGCCTGAGTAGGTGTGAAGACCAGTGCGCTGTCAGCCTCCCGCATCACCGATGTACCAGCCACTGCCGTGCCGGAAGGATCCGTGAGTGCCAGCACCGCCCCGGTGACACCCTCACTAAATGTAATCTCAATGGTGGAGTTGGTGTAGACGCCTGTGGCCCCGCCTCTGGGCGTGGTTGAGATTACCTGCGGCAATGTGGTATCAGGCTCAGGCTCAGGCGCTGGCTCGTCCGCATTTGGGTCGTCCTTGAGGACGTCCTCAACTGGGACCTCCACTACCTCCTCTGATTGCTCGTAAGCTTCGATCGCCTGATCATCGGTGATGGACAGCGCCGTTGGTTCCACCAGGGTTGCGCCAACACTTTCCGGATCGGCATTGACCCGCTCGATGTCCTCCCGCGATTCGATTCCCGGATCACCCTCTTGGAACCACCCCACAGCGCCAAGCGGCTCAACGGGCGCTGTTTTGAAGTCGACGGTGAGGATGGGCGGGTGGGGCTGGAACTTGCAGTCTTCCAGCGGCGACGTCCTGCAGCCGCCGGCCTCCTCCGAGGCGTAGCGCCGCCAGTTTCGCAATTCGGATTCGTTACCCGCGGTGAGCTGGATGCCGTGGTTGGTGGCACCGTTGACCCACGACTGGACAATGGCGTTGAGTGAGTGGGTCAGGTTCCAGGCGTAGTTACAGTCATCGCTGTAGGCGCCGTACTCGGTGTCCGCGCCCGTACCGATGACAGACGGCTGGCTGTTCCAAGACAGCAGCATGTCATCCCAGGAGGAGGTGACCTGCCGCGCGGTGATGCCGGAACCGACCGTCGTACCGCAGGTGTTGGACAGATGGTTCCACAGGTGCAGGTCGGCGTTGTCCACCTTGCTGCCCGCGAACTCGGCGGGGATGTTGGGGAACTTGAGGTAACCACGCCAGCGCTTGGCGACGCTGCTGGCATAGGATTTGCCGACCACGACCTCGGGATCGGAGAAGGTGTCCCAGCCCTCCTTGAGGTCGACATCATTGATGTAGACGTCCATGCCGGCGCCGACGCCGGTGTGGCTTTCGTACCAGTCAGAGGCCGCGGCGGCCATCGTCACCGGGTAGGTCGTCGCTACATCGGCCAAGAACGCGGCATCCGGCGTGAAGACCAGGGTCTTGCCGTCCTCGGCGAGAGTGACGGCGGCCCTGCCGATCTTGCCCGCATCGAGCGGGGCGCTCGCGTCGGCGGCCGTGGCGTCCTGCAGCAGTGTCGGCCGCACCTCGGTCAGCGTCTTGCCGTCCTTGCCCACGATGATGGGCCGACCCGCGGTGTTCTTCTTGAACGACAGACCCGACGGCAGTTCCACCGGCACACGGAAGGAAACCGGGCCGACGGGCCGTTCGGCGATGGTGATCTGCTGCCGGAACCCGGTCGGGTTCGCGGTCACCACCAGGTCGCGGCCCTTGCCGTAGGCGTCGGGATAGGTGGCGGTGTTGCCCTTCAGCCTAGGCTCGGGCAGGGCCGACGGTGTGCTGATCTTCGCCGTGGCGTCGGCCGACCGGCTCCTGAGCAGGGTCTTGTCCTGCCCAGTGGACAGGACAAGATCGCCGTGCGCAGCCTTGGGTTTGATGGCGCCGTCCACCTCGACGAGGGTGGTGTCGATCGGCGTGAAGCCCTTGCCGTCGGCGTTCTTGACCCGGATCGGCTGGGTGCTGAGCTCCATCCGGAGCGTTTTGCCATCCGGATTGGCGTAGTACGTGGCGCTTTCCGAGTGCAGCGACTCGATCTCAACACGCCGGTTGTCTTTCTTGGCTTGCGCCATTGCTTTGCCGGTGGGGGTGGCGGGTGCGCTGGGCGGCGACGTTGCAGGGGTAGCGGGTAGGGGATCCTGGGCGATCGCAGGGGCACTCATCAGCGAGAGCGGAAGCGTCAGAATCGCGACCAGGACAGTCCAGCGATGCATCCGACTGGATAAGTCGGACGGTGTTCGTGATGTGTTCACTCCAGCCTTTCGAACAGAGTCGACAAAACGGAATGATCATCACATTTTTACGTATTTAAGTAAAGATATTTTTCGGTGACGAGAAAGGTGAGGTCCGTGAGCACCAGGGTGTGCGGAACCGGAAGTGAGCGCGCCATACCGGCCGAACCAGGCCGACGAATAAGACGCCCAGCTTTTCTCCGAACAAGCGATTTGCAGGCGTGCCGAGGGTTGCGTTCACGGAGGTGGTGTAAGAGTTTCCCCTGGTAGTGGGCGTGGCGCCGTGAAATGAGGACGGCCATCGCGTGATCCTTCAGGTCGCTAAACCAAGAACGAAGGAGCACAGAGCGATGGCCGTACCCGACAGTGTGGACCCAGCCGCGTGGCTGGCGGAGCAGATCCGGCAGGGCGATCCGGATCTGTTGCGATCCATGGTGAAGACCATGGCCGAGACGTTGATGGCGGCCGAGGCCGACGGGGTGTGCGGCGCCGAGTACGGCATGCGCAGCGACGAGCGCACCAACCGGCGCAACGGATACCGCTCCCGCGAGTGGGACACCCGCGCCAGCACCGTGGAGCTCGCGATCCCGAAGCTGCGCTCGGGTTCTTACTTCCCCGATTGGCTGCTGGAGCGCAGGCGACGGGCCGAACAGGCCCTGATCAGCGTGGTGGCCACCTCCTACTTGCTGGGGGTCTCCACCCGGCGGGTGGACAAGCTGGTCGAACAACTCGGCATCAAGCACATCTCCAAAAGCCAGGTCAGCCAGATGGCCAAGGTTCTCGACACCCAGGTGGAGACCTTTCGCACCCGCGCGTTGGACGCGGGACCGTATGCGTTTGTGTGGCTGGACACGTTGACGCAGAAGGTCCGCGAGGGCGGGCGGATCATAAACGTGCACGTGCTGGTGGCCACCGCGGTCAACGCCAACGGCACCCGGGAGATCTTGGGGGTGGAGGTGACCTCGGCCGAGGACGGCGCGGGCTGGCTGACGTTCCTGCGCAGTCTGGTCGCTCGTGGCCTGTCAGGCGTTCAACTGGTCATCTCCGATGCCCACGCCGGGCTGGTGGCGGCGGTCGGCGCGACGCTGGCGGGCGTGTCCTGGCAGCGTTGTCGCACGCATTACCTGCGTAATCTGCTGACCCGGGTGCCCAAGAGCGCGCAGCCGTGGGTGGCGACCTTGATGCGTACCATCTTCGACCAGCCCACCAGCGAAGCGGTGCGCACCCAGCACACCTGGGTGATCGACGCCTTGGAGGCCAAGTATCCGGCCGCGTGTGAGCGTCTGGACGCGGCCCGCGACGAACTCCTGGCCTTCGCCGCCTTCCCGCGAGAGGTCTGGAGGCAGATCTGGTCGAACAACCCTCAGGAGCGGTTGAACAAGGAGATCCGCCGCCGCACCGACGTGGTGGGCATCTTCCCCGACCGGCCCTCGATCGTCCGTCTTGTCGGTGCGGTTTTGGCCGAGCAGAGCGATGAGTGGACCGAGGCCCGCCGCTACATGGGCCTGGACGTCCTGGCCAAAATCCGGATGCGCGTCATCGTCAGCGACACACCGCAGCAGAACCCGATCCCGCAGACACTTACCGCTTAACCTGCAGAAACAGGCTCACACGAAGGTCAACTCATACACCACTTCGCTGGACGTGACCGTAGCCCGATGCGGCGATATGGGATGAGTAGTGTTCGGTGAGTACTCCTCAGCACTACATTCATAATCTCTGCTGGGAGGGATCGCCGCGCCGCCGACAGTGACTGATCAGGGCACGAGTCTGGTGGAGCCGCCGGAAGTCCGCGGGCCAAAATGCGATCGACGGCGTTGGCCGCCGAGATGGACAGCCGGGGGCAGGATCCGGCGGATCTTGACGAGCGAGAGTCGTACGAGCCTCAGCGCGGTGACGCCTGCCAGAGGCAGGCGGTTTTTCCCTTGGCATCGACCCTCGTTGACGTCAACGGGCAGAGGGCGCGTGTGACGACCAGGAACGCCAGCGTGAGCGCGGCACTCAGCACGCTAAGCGCTCAACACTGGTTAGTAAGTTCTCAGCGAGCGTCGGACTGGTCCGTGGGGTAGCGGCTGTGTTCGGTCATGACCCCCAAGACTATTCCAGGGAGTAGTCAGCAGAGAGCTCGCGACCGGGGCCGAGAAAGTCCACCGCGTACTCGGTCACCTCGTCGTGCTGGTCCCAGTAGAGGTTGGTCATGGTGAGTGCCGATAGACCGATTTCCACGCCGAGAACCTGGGCGATGTCCTCGGGAACCGGCCTGATGGCAACGATGTCACGCCGCCGGACGACCCGCCGTCCCGCCCTGTCCTCGACCAGTCCAAAAGTCATTCTCGGGAGCGGTTCCGCGATCAGCAGTTCGGGCACCACCTGGCTCAGTTCACCCGGAAGCCACGAGGTGGACAGCGCCACGAGCCCTCTGTCGTCGTAGTAGGCACGACGGCGCTGGACGACGGAGACTCCCTCTTCGACCTCCAGCGCGTCCGCGACCGGCTCAGATGCCGGGACGAGGTCGGCACCCAAGATCTCGACTCGCTCACCCTCGCGGTAGCCGCTTCCGTTCGCCCGCAGCATTCGAAGGCGATCGGAGCCTGCCACGATCTTCTTCGGCAGGGCGGCCAGGGTGCCGATCCCCGGAACCGACTCCGCGTAGCCTTCCGCCCTCAACACGGCCGCGACCCGGGTGGCGGTCGCGGTGGACACCCCTTCGTCCCGCATGATCTCCCGTATCGACGGGATGCGGTCACCCGGCCCGATCTCCCCGCTCTCGATTCTGGCCCTGATCTGCGCGGCGATCCGCTTGTACGGCGCCATCGCCTGCGGATGGTCAGCCATCTCGGGACTCCTGTTCTAGTGCACTCTGAATCAGTCGTTGACTTCCTTGGTGCTCTAGAACACTATAGAGCTGTCGTGGGCCAGAGAACAGGCGGGCCGATCCCTGATCACACAAGAAAACTCTGGGCCGCCTCTCCCACGACTGAAGGCTCGAAAACCTCAAGACCGACGATGCGCCATACGCACCATCTCCTCCAGCAGTCGATCGAAACGAATTCAGATCGGGCGGCCTTCACGGGCACCAGGCAGAAAGAGAGCGCTTGCCATGGAACGTTCCTTCAAGTTCGGCCAACCGCCCGCCTGCCACGATCAGGCCGTCGGCGGGCACCTCGCACACGACAAAGAGCAGGGATGCGCCCAGGGGGAGACGACCGTCCTGACAGGTGAGCCACCGCGCCTGTTCGCCCTGGTCCAAGAGTACGTGGGGGATGCGAAAAGGCCGTCACGGAGGTGGTGGCCTACGGGCTGACGTTGCCGGGTGGGACGGCGGCGACCGTGGGTGCGAACGGTCACGGGTTCGGCCGGTGGACGAGCGCGCACAGTGCCGCGCGGCGGCTTCACTCCGACCTTGTCTGGCTCGGGGGCGGCTCGTGGGATCGGACGTCGCAGCGGCCCCTGGAGACCTAACGGACCGGGGCTTCCTTGCGTCGGCGTACCTTCTCTCCGGCGGGGAAGCGCGAGGCCACTGATCGGAGCGTGGTCAGCGTGGACGCGACCGGCTGCCCGGCGAGCATTTCCTCAAGCGCGTTGTTCAGGCCCTCCTGGACCTCCTGGACACGCTCGGCCAGCTGCGCGCCGTCCGCCGTGAGGGTCAGTGTGACGTGCCGTCTGTCACCCGCGTCGGTCACCCGTTCGACGATCCCCGCGGTCACGAGCCGGTCCACCAACCTGCTCGGATTGACTCCCGTCTCGCAGACGAGCAGTTCACCGAGCCCGGAGAGGGTGAGGGGGCCGCGATCGTCGAGGACGCTCACCACCTCCGCCTGGGACGGCGTGAGCCCGAGCGGGCGGAGCTCGGCGGCGAGCAGGCGGTTGCCCTCTCGCTGCACCGCCAGGACAAGGTAGCGGAACTCCTCGGCGTCCTTCATTCGTGCGGATCCCTTCTCCGCACCGTGCGGAAACCCTCCGGCGGAGCGCACCGCGGGTGCCACTCCGTACGTCCACGCGTGTGCATGTTACGACAGAAGATGACGTGTCATCGGCCCGTCCGGTGACGGCCGCCCGCGACCTCGCCTCCCGAACGGCGGGCGCCTCGCCTCCGGCGGCCGTCACCACGCGGTGGTCCCGTTCCCGGCGCCGGGGGCCTCAAGGATGTCCTTCAGGACATTGAGGTTCTTCGCGACGGCCCCGGCCATGCTCCGGGCCGGCAGGCCGCCCAGCGCGCCCAGCGCCCCCGCTTCGAGCTCGATCTCGTTGACCAGGTCCGTCGAGGTCGCGGCCCCCTCAAGCGTGTAGATCGCGCGTCCCTGGAAGAGGCCGAAGCCGCCTTCCACCACGAGGCGGCGGTCGCGCTCGTACTCGACGATCTCAAGGCGCTCCCGCATGACACGGGGAAGGGTGCGGGACTGCTCGTAAACGGTTCCGGGACCGGTCCGGCCCGGTGTGAGCGGTCGCGTCTCGCTGATCGCGTAGTTCCAGGCGGGGAGGTTTCGCAGGTCCGCCAGGTAGTCGAAGACCACACCGGCCGGACGCTCGACGCGCAGGGCGTTGGTGAATCTCACGTGCTTTTCCGTTCTCAAGGACCTGAAGAAGTCGGTGATCATCGTTCACTCCTTTGCGGAATTCGGTGACATCCAGCAGATGGAGGCTCTTCACGCGACCCGCACGCGGCCGAGCGTCTCGGCGAGGCGACCGGCCGCCCCGGGGTCGTGTGCCGCCAGGACCTCCAGGCCGGGCATCGTGGCCCGCAGGGCGTTCACCTTGCTCACCGCGTCGCGCATCTGCCTCTTGTCGCCCACGCCGGGCAGCTCACCGGCGGCCAGCAGGTCGACGTCGTAGGTGAGATCGCCGACCAGCAGCAGCGGCGCGTGTCCGGGACGGCGGATCAGCAGGGAGAGCGATCCGGGCGTGTGCCCCGGAGTGGGCAGGAGCAGGAGGCTCCCGTCCCCGAACAGGTCGTGGCCGGTGTCGAACGGCGCCACCGTCGGGTCCGCGAGCGGTTCGGGGGTGATCCGCCTCCAGTTGAGCCCCGGCAGGTCGATGTGCGACGGCATCAGGCCACGCGCCTCCGGCAGCGGCTTGCGCAGGGACTCCCACTCGTCGTGGCTGACGACGATGTCGGCGTGGCCGAGCAGCGGCAGCCCGCCGATGTGGTCCTGGTGAAGGTGGGAGATCACCGCGGTGTCCACGTCGTCGACGGCGTACCCCAGCCTGGACAGGCCGGCCGTGAGCGTCTCGTCCGGTTCGACGGCGAACTTCGCGAGACGTGAGTAGATCAGCCCGTTGAACCCTCCGGGGAAGTAGCCCGGATCGGTCACCGACGCGCGGTCCTGCCCGGTGTCGAAGAGCACCACGCCGTCGCGATGCTCGATGACGTAGACGTTGATCGGCCGGGGGGCGGTCCACCGTGTCGAGGTGAACAGCCAGAAGTAGAGGTGCTTCCACGTCGGCCCGACGTGCTCCGGCCGGATGGCCACCGAACCGGTGCTGAGGATGGATACACGCCTGATCGGATCTGCCGAAGTGTTCATGGGGGACCTTTCACGAAGTTCTATGTCGTGTCATTAAATTACACGACACATATATGGCCGTCAACGCCCCCGGCAGCCGGAGGCAAGGGCCGGGAACACGGAAGGCGCCCCGGCCCTCACGGACCGGGGCGCCTCGGAGGACGATCTAGCGCTGGGCCTCGATCATCCAGTGGTGCTTCTCCAGGTCCTGCGTGATCTCAATCAGGAGGTCCTGGGTGACCAGGTCGGGCTTCTCGGCGGCCTCGATGCGCTCGCGCATCCGGCCGACGATGGACCCGAGGATGTCCGTCATGGCGGCGACGACTTTGCCGTCGTTGATGTAGCCGTTCTCCAGCTGCGGCACCTCGGTGTTCTGCGCCAGCGTGGAGGACCTGCCGTCAGGGTTGCATCCGAGGGCCACCGCGCGCTCGGCGACGGTGTCCGCGTGCTTCCTGGCCGACGAGACGATCTTGTCGAGCTGCAGGTGCAGCGACCTGAAGTTGTGGCCGATCACGTTCCAGTGGGCCTGCTTGGTCAAGAGCGACAGGTCGAGCAGGTCGACGAGAGCCCCCTGGAGCACGACGGCGATGGTCTTCTTGTCTTCTGGCTTGAGCGGGCTGGTGATCGCGGACATGAAGCGTCCTCCCCCTGTTTCGAGCTTAAATTCCCCTTTGGTACGCAATGTCCGTACCCACCTCCGCGCCTCCCTATGCCAGGCAGAATATTGACACTGTCATGATTACAGTGTCACTATCGAGGCATGGAATGGACCATCGGCGAACTGGCCGAGCGGGCGTCCGCGGCGCTGACCCCCACCGCCCAGCTCAACGGGCGGGTCAGGGACATGCCCAACGAGCGCCTCATCCGCTGGTATTCGACGATCGGCCTCCTCGACCCCCCGTCGGCCCGCCGAGGCCGCGTGGCCATGTACGGCAGGCGCCACCTGCTCCAGATCGTCGCCGTCAAGCGGCGCCAGTCCGACGGCCGGACCATCGCCGAGATCCAGGCCGAGCTGGCCGGGGCCACCGACCAGACCCTGGAGTCGATCGCCCGCCTCCCCGAGCCCTCACCGGAACCGGGACCCGCGCCGGAGCACTCTCCAGGACCGGAAAACGCCCCCGGGCACCCGCCCGCCCCTCCGGCCGAATCCGGCGCTCCCCGGGTGGCACGCCCGCGCTTCTGGGCCGGGCCGTCCATCGCCTCAACGGATACCAGTCCCTTGACGGACACCGGTCCCCCGACAGACACCGTCCTCCCGACAGACACCGGTCTCTCAACGGACACCGTCCCCGCTCCGCCCGAGGCGAAGGCGAAGCCGTCCCCGTCCGGCGAGGCCCCGCCCCCTCCGGTCTCGTCCGGCAGAGCCTCATACGGTAAAGCCGCGTCCCCGCCGATCCCACGGGCCCTCCCCGCCCCAAGGACCCCGCCCGCCAGAACCTCTCCGGTGCCGGAAGCGCCGGAAGCCTCGAAAGCCCCGCAAGCCGTGCCCGTCCACGGCGTACGGCTGGCGAACGGCGTGACGCTGGTGCTCGACACGGGCGGCCCCGCCCCCTCACCCGACGACCTCGCCGAGATCGCCGCCGCCTCGGAGGGGCTCCTGTCGCTCCTCCGCGAACGCGGCCTCACACCTCCGGAAGGAACTCACGCATGACCACTTCGATCACCACACTGCCGCCGGAGGAGTGCCTGCCCGTCCCCGACGCCGGGATGGGGGCGCTCGCCACCGAGCGCGGCAACCTGCCGCTGGAGAGCGTGGACGTGACCGCCGCCGTGTCCGGCCTGAGCGCCGGGGTCGAGGTGGTCCAGGGCTTCCGCAACCCGCACGACGTGGCGCTTGAGGCGACGTACGTCTTCCCGCTGCCCGACCGGGCCGCCGTGACCGCCTTCAGGATGGAGGCCGACGGCCGGGTCATCGAGGGCGTGCTCAAGGAGCGCGGCCAGGCGAGGGCCGACTACGACCAGGCGATCTCCCAGGGCAAGAGGGCCGCGATCGCCGAGGAGGACCGGCCGGACGTCTTCACCATGCGGGTCGGCAACATCGTGCCGGGCGAGCGGGTCACCGTGCGCCTCACGCTGAACCAGCCGCTCCCGTACGAGGACGGCGCGGCCACCTTCCGCTTCCCGCTGGTCGTCGCCCCCCGCTACGTCCCGGGCACCCCGCTGGACGGCGAGCGCGCGGGCGACGGCTGGGCCCCGGACACCGACGCGGTCCCCGACGCCTCCCGGATCACCCCGCCGGTGCTGCTGCCCGGTTTCCCCAACCCGGTCCGCCTGTCGCTCGCCGTCTCGGTCGACCCGGCGGGGCTGGAGCTGCGCGAGGTCCGTTCCAGCCTGCACGTGGTCCGGGAGGAGGGCAGCGTGATCCGCCTCCAGCCGGGTGAGCGGCTGGACCGCGACTTCATCCTGCGCCTGGCCTTCGACACCTCCACCTCCCTCGCGCTCGCCCCCGACAAGGACGGGGACAACGAGGGTGAGGGCACGTTCACGCTGACCGTCGTCCCCGGACCGGCGCCCGCCGGGGCCGCTGCCAAGGACGTGGTGCTGGTGCTCGACCGCTCGGGCAGCATGACCGGCTGGAAGATGGTGGCCGCCCGCCGCGCCGCCGCGCGCATCGTCGACACGCTCACCTCGGGCGACCGGTTCGCGGTGCTCTCCTTCGACACCGTCGTGGAGTACCCGGAGGGGCTCGGCGAGGGACTGTCCGAGGCGTCCGACCGCAACCGCTACCGGGCCGTGGAGCACCTGGCCAGGCTGGAGGCGCGTGGCGGCACCGAGATGCTGTCCCCGCTGGAGCGGGCCGCCGCGCTGCTCGCCGACTCCGCCGGGGACCGGGTGCTGGTCCTCGTCACCGACGGGCAGGTCGGCAACGAGGACCAGATCCTGGAGCGGCTCGGCGCCGCGCTCGCCGGGGTGCGGGTGCACACGGTCGGCATCGACAGGGCGGTCAACGCCGGTTTCCTGGGCAGGCTCGCCGGGCTGGGCGGGGGCAGGTGCGAGCTGGTCGAGTCCGAGGACCGGCTGGACGAGGCGATGGAACACATCCACCGCCGCATCGGCTCCCCCCTCGTCACCGACCTCTCCCTCAAGGCCGACGGGCTCGACCTGGTCGCCGAGACGGTGAGCCACGTCGGCTCGATCTACTCGGGCGTCCCGCTCACCGTGCTCGGCCGCTACCGTGGCGCGGCGGCCGGAGCGCTGACCGTACGGGGCCTGGCCGCCGACGGCTCGCCGTGGGAGCGGAGGGTCGCCGCGTCCGTGGTGGACAATCCGGCCGTACGGGCGATCTGGGCACGGGCGCGGCTGCGGGCCCTGGAGGACCGCTACGCGGCCGGTGACCGTTCCCTGGAGGCCGAGATCGTGGAGACCTCGCTCAGGTACGGGGTGCTCTGCCGGTTCACCGCCTTCGTCGCGGTCGACACGCAGGTGGTCGCCGAGGGCGGCCCGGGACACCGGGTGATCCAGCCGGTGGAGCTGCCCAGCGGCTGGGAGAGCCCGGTCACCGCCGCCGCGCCGATGATGCTGACCTCGATGTCCTTCGAGAGCGCGGCCGCGAGCCCGCCGCCGCCCATGGGCCCGCCCGGGATGGCTCCTCCCGGCGCCGCGCCGAAGTTCGCGGCGAGCCCGATCGGCGGCGGCCTGCCGCAGGACGCGGCGGCCGGAGGCTTCGACGACCGCGCCCGGATGCTGCGTCCCGTGCCGGCCGGGGCTCCCCCGAGGCAGGGCAGGCCCCCGGCCGGCCCGCAGGACCCGCCGAGGGAGCAGCTCGCCGAGGAGCTGAAGCGGCTGCGCGCCGCCGCGTCCCTGCCCGCCGCCGAGCGGCTGCGCCTGCTGGAGGACCTGGGCAGCCGCCTCGCGGCCCTGGTCGCCTACCTCGGCGGCCACGCGGAGCTGGCGGCCCTGGCCGGGGAGCTTCAGGCCGGTGGGGACGTGGACACCCTGTGGCGGCGGGCCGAGGAGGTCCTGGAGTCCTTGGCAGGCCCCGCCAGGCGGCGCCCGTTCTGGAAGCGGTGACCTCCCCGCTCCCGCCCCGGGAAGCTGTGGCGGCCTGAGCCGGGCCGGGGGTGGTCTCGTGACCGTTGGAACGGTCACGAGACCACCCCCGGCCCGATCCCTTCGAAGACGCCGGTGAACTCCCTTCGAAGACCCGGCGAACTCACTTTGAAGACACCGGTGGATGGTCTCACCCTCTTCACGGTTCGACGGTGACGGTCCTCGTCACCGTCGGCTCCGGCCGCGCCGTCGTGCCCGCTCGTTCGTCCGGGCCGACGGTGACGGTCTTCGTCGGGGTCGGTTCCGGCGGCGCGGCCATGCCGGCTCGATCGTAGAACCCGACCTCCCACCGCCCCGGCCGCAGTTCGAGTTCGGCGGCCACCCGTTCGACGACCCCGGGCCAGAGCAACTGCGACATCCTGTACTCGCCGTCACACAGACCCACCTCCTTCCTGGCCACCTTGCAGTCGTCGTAGGAGTTCGGTTCGTCGAGAGAACGGATCGGCAGGTCACCGGGCAGGATCCAGATCTTGAGAGACTGGGGCCGCTCCAACCAGTCGGAGGTCACCGTCCTCCCGTCGTAGAAATGGTCCACGTTCCTCCCCCCGCACCTACCGGCCGAACCGCCCCCGCCGGCCTCCCGGATCACCACCATCGCCTCCGGATCGGCGCACACGACCCTGTACGAGGTGTAGACGCTCAACGGCCGGAACGCGACCGTCGCGCCCTCGGGCACGGTCGTGAAACCGTACGACGCGATCAGGGGAGCGTCCAGGACGTTCTTGGGGGGCAGGGCGGACGACGGTGAGATCCTCGCCGCCGTCGGCGGCTCCTTCCTCACCGGTTCCGCGTCCCTCCAAAACCCCTGGACCGGGAAGGCCACCGCGGCCACGGCGGCCACCGCCAGCGCCACACCCGCCACGCCCGCCACGGTCCTGCGCCGCCTGATGCGACGGCCGCGCCGTACGATCTCCCGCACGTCGGGGGGGCCCTCGAAGACGTCCTCGGCCAGCGCCGCGCGCAACTCGCCCTCGGTGTGGATCATCGCTTCGCTCCCGTCGTCTGCATCTCCGAATGGACGCGAAGGCGTCTCAGCGCCCGGCCCAGCTGGGTCTTCACCGTGCCGAGGGAGCAGCCGAGCGCGTCGGCGCACTGCGCGAGGGTGAGCTCCTCGAAGTAGTGCAGGACGATGACCGCGCGCTGCCGCCTCGACAGGCCGCCGATCGCCTCCCGGAGCACCTGGCGGTTGCCGAACTCGGCGGTGAAGTCCCGCGGATCGACGCGTTCGGGAAGGTGCTCGGCGGGCACCTCGGCGCGCCACTTCCTGCGCCACCAGGAGGCGTGCGTGTTGACGATGATCCGGTGCACGTACGGGTCGGGGTCGCCCTCGATCCGCCGCCACGCCACCCACGCCTTGGCCAGCGCCGTCTGCACGAGATCCTCGGCGGTCGCCCTGTTCCCCGTGAGCAGGTACGCCGTATGTCGGAGCCGCTCGTAACGCGTCGCCACGTAACCCTCGAACCCGTCGTCCATCCACGATCTCCGTCCTGAAGCCTCGTAGACAACTACTCGGCGGCGAGCCGGTTCGGACGACAGCGGTGAAGATACCGCGAGACCGATATGGGACAGAGTGGGACCAAGGGCGGGCAGAGCGGGGTTCCAACCCCGGCCGCTCCACATAAAGTAGCGGGATGGTGATTCTGGACGGCGGCCTGGCCACCCATTTGGAGGAGCTGGGCGCGGACCTGCGAGACGACCTCTGGTCGGCGAAACTCCTGCTGGAGAACCCCTCCGTGATCCGGCAGGCGCATCTCGACTACTTCGCCGCGGGAGCCGAGGTGGCGATAACGGCGAGTTACCAGGCGAGCATCCCCGCCTTCGTGCGGCGTGGCCTGAGCGCCACCGAGGCCGAGGACCTCATCCTGCTCTCCGTGCACCTGGCCGCCCAGGCCAGGGACGCCCACGGCTCGGGCACCGTGGCCGCCAGCGTCGGCCCGTACGGCGCCTACCTGTCCAACGGCGCCGAGTACACCGGCGACTACGACCTCGACGAGGACGGCCTGGCCGACTGGCACCGCGACCGCTGGCACATCCTGGCCGACAGCGAGGCCGACCTGATGGCCTGCGAGACCATCCCGTCCTACACCGAGGCCAGGGCGCTGAGGCGGCTGCTCGCCGAGACGCCGGGGATGCGGGCGTGGGTGAGCTTCTCCTGCCGCGACGGCGAGCACATCAACGACGGCACCCCGCTCAGGATGGCGGCCGGCCTGTTCGCCGGGAACCCCCAGGTGATCGCGATCGGCGTCAACTGCACGGCCCCGCGCCACGTGATGAGCCTGATCTCGCAGATCAAGGGCAAGCCCACCATGGTCTACCCCAACTCCGGCGAGGTCTGGGACTCCGCGAACCGGCGCTGGCTCGGGCTGGCCGACCCGGTGGAGTTCGGGGAGGCCGCGGCCGGGTGGACCGCCGCGGGCTCCGCCTTCGTCGGCGGCTGCTGCCGTACCACTCCGGAGCACATCCGCCAGATCCGCGCCCACCTCACGGGCTCGGGTGCCTCCTGACGCCCCGACCGGCCGTCGCGCGTGCCGTATCCGTGGACGCCGGATTCCCCGCCGCACGCTTCGGGGAATCCGGCGCACCGGAGACCTCACCGCTCACGGATCACGACACACCGCCACACAGCGACCTCGGATGAGACGGAATGGCGGTCCGGCGCTATTCACGGACCTGGCCACTGTTGCGGATCAGGCGAAACCAGATCCTCGCGAACAGCAGGCCGATACAGCCGCTGAGCGCGGCGATGACGGTCGCCGCTGTGACACGGCTGTCATCGACGACACCGGCGACGACGAACATCGACACCACGAACGCGACGACGCCGAGCAAGGCGAACAGTCTGTCCTGCGCGTTTTCCCACCGGGGCGGTCGATGGCCGGTCTGCCGATCGGTGCCGCGACTGTCGAGAAAAAGCGCGATCAGCAGGACGGGAACCACTTGCATCGCGTTGTCATACAAAGCGGTGTTCATCTCGCGACACTCCTCGCGTCGTTCGTCACGCCGCCCGTTCCCGCACGCTCACCGCGATGGGACTCGGCACGGCTTTTCCTTGGGATTGCGAGGTGACCGCCAGGTGTTCGCCACACCACTGGTCGGTCACCGGCCGGTCGGCGGCGGACCGGTGAACGGTGATCGATACGGGCGCCGCAACGAACCGGCCTCGCTCCACGTGAATTCTCAGGCGCCGGAGGGCGTCGCGGTGAGTTGCCTGGTGGAGCGCCGGAAGGCCCAGATGACAACCAGCAGGGCCAGTGCGAGCAGGGGTATCCCCATGACGACCTTGGCGAAGGCCAGCCAACCGGTGGCCTCGGCATCGTAGAGCCAGCGTTGGACGAGGAACCGGGAGGCGAAAACAGCGGTCAGCGCCAACGTGGCCATGTCGTGCGCACGCAGGACCGGGCGGGACCGCCGCCACCTGTGCCTGCCGCCGTGCAACGCGTTCCACACGAACCCGGTCAGCGGCCGGCGCACAAGTACGGAGACACCGGTGAGCAGCGCCGCGCCCAGGCTGCCCCAGATGCCGATGAGGAAGAATCCGCCCGCCGATCCGGTCCAGGCCGCGACACCCGCGGCGGCCGCGACACCGAGCAGTCCCGACAGCGCCGGGCGTATCGGCTCCTTGCGCAGTAGCCGCCAGCCGGTGATCAACGCGGCGACCCCGACGGCGACCGCGATCGCGACCGGGAGCGTGAACAGGACGTTGGCGGCCACGAAGGCCACGATCGGCAGGGTCGTGTACACCACCCCTGACAGGCCGCCCAGCTGGTCGACCAGTGTCCGCCGCCGATCGGCGGCGCGCGCCGACGGGGCTGTCTCGCCGGCGTCGTCGATGTGGTCGCGGTCCACCGACCCGGGATCGGTCATGCCGGCGCCGCCGATTGAGGTGGCACGCGGACCACCGGGGTACCGTCCGGCGGGACGGACACGCCGGAACGGCGAGACGGACCGAACAATTGCTCAACGGTCGTTCTGTCGGGCGGTGCCATGCGTTGCTTCTCCATGTGTTCTGCGAGCCGGGACCGCCGTCACGCCCGGCGGTCCCGGCCGGTCGAGGTCGTCTCGGGTCGTGACGATGATCTGCGCCGGCCGCGGTGGTCACGGTGATGCCCGGCCGCCGCCCTGTGCGCGGGGCGGCGGCCGGGCGGGTCACAGGGCGCAGCGGAAATCGTCGGCCGGCGTCCGCAAGGTGGTCAGATACGTGGCGGCGACGTCGTTGACGCAGGCGCTCTTGCCGGACGACAAGATCGTGTGCTGCTCACCGTCGACGGTGAGCACCTTGCCGCCCAGGACTTCGGCGAGCTTGACGCCGGCGTCGTAGGGCGTGCTCGGATCACCGGTGATGGAGATCGTCAACGTCGGCGCGACACCCTCGACCCGGCCGGGAAGGGGGTACGCGGGCTTCGGCTCGGCGGGCCAGAACTCACACCCGTCCCGCGCTCCGCCGACGCCGCGGCCGGAGTCCATGAACGGCGCCACCTGATGAATCCGGCCCTCGAACTCGTTGACCTGACGGGGGGTCAGACGCTCCTCGTCCATGCACGCGATGGCGTAGTTGGCCTCGGCGAAGTTGCCTCCGCTGCCGTCCGACGGGCTGAACGCCTCACCCAACCGCAGCAACTTGTCACCCCGCCCGGCCCGGACCTCGGCGACCCCCGCGGTGATCGCGGGCCACGCCTCCCGGGCGTAGAGCCCGCCGATGAGGGCGTTGATCGCGTCGTCGTAGGAGAGCCGTCGTCCGTCGCCGGCCGGAACCGGCCGCTTGAGCAGAGGACGCACGCTTTTCTGGAAGACCTTGGTGGCTTGGGACGGGTCGGTGCCCAACGGGCAGTCCGGGCGCTTCGCGCAGTCAGCGGCCATCTGATCGAAGGATCGCTGGAAACCAGCGTACTGCGACAACCGCCGGTCGACGAGCCCGAGACCCGGCTCGACGGCGCCGTCGAGGATCATGGCGCGCACGTTGCGCGGGAACGCCTCCGCGTACAAGGTCCCGATGCGGGTTCCGTAGCTCTGGCCGAAGAAGTTCAGCTGCTTGTCACCGAGTGCCGCACGCAGGATGTCCATGTCGCGGACCGTGTCACGCGAGGAGATGGCGGCCAGTGCCTGTTCGCCGCCCGAGCGTTTCGCGCATTGCTCGACCAGCCGGCGGGTGTCGGCCTCCGTGTAGCCGCCCGCCGAGACGATGAACTCGTACGGCAGCTCACCACTGCGCAGTTCCCCGTCGGTGAGGCAGTCCACGGCCGGCTCGCTCGCGGCCACCCCGCGCGGGTCGAACCCGACCAGGTCGAACCGCTCGGTGATCGGGCTCCGCGCCAGCGCCCCGGCGGTGAGAACGGCGAACCGCATGCCGGGCCCTCCCGGCCCGCCGGAGTTGAGCAGCAGGGATCCCATCGAGGCCCCCCGCGCGGGAACCCGCAGCAGCGCGATCTGGGCGGTCTCGCCGTCAGGGTCGTCGTAGTCCAGGGGCACCCGCAGGCGGGCACACTCGGAAGTCTTGCCGGCGGCGAAGACCTTGGCGTCGGCCGGGGTGGTGGCGTAGTCCTTGCACGGGCCGAAGGCCAGCTTCTGGCCGTAGAAGTCGGCCAGTTCCGCCGCCGGCTGCGCCGGTTGCGTTTTTTGTTGTTGTTCGGTTGGCGAAGAGCACGCGCTCAGCGTGATCAGTGGCAGAAGAACTCCTACCGCCATCCATGATCGGCGGGTCGAGAAGGACACCGGTTCTCCTGTCGGTGGGAGCCGTTCGATTCCGAGTGGGCGAATGCATCGCGCCAAGGAAACACCCGGCCGTAACGGCACACTCAAGACCTACAGGCGTGATCCCTCTCACATGTCAAGGTGCATAACGGTCTGGATTGGGCATGCCGCCACGGCATGGTCTTACCGATGTCCCACCGGCGCGACGGCGTCGGCCGAGACCGCCACCCGACGGAGGAGAAGGACGTGGCCTGGAGCACCCGCGAGATCGCCCAGCTCGCCGGCACGAGCCTGCGTGCGGTACGCCACTACCATGAGGTCGGACTGCTGGAAGAACCGCAACGGCGTGCCAACGGCTACAAGCAGTACGGAGTCGCCCATCTCGTCCGGGTACTGCGCATCAAGCGCTTGGCGGACCTGGGTTTCTCGCTGTCCCAGATCGCCGCCATGGGTGACGCCGACGATCATCCCGAGGACGCCCTGCGCACCCTCGACGCCGAACTCGCGGCCACCATCGAACGGCTCCAACGCGCCCGCATCGAACTCGGCCTGATCCTGCGCCAGTCCACGCCGACCGATCTGTCGACCGATTTCACCGCGGCCAACGCCGTGGGGAACCTGCCGAACGCCGACCGCTCGTTCGTCATCGTCCTGACCCGGGTCCTCGGACCACAAACCTTGCAGGCGTGGGCGGACATGCTGCAGGAACCCGTCTCCGACCCCGTCGCCGCGCGGTTCACCAACCTCCCCGCCGACGCCGATGAGCAGACCCGCGCCACCGTGGCCGAGCGCCTGGTCCCCTACGTGCACGCGTTGTACGCGGCGCACCCCGGACTCGGCGTCACGAACTCCGGCACGCCGTACAGTGCGCGCTTTGTCAAGCAAACTGTCAGCGACGCCTTACAAGAGCTCTATAATCCTGCCCAGATGGACGTGCTACGTCGTCTGAACCATCTCCTGGCCAATCAGTACGGTTCGAACGACACGGAGATGGAATAGCCCCTTCAGCCTTCCGCCGACAGGGCCGGGACCGTCTCTCCGGTGTGCTGCCTCAGAGATCTGTCGTCCGGGCCTGAACCGCTGTCACGGCGCGGGCGGGACGGCCGGAGGCCGAGGCGGCGCCGGCCGGCCGGGAGCGGGCGACCTTCGAGCGCCGGGCGCGGCGGGCGGAATCCCGGGGCCGGGGCGAGGCTCGTAACGTTCCAGGTGCTGGGTACGCCGGACCAGGGCGCGCAGGTCGGTGAGGGGTCCGGAGACGACCCCGTCGGCTCTGGCCTGGACCAGGACGTTGCCGATCGAGGTGGCCTCGACGGGTCCCGCGACCACGGGGAGGCCGCAGGCGTCGGCGGTGAGCCGGCAGAGCAGCGCGTTGCGCGAGCCTCCCCCGACGATGTGGATCGTGTCCACCACCTGCCCGGTGAGCCGCCGGGCGTCCTCGACCGCCGCCCGGTGCGCCAGCGCCAGGGAGTCGATCACGCAGCGGACGATCCGGGCGCGGGTCTCCGGCACGGGCCGGCCGGTACGGCGGCAGAAGTCGGCGATGCGTCCTGGCATGTCGCCGGGCGGGTGGAAGACCGGGTCGTCGGCGTCCACGACCGACCGGAACGGCTCCTCCAGGGCGGCCTGCCGGAGCAGCTCCTCCAGGTCGACCCGCCCTCCCGGCGCCTCGGCGGGCGAAGCCCCGGCGACCGGTTCTCCAGGCGACCCGGCGGGCGACCCGGCGGGCGACCCGGCGGGCGACCCGGTGGACGGCTCCGCGCCGGGCGGGATCTCCGCCGGGGCCGTCTCCGCCTCCCAGGTGCGGATGCACTCCTGCAGCAGCCACAGCCCGGTGACGTTGCGGAGGTAGCGCACGGTGCCGTCGATGCCCGCCTCGTTGGTGAAGTTGGCCCGCCGCCCCTCCTCGCTGATCATGGGCTGGTCCAGCTCGACGCCGACCAGCGACCAGGTGCCGCAGGAGATGTAGGCGAACCGCCCGCTCTCCGCGGGGACCGCCGCCACCGCGGAGGCGGTGTCGTGGGAACCGACCGCGACGACCCGGGTGTCCGGGGAGAGCCCGAGCTCGCTCGCGACCTCCGGCGCCAGCGGGCCGATCACCTCGCCGGGACGCCGGATCGGCGGCAGGACCCCGGCCGAGGACCCGAGCCCGCCCGTCAGCACGGTGTCCCACTCACGGGTCCTGGCGTCGAGCAGCTGGGTGGTGGAGGCGTTGGTCAGCTCCGCGCCGACCTGCCCGGTCAGCCAGTACGCGATCAGGTCGGGAATGAGCAGCAGCGTCGCGGCCGAGGCCAGCCGGGGCTCGGCGGCGAGCTGGTGGATGGTGTTGAACGGCTGGCGGGCGATGCCCGTGCGGGCGTACAACTCCTCGAAGGGGACCTGGCTGGCCGTCCGCTCGGTGCGGGAGTCGCGGTAGTGGACGGGGTTGCCGAGCAGCGCGCCGTCACCGTCCAACAGCCCGTAGTCGACGGCCCAGGAGTCGATCCCGATGCCGTCGACGGGACCGGCCGCGCGCAGGCCGTCCAGCACCCCACGGTAGATGCGCAGGATGTCCCAGTACAGCGTGCCGCCGGCCCGGACGGGCACGTTCGCGAAACGGTGTACCTCGCGCAGTTCCAGGGTGTCCGGCCCGATCTCGGCGACGACCACCCGGCCGCTCGACGCTCCGAGGTCGACCGCGGCGTACCGCCCGGTCCGCCCAGTCAGTTCGGTCCGCTCGGTCCGCTCAAGCTGTCCGGTGCGCCCGGTCCCCGGTGCCGGCTGCATGCGAGCCCCTCTCAGGAGTCGAGAATCAGGAATCAGGGAGGTCCCCGGCCCCCGCCCGGCGGGGCAGGACCGCGCGAGGGGAACCGGGGACGAGTGACGGGGTCAGCGCAGGAAGGCCGCCGCGACGCCCGCGTCGACCGGGACGTGCAGCCCCGTGGTCTGGGTGAGCTGGGTCAGCTGGAAGACGGCCCCCGCGACGTGCTCGGGCAGCACCTCGCGCTTGAGCAGGGTGCGCTGCGCGTAGTACTCGCCCAGCTTCTCCTCCTCCACCCCGTACACCGCGGCGCGGTTGGCCCCCCACCCCGAGGCGAAGATTCCGGACCCGCGCACCACCCCGTCGGGGTTGACGCCGTTGACCCGGATCCCGTACGCGCCGAGCTCGGCCGCCAGCAGCCGTACCTGGTGCGCCTGGTCCGCCTTGGCGGCACCGTAGGCCACGTTGTTCGGTCCCGCGAACACCGCGTTCTTGGAGGAGATGTACACGATCTCCCCGCCCATCCCCTGGGGGATCATCACCCGGGCGCTCTCCCGCGAGACCAGGAACGACCCGCGCGCCATCACGTCGTGCTGCAGGTCCCAGTCGGCGACGCTGGTCTCCAGCAGCGAGCGCGACAGCGACAGGCCCGCGTTGTTGACGATCAGGTCCACCCCGCCGAACGCCAGCACCGCCGCCCGGAGCGCGGCGGCCACCTGCGCCTCGTCGGTGACGTCCACCTCCACCGCGACCGCGACGTCCTCCGGCCGGTACGCCTTCGCGCCCAGCTCGGCGGCCACCTTCCGCGCGGCGCCGAGGTCGCGGTCGGCCACCAGCACGCACGCGCCCTCGGCGGCCAGCCTGCGCGCGGTCGCCGCCCCGATGCCGGAGCCGCCGCCGGTCACCACGGCCACCCGCGTCGCCAGCGGGCGGGCGGCCGGCATCCGGCGCAGCTTGGCCTCCTCCAGCTCCCAGTACTCGATCCGGAACTTCTCGCTCTCCTCGATCGGCGCGTACGAGGAGAGCGCCTCGGCCCCGCGCATCACGTTGATCGCGTTGACGTAGAACTCCCCGGCCACCCGCGCGGTCTGCTTGTCCTTGCCGAAGGAGAACATGCCCACCCCCGGCACCAGCACGATCGCCGGGTCCGCTCCCCGCATCGCGGGCGACCCCTCCACGGCGTGCCGCCGGTAGTAGGCCGCGTACTCCTCGCGGTAGGCGGCGTGCAGTTCCCGCAGCCGGGCGACCACGTCCTCGATCGGGGCGTCGGCGGGCAGGTCCACCACCAGCGGGGCCACCTTGGTCCGCAGGAAGTGGTCGGGGCACGAGGTGCCCAGCGCGGCCAGCTCGGGGTGGCGCTCGCGCGACAGGAAGTCCAGCACCTCGCCGGTGGCGGTGTAGTGGCCGACCTGCGGGGCGTCGGTGGAGGCGAGCCCGCGCACCACGGGGAACAGCGCCGCCGCCCGCGCGGCCCGCGCCTCCTCCGCCGGCGGCTCGTACCCGGCGAGCACCGGCCCGAACGGCTCCGCCCGGCCGTGCTCGGCGATGTACGCCTCCGCGGTGCGGATGATCTCCAGCGAGTTGGCCTCGCAGGCGGCCGAGGTGTCGCCCCAGGCGGTGATGCCGTGCCCGCCCAGGACGCACCCGATCGCCGACGGGTTGTCCTTCTTGATCGCCGCGATGTCCAGCCCCAGCTGGAAGCCGGGACGCCGCCAGGGCACCCACACCACCCGGTCCCCGAAGACGCGCGCCGTCAGCGCCTCACCGTCCGCGGCGGTGGCGATCGCGATCCCCGCGTCGGGGTGCAGGTGGTCGACGTGCGCGGCGTCCACCAGGCCGTGCATCGCGGTGTCGATGGACGGCGCGGCGCCGCCGGTGCCGAAGGCGCAGAAGTCGAACGCCGCGACCATCTCGTCCTCTCGCCCGACCCCGGGGTACACCCCCGCCAGCGCCCGGAGCCGGTCCAGCCGCAGCACCGCGAGGCCGCGCTCGGCCAGGGTGCCCAGGTCTCCCCCGGACCCCTTGACCCACATCACCTCGGCGGGAGACCCGGTCACGGGATCGGCCGCCGTCCCCTTGGCCGAGGTGTTGCCCCCCGCGAAGTTCGTGTTCCGCGGATCGGCCCCCAGCGCGTGCGACCGCTGCAGCAGTTCCTCAACCGGCGACGTCATGACACCTCTCCGCTCACTCGCTCACCCGTCACCCCTCGCGACACCCGGCGGGGCCTTCGTGGGAGTCCCGGGGGCACGCCGAGGTGAGATCTTCTTAAAAACGTTTTAACGGCGATGAAAAAGCTATGTGACACGTACGACACTGTCAACGCCGTCGCGCGAGATCGCGGGCCGAAAGCCGTCAGGCAGGGTGAAAGTACCGGCCCTGACTGGCGGAACACTTGTTGTTACGTTTTAATCAATGCACATGAGTTCGGTGAGCATAAAGGAAGTCGCGGCACGGGCCGGGGTATCCCCCGGAACGGTGTCCAACGTGCTCAACCGCCCGGAGAAGGTCGCCGAGTCCACCCGCTCCCGGGTCGAGGAGGCCATCCGCGAGCTCGGGTTCGTCCGGCACGGCTCCGCCTCCAGCCTGCGGGCCGGGCACAGCCGCACCGTCGGCCTCTCGGTGATCGACATCGGCAACCCCTTCTTCACCGACGTGGCGGCCGGGGTCGAGGAGGTGGCCAGCGAGCGCGGGTACGCGGTGATCCTGGGCAACTCCTCAGGCGACCGGCTCAAGGAGGAGCGCAACCTGCTCGTCTTCGCCGAGCAGCGGGTCCGCGGGGTGCTCATCACGCCCGCCGGGGCGAACCTGGCCAAGCTCGACCAGCTCAAGGAGCGCGGCATCAGCGTGGTGCTGGTGGACCATCCCGCCGAACGCGCCGACCAGTGCTCGGTGGCGGTCAACGACATCACCGGCGGCTCGCTCGCGGTCTCCCACCTGCTGTCCGCCGGCGCCGAACGGATCGCCTACGTCACCGGCCCCCTCACCATCCGCCAGTGCGCCGACCGCCTGATCGGCGCCGAGCGGGCGCTGGCCGCGGCGGGCCGCGACCCCGGGGAGACGCTGGAGGAGATCGCGATGAACGCGATGAACGCCAGATCGGGGCAGCAGGCGGCGGAGAAGCTAATCGCCGAGGGGCGGCTGCCCGACGCCGTGTTCTGCGCGAACGACCTGCTCGCCCTGGGCATGCTCCGCGGGCTGCTCCAGGCGGGCGTACGGGTCCCCGGGGACATCTCCCTCATCGGCTACGACGACATCGACTTCGCCTCGGCGTCGACGGTCTCGCTCAGCTCCATCCGGCAGCCGACCCACCGGCTCGGCCGGGTCGCCACGGAGCTGCTGCTGGACGAGTGCGACAATCCCGACTCACACGCCCATCAGCAGATCATGTTCCAGCCCGAGCTGGTCATCCGCGAGTCGACCCTCTGACCTCGCGCGTCCCCTGACCCTGTACGTCCTCTGGTCCCGCTTCGCCCCGCGACGCCGTTCGCCCTCTGACCGCACTCACCCGCCCAGCCCGGCGGTCTCACTCGTCCTCTGAATCCGCTTCCGCCCGGTGATCCCGCTTCGCCCGGTCGGGACGCTTGCGTGCCTCCTTGGCGGCCTGCCTGGCCGCCTCCTTCGCCTCCTTGGCGGCGCGGGCGGCCTCCACCTTGGCACTCGCGGCGTACTTGTCGACGTACTCCTGGCCGGAGAGCTCCATCAGCGCGTACATGATCTCGTCGGTGACGGCGCGCAGGACGAGGCGGTCCTCCTCCATCCCGTAGTAGCGGGTGAAGTCGAGCGGCTTGCCGAACTTCACCCCCGGCCGGATGCCCAGCTTGGGAAGGACGCTGCCCGGGGGCATCATCTCGAAGGTGTTCACCATCGCCCACGGGATGACCGGCACGCGCGACTCAAGCGCCAGGCGGGCCACACCGGTCTTGCCCTTGTAGAGGCGGCCATCGTGGGAGCGGGTCCCCTCCGGGTAGATGGCGAGCACGTGCCCCTCGTCGAGGATGCGCTTGCCGGTGCGCAGCGCAGCCTCGCTCGCCTTGCCCCCGGAGCGGTCGATGGGGACGGTGCCGACACCGCTGAAGAAGGCCTTGCTCATCATCCCCTTGAGACCGCGGCCGGTGAAGTAGTCGGACTTGCCGAGGGAGATCACCTTGCGCCGCAGGAACAGCGCGCCGAAGAAGTGGTCGGCGAACGACAGGTGGTTTCCGGCCAGGATCACCGGTCCTTGCTTCGGCACGTTCCCCACGCCCTCCACCCAGGGGCGGAAAATCAGATGGAGTAAGGGCGAGAGGATGGCCTTCACCACCCAGTAGAACACTCGATGCTCCTTCGGTTGTCAGGCGTGGACCTGGAGTTATCCTCCCACTTCCGATCCCGGTCACCTACCCCACCGAACCACCCAAATCGACCTCTCGCAAAACACGTCCCAGTCGTGCGACGATCGGGCGAACCTTACTAGGAGCCGCGATGCCAGTCATGCCCGGTGCGGAGGCGTACCACCATGCGGGGGGACGGATCGGCGTCCTGCTCTGCCACGGATTCACCGGGTCGCCGCAGTCGTTGCGCCCCTGGGGCGAATACCTGGCGGCGGCGGGCATGACGGTGGCGCTGCCGAGGCTTCCCGGCCACGGCACCACCTGGCGGGAGATGGCCCGCACCGGCTGGGAGGACTGGTACGCCGAACTGGACAAGGCCCTGGCAGACCTGCGCGGCAGCTGCGCCGAGGTCTTCGTCATGGGCCTGTCGCTCGGCGGGTGCATGGCGCTGCGGCTGGCCGAGGTGCACGGCGACGGCATCAAGGGACTGGTGGTCGTCAACCCGTCGATCGTCAACGACGTGCCGCTGCTCAGGCTGGCGCCCCTGCTCAAGTACGTGGTCGCGTCGGTGCCCGGCGTCGCCGGCGACATCAAGAAGGAGGGCGCGACTGAACTCGGCTACACGCGTACGCCGGTCAAGGCCGCGGCGACCCTTTTGCGGCTGTGGTCGTTGACCCGATCGGAGCTGGGTAAGATCACCCAGCCCATCCTGGTTTTCCATAGTCCGCAGGATCATGTTGTGAAACCGGGGAGTGTGCGTATTCTGCGTGAGAAGCTGACCGGGGGGAATCTGAATGTGGTGGAACTCGCCGACAGCTATCACGTCGCGACGCTTGACAACGATGCTGATCGGATCTTTGCGGGGAGCCTGGAGTTCATCACCTCGAACGCGTCTGTACCCTTGCAGAGAGACTGATCGCGAGCGGGGGATGCGCGGTCTCCGGGAGAAAGTGATCGGCCGATGAACAACGGGCCCAGCTAGGTGACACCTCAAAGCGATGAGGACGAGGTCTGGCGTCAGATCGTCGCGTCCTTCAACGACACCGCCGAGCGTGACTCGGCGAATCAGCCGTGGCCGGACAGCGAGAACCTTCCGGCCGAGCCTCCGCGACGGGTGATCAAACAGTCGGACGAGGAGGACCTCCTGCGGGAGGACGACCCCGCGGACGACACCGAACCCGCCACCGAACAGTCCGACAACGAGGACGAAGAGGGGCATTATGTGCCCCCACCCCCGCCCCCGCTACCCAAGACAGACGCCACCACCAAGATCGCATGGCTGGCGCTGTTCGGCGGCCCCGCCTACCTGCTGCTGAGCGCCGCGCTCAACTGGAACCTGCAGGGGTGGATGCTCTTCACCGCGGTCGCCGCCTTCATCGGCGGTTTCGTGGCGCTGGTGGTCCGCATGGGCGACGGCCCGCCCAACGACTCCGGCTGGGACGACGGCGCCGTCATCTGAACGGCTCGTCCGACCTGAACGGGGCGACCGACCCGCGCGAGTCGTTCGATCTGAGCGGGCCGGCCGGTCCGGTCGGGGTGCCCGGTCACGGTCGGGGGGCGGTCGCGGTCGCCTCACCCGTTTGGGTCACCCCCGTCGCGGCCGGTCGAGCGAGCCCCCGGCCACGCTGGCCCGGGCTACGGCTTGGCGCGCTCCGAGGTGCCGAAGCGCTCGATCACGTCGGTGTACTTGCCGGAGGCGTCGACCACGTGGCCGACGGTCCACACGGTGCCGGTGCCCGGCAGGTAAGCCGCCGACTGGAGCCGTACCGTCCGGGGGGCGGCGGTCTCGGGACCGCGCAACGCCTTGACCACGTGCCCGTCGTACCGGAGCAGGAACGCCTCGCCGGGGCGATCCAGGTCGACCCCGGAGATCCAGAAGTGGCCCTTGCGGTCACCCGTCACCCCGTACAGGCGGACGTCACCGGCGGGGAGGGAGACCCGGGACCACTTCTTGCCGTTCCACGACAGGACCAGCGGGACGATCTCTCCGGCCTCCCGGTAGACGCCGCCGACGGCGAGGGCCCGCTTGGGGCCGTCAAGGTGAACGTCACGCAGGTAGCCGCCGGCGATCTCGGGGGCCTTGAAGGTCTTCCAACGCCCGCCGGACTGCCTCATGATCAACGGTTTGCCACCGGTGTCGCCCACCGCCCAGCCGTCGCTCCTGCCCGACAGCGCCACCCCGTACAGCGTGCCCCGGTCGGGCAGGTGGGTGAGCTTCCATTTCGAGCCGGCGCCGGTGACGACCATGGGCCGCCTGTCGCGGCGGCCGACCGCGACCACCCGGCCGGGAACGGCCGCCACCCCGCTCAGCCAGTCGCCCGAGTGCAGCTTGTCGACGATGACCCTGTCGAAGGACGCCCCGTCTCCCCTCGCCAGGTAGGGGAGGCCGTCGTGCCCCTCGCCGACGGCCCACAGCTCGGCCGCCGAGGCCGCCGCGACGGAACGCAGGGGCCCGGCACCGGTCGGGTCGTTGCGGATGCCGACCTCGTTCCAGGAGGTGCCGTCCCAGTGGGTGATCGCGCCGCGGCTCCGCCAGACGTCCCAGACGCTCTGCTGGCCGACCGCCCACACGCTCGTGGCCGAGACCCCGGCCACGTCGGACAGCGATCCGTCACTGCTCAGGCCCGCGCTGACCGGAGCCTGCCAGGCCTCGGCCGCGGGCGGGCTGACGGGATCGGCGTGGGCTGGGAACGTTTGCGGAGACAGCAGGAGCAGGCCTCCCGCGCAGAGAACCAGCGCACGCCGCGGAAGGCGACGGGTCATGTTTCAAATGGTACGGGGCTCATGCGCTCCCCGTGTGCCGGTCTCCCCACTTGACCGCCACGATCTGGAAAGACCCCCTGTCACGAACTGGGAAGACGTCCTCCGCTTCGTCCTCTCCTTCGTCACGGAAACGCCGGTCCACCCGGCTTCCCGGCCTCCCCCGCCTCCCCCGGAAGATCCGGATGGTCCAGTTCGGCGATCACCGGCAGATGGTCGGTGGCGGCCACCAGGTCGGCGGGGTCGGCGTCGATCCCGCCGCAGGAGACCACGGAGAAGCCCTCGACCGCGAAGATCGCGTCGATCCGCTTGTGCGGGCCCCTCGCGGGGAAGGTGAAGCCGTCGCCGCGCGGCGAGACCGGATAGCAGTCGGTGAGCCGCTCGGCGAGGTGTTGCCAGCTCGGCTGGCCGGACTGCTCGTTGATGTCTCCCGCCAGCACCGGCAGCGCGCCGAACCGGTCGGCCACCTCCCGCAGGAGCCGCACCGCCTCGTCCGCGTGACGGCGCCGGGCCGTCTCGTCGAGGTCCAGGTGGATGGAACCGGCGGCGACCCGCCGCCCGTCCGCCTCCACCACGGCGATCGCGATGGCGCGCCGTTCCAGGGGGAAGAAGGACTCCAGGAGACGGCCCTCGCCGTGCAGCAGCCGCACCCCGGGACCGGTCAGCACGGCGACCCCGCCCCTGCGGCGGCCCGCGGCCACGGCCAGCCCGCCGAAGGCGGCCAGCCGCCGTCGCCTGCGGCGCCAGCACAGGAAGCGGGGCGCCTCCTGCACGCAGAGCACGTCGGCGCGGAGCGCGGCGACCACCCGCTCCAGCGCCGGGACGTCGTCCTTCATGGAGCGCACGTTGTAGCTGGCGATCCTGAGCACCACGGCCACCTCACTTCGCGACGCGTGCCGCGAGGATAGCCGCGCACCACCGGACATACCAGCCACCTGCCCCGATCGGCATATTCACCGCCGGACGCGCCGGCCGCCCGCACCAAGCCGGTGTGCGGGCGGCCGTACGCACCGGGAGCGGTCAGCGCCTGCGGGCGAGGTCAGCGGCGCCCACCAGGCCCGCCGAGGCGCCGAGTTCGGCGCAGCGGATCTCGGCCAGCGGACGGTGGCCCCGGCCGCTCAGGTGGGTGGTGTAGAACTCGCGGGTCTCGTCGATCCACAGGTCGGCGGCACGCGAGACGCCGCCGCCGAGGACGAAGCAGCCCGGGTCGAGGACGGCGGCGAGGTCGGCCAGGCCCTGGCCGATCCAGCGGGCCATCGAGGAGAACGCGGCCAGCGCGGCCGGATCGCCCTGCCTGGCGGCCTCGGTGACCTCCTGGCCCTCGATCTGGCCGGGCGTTCCGCCGGCGATCTCCAGGAGCTTGACGGCCTTGTCCGGCTCGGCCTCGGCGATCCTCCTGGCCTCGCTGACCAGGGCGTTCCCGCTGGCGTACTGCTCCCAGCAGCCGAGGTTGCCGCACCCGCACAGCCGCCCTTCGGGGACCGCCTGCATGTGGCCGAGCTCGGCGCCCATGCCCCAGCGACCCCGGTAGAGGGAGCCGTCGAGCACGATGCCGCCGCCGATGCCCGTACCGACGGTCACGCACACCAGGTGGGTCTCGCCACGACCGGCACCGAACCTGGCCTCGCCCCACGCCATCGCGTTGGCGTCGTTCTCCACCACGACGGGAAGGCCGACCATGTCGGAGACCTTCCGCTGCAGGGGCTCCTCACGCCAGGCGAGGTTGGGGGCGAACCGGACAATGGACCTGGTCTCGTCGACGAACCCGGCCGCCCCCAGACCGACGGCCTCGATCTCCCGGCCCTTGGAGAGCTCCAGGATCGCGTCACCGATCGTGTGGGCGACCTGGTCCGGGTTCTCCGCCGGGGTGGGTCGCAAGAGATGCTCGACGATCTGGCCGTCCTCGTCCACGACTCCCGCCGCGACCTTCGTACCGCCAATGTCCACACCGATGGTCAGCGCCATTGTCCATTCTTCCTCTCCCCCTGGGCTCACCCCAGGTCGATGTGCTCCACGGGGGTGTCTCCTCGCTCGCGCTCGCGTTCCCGCTGTGCGGGAGCGGGCTTGCCGAGTCCGTCGACGGCCGACTTGAAGGCGGCGAACAGCTCGGTGCCCGCCTGCATGAGATGGTCGGTGACGGCACCACCGGCGCCCGACTCGCGCTGCGCGGCTATCGCACGGCAGACGGGGCAGGCCCGGCAGATGTACTCCTCATGCTCCGAGACCGCCTCCTCCCACACGTCCCGCTCTCTTCTTCCTCGGCCACCACCGGAGAACGCGCTGCCGACCCCGGTCATCGTGCCCTTGATCAGGTTCTTGCGCAGTTCCCTGGTCGCCTTCTGCTGCAGCGTGTCGAAGAGCTTGAACGCCTCCTCGGCGGCGGTGCCCAGCGGGTCCTTGCCCCCCTGGGAGCCGCCCTGGGAGCGCTCGTCACGTGCCCGCTCGTCCCGTGCCCGTTCCTGCTTCCCTGCCGCGGTGTCCTTCTCGCGCCCCGCGGCCTCGGCGCGGTCGCCGGGCCTGGCCCACGGGGTCCATCCGGTCCGGTTCTCCTGCCTCGCCCGGCCGGCGCGCTCGAACCACTCGGCCCGCGCGTCACGATCGGCCTGCGCGGAATCCGAGGTCTTCTCGGTACGCGCGGCCTGCCCGGAAGCCGTGACCTGCTCAGGGCTTGAGACCTGCTCAGGGCTTGAGACCTGCTCGGAATCCGGGAGCTGCCCGGAAGCCGGGACCTGCTCCGGGCTCGGGGCCTGCTCGGAAGGCGCGGTCTCGGCCACGGCCTCCACCTCGACGACCTCCAGGCGCGCGACCTTCTCGACGCGCTCGGTCTTCGCGGGCTCCCCCGCGTTCTCCGGCCGCTCAACCCGCACCACGGACTCGACGGACTCGACGGACTCGGGCGATCCGGTGCGCCCGCCCTTCGGGGACCTCCCGGCCGGGGCCGTGCTCCGCCCCTTCTGGGGCGCCTTCCCGGTGCGCCGGCCCTTCTGAGCCTTCGCCGTGCCTTCGGTGCCCTCAACGCCCTCGGCGCTTCCGGCGACCCCGGTGTTCTCGGCGCTCTCGACGCCTCCGGCCTCGGGCGGCGGTGTCACGGCGCCGGCGGCCTTCCGTGGCTTCCTCGGCGCTCGCGGCTTCGGGGTCTTCTCTGCGTCGTTCGTGTTATCGGTCATCAGGCCCTCCCGATTCGAACCGTACCCGGAGAAACCCGTCTCGGAGCGCTGCCTCCCGCACCGACCTGCGGGCCAGTGCCGCGGGCAGGGCGAGGACCCGGCGGTAGGAACCGGCGTTGACGATCAGCTCGTCGCCCTTGCGCGCCAGGTCCACCTCGTCCTTGTCCGCGAGCGGCAGGGCCAGGATCAGCTCGCCCTCGGCGGTGATCCGCAGCGGCGGGTCGACGGAGGGCGGGGCGAAGGGGTCGCCGTCGCCGTACATGGCCTCGGCGACCGCGGCGAGGGCGTCGAGGCCGACGGGCTCGGCCTCCAGGTACGGCACGAGGTGCACGGGCAGCGGCGCGAAGGACTCCTCGACCTCGGCCAGGTGCCGGGCCTGGGCCCGTACCCATTTCTGCCGCCACGGGTCGGCGCCCTCGGAGGGGAAGACGCGGTTGGCGATCACCGCGTCCACCCGGTAGCCGTACAGGCTGAGGGAGGTGAGCGTGCGGCGGGCCTCGGCGAGCACGACGGCCTCGGGGGTGAGCACCAGCCGGACGCTCGCGCCGGGCCCGGTGAGCAGCTCGCGCACCTCCATCAGGCCCCGGTGGAGCCGCTCGCCCGCGCCGATCACGTGGTCCTCGGGCATGCTGACCTGCGCCAGGCGGCGTACCAGCGGGGAGAGGGTGCTCAGCAGCCGCCTGCCGATGGGCAGCAGCCGGTTCACGTGCCAGTCGAGGGCCTCGGGCAGGGCGAGCAGCCGGAGCGTCTCCGCGGTCGGGGCGCAGTCGATGACGATGACGTCCCACAGCCCGGTGCGCGCCTGCTCGCGCAGCTCCAGCAGCGCGATGACCTCCTCGGCGCCGGGCAGCACCGTGATCTCCTCGGCGGTCACCTCGTCGAGGCCGAGCTCGGCGAAGACGCCCCTGGCGTAGTCGCGCAGCTCGCCCCACTGGCGTTCCAGCGCCCGCTGGGTGTCGACCTGGTGGAGGGAGAGGCCGGGCGCGATCTCCGTGGGCTCCCCGCCGGCCCGCACGCCGAGGGCGTCGGCCAGCGAGTGGGCGGTGTCGGTGGAGACCACCAGGGTCTTCAGCCCGGACCGGGCGGCGAGCGTGGCCGTGGCGGCGGCGACGGTCGTCTTGCCGACGCCGCCCTTGCCGGTGAAGAGCAGGACCCTGCTCACGCCGTCTCCCGGCGGGACGGCGCGGGGCTCCGCTCCGCGACCGCGCCGTGCCGCGCGCCCCGCTCCCTCATGGGGTCTCGACGCGCTTCTTCAGCCCCTTCAGGGCGGTGTCGATGATGACCTTCTCCGCCTTCCGCTTGATCATGCCGATCATCGGCACCTTGAGATCCACGGCGAGCTCGTACGTCACCTCGGTGCCGCTGCCCGCGTCGGCAAGACGATAACTCCCGGTGAGCCCGGAGACCATCTTTCCCGCCTCGGCGATGCTCCAGCCGACGGACTCGTCACCGTGCCAGGTGTAGCGGAGGGTGTATTCGTCGCTGATCACGCCCGCGTCGAGGACGAACCGGACCGTTTCCGGCAGGCCGTCCTCCCCCGTGGAGAGGACGCGCGCGGCCTTCACCTGCCCGGCCCACTCCGGGTAGGAGGGGAAGTCGGCGATGACCGTCATGATGGTCGACCGGTCCGCGCCGATCTTGATGCTGGAGGTGGTGCGATCAGCCATGGGGCAACCGTACTGCTTCACGATCGTCCGCGTACGCCCGGCGTGGCCGGGCACGGTCACCGCGGTGACAGGAAGCGGCGCCACGAAGCGGACACCTCGCGCGTCCGCCCCTCCCGCCGGAGCGGCACCACCGGAGGATCACCGCCGGAAGGCCTCTCCGTCGAAGAAGTACCGCCCGGACCGCGTGGCCGTCACCGGCTACCGCTCACGGGACGCGGCGGTTACCACTCCAGGACGTAGGGGACGCCTCTGTTCCGGAAGTGCCCCACGTTGAGGCATTCGGTCCTGCCGACCCGGGTGCGGGCGGCGAGGGGCTGGTGCACGTGGCCGAACAGGGCGTAGCGCGGCTGGGTCCGCCTGATCGCCTCCAGGGTGGCCTCGCTGCCCCGTTCGAAGCGCCGGGCGACCACGTCGTAGAGCAGCTCGGGGATCGCGGGAGGGATGTGGCAGCAGAGCACGTCGACCTCGCCGACGGCCTCGACCTTTCGGGCGAACTCCTCGTCGTCGATCTCGTACGGCGTCCGGTACTGGGTGCGCAGCCCGCCCCCGACGAAGCCGAAACGCAGGCCGCCGATCTCCACGGTCTCGCCGTCGAGCACGTGGTGGCCCTCCCTGACGTACTCGGGCCAGTAGCGCGGCAGGTCCACGTTGCCGTAGGTGATGTACGCGGGGGTCGGCATCGCGCCGAAGATCTCGCCGTACTGCCGCCGGACGGAGCGCTCGATGTGGTCGCGCGGGTCGCCCTCCAGCGAGGCCCACAGCGCGGATGACATCGCCCGCGCCTCGTCGAACCGCTTGGCGGTCCGCAGCGCGATGAACTCCCCCGCCCGCTCGGCCCCGAAGAGCTCGGCGAAGATGCCCTGGGAGTGGTCCTCGTAGTCGACGAACAGGATCAGGTCTCCCAGGCAGATCAGCGCGTCGGCGCCGTCTCCCGCGCGGGCCAGCGCGTCGGCTCTTCCGTGCACATCGCTGACGACATGAACCCGCATGCCAGACATCCTAACTACCAATAAATACGGCCATACGTGATGAACCTGACAAGGCATGCGCACGGCGCGGCCGACGGTTCGAGGCGGCGACAGTTGCTACGGTGAAATCCCTCTTCATAACGCCTGGGTGACGAATTTACCCATGCGTAACTTATCGCGATAACTTCCAGGCAGCCCATCGATCGTGCGTCTCCAGGAGTGACCCGTGCGCGAGTACAGCGTCCCCGTGCTGGTGGATGTCCCCGCCTCCGCCAACCTCACCGACACGGTGTTCCGGCGTGCCGAGGAGGAGCCCGACGTCGTCGCCCTGCGGCGCAAGGTCGGCGACGACTGGGCCGCCGTCACCGCCGGGGAGTTCCGCGACCAGGTCGCCGGGGTGGCGAAGGGCCTGATCGCGGCGGGGGTGGAGCCCGGCGACCGGGTGGCCCTGATGTCGCGCACCCGCTACGAGTGGACCGTGATCGACTACGCGATCTGGACCGCCGGGGCGGTCGGCGTGCCGATTTACGAGTCCTCCTCCGGCGACCAGGTCGCCTGGATCATCTCCGACAGCGGCGCGAAGGCCGTGTTCGCCGAGCTGGAGTCGCACGAGGAGACCATCCGCGAGGACGCGTCCGGCCTGCCGGGCCTCAAGAACGTCTGGCGCATCGAGGGCGGCGCCCTGGACGAGCTCACCACGCTCGGCGCCGGGGTCTCCGACGACACGCTCGCCGAGCGCAGGGCCGGGCGCGGCGTCGCCGACCTGGCGACCATCGTCTACACCTCGGGCACCACCGGCAGGCCCAAGGGCTGCAGCCTGACCCACGACAACCTGCTGTTCACCGCGAGGAACGTCGCGCGCGGGCCGCTGGAGCGCCTGTTCAGCGTGGACGAGAGGGCGGCGCTGCTCTTCCTGCCGCTCGCGCACGTCTTCGCCCGCATCATCGAGATCGTGCTCATCGAGACCGGCACGATCCTCGCGCACACCCCCAACATGAAGAACGTCGCCCCCGACCTGCAGGCTTTCAAGCCCACGTTCCTGCTGGGCGTGCCCCGCGTGTTCGAGAAGGTCTACAACGGCGCCGAGCAGAAGGCGGCCGCCGAGGGCAAGGGGAAGATCTTCCACGCCGCGGCCGACACCGCCGTCGCCTGGAGCAGGGCGGAGGCGGCGGGCGGCGCGGGCCTGGGCCTCAGGCTCAAGCACACCCTGTTCGACAAGCTCGTGTACGGCAAGATCCGCGCCGCGACCGGCGGCAGGCTGACGACGGCGGTGTCCGGCGGTTCCGCCCTCGGCGAGCGGCTCGGCCACTTCTTCCGGGGCGTGGGCATCGAGACCCTGGAGGGGTGGGGCCTCACCGAGACCTCCGCGCCCTCCTCGGTCAACATGCCGGGGGCCAACAAGGTCGGCACCGTCGGCAAGCCGTTCCCCGGCGTCACCATCGGCATCGGCGAGGACGGCGAGGTGCTCGTCAAGGGCCGCCACGTCTTCAAGGGCTACTGGAACAACGACGAGGCCACCGCCGAGGCGATCGACGCGGACGGCTGGCTCCACACCGGCGACATCGGCGAGCTCGACAACGACGGCTACCTCCGCATCACCGGGCGCAAGAAGGAGATCATCGTCACCGCCGCGGGCAAGAACGTCGCCCCGGCCCCGATGGAGGACCACATCCGCGCCCACCCGCTGATCAGCCAGGCGATGGTGGTCGGCGACGACAGGCCGTTCGTCGCGGCGCTCATCACGCTCGACGTCGAGGCCCTTGAGCAGTGGAAGACCGCCAACGGCAGGGCGGGGGCGGGCCTCGCCGAGCTCAGCTCCGACCCGGCGATCGTCGCCGAGGTGCAGAAGGCGGTGGACGGCGCCAACAGGTTCGTCTCCAAGGCCGAGCAGATCAAGAAGTTCACCGTCCTCGACATCGACATCAGCGAGGAGAGCGGGCACCTCACCCCGACCCTGAAGATCAAGCGCAACATCGTGATGCGCGACTTCACCAAGCAGGTCGACTCCCTCTACAGCTAGAGCCACGACCTCCACAGCTGGAGCCACGACGGGGGTTCTTCGCGGGCTCCGGACCCGGACGCCCTGGAGCCCGCACGGGCCTCCGCGCGGTTCCGCGAGAGACAGCGGCCGGGAAGTCTCCACGGGCTCCGGACATCCTGAGCCCGCACGGGCCTCCACGCACCTCCGCGAGAGACAACGGCCGGAAGTCTCCACGGGCTACAGAAACCGTGTGAAGCCCGCGCGGGCCTTCACACGGTCGCCTTGCGGCCCCGCGTACCGACACCGGTGCGGGCAGTACGGCTAGGGAACGGCTAGGGAGTCTCCGCGGGCTCCAGGAGGCGGGCGAAGCGGGAGGCGGCGAGGTCCCAGCTCCACTCGCGCGCCGCCCACTCGCGTCCGCGCTCCCCCATCGCCCGCGCCCCTGCCGGGTCCTTGAGCAGGCCGGCCAGGGCCGCGGCGACCTCGTCGGGGCGGGTGCCGTCGACGACCAGGCCGGTCTCCCCGTTCAGCACGGCGTCGGGGGCGCCGCCCGAGGAACCGGCCACCACTGGCAGGCCGCTGGCGGAGGCCTCCAGGTAGACGATGCCGAGCCCCTCCACGTCGACGCCGCCCAGGCGGGTGCGGCACGGCATGGCGAACACGTCGCCCGCGGCGAGGTAGCCGGGCAGCTCCGCCTCGGGCACCGGGCCGGTGATCCTGACCGAGCCGCCCATCGGCCGGGCCAGCCGTTCCAGGGTCCTGCGGTACGGGCCCCCGCCGACGATCAGGAGCACCGCGCCGGGCACCTCCCCGACCACGCCGGGCCAGGCCCGCAGGAGCGTGTCCTGGCCCTTGCGCGGGACCAGCCTGGACAGGCAGACCACCACCGGCCGCTCCCCCAGGCCGAGTTCCTTGCGCACCCGTCCCTCTCCGGCCCCCGGGTGGAACACCGCGGTGTCGACGCCGGGCGCGAGCCGCACCAGCTTGTCCGCGGCCATCACCCGGGCCAGCCGCCGCCGGGTGTACTCTCCCAGGTAGGTGACCACGTCGGCGTCCGCCCCGATCCTGGCGAGCACCCGGCGTCCGGCCGGGATCCCGGCCCAGCCCGCCTCGTGGCCGTGGGTGACCATGACGACGCGACGGGCCCCGGCCTCGCGCATCCTGGGCGCGAGCAGCCCGAGCGGCGCCGCCGCCCCGAAGACCACGGTGTCGCACCCGAACTCGGCGACCAGCCCGGCGGCCCGGCGCGCGACGGCGGGCGTGGGCAGCATCAGCGAGGTCGGGTGCCGCACGACGGGGTACGGCTGGCGCAGGTCGAAGGCCGCGCTGCCGGCCCACCGGGGGGCGTAGACGACGACCGAGCCCGGTGGGCGGCGGGCGACGAGGCCGTACACGAACGACTGGATCCCCCCGGCGCGGGGCGGGAAGTCGTTCGTGACGACCAGCGTGCGGTTCACGGTTCGGGGAGACCGTTCAGCCCGGCCCAGGAACGTGCCAGGGCGATGCGCTGCGGCGTCGTGGGATGAGATGCATAAAGTACATATTCGACCAGATCGGGGGATAAATCCGAAATATTGGTAGCCGCCAGTCGTTTCTGCATGGCGACGAACGTCGCCGGGTCCCTGGTCAGGTCCAGCGCGTGCACGTCCGCGCGGGCCTCGATCTGCCTGCTCACCAGGTTCTGGGCCGGTCCCGACAGGACCGTGGCCAGGCTCAGCAGCCCCATGACCAGGCCCACCGCCCTCGGGTCGCCGAGCGAGGTGACCCCCGTCCCGCGCCGTACGACCCCCGCCGAGGTCACCGCGTAGAGCAGGCACGCCCCGAACGCCGCGCCCAGGCCGCCGACGAGCGTGCCCGACAGCACGTCGCCCGCCTTGGCGTGGCCCAGCTCGTGCGCGACCACCAGCTCCACCTCGTCGGCGGGGGCGCGGAGCAGCGTGTCGTAGACCACGATCCTGCGGGTCGCGCCGAATCCGGAGACGTACGCGTTGAGCGCGGTGGTCCGCCGGGAGGCGTCGGCGACGAGCACGTTCTCGACCGGCACGCCGTCCCTGGCGGCCATGGCGAGCAGGTCGTCGCGAAGCCGCCCCGCCTCCAGCGGCCTGAAGTCGTTGAAGACCGGCTCGATGAGCACCGGGTAGGCGAAGGAGGCGGCCACGGTCAGGACGAACGCCCCGCCCGCCGCGGGGATCCACCAGCGCCGGTAGCGCCGCGCCAGCGCGATCACCGCCAGCACCATGATCGCGTTCAGCGCGGTGCCGATGCCGGTGCTCTTCGCCCGGTCGGCCGCCCAGGCGGGCCAGGCCTGGGTGGACAGCCCGAACTCGCGCAGGTAGCCCTCCGACCACATCCCCAGGGGCCACCGCAGGATCGCCACGGCCACCGACAGCGCCAGCACGCCGAGGAGCGCCCGCAGCCACCACGGCCCCGGCAGCCGGTCGGCGAGCCGCGCGCCCAGCGGGGTGGCCACCAGCACCCCCGCCACGAGCAGCGTCAGGCCGAGCGACAGGTAACCGGGAAGGCTGACCAGCGCGTCGAACGTCTCGGACCTGGTGATCTGCTCGGCGGTGAAGTCGCGGGCCGGATCGGGAACGACGGCCGGGGCCCCCTCGGGCAGCGCCCTCCAGGGCGTGGTGAACGCCACGACCGCCAGCGTGACCACCCCCAGCACGGCCAGCGCCCACCCCGCCGACCGCACGCCCGAGGGCGTGTCCGTCGTGCTCAGCGTCACGTGAGTTCCTTCCTGAGGTAGTCGCGCCAGGCTCCGGTGAACTCGGCCACCGTCAGGCCGAGCGTGCTCCCGACATCGCTACCGTAGAGCCTCACCAGCGCCTTCTCCCCGAAGCGCTCCGCGACGAACCTGCAGGCGAGCCACGCCTCCTCGTACGCCTGCGCGAGCCTCGGCGCGCCGGGGGCGAAGTCGGCCGGGCCGGGGAGCCTGGCGGGCAGGACGCCCGAGCGCACCTCGGCGGCCAGCTCGGCGGCGGCCGTGCGCACCGCGATCCCGGCGTCGCGGTAGCCCGCGTAGTCGGCGAAGCCCTCCGACAGCCACATCGGCACCCGGCCGCCGCGGGTCGCGCCGGTGGCCACGTGGGCGAGCTCGTGGGTGATCACCACGTCCCTGCCGGTCTCGGTGAGCCTGGCGTACCCCGACGGCAGGACGATCACCCGGTCCGCGATCGCCATCGCGGCCAGTCCGTGGGTGCTCCCGGCCCCGGCGAGCGTCGCGGCCTCGGCGTCGGTGGCGGGGAAGAGGATCACCGCGGGGACCGGCCCCCAGATCGCCGCGATCGTCGCGCGGGCCCGGTCGGCCCTCGCCGCCAGATCCCGCAGGACGGCGGCGGGGACGCCGTGCCCGACCACGAGGGAGTGCTCGCCCCCGACGATGACCGCGGCGCCCGGCCACAGGTCGCGAGGGGACGTCCTGGCGCCGTACGAGAGGTGGGAGGCGGGGGTGGGCGGGAGCGGTGCGGCTCCGGCCAGGAGGGGTCCCGTCCCGGCGAACGGACCGGCGCTCATCAGCGCCAGCATCCCGGCGAGCACGGCGCGGCGCCCTTTCGGGACGGACATACGAGCCGATGGTACTCGAACGACATGGAACGGCCCCGGCCCTCCCGCGGGAGGGCCGGGGCCGCTTTTCCGTGCTCAGACAGGCGCTCGGGGCTTGGACAGGTGCTCACGCGCGGATCCCGGATCCCGGATGCCGTACTCACGCCCGGAACCCAGGACTCACGCACGGAACCCGGGCCCGTACGGAGCCTTGGCTCACGCGCGGGTCCCGGGTTCCGGGCGGGGCTCAGGCCCCGGGCCGTACCGCTCCGGCGAAGGCGGACCTGTAGTAGCCCGCCAGCCTCACGACACGGACCGTCTTGCCGCTGCTCGGTGAGTGGACCATCCTGCCCTTGCCGACGTACATGCCGACATGGCCCTTTCCACTGAAGAACAGCAGGTCACCGGGGTGCAACTTGCTCCACGAGACCTTCTTCCTGATCGACCTGTACTGGCTGTGCGTGATCCTGGGAAGGGACACGCCCGCCTTCCGCCAGGCGTATCGGACGAGCCCCGAGCAGTCGAACGCTCCGGGGCCGGAGGCTCCCCACCGGTACGGATCGCCGATCTGCTTCTTGGCCGCCGAGACCGCCTTGCCGGCCCGGACCTTCTGCAGTGCCGCCCTGGTCTTGCTCTTGGCCTTGGTCTTGGACACGGTCTTGGACACGGTCCCGGCCTGAGGGGCGGTCTTCGTGGTGCTCTCGGCCTTCTCGGAAACACCGGCCGCGCTGTTGACCAGTATCTCCGGGGGGCCGTCAGCCGCCGCCTGCGCCGCCGTGGGCCCCAGGGTGACCGCTCCGGCTGAGGCGGTCAGGGTGAGGGCGATGCCGCCGAGGGAAAGGCGGAAAAGGCGTGACAGACGGGGGTTGTGCGGGGTGGTAGACAGGATTTCTCCTTGGGACTTCCACTGATGCCTACCGGGTTAGCTGACGGGTTCGGGCTTGGAAGATGCCCTACGGCGCAAATGCGCCGATTCACCCCTGGCCACGCTGTGCTGGGCCTTTTGGGTCCCCGGTTCCATGCCTCCTGGCTGCATGGATTCGGCGGGCCGCCGTGATGAGCCCTGCCCCCGGCTGGGGGCACGGCGGCCGATTGGATTTCTATAGGGACACCGGCCCGAAGACCGACATTCGCCGCGACGGCGTGGCTTGCACGTCGCGACGCCAGAAGTTACCCCGATCTCCAACTTTCGGCAAAGCATTCGCCAAATCGGATGCCCGGCCAGTCCTATTGATCTTCCCGTTACCCCTGCTTAATGGCTATTTATGCTATTGAGATATGACTCTCGTCACACGAACGGAACCACTCCGACAAATAGCAATTTTTGTAATATTCATCACATCTTCCCGATCGAGGTTTGAACCTCGCGGATGGACCGATCCAGGGCGACCCGGCCGGGCGGTCTCAGCGCCTGACACGCGTGCAGGCGCCGTAGATCGACTGCCGGAAATCCACCTCGGTGATCTCGAACCCGGCGGCGTCGGGCATCGGTTCGAGCAGCCACCCGAAGGTGCCGTACCCGGTGCGCGGATGCTCGGCGTGGTCGTCGCGCGTGCTCGCAGGACAGGAAGCGCTCAAGGGCGGAGAGCCCGTCCTCGCGAGATGCGCCCCTCCGGCGCGAGGCGGGCCGGGACGGCCCGGGAAGGCCGGGGCCCGCCACACGGGGTCAGGGGCGGACGGCTCCGACGATGCGACGGCCGTAGGCGGACAGCGGGACGACCTTGACGACGTCGCCGGTCTGCGGGGCGTGCACGATCTGGCCGTTGCCCGCGTACATGCTGACGTGGCCGAGACCCTCGCTGAAGATGAGGTCGCCCGGCTGGAGCTCGCTCAGCGAGACCTTGCGGCTCGCGCCCCAGCTCCACTGCTCCCAGGTCGTGCGGGGGAGGCTGACCCCCCCGCTGCGCCAGGCGCCCTGGACCAGGCCGGAGCAGTCCCAGCCGCCGGGGCCCGTGCCACCGTACTGGTAGGGCTTGCCGACCTGGGCGAAGGCGAACTGCAGGGCGGCGCGGGCGTTGCCCGAGGCGGAACCGCTGTACTGGATCCCGGAGCTCTCGGGGTTGCCCGTCTTGAAGACGTTGAGCTCGCGCAGGATCTTCGTCTGGGCCCTGACCATCTTGTCGGCCTTGGTCTTCTCCTCGGCCAGGTCGTCACGCGTCTCGTCGGCCTCGGCGAGCGCGTCCTTGGCCTGGTCCCGGCTGGTCCGCAGCGCCTTGGTGGCCTCGTCGAAGGCGCTCAGGGACTGGGCGCGGGAGGTGGACATCTGGTCGGCGGCGGCCAGGCCGCTCAGCAGGGCGCCGGGGTCGGTCTGGTAGATCATGCCTTCCCAGCCGTTGACCACGCCGACCTGGTAGGTGCTGACGGCCATCGTGACGAGCTCCTTGCGCAGCCCGGCGACCTGGTCGTTCTGGCGGGTCAGGTTCTCGTTGAGCGTGCGGTACTTCTTCCTGGCCCGCTTCCACTTCTCCGAGGCCTGGTTGTACTTCTCGACGACCTGGTCGGCCTGCTCGTTGAGCTTCTCCAGCTTCTTCTTGGCCTGGGCGAGTGTCGGCTTCGGCTCGGCGAACGCTCCGCTCACCGGCAGCATCAGCAACGCGAGCGCGAGCCCGGCCGCCACCGGCATCCGAATCAGTCCAACCGGCAAACCCGCCACGGCCACGTCAACGCCTCCCGACTGCACCAGACCTGCGGCGAATAGTACAGAAGAAGTAATGATTGACTCACCTTTTTGCCGGGTTTGCTCCTTAATCGCAGGTGGAAACCTTGACCCGGACCCGGCCCCGGGGGAGACGGGCCCGGCCCGCCCCCGTCACGGGAGGCGGCCCGGCCCGAGTCCCGATCGCGCTACCCGCAGGTGGCGACGTCGCAGATCTTGGCGGTCATCTTCCTGGCGTCGCGCAACTGGACGGTCCAGTCGCTCTTGGTCGGCTTGGCGTACTCGCCCGCCCAGAGGTAGACCAGGACGGCGTTGCCCTTCCTGACCAGCACGCTCCGGTCGCCGCCCACCCCCGCCTTCCTGCCGTAGTAGACCTGCCCGGAGATCCGCAGCGCCTCGTCGCCGACCCCGGTCAGGCGCGAGGAGGCGTAGCGGTAGGAGGAGCCCGAGTCGGTCCTGGCCCCGCACCTGGTCAGGGCGGCGCGCACCTGGGCGACGGCCGAGACGGCCGAGGCGCGCGAGCCGTACAGGATCACCTGCTCGACCTTCATGAAGTCCGGTACGCCGGTGAAGGTCACCGTCCGCGCGGCCACCCGGCCGGTCGCGGCCAGCGTGCTCCTGTCGCACGGGTTCACGGCCAGCCTGGCCCTCGCCGAGTTGCCGACCTTCCAATTGGTCTCGGGGTCGTCGTCCTTCTTGGCGGCGTCCTTCTCGTACAGCAGGAAGCCCCTGGGGATGGCGGCCGTCGTGGCCGCCGCGGGTGTGGTGACGGTCGCCCCGGCGGCCAGGACCGCGAGGGTGAGGGCGAGCGTTATGATCTTCTTCATCGAATCAATCCTCCTGGGTGATCCGATGCCCGGCGACCACGAAAGGTTTACGCGCGCCCCAGACGTCTGAGCAGAAGCACCGAGGGAACCGGCCTGGCGCCCATCCTGCGGACCGACTCGGCGACCTCGCGGTCCGAGGAGACCACCGCGACCGCGCGCCCCGCGGGCTCGGCGCGGACCAGCTGGCGGATCAGGTCGTCGGCGATCTGGTTGGGGGCGCTGAACATCACGCGCACCCCCCTGGGTGCCGACACCGGCACCGGGCCGTTCAGCTCGGCGCCGTCGAAGACGCAGGTCAGCTCGGTGCGGGTCTGCGCGTAGAGCGCGCCGAGACCGGTGAGGAGGCGGCTGCGCTGGTCGGCCAGGGTGAACGTGCCGTAACCGGTCTTGGTCACGTTGTAACCGTCGACGATCAGGTGGATCTGCGGCAGCGCGAGCAGCTGGTCCAGCAGGGCGGGGTCGTCGTCGGCGAGCGCCCGCGCGGGGACCGCCTGGACCCCCTGCCTGCCGGGCGCCACCGAGGCCACCGAGTCGGCGGGGCGGTGGATGCCCGAGGGCAGGGCGAGCTCCCTGCGCAGCCCGGCGGCGGCGTCCTGCAGGGCGTCGAGCAGCATGCGCACCTTGGTGTCCTCCACGCTGCGGCCCTCGCGGGCGGCCCTGCGCGTCGACTCCAGCTGCCGCTCGGCGTCGGCCAGCCGCTCGCGCAGGCGGCGCAGCTCGCTCTCCACCGTGCTCCCGGCCGAGAGCGCGGCGGCGCGCGCCTCGTCGGCCACCTCCTGGGCGGCGGCGGCGCGCGCCTCGGCCGCCCTGGTCCGCTCACGGGCGTCGTGCAGCCTGCGGCGCAGGTCGGAGACCTCCGAGCGCGAGGTCTTGAGCTGCTCGCGCAGCCGCTCGGACTCCTCCTTGGCCGCCGTCTTCTGGGTGGCCAGTTGCTCGCGCAGCCGGGAGACCGTCTGCTCCTGCGCGGAGCCCTCGGCCACGGCGGCCGACCGCTCCAGGTCGGCGCGGGCCGTCTCGACCATCTCCGCCCAGCCGGGCGGCCGGGTCAGGTAGGCGGCCGCGGCCACCATGACGGGCTCGGCCGCCGGCGGGACCGTGCCCTCGGCGAGGCTCGCGATCAGCTCGGGCCAGCCCTCGGTCAGCGTCTCCGCGACGAGCTCGCGGAACTTCTTGTCGGTCTCCAGCTGCGCCGCGATCGGCGCCCCGCCCAGCCTGGCCCGCTTGCGGGGGTCGAACCTGGCGATCCCCTTCAGGGGCAGCGGAACCGAGGCCGCGGGCATCGAACCGAGAATCTGGGAGGCCAGCTCCACGACATGTAAGCGGACCTGCTCGGGTAACGGACGAGACAGGCCCTCTCCGGCTGAACTCATCACGGCCCCTACTCGGATCGGTCTTCACGTCAAGGGTACGGCTACCGCACCCTGACCCCGACCTGACCGAGGATCGACCGGTGGCCGACGAGGTCGTGAACGCTTTATGGACAAGCGCTTGCCGCTGGGTTACGACTGTGCGGATCACCTTGTGACGCACGCCACCCGGGAGAGCGCGATGGACGAGCCGACGAACGAGCCCGGCCGGCAGGCCGGGAAGACCATGCGGACATCGACCCGCGACCTCGGGGCGTTACGGGAGCGGATGCGCTCGTGGCTCGCCGGGAGGGTGGGGTCCCCCGTCGCGGTCTCCCCGCTGTCGCGCCCCTCGGGCAACGGCATGTCCAGCGAGACCCTGCTCTTCGACGCCTCCTGGACCTCCGCCGAGGGCGGGCACGACGTCCCGTGCGTCGCCAGGATGGCCCCGGCGAGCGAGGCGGTGCCGGTCTTCCCCGGCTACGACCTCGGCAGGCAGTACGAGGTCATGCGGCTGGTCAGGGAGCGCGCGGGAGTGCTCGCGCCCAGGACCCTGTGGTACGAGCCCGACCCCGGGCCGCTGGGCGCCCCGTTCTTCGTGATGGAGAGGCTCGCCGGCGACGTGCCGCCGGACGTGATGCCCTACACCTTCGGGAGCTGGCTGCTGGACGCCTCCCCCGCCGACCGCGAGCGGCTGCAGCGCAACAGCGTCGAGATCCTGGCCAGACTGCACGACACCCCGTTCACCGCCGAGGAGCTGCGCCCCCTGGAGATCCCCGGGACGGGCGGGACGGCGCTGCGCGGGCACGTCGAGAACCAGCGGGCCTACTACGAGTGGGCGCACGGCTCGACGATGCCCATCCCGCTGCTGGAACGGGCGTTCGGCTGGCTGGACGAGCACTGGCCGGCCGATCCGGGGCCCGACGTGCTGAACTGGGGTGACGCCCGCATCGGGAACGTGATGTACCGCGACTTCACCCCGGTGGCGGTGCTCGACTGGGAGATGGCCACGATCGCCCCCCGGGAGCTGGACATCTCCTGGATGATCTTCCTGCACACCTTCTTCCAGGACATCACCGTGTTCATGGAGTGCCCGGGGATGCCCGACTTCCTGCGGCGCGAGGACGTCTGCCAGACGTACCACGAAATAACGGGATACAAGCCTCGGGACATGGAGTTCTACGAGACGTACGCCGCCGTCAGGCACGGCATCATCATGGCCCGCGTCGAGCACCGCCAGATCCACTTCGGCGAGAAGCCCATGCCCGACGACCCCGACGACCTGGTGATGCACCGGGCTCTCCTCGAACGGATGCTGGACGGGAGCCACTGGGGCTGAGGTCCTCGGAGACCTTCGCGAGCCCACCGGAGACGAGCCCACCGGAGACGTCCGGAGACGTCCGGGGAGCTCCGAGGACGTCCGGGGACCCCCGCGAGCCCGCCGATGCTCGAAGCCCCCGGGGACCTCCGCGAACTCACCCGGAACCGAGGACCCGAGGACCCGCGAACCCCCTGGAACGAGGCCCTCCGGAGCCCCTCCCGGGCCCGGGGAAAGCGGGGGTTCCCCCGGCGCGGCGCGCACCAAGCCGGGGAGGGCCCGGTGCGGTAAATGTCGGTCGGGGCTTCTATGGTCGTGAATCGTGGACTACGCCGTGCAGGGAACACTCGACGAGCTGGGCACCCCGCTCAGCCAGATCACCTTCGTCGTGTTCGACCTGGAGACCACCGGCGTCTCGGCGGGCGAGCACGCGATCACCGAGATCGGGGCGGTCAAGGTCAGGGGCGGCGAGGTGCTCGGCGAGTTCGCCACCCTGGTCGACCCCGGATCACCGATCCCGCCGTTCATCTCGGTGCTGACCGGCATCACCGACAGCATGGTGGTGGCGGCGCCGAGGATCGAGTCGGTGCTGCCGTCCTTCCTGGAGTTCGCGGCGGGTTCCACCCTGGTGGCGCACAACGCGGGGTTCGACCTGGGCTTCGTCAGGGCGGCCTGCGCCGCGCACGGGTATCCCCCTCCGGCCCACCAGGTGGTCGACACCGTCGACCTGGCCCGCAAGCTGCTCACCCGCGACGAGGCGCCCAACTGCAAGCTGTCCACGCTCGCCAGGATCTTCAGCCACACCGAGCCCTGCCACCGGGCGCTCGCCGACGCGCGGGCCACCGTCGACGTGCTGCACGCCCTGCTGGAGCGGGCGGGCTCCTTCGGGGTGCACACGCTGGAGGAGCTCAAGGGCTTCGTCCGCGCGCCCACCCCAGAGCAGCGCCGCAAGCGGCACCTGGCCGACTCGGTGCCCGCGGGTCCCGGCGTCTACGTGTTCGAGGACGAGGGCGGCGACCCCCTCTACGTCGGCAAGAGCACCAACCTGCGCAACCGCGTGCGCAGTTACTTCACCGCGAGCGAGACCAGGCCGCGCGTCCGCGAGATGATCGGCGTCGCCGCGCGGGTCAGGTCGATCGCCTGCGCGACCTCGCTGGAGGCCGAGGTCAGGGAGCTGCGGCTGATCGGCTCGGCCAAGCCCCGTTACAACCGCAGGTCGCGCTTCCCCGAGAAGATGTTCTGGCTCAAGCTGACCGACGAGTTCTTCCCCCGCCTGTCGGTCGTCCGCGAGGTCAAGGACGACGACGCCTCCTACCTGGGCCCTTTCAACAGCACCCGCGCCGCAGAGGACGCCCGCACGGCCCTGCACGAGACGGTCCCGCTGCGGCAGTGCACCGAGCGGATCACCCCGCGCACCAGGCGTTCCGCCTGCGCCCTCGCCGAGATCGGGAAGTGCGGGGCGCCGTGCGAGGGCCGCCAGGGTCCCGGCGAGTACGCCGTGCACGTCGTGGCGGCCCGCCGGGCGATGGAGCTGGACGCGGCCCCGGTCTTCTCCGCGATCGAGGCCAGGATGGAGCGGCTCGCCCTCGACCAGCGCTACGAGGAGGCCGCGGCCGACCGCGACCGGCTCGCCTCCTACGTCCGCGCCTCGGCCCGCATGCAGCGGCTGCGGTCGCTGACCGCGATCTCCCAGATGGTCGCCGCCGCCCCCCTGCCCGGCGGCGGCTGGGAGATCCACGTCATCCGGTACGGACGGCTCGCCTCGGCCGGGGTGATGCCGAAGGGCGCCCACCCCACCCCGTTCGTCGAGGCGCTGACCGCCACCGCGGAGACGGTGCCGCCTGGCCCCGGGCCGGTCCACGCGGCCAGCGCCGAGGAGACCGAGTGCGTCCTGCGCTGGCTGGAGTCCCCGGGGGTGCGGCTGGTGCAGGTCGAGGGCACCTGGAGCCTGCCCGTCTCGGGCGCCGCACGGCTCAAGGCCCGCATCGACCGCGCCTACCAGACGGCCGAGCCGCGTCGCGCGCGCGAGGGCCGCCCGCTGCGCTGACGCCCGCGCTGATAGCTTCTGAGGCGGAATGCCGCACTCAACGCACTCAACGCACTCAACGAGGAGGAAGCTCGTGGTCACCGCGATCGTTCACATCAACGCCGAGGTGGACCGGATCTCCGAGGTCGCCCAGACGGTCGCCGAGATCGACGGGGTGAGCGAGGTCTACTCCATAACCGGGGAGTACGACCTGATGGCCATGGTCCGCGTCCCCTCCTACGAGCAGATCGCCGAGGTCGTCCCCGGCCGGATCAACAAGGTGGACGGGGTGCTGCACACCGAGACCCACGTCGCCTTCCGCGCCTACTCGCGGCACGACCTGGAGGCCGCCTTCTCGATCGGCCTCGGCGACTCCGACTGACCCTCACCCGTCCGAGCGCGGCCCGGCGGGCCGGACGGAGACCCCCTCACCCACGCCCGCGGAGCCCGGACGCGGCTCGGCGGATCCGACGAGGGCCGCCTCACCCGCGCCCGCGGAGCCCGGACGCGGCGCGAAGGTGGCGGTGACGTCGCCCTCGCCGGTACGGCCGCCGGCCTCACCCGTGGTGGGCAGCCGTGCCCGCACCTCGAAACCCCCTCCGGGCAGGGTTCCGGCCGCCAGCGTCCCGCCGAAGAGGGTGGCCCGTTCGCGCATGCCGAGCAGGCCGTGACCCGCGGCCGCCGCGGGGACGGTCCTGCCGTCGTCCCGTACGAGAACGTCGAGGAAGCCCGGCCGCCAGCGCAGCGTGACGCGGGCCGAGCGGGCACCGGAGTGCCGCACGGTGTTGTCGAGCGCCTCCTGGACGATGCGGTAGGCCACCAGTTCGAGGGCGAGCCCGACCTCGGCGGGCCTGCCGTCCTCGACCACGTCCACCCGCAGGCCCCGCCCCCTCACCTCGGCGAGCAGGTCGCGGAGGTCGGACAGCCTGGGCTGGGGCGTCCTGCCCGCGGAGAGACCGTCGAGGTCGAGCAGCGCCAGGGTGCGCTGGAGCTCGACGAGCGCCTGGCGCCCCGACTCCTCGGCCACCCTCAGGGTCTCCCTGGCCCGCTCCGGGTCCTTGTCCATGATCATCCGTCCGGCGCCCACCCCGAGCGTCATCATGCTGATCCCGTGGGCGACGACGTCGTGCAGCTCGCGGGCGATGCGCGCCCGCCGCTCGGCGAGCTGGGCACCGGCCAGCGCCTCCCCCTGGTCGGCGAACCCGGCCTCCAGGGACCTGAGCCTCAGCAGCAGGAGCCTGCGCTCCCACACCAGGCTCGCCACGGCCGCGCACAGCAGGAGCGCCGCGCACGACAGCAGGATGGGGAACATCTGCTCGGTCAGCAGGAGGTCAGCACGCCACATGGGCGCAATCTAGAACGGCTACCGAGGGTGACGCATCCTCTCGTGGGCTGATCTTGCGTCCGCCCACGAGAGGAGGACCGCCGACGCCGGAACGGCTTCCCGACTGAGGTCAGGACGCCTTCGGGCCCGGCCGACCTCGATCCGGCCGAGGATCCCCGACGAGGACCGGGACACCCGCGGGGCCCGGCCGACCTCGATCCCCGGCGGTCAAGGAATCCCGGCGAAGGTCAGGACGACTTCAGTGCCCGGCTGACCTCGATCCAGCGGTCGAGGGTCTCGGCGGCGGCGCCGGAGTCGACGGCCTTCGTCGCGCGCTCGTAGCCCACGGCCATCGCGGCGTTCAGGTCGTCACCGGCACCGTCGCGCTCGCCCTCGCCCGCGCCGTCGAGGGCGACCAGCGCGGCGGCGGCGTTCAGCAGCACCGCGTCGCGGACCGGCCCCGTCTTGCCGCCGACCAGGTCGCGGACGGCCTGGGCGTTGAACACCACGTCCCCGCCGCGCAGCGCGTCGGGCGCCGCCCTGGGGATGTCGAGGGCCGCCGGGTCGAAGACGACCTTCTCCAGGGCGCCCTGGCGCACCACCCAGACCGTGGAGGTCGTGGCGATGGTGAGCTCGTCCAGCCCGTCGTCGCCCCTGAAGACCAGCGCGGAGACCCCGCGCTCGGCGAAGACGCCCGCGACGGTGGAGAGCATCCCCGTGTCGAAGATGCCGATCGCCTGGGCCGCGGGCCTGGCCGGGTTGGTCAGCGGGCCGAGGAAGTTGAAGATCGTGGGGACGCCGAGCTCCTTGCGCGTGGGGCCCACGAAGCGCAGCGCCGGGTGGTAGACCGGCGCGAAGCAGAAGGCGATCCCGGCCTCGACGGCGACCCTGGCGGTGTCGGCCGGGGCCAGGTCGAGCACGATCCCGAGGTGCTCCAGGACGTCGGCGGCGCCGCAGGAGGAGGAGGCGGCCCGGTTGCCGTGCTTGACGACCCTCGCGCCCGCCGCGGCGGCCACGATCGCGGCCATGGTGGAGACGTTGACGGTGTGGGCCCGGTCGCCGCCGGTGCCGACCACGTCGACGACGGGACCCTCGACCGACAGCGGGGTGGCCCGCTCCAGCATCGTGCGCGCCAGGCCGGTCACCTCCGCGACCGTCTCGCCCTTCGCCCTCATCGCCACCGCGAAGCCCGCGATCTGGGCGGACGTGGCGGAGCCGGACATGATCTGGTTCATCGCCCAGGCGGCCTCGTCGGCCGTCAGGTGCTCGCCCGCGATCAGGGCGGACAACAGCGCGGGCCAGGTGGTGCGCGCGTCCATGAAGGTCTCCAGGGGGGTTCCGGGGGAATCTACCGGGCGGACAGGCGGGTGGACAGGCGGCGGCGCATCAGGTCGGCGACGGTCTCGGCGAGCACGATCGGGTCGATCGGCTGCGGCACGACGGCCTCGGCGCGCGACCACTCGGCCAGCCAGCGGTCGTCGCGGCGGGCGATCAGCAGGCAGATCGGCGGGCAGTCGTGGACCTCGTCCTTGGCCTGGCGGGCCACGCCCATGCCACCGGCGGGCTGGGCCTCGGCGTCGAGCACGGCGACGTCGATCTCGCCGGAGTCGAAGTGCTGGACGACCTTGGCGTGGGTGGCGCACTCCACGATCTCCACGAGGGGCACGTCGCCTGCGGGGCGGCGGCCGATCGCCTGCCGCACCTTCTCGCGGGTGCTCGCGTCGTCGCTGTAGACGAGGACCCTCATCTTGTCGTCGGTGCTCACGGTCGCGCTCACTATCCCTCGTCGATGTATGGTCACCTGGGATGCTACCGGTCAGCCGGTCCGGAGACCCAGGCCGGAGCCAGCCCCGAGCGAATTGCCCTATACGTCCACTTTGGGGGGACGTGAGCACCCGCTATCGGGGGGTCGTGCGGCGACCCGAGCAGGAGAGCCGCAATAATGCTGCCCGTGGCGACAGCATCCGCAATTTCAACGACGACGACAGCGCACTCGTCCCGCAGACCCGACCTGGTCAGCGTGGGGACGATTGTCTGGCTGTCCTCCGAGCTCATGTTCTTCGCGGCGCTGTTCGCGATGTACTTCACCATCCGGTCGGTGAGCATCGGCCAGGGCCTGCCCTGGCCCGAGGCCCATCTGAACATCCCGTTCGCGCTGGCCAACACGATCATCCTGGTCCTGTCGAGTGTGACCTGCCAGCTGGGCGTGTGGGCGGCGGAGAAGGGCCAGGTCGCCAAGCTGCGCTTCTGGTACGTCGTCAGCTTCCTGATGGGCGCCGTGTTCGTGGGCGGCCAGCTGTACGAGTACAGCCAGCTGGTCCACGAGGGGCACACGCTGTCGCACTCCGCGTACGACTCCGTGTTCTACCTGACCACGGGCTTTCACGGCCTGCACGTGACCGGTGGACTGATCGCGTTCCTGTTCATGCTGGGACGCACGTACGCCGCGAAGCGCTTCACCCGTGAGCAGGCGACCAGCGCGATCGTCGTGTCCTACTACTGGCACTTCGTGGACGTGGTCTGGATTGGCCTTTTCGTAACCATCTATGGCATTCACTAAGGAATCGGGGATCTCTGTGAATAGGATCACCGCTGGGCGGCGGCATCCCCTCGCGAGATACGCCGTCCTGCTCCTGGCCCTGGGCCTGATCGGCGGGGTCTACACCGTCGCGCTCGCGGTCTCCCCCAGCCGGCAGGCCGACGCCGCCATCGCGTCCGGCAGGGCCGACGACGTGGCCGAGGGCAAGAAACTCTTCGAGCAGAGCTGCTCCAGCTGCCACGGCCTCAACGCCGAGGGCACCGCCCAGGGTCCGACCCTGATCGGCGTCGGCGCGGCCTCCGTGGACTTCCAGGTCGGCAGCGGCCGCATGCCCCTGGCCAACCCCAGCGCGCAGGCACCGCGCAAGCCTCCGGCGCCCTGGGTCAACGAGGACACCGTCCGGCAGCTCGGCGCCTACATCCAGTCGCTCGGCGGCGGCCCGACCGTCCCGACCGCCGAGCAGGTCGACGCCTCCAAGGGCGACAAGTCCAAGGGCGGCGAGCTGTTCCGCGCCAACTGCATCCAGTGCCACAACTTCGTCGGCTCCGGCGGCGCCCTGACCCAGGGCAAGTACGCACCGCCGCTCCACGAGGCCACCGACAGGCAGATCTACGAGGCGATGATCACCGGCCCGCAGGCGATGCCGGTGTTCAACGACAGCATGATCACCCCCGAGCAGAAGCGGGACATGATCGCCTACATCGTGGGCGTGCGCGAGGAGCCCAACCCGGGCGGCGCCGGTCTCGGCCGCATCGGCCCGGTCACGGAGGGTCTGGTGGCCTGGGTCGTCGGGCTCAGCCTCCTCTCCCTGGCCGCCATCTGGATCACCGCGAAGAGGCGACAGGCCAAATGACTGACAACAATCACGACATCGAACAGCCGGAGGAGCGCGCGCCGAAGCGCGTGATCGGCACCCCCTCCCCGGCGACGAGCACCTCGCTCCTCGGCCGCGAGGAGCCGAGGAAGACGGACGTCGTCCAGGTTCCCGGAGTGGTCCCGCAGGACGAGGCGACCGCGAGGAAGGGCGAGCGGTACGCCGCCCTCTGCTTCCTCGTCGCCTTCCTGGGCGGCATCGGCTTCGTGGTGTCGTACGTCGTCTTCCAGGTCGGCGACATCGAGAAGACCCAGGTCTCCAACCTCGCGCTGGGCGGCACGCTCACGCTGGCCCTGCTCGGGCTGGCCGCGGGCCTGACGACCTGGGTCCGCCTGGTCATGCCGAAGTACAACCTGGTCCAGGAGCGCCACACGATGGCCTCCGACCCCGAGACCAGGTCCTACGTGGCCGAGACCTTCCTGCAGGGGGCGAACGAGAGCGGCATCGCCAAGCGCCCGCTGCTGCGCCGCACCCTGCTGGCCGCCGCCGCGCCGCTCGGCCTGGCCCCGCTGGTCCTGCTGCGCGACCTCGGCCCGAGCCACACGAACTTCCCCGCCAAGCTGCGGCACACCGTCTGGGGCGAGAAGACCAAGGACGGCAAGCCCCTCAAGCTCATCGTCGAGGGAAGCGGCTCGCCGATCAGGGCCGCCGACTTCAACTCCCCCGGCGGCATCCTCTCCGTGGTGCCCGAGGGGTACGAGCACGACCTGAACGCGCTGGCCAAGGCCACACTGATCCTGATCAAGTTCCGTCCCGAGGAGCTCAAATCCGGGACTAACCTGAACTGGACACACGACGGGATCGTGGCGTACTCCAAGATCTGCACGCACGTCGGCTGCCCCGCGGCCCTGTACGAGCAGACCACCCACCACATCCTGTGCCCGTGTCACCAGTCGACCTTCGACGCCGCCGACGGCGCCAAGGTCATCTTCGGCCCGGCGGCCAGGCCCCTGCCTCAGCTGCCGATCGCCGTCGACAGTGAGGGATATCTCGTCGCAACGGCGGATTTCGCGGTCCCTGTCGGTCCCAGCTTCTGGGAGCGCGGCGACGCCGAGGCCGAGGTCCGTGAGAACGGAGCCCAACAGTAATGAGCATCGAGACCGTTCCCAAGCCCGTCGAGGGCGCGAGCGCCTTCGTCGACGACCGCATCGGCGCGGGAAACTTCCTGAGGCGCAACCTGCGGAAGATCTTCCCCGACCACTGGTCGTTCCTGCTGGGTGAGATCGCGCTCTACTCGTTCATCATCCTGCTGCTGACCGGTACGTTCCTGACGTTCTTCTTCAAGCCCGGCATGGGCCACGTCGAGTACGCCGGCTCGTACGGCCCGCTGCAGGGCGTCACCATGTCCGAGGCGTACGCCTCGTCGCTGAGCATCAGCTTCGACGTGCGCGGCGGCCTGCTCATGCGGCAGATGCACCACTGGGCGGCCCTGCTGTTCATCGGCGGCATGATGGTGCACGCGCTGCGGGTGTTCTTCACCGGCGCCTACCGCAAGCCCCGCGAGCTCAACTGGCTGATCGGCGTGCTGCTGCTCACGCTGGCGCTGGCCGAGGGCCTGACCGGTTACTCCCTCCCCGACGACCTGCTCTCCGGCGCCGGTCTGCGGATCACCGAGGGCGTGGCGATCTCGCTGCCGCTGGTCGGCACCTGGATCACGTTCTTCCTCTTCGGCGGCGAGTATCCGGGCGAGGACGTCATCGCGCGCTTCTACTCGCTGCACATCCTGCTCATCCCGGGCATCCTGCTCGCGCTCATCTCGGCTCACATGATCCTGATGTGGGTCCAGAAGCACACGCAGATGCCGGGCAAGGGCCGCACGAACGAGAACGTGGTGGGCGCGCCGTTCTACCCGGCCTTCATGATCAAGGCCGGCGCCTACTTCATGTTCACCTTCGGCGTGATCGCGCTGCTGGGCACCTTCGCCCAGATCAACCCGATCTGGCTGTTCGGTCCCTACACCCCCGCCGACATCTCGGCGGGCTCGCAGCCCGACTTCTACATGGGCTTCCTCGAAGGCTCGCTGCGCCTGATGCCCGCCTGGGAGATCAATCTCTTCGGCGGCGCGGGGGGCACGCTCGCGATGAGCGTGCTGATCCCGGCCCTGGTGCCGATGGGCATCGTCATGACGGGCCTGGCGCTGTACCCGTTCATCGAGCAGTGGGTCACCGGGGACCGCCGCGAGCACCACGTCGCCGAGCGTCCCCGCAACAACCCGCACCGCACCTCGATCGGCATCTCGGCGGTCACGTTCTACGGTGTCCTGTGGCTGCTGGGCGCCAACGACGAGATCTCCGCGTTCTTCCACATCTCGCTGAACTGGACGACCTACGCGGGCCGGTTCCTGATCATCGCCGGTCCCGTGCTGGCGTACATCATCACCTACCGGATCTGCCTGGGCCTGCAGCGCGGCGACGCGGCGATCATCAGCCACGGCGTGGAGTCCGGTGTGATCAAGCGGCTGCCGCACGGCGAGTACATCGAGGTCCACGTCCCGCCGCACGAGGCCATCGAGGCCCACATGCGGGGCAAGGAGGCGATACCGATCGTCTCCGGAGGCGACGCGGGCCCGAAGAACCGCGACGACATCCCCTCCAAGGGGATGCGCGGCCCGCTCGGCAGGCTCCGCGCCAGGATGAGCGCGGCGTACGGCGGCGAGAAGATCCCGCTCGACGAGGGCCACGGTCACGGCCACGGCGAGGACCACGACGCCATCGGCGCGGGTCACGGGGAGCACGAGGAGCACGCGGCGGTCGGCAAGGCCGGGGACGACAAGTCCCTGACCCGCTGACCCGCTGACCCGCTGATCCGCCACGGCTGACGCCACCGGAGGGCCCGGACACCGCACGGTGTCCGGGCCCTCCGTTTTGCGCGTCACCGGACTTCGCGGGTCACCGGACCTGTAGGCCGACCTCGCACGTCGTCGGATCCGGGTGGTGGCTTCGCGTGTCGCCGGACGACGGTCACATACGGCTTGGCGCGTCGTGCCGGTTACGGTTTCACGCACGGCTTCGCATATCGCCGGACGACGGTCTCACACACGGCTCCGCACGTCGCCGGACGACGACCTCACATACGGCCTTACACACGGCCTCACGCGTCGTCGGCCCGTACCGAAAACGCCTCTGAGCTGGCACGATGCCCCCAGGAAGCCCTCAGGAGGCCGCTGCGGGCCTTTCGTGTGCCGAGGCCACAAAGGGGCTCACCCCACACCCCCGGCGCCTCCGGGGGACGTCAGGCGCCCCCCGTCAGTCCCCGTTCGCCCCCCGGTCAGCCCCCGGTCAGACGTCGTCGGTGTTGAAGTGCTTGAGGCTGCTCCACTTGAGCCACTGCCGCCAGCTCTCCTGCCAGTGGCCCCACCCGTTCATGGGTTCCAGCGGGCGAGGCGAGCCGGTGATGATGATCGGGTCCCCGATCAGGGTGTTGTCGAGGAACCACTTGGCGTTGCTCGGGCTCACGTTGACGCAGCCGTGGCTGACGTTGGAGTTGCCCTGGGAGCCGACCGACCACGGGGCGCTGTGGATGTACTCGCCGCTGTTGGAGATGCGGACGGTGTCGTAGACGGTCAGCTGGTAGTAGCCGGCCGAGCCGGGGCCGATGCCCGGGGAGGTCATGACGGTGACGTCCTCCCGCGACATGGCCAGGTGCACACCGCTGGTCGTGTGGTACTTCCAGTTGCCGCCCTGCCCGGCGCTCATGGGCATCTCGCGGACGACCTTGCCGTTGCGCTTCACCGTGAGGTGGTGCGACTGGACGCTGCCCCGGGTGATCTGCGAACGGCCGATCTTGAAGTTGACGGTCTTGCTCGCCGCCCCGTACAGGCCGTCGCCGCCGCGCACCCCGGCCAGGCGGGCCTCGACTCGGACCCTCGTACCGGCGGGCCAGAACTTCTTCGGGCGGAAGTGCACGTTCCGGGCGTCGAACCAGTGCCACGCCCCCAGGACCGGCCTGGAGGTACGGACGAACAGGTTGCGCTCGATGGAGACCCGGTCGGTGACGTCGCGGTCAAAGGTGATCATCACCGGCATGCCGACGCCGACGGTCAGGCCGGTCGAGTCCCTGCCAGGCATGAAGTTCTCGATCGCGAAGGTCTCGCGCCCCTTCACCGTGGAGAAGGAGGAGGTCGTGGTGGTGACGGCGCCCGAGGGGTTGACGGCCGTCGCGGAGACCTCGTAGGAGGCCCCTGGGGCCGCCGTGCCCCGGCTGCGCCACTGGGTACCGTCGGCGCTGAGAACGCCCGGCAGGGAGCCTTTGGCGCCCTTCACGGCCCTGACGACGACCTGCCGCAGGGTGCCGCCCCGCGCCGCGACCAGGATGGGGGTGTCCGTGGGAACACCCTTGGCCCTGTCGAGAGGGGCCACCGTGACGACGGCCGCGTCGGCCGCGGCCGACGGATTCTGTGACGCCTGTGGCGTCTGCCCGCCCTGTACGGCGGTGTTTCCCGAGCAGGAGGCCGTCACCAGCGCGAGAGTCAGCAGCCCCGCTCCCTGGCTCGAACCACGGATCGCGTGCCCCACATGAACTCCCCTGTCCCGGACTGAACCACTGATTTAGTTATTACCCGGAGTAAGCGGTTCACCACATAAGACATCCACCCTGAGCCCCAAATAAACGCCAAAAAGCGGGCCACGGAAGTTTTTCCGTGGCCCGCTCGGATGGTCGTGAGACGCGGGTTCAGCGCACGCGGGTGCCCGTAAGACGCGGGGCGGGCCCGCTCAGGGGGCGGTCGGACGCGGGGTCAGTGCGAGAAGTTGCCCCGGTAGTACTCGAAGACGAAGCCGATCATGCTCATCACGATCGCGAACACGCCGATCAGGAAGAGCCACCAGCCGATGACCAGGCCGACCGCGCTGAGCGCGACGGCGAGGCAGACGAAGAGCGGCCACCAGCTGTGCGGGCTGAAGAAGCCGAGCTCCCCGGCACCCTCGCTGATCTCGCCCTGCTTGTCGTCCTCCGGCTGCTCGCCGATACGGCGGGCCGTGTACATGAGGTAGTAACCGATCATGAACGCGAAGCCGACCGAGATGGCCATCGCCGTCGTGCCGACCGGCTCCTTGGACCAGTACCAGTAGACGACGTCCACGGCGGCGAAGAAGACGCCGCAGAGGATGAACAACCAGCCCTGGACCTTCATCGGTTCTCCTCCAGCTCACGGGCCGGGATGTGCGGGTGCTTGAGGTCGAACGCCGGGCGCTCGGACCGGATGCGGGGCAGCGAGGTGAAGTTGTGCCTCGGCGGCGGGCAGGACGTCGCCCATTCGAGCGAGTTGCCGTACCCCCACGGGTCGTCCACGGTGACCTTCGGCGCGGTCTTGTGGGTCTTCCACACGTTGTAGAGGAACGGCAGCGTGGAGGCGCCCAGCAGGAACGCGCCGACCGAGGAGACCATGTTGAGGTCGGTGAAGCCGTCGATCGGGCTGTAGTCGGCGTAGCGGCGCGGGAAGCCCTGCGCGCCGAGCCAGTGCTGGACGAGGAACGTGGTGTGGAAACCGACGAACAGCGTCCAGAAGTGGATCTTGCCCATCGTGTCGTTCAGCATCTTGCCGGTGAACTTGGGCCACCAGAAGTAGAAGCCCGCGAACATCGCGAAGACCACGGTGCCGAAGACCACGTAGTGGAAGTGCGCGACCACGAAGTAGGAGTCGGAGACCTGGAAGTCGAGCGGCGGGGAGGCCAGGATGACACCGGTCAGGCCGCCGAACAGGAACGTCACCAGGAAGCCGATCGAGAACAGCATCGGCGACTCGAACGACAGGTGGCCGCGCCACATCGTGCCGATCCAGTTGAAGAACTTCACCCCGGTGGGCACCGCGATGAGGAACGTCATGAAGGAGAAGAACGGCAGCAGCACCTGTCCCGTGGGGAACATGTGGTGCGCCCACACGGTGATCGACAGACCCGCGATGGCGATCGTCGCGCCGACCAGGCCGATGTAGCCGAACAGCGGCTTGCGGCTGAAGACCGGCAGCACCTCGGTCACGATGCCGAAGAACGGCAACGCGATGATGTAGACCTCCGGATGGCCGAAGAACCAGAACAGGTGCTGCCAGAGCAGCGCGCCCCCGGTCTGGGAGTCGAAGATGTGCGTGCCGAGCTTGCGGTCGGCCTCCAGCGCCAGCAGCGCGGCGGCCAGCACCGGGAACGCCATCAGCACCAGGATCGAGGTGAGCAGGACGTTCCAGGTGAACATCGGCAGGCGGAACATGGTCATTCCCGGCGCGCGCATGCAGACGATCGTGGTGACGAAGTTCACCGAGCCGAGGATCGTGCCCAGACCGCTGATGGTCAGGCCGACGATCCACAGGTCGCCGCCGATCCCCGGGGAGCTGATCGCGTTCGACAGCGGGGTGTAGGCGAACCAGCCGAAGCTGGCCGCGCCGCCCGGGGTGATGAAGCCCGACAGGGCGATGAGGCTGCCGAAGGTGAAGAGCCAGTAGCTGACCATGTTCAGCCGCGGGAAGGCGACGTCGGGGGCGCCGATCTGCAGCGGCATGAGCTCGTTGGCGAAGCCCGCGAACAGCGGGGTCGCGAACATCAGCAGCATGATCGTGCCGTGCATGGTGAACAGCTGGTTGAACTGCTCGTTGCTGACGAACTGCAGCGCCGGCTGGGCCAGCTCCGCCCTCATGATCAGCGCCATGACGCCGCCGATCAGGAAGAAGATGAACGAGGTGATCAGGTAGAGATGTCCGATGATCTTGTGATCGGTGGACGACGCCCACTTCGTGATGATCGAGCCCTTGCGGGTCGGCACCGGGGAGAGGACGAGGGGTTCGTTAAGTGCGGTCACTGGGCACCCGCCTGGCTAGCGATGTACTGGTCGAACTCGTTCTGGGGGACGAGTTTCACCGAGAAGAGCATCCTGCTGTGGTCGACGCCGCAGAGTTCCGCGCAGCGGCCGGCGTAGACGCCGGGCTTGTCCAGCGTCTGGACCTCGAACTTGTTGTTCACGCCGGGGATCACGTCGCGCTTGAAGTGGAACGCCGGGACCCAGAAGGAGTGGATGACGTCCGGCGAGTGGAGATCGAACTCGATCTTCTTGCCGACCGGCAGCACCAGCTGCGGGCCCTTGGTGTAGTCGGCGGCGGGCCGGCCCACGACCTGGACGGACTTGCCGCCGGTCTCCGAGGTGAAGCGCCAGCTCCACTGGAAGCCCTCGACCTTGACCTTCACGTCGGGCTTGCCGGACATCTCGTTGATGTAGTTCTGGTCCCGCGCGGTGAAGAAGAAGAACACGCCGACCATGATGATCGGCACCACCGTGTAGAGGATCTCGATCGGGAGGTTGTACCGCACCTGGGGCGGCAGCTCCTCCTTGGAGTTCTTCTTCTTACGGTGGAAGGCGACGGACCAGAGGATCAGACCCCACACGACCACACCGGTGGCGAGGGCGGCGATCCAGGAGCCGTTCCACAGATTCTGAACGGCGTCGGACTGCTTGGTGACGCCCTCGGGCAGGCCCCCTCGGGACCAGTCTTCGGCACTGCACGCCGTCAGGGAAACCAGCAGCAGCGCCAGAGCGGCAGCGCGTGGCACCCGGCGGCGGGCCAACGGACGCCGTGCAGAACGGCGGGTCGGACTCACGGATCGCCTACCCCACAGATGAAGCCCAGGAGTCACTCCTGGGCGGTCGTTTGTTCACGTTCAAGATTTCGTAGTCAACAGCTTCACGCTGGGGGACACATTAGCGCGGACACCCCTCGCCCTCCCCCGCAGCCCCCGCCCGCACCGCGCGTGGTGCGACGATTGGGAGCGTGGCGTACTTCGACGCGGCCTCCACGGAGCCGCTGCACCCCCAGGCGCGCGAGGCTCTCATCGCGGCCCTCGACGTCGGCTGGGCCGACCCCGCGAGACTGTACGGCTCCGCCCGCCGGGCAAGGATGTTACTGGAACAGGCGAGGACCGAGGTGGCCGAGGCCCTGGGAGTGAGGGCCGACGAGGTCTCGTTCACCTCCTCGGGAACCCAGGCGGTGCACCTGGGCGTCCTCGGCACCCTGCGCGGCCGCCACCGGGCCGGACGCCGCCTGGTCACCTCGGCGGTGGAGCACTCCTGCGTGCTGCACGCGGCGGGCATCCACGAGCGCGACGGCGGCTCGGTGGAGACGGTCGGCGTCGGGATCACCGGCGCGGTCGATCCCGAGGTCTTCGGCGAGGCGGTCCGCGCCGAGGGCGCCGGGGGCGCCGGGGGCGCCGGGGGCACGGCCCTGGCCTGCCTGCAGAGCGCCAACCACGAGGTCGGCACGCTCCAGCCGGTCGCCGAGGTGGCGGCGGCGTGCGCCGAGGCGGGGGTGCCGCTGCTGGTGGACGCGGCCCAGACGGCGGGCAGGATGCCGCTGCCCCCCGGCTGGTCGGTGCTGGCCGCCAGCGCGCACAAGTGGGGCGGCCCCGCGGGGGTCGGCGTGCTGGTGGTCCGCAAGGGCACCCGGTGGCGCACCCCGCTGCCCGAGGACGACCGCGAGCGCCGCAGGGTCCCCGGGTTCGAGAACGTGCCGGAGATCGTCGCGGCGGCCGCCGCGCTGCGCGCCACGGTGGCCGAGTCGGTCATGGAGTCGGCCAGGCTCTCGGCGCTCGTGGACCGCGTCAGGACCGAGGTGCCCCGGCTGGTCCCGGACGTCGAGGTGATCGGCGACCCGATCGTACGGGCGCCGCACATTGTCACCTTTTCGTGTCTTTACGTGGAGGGCGAGGCGCTGCTGACGGAACTCGACAAGGCCGGGTTCTCGGTATCGTCCGGCAGCTCCTGTACGGCGAGTACGCTTCGTCCGTCGCATGTTCTGGAGGCGATGGGCGTGCTCACTCACGGGAACGTCCGCGTTTCGCTCCCCAGGGGCACCTCGGCGACGGATGTGGACCGTTTCCTCACCTTCCTGCCGGACGCGGTGCGGAGGATACGCGAGGAGGCGGGGGTCAAGCTTTGATCAACACTCGGGGAGTGAAGACGCGATGACGTCCGGCCAGGCGACTCCGGCGGGAGCGGCACAGCCTCCCGCCCTGACCATCGACGCGCTGGGCAAGAAGTGCCCGATCCCGATCATCATGCTGGCGGCGCAGATCAACGACGTGCCGCGCAACGGGATCGTCGCGGTCCTCGCCGACGACCCGGCCGCCGTCACCGACATCCCCGCCTGGTGCCGGTTGAAGTCGCACCACCACGTCGGCAGCCACGAGCTCCCCGAGCGCGGCTGGGCCATCCACGTACGCCGCAATTACTGACATGTCTTGAAATTGGGTATGACCTCCCCCGAAAACACGCCAAACGGTTCGGGGGGACGGCATGAGCGGTGAGACGGCCAGAGATCTGATGAACGCCGGGGTCCGGTGCGTCGAGGCACACGAGACACTCGACCGGGCGTCGCAGATGATGCGGGACATGAACGTGGGCGCGCTGCCCATCTGCGGCAGCGACGACCGGCTGAAGGGGATCATCACCGACCGCGACATCGTGGTCAAGTGCGTGGCCCACGGCCTGGACCCCTCCAAGATGACCGCGGGAGACCTCGCGACCGGCCTGGTCTGGGTGGCCTCGGACGCGAGCGTCGAGGACGCGCTGGCCAAGATGGAGCAGAACCAGATCCGGCGGCTGCCGGTGATCGAGGACGGCCGTATCGTCGGCATGATCAGCGAGGCCGACCTGGCGAGGAAGCTGCCCGACGACAAGCTGGCCGAGTTCGTGCACCGCGTCTACGCGAGCGGCTGACACCCGGCCCGCGCGAGCACCCGCACGACCACGGCACGGTGGTACCGGCCGGACCACCGCCGGGCGAGGCCCTGCGGTGGTCCGAGACCGCTCAGGCGCGGCGGCTCAAGCGTGATCGCTCAGGCGTGGTGGCACTTCACGAAGGGGGCCACCTCGGCGGCGGCGTCGGCGCCGTAGGCGTCGGCGAGGCGCTCCAGGAAGACCTTCTGGCCGAGCTCGTACTCCTGGCCGCCGACCCGCTCCAGGACGTGGGTGGCGGTGAGGTTGCCGACCTGGCCGCAGCGCTCCAGGGACAGGCCCCAGGCCAGGGCGGACAGGAAGCCGGAGCGGAAGGCGTCGCCCACGCCGGTGGGGTCGGCCTTGCCGAGCTCGGGCGCCGGGGGGACGTGCAGGGACGGCTCGCCCTCGCGGTCGATGACGACGCCCTTGGGACCGAGCGTGGTGACGCGGACGCCGACCCGGCCGAGGATCTCCTCGTCGGTCCAGCCGGTCTTCTGCTCGATCATGCCCTTCTCGTAGTCGTTGCCGAACAGGTACGCCGCGCCGTCGACCAGCTCGCGGATCTGCTCCCCGGGCATGCGGGCGAGCTGCTGGGAGGGGTCGGCCGCGAACGGGATGGCCCGCTGGCGGGCCTCGGTGGTGTGCCTGAGCATCGCCTCGGGGTCGTTGGGGCTGATCAGCACCAGGTCGAGTCCGCCGACTCGCCGGGCGACCGGGTCGAGCTCGATGAGGCGGGCCTCGGCCATCGCGCCGGTGTAGAACGACGCGATCTGGTTGTGGTCGTCGTCGGTCGTACACAGGAAGCGGGCGGTGTGGTGCGTCTCGGAGACGTGGATGGAGTCGCAGTCGACCCCGTGACGCTCCAGCCAGGAGCGGTAGTCGGCGAAGTCGGCGCCGACCGCGCCGACCAGAAGGGGCCGCAGCCCCAGGCAGCCCATTCCGAACGCGATGTTGGCCGCGCAGCCGCCGCGGCGGACCTGCAGGTCGTCCACGAGGAACGACAGGGATACCCGGTCGAGCTGACCGGCGATGAGCTGGTCGCTGAAGCGGCCGGGGAAGGTCATCAGTTGATCGGTCGCGATTGAGCCGGTGACGGCGATGCGCACGGGGTTCTTCTCCTCGTTGTCTGCATCTTCGGAACGTGGGCGGTTGAGCCACGCGGGAAGTTGAGCCACGCAAGAATACGCGACCTTTCTCGCGTCCCGCTCGTGCTCCAATGGCTACCCCGATCGGACACGCGAAAGCCCCGCGGAGTGACCAATGTCACCCCGCGGGGCCTGGCGTTCTCGCCGGTCCGTCTCGCCGGGCGGGATCCGCCCGGCCGAACCCGTCTAGTTGAACGAGTCGCCGCAGGCGCACGAGCCGGTGGCGTTGGGGTTGTCGATCGTGAAGCCCTGCTTCTCGATCGTGTCGACGAAGTCGACGGTGGCGCCCACGAGGTAGGGGGCGCTCATCCGGTCGGTGACGACGCTCACGCCGTCGAAGTCGGAGACGACGTCGCCGTCCATCGAACGGTCGTCGAAGAAGAGCTGGTAACGCAGGCCGGAACAGCCGCCGGGCTGCACGGCCACGCGCAGCTGGAGACCTTCCTCGCCCTGCTGCTCCAGCAGGCTCTTGACCTTCGCCGCGGCCGCGGAACTGAGGATCAGGCCCTGCGCCGTGGTCTCGCTGCTCTCAACCGACATGTTGGTGACTCCCGCGTCTTCGTCAGCCGCTCCCCGGGAACGGCCGTCTGTGTATGACGTCCTTCTCAGACGCTACCAACACCCGCCCCCCTGTACACATTCCTGAGACGACAGACACCTCCGTCCTTGGACGTCCTTAGACAAAACCCCCTCCCCCGGAATAAAGCCCCAATCCTGTGTGTCATCATTAGTCGTCACTTCGACGATAAGGGGGTGTGGCCATGACGACCACCGAGACCGGGCTTCCGCTCTTCGTCCTCGGCAGAGGTGTCGACCCGCACAGCGAGCGCGGCGTCGACTGTCCCGGCGAGCTGCCGTCCGCTTCGGACCCGGCGCTCGTGGAGCGCGCCCGGAGGGCCAAGGCGGCGCTCGGCGACCGGGTCTTCGTGCTGGGCCACCACTACCAGCGCGACGAGGTCATCCAGTTCGCCGACGTGACCGGCGACTCGTTCAAGCTCGCGAAGGAGGCCGCGGCCCGCCCCGGCGCGGAGTACATCGTCTTCTGCGGCGTGCACTTCATGGCCGAGTCCGCCGACATCCTCACGTCGAGCTCCCAGAAGGTCGTGCTGCCCGACCTCGCGGCCGGGTGCTCGATGGCCGACATGGCCACCTTCGACCAGGTCGAGGAGTGCTGGGAGGCCCTGGAGGACGCGGGGATCGCCGGGGTCACCGTCCCCGTCACCTACATGAACTCCAGCGCCGACATCAAGGCGTTCTGCGGGCGCAACGGCGGTGCCGTGTGCACCTCCTCCAACGCCAGGCGCGCCCTGGAGTGGGCCTTCTCACGCGGCGAGAAGGTGCTCTTCCTCCCCGACCAGCACCTGGGCCGCAACACCGCCGTGCTGGAGCTGGGCCTGTCGCTGGACGACTGCGTCGTCTACAACCCGCACCGGCCGAACGGCGGCCTGACCGTCGAGCAGCTGGAGAACGCCAAGGTGATCCTCTGGAAGGGTCACTGCTCGGTGCACGGCCGTTTCAGCGCCGAGTGCGTGGACGACGTCCGCGCCCGCATCCCCGGCGTCAACGTGCTGGTCCACCCCGAGTGCAGGCACGAGGTCGTCACCAAGGCCGACCACGTCGGCTCGACCGAGTACATCATCAAGAAGCTCGAAGAGGCTCCGGCCGGGTCCTCCTGGGCGGTGGGCACCGAACTGAACCTGGTCAAGCGGCTCGGCGCCATGTTCCCCGACAAGAACGTGACGTTCCTGGACCGGACGGTCTGCTACTGCTCGACGATGAACCGGATCGACCTCCCGCACCTGGTGTGGGCGCTGGAGTCGCTCGCCTCCGGCCAGGTCGTCAACCAGATCACCGTGGACGACGACACCGCCCACTGGGCCGGGGTCGCCCTGGACCGGATGCTGGCCCTGCCCTGACCTCGGAGCGAAGCAGTGACCCGGGCGGGTCCCGCGGTCCCCCGGTCCGGCTTCCGGCCGGGCCCGGTGTCCCGGGGCCTCCCCCGGTTTCCCTGGCCTCAGCGTGGACGGGCCCCGGCGGGTGGTGACCCGCCGGGGCCCGTCGCGTGCCGGGGACCTGTCGCGTACCCGGGGTCGGGGGAGCACCGCGTGAGCGGGGCCTATTCGAGCTCGTAGACCACCCTGACGCTGACCGACACGTTCCGGCGGCCGGGGCTGATCGACGCCCTGTCGACGGCCGCGGCGAAGCCGAATATCGGCGTCGGCGGGGTGACGTCCTGCTCGTTTATCTCCGTGACGCGGCCGAGCCCGCGGCCCGCGAGCCTGACGTACTGCGTGGCGCGGCTCTGGGCGTCCCTGAAGGCGATGTCGCGTGCCAGCCTGAGCGGCGCGCGGTTGTCGGACACCTCGAAGGAGATGCCGTTCAGCCTGACCGCCTCGCCGACGGCCGCCGCCGCCTCCACCACGTCGTCCGCGTCGTCGATGTCGCGCACGACGGCCTCGACGCCCTGCGTGGCCCGGTAGCCGGAGACCGTGGGGTACTCCTTGTACTCGGGGCCGAGGGTCAGCTCGTCGGTCCGCAGGTCCCTCGCCGCGATCCCGGCCGCGAGCAGCGCCCGGGTCAGCGCGGCGGCGGCGGTACGGGCGGCGGTGAACGCCGCCCCGGCGGTGGGCCGGCGCACCTCGACGCCGGTGTCCAGCCGCATGATGTCGGGGGTGGTGGACACGGTGCCCTCGCCCACGATCGTGATCTGCGGGCGGCTCCCCTCCACGGCCGCCGCGGACGGCTCGGAGTCCGCGAGCGCGGTGCCGCCGGACAGCCCGGCGAAGAACAGCCCCGCGGAGACGAGCACGGCCGAGGTGACCGCCTGAGACATCTTGATCATAAAGTCATGGCACCACGGGACGCCGGTCGCGGCGGCGGGCTCCGCGCGGGCCCTGTCGTGTCTTGGCCGAATCCCGGGCGGATGTTTTGCCGCCGACCGGGTTGGATTCCGGCCGGATCGCGACGGGCGGACACTGGCGCGCCCCGGGCGGGCGGACACGGTTCGGATCCGGGCGGGTGGGCGTGGTTCAGATCCGGCTGAGCCCCCGCCACCAGCCCAGCAGCCCGCCGTCGCCCTCGACGGCGTAGTCGTCGGGGCTGCGCCGCCCCCACACGACCTGGAGCAGGTCGGCCGACGTGGCGGCGAGCACGGTCACGGTGCCCGGTTGCAGGGACCGCCGGTGGTGGAAGCGGTCGGGATCGAGGGTGATCACCCACCCGGCCCCGGTGTCGGCCTGCAGGGAGATCGTCTCGCCCCCGCCCCTGATCTCGGCCACGTCCGGGTTCCACCTCACGTACGGCAGGACGTCGAGGAACTCCTCGACCCCGTCGGCGGCCACGTGCTCGTCGATCACGACGGGGACGCCCAGCGCGAGCTCGGCGTCGACCCGGTGCACCAGGGTCTCGTGGAGCATCCGCCTCGACCAGAACCGCACCCGCTTCTCCCCGGACCAGGACCACATCGGCGCGTCCGGGTCCCGCGACAGCAGCGCCTCGGGCAGGAAGGCGGCGCCCTCGGCGAGCCAGGCGGCGTAACCGCCCGGGTCGGCGGGCAGGCCCATGTCCATGCCGTCGCGGTCGTGGCGCCGTTCGGCCAGGTCGCGCACCATGGCGGCCACCCAGCGGTGCACGCCTCCGGTGTGGGTGACGAGCTTCGCCAGATCCCAGCCGGGACAGGTCCGCACGGAGACGGACATGTCACGCCCCTTTACGACGTCGGCCATCCGGGCGATCTCCGTGGCGGCGGCCGCGGTGTGCTCGGCGTGGGTCCACTCCCTCATCTCAACCCTCTCGCGTGAAGCGCATGAACTGCTTTTCGTACTCCTTGGCGTCGGTGCTGGTGGCCAGCAACCGCTGCACCTTCCCCTTGAAGTCGAACACCACCGCCTCGTAGCCGGAGCCCTTGCGCCGCCAGCCCGCGATGTGCTCGTCGTCGTACCAGCCGATGAGCCGCTCCGTCTCGAACGGGATCCGGACCTTCGCCGGGCCGTCGGAGCCGGTGGACCAGACGCAGATCTCCTTCTTGCTCTCCTTGCAGTACGTCAGCAGGGAGGAGCCGGACGGGGAGATGTCGTCGCCCTCGACCGTGATCGGGGTGCCCACGTCCAGCAGGGTCTGCAGCACGGTGCCCTGCGTGTCGTAGAAGCGGATGCGCTGGGTCTTGCCGGTGAGCGCCCAGGTGCCGACGGCCCTGCCGTCGCCCCGCCAGAAATAGCTCCACTTGCCCGCGTCCTTCTCCTTCACGCGGACGACCTTCGCCTTCTTCGTGGCGACGTCGATGATCGCGAAACCGTACTCCTTGCTGATGTCGCCGACCGCCTCGTAGAGGGTGACCAGGCCGCGCGTGCCGTCCGGCGACCACTGCGGAAGGGTCGGGTAGATCGGCGCCTTGGTGATCCTGATCCTACTCGCCGCGCCGGATCGGTGATCGACGATCGACACAATCGCGTAGCTCTGCGCGTCGTAGATCCGGTCGGTGCCCAGCGCCTTGGTGCCGTCGGCGTTGACCGTGTACTGGAAGTACTTGCCGTTCTTGACGAACCGCCCGCCGCCCTGCTCGCGGACGTAGAGGGTCTTGTCCCAGTCGAGGCTGTAGGAGCTCAGCTTGATCGGGTCCTGGTCGCTCTCGTGGAGCGTGAGCGAGCTGCCGGGCAGCTTGGTCGTGCTGTCGGCCTCCGGCACCGTCGGCGCGGTGGGAGTGGGGGTGCTCGCGCCCTTCGTGGTGTCCGCCCGGGTGGTCTCCGGCGTCTCGGTGCCGGTGCCGCGCAGCGCCAGTACGACGCCCCCGGCCACGAGGGCGGTGACCAGCACGCCGCCCACGATCGCCGGCCACGTCCGGCGCCCGCTCCGCGCGGGGGGCGCCTGTCCCGGGTACGCCGGTGCCGAGGGGTTCCGGTACTGGACGCCCTCGGAGGAGGGATAGGTCGCGGGACCACCGTAGGGCTGGGGCCCGGGATTCCCCGGATATCCCGGCTGCGGGTGCCCGGGGCCCTGCGGGGGGTAGCCGCCCGCGTGGCCGTCGGGGCCGGAGTGGCCGGGGAAGGGCCGTGTCAGGGGCGCCCCCTGCTGCGGGGAACCGTGGGGCCCGGCCTGCTGGGCGTGGCCGCGAGGGTCCTGCCACTGGGCGTGCTCGGGGTTCCGGGCCTGGCCACGGGGGTCCGACCGCTGAGGGTGCGGGGCCTGGCCACGGGGATCCGACTGCTGAGGGTGCGGGGCCTGGCCACGAGGGTCCGACTGCTGGGGGTGCGAGGCGTGGCCACGCGGATTCGACTGCTGGGGCTGAGGGACATGGCCGCGAGGGTCCGACTGCTGGGCGTAGCCGGCGGGACCGCCCTGCGGGCCCTGCGCCGGGTATCCCCCGCCGGGCCCGCCCTGCTGGGCGAACGGCTGCGGCCCCGAGTGCCGCCGTTGGTCCCACTGGTCCCGCTGGTCCCGCTGTTCCCACTGGGCGTGGTCGTCGCCGCCCGGACGCCGCTGCCCGTACACGGTGTGCCCGGGGTCGTTCCCGTCCGGGCCGTGCCCGCCGGGGCCGGTCTGCTGCGCCGCGGCGGCCGAGCCCTCGGCGAGGATGCCGCGCGGAGCGGTGGGCAGCGCGGCACCGGTCGCGCCGCCCGTGCCGCCCGGACCGCCCGCGTGGCCGAGCAGCCGCAGCAGCGCCTCGCCCGCCGCGGGCCGCTGGGCGGGGTCCTTGGACAGGCACTGCCCGACCAGGTCGCGCAGCGCCGGGTCGGTGATCGCCCCCAGGTCCGGCTCCATGTTCATGATCCGGTTGAAGATCGCCGGAAGGCTGTCCGTGCCGAACGGCGGCTGCCCGGTCGCCGCGAAGACCATCGTGCAGCCCCACGCGAACATGTCGGCGGGCGACCCCGCGTTCTCCCCGGCCAGCTGCTCGGGGGTCATGTACGAAGGGGTGCCGATCGCCATCGCGGTCAGCGTGGAGGTCCGGTCGAGCGCCTTGGCGATGCCGAAGTCGATCACCCGGGGCCCGTCGGAGGCCAGGAGCACGTTGGAAGGCTTGAAGTCGCGGTGCACGATCCCCGCCTGGTGGATGGCGACGAGCGCGGTGACCGTGCCGATCGCCAGGCGGTGCAGGCCCGCGCCCTCGCGCGGCCCCTCACCGGTCACGACCGCGTCGAGCGTCGGGCCGTCGATGTACTCGCTGACGATGTACGGGCGATGCTGGTCGACCCCGGTGTCGATCACGGCGGCGGTGCAGAAGGGCGCGACGCGCTGGGTCGTGCTGACCTCGCGGACGAAGCGTTCCATCGCCTCCTCGTCCTGCGTGAGGTCCGCGCGGAGCAACTTGACCGCGACGCGTGCCCCGGTCGGGGAAACGCCCAGGTAGACCGTTCCCTGGCCTCCCTCGCCGAGCCTGGCGGTGAGCCGGTACTCCCGCACGTGCTCGGGATCCCCGGGCCGCAGGGACACGAGGTCCGCCATGGTCACACCCTTCTCCCGTGATGATTTTCCGGTCCCATTGTGGGGGCAAAGGGTCACAGGACGTACATCAAACCGCAAGCCGGACGGCCACGATGGCGCGTTCCAGGCGGCCTCGCGAACCGCGCGGGGAGGCCGTGCGGGCAGGGCTTCGCGGGAGATCTCTCAGAGGCCGGGCGCGCCCCAGAGGGGGAACCAGCGGCCGAGATCGGGCTCGATCTCCAGCTCGCCGCCGATCGCGCCGCGTACCTGCAACTCCAGCGCGTTGTCCCTGCGCTGGGCCTGGCCTCCCCCGCGCTCGGCGGGCAGCGGGGCGAACGGGTAGAAGGTGCCCTGCTTGTAGAGGTAGACCAGGGCGAGCCCGCGGCCGTCGGGGGCGGCGAAGGAGACCAGCGAGCAGAGCAGGGAGGGGCCGAAGCCCGCCGCCTCAAGGGAGGAGTTGACCGCGTGCAGGTCCGTCACCAGGTCACCGAGCATGTCGGGGGTGCCGGGGGTGTCGGGAGTACGGCGCACCAGCAGCCACGTGTAGCCGAAGGAGTCCTTCGACACCTCCACCGGGGGGCCGCCTCCGGCGTCCAGCAGCCGGGTGACGTCGCGCTCCAGTTCGGCGAACGCCCCGCCCTCGGCCGAGCGGAAGCAGACCGCCCCCACTCCCGTCGGCGCCAGGTCCGTGGCGGCCTGCAGCGTCACCGCGGCCGAGGGCAGCGCGAACAGCGCGTCCAGGTCGGCCTTGGCCGGTTCGCCGCGTCCCATCAGCGTGTCCCACCAGCGCATCGGATCACTCCCCCCTCGGTCCCCTTCGCTCGCTCCTGCTCAAGACCTCTTCGCGGGTCCGTCACCGCGAGGCGCCGGGGCACCCTTCAGGCGTTCCGCGAGCGTCCCGCGCACGGCCCGCGGGTCCGTCACCCGCCCTGCCCGAGCTGGGCGGAGATCCTGCCGAGCTGGTCCAGGCGCCGTTCCAGCGGCGGGTGGGTCGCGAAGAGCGCGGACAGGCCGGCCTTGCCCGACAGGGCCGGCGCGAAGAAGAAGGCGTTGAACGGCTCGGCCTCGCGCAGGTCCTTCGTCGGGATGCGGGCCATCTCACCGTTGATCTTGACGAGGGCGCTGGCCAGGGCGGAGGGACGCTGGGTGAGCAGTGCTCCCGCGCGGTCGGCGGCGAGCTCGCGGTAACGCGACAGGGCACGGGTGAGCAGGAAGCTGACCGCGTACACCAGCGCCGAGACGAGAAGGATGATCAGGCCGATCGGCAGGCCGCCCCTGTCGTCGCGCCCGCGCCCGCCCAGGCCGCTGTAGAGCGCGACCCTGGTCATCAGCCCGGCGACGATGCCGAGGAAGGACGCGATCGTCATGACCGCGACGTCACGGTGGGCCACGTGGGACATCTCGTGGGCCAGCACGCCCTCCAGCTCGCCGCCGTCGACGCGGCGCAGCAACCCCGTGGTCACGCAGACCACGGAGTTCTTCTGGTTACGGCCGGTGGCGAACGCGTTCGGGACGTCCGAGTCGGCGATCGCCACCCGCGGTTTGGGCATGTCGGCGAGCGCGCACAACCTGTCGATCATGCCGTGTAGCTCCGGGGCCTCCTGCGGGGAGACGACACGCCCGTGCATCGCGAAGAGCGCGATGCGATCGGACATGAAGTACTGCACGAGCAGGATGCCACCGGCGATGAGCAGCACCACGACGGCCCGGACGCCCAGCGAGATCAACACGGCCACGAAGACCACGTAGAGCAGTCCGAGCAGGAACATGGTGAGCACCATGCGCCTGGTCAGGCCCTGGTCCGGGGCGAACCGGGTTTGTGCCATATGCCCAAGCTAGCCGGGAATCAGCCCCTCATTGCCGAGCATCTCCCGCACTTCGTCCATGGATGCGTCGGCCGGAGGCAAAATCAGCTCCGAGGACTCCAGGCTGTCGTCGGGCAGCGCCTTGCCGACGTGGCGGACCTTGTCGAGCAGGGCGTGCAGCCGTACCCGGAAGGTCTCCTCCTCGCCGGCCTCGATGGCGGCCTCCAGCTCGGCGTCCAGCGTGTTCAGCACGTCGAGGTCTGCGGGGGCGATGTCGATCTGCCCCTCCCCCATGATGCGGACGATCACAGGCCCTCCCCCGGCTGGCGCAGCTGCTGCGTCTGGTTGGACTGCGGCTGCTGCTGCTGGGGCGGCTGCTGAGGCTGGGGCTGCTGGTGGGGCTGCCCCGGGCCGGGCGTGATCGCGCCCTGCGGCGCGGGACCCTGGCCGAGCTCGGCCTTCATCCGCGCGATCTCCAGCTCCACGTCGTGCCCGCCGCCCATGCGGTCGAGCTCGGCCTGGATGTCGTCGCCGCGCTGCCCGCTGAAGTCGTCGAGCGCGCCGCTGGCCAGCAGCTCGTCGATGGCACCCGCGCGGGCCTGCATGGAGGCCGTCTTGTCCTCGGCGCGCTGGATCGCCAGGCCGACGTCGCCCATCTCCTCGGAGATGCCGGAGAAGGCCTCGTTGATCCGCGTCTGCGCCTCGGCCGCGGTGTAGGTCGCCTTGATCGTCTCCTTCCTCGTACGGAAGGAGTCGACCTTGGCCTGCAGCCGGTGGGAGGCCGTGGTGAGCTTCTCCTCCTCGGACTGCAGGTTGTCGTGCTGTACGCGGAGGTCCGCGATCTGGGTCTGCAGGCTGCCACGGCGGGTCAGCGCCTCGCGGGCCAGGTCCTCGCGGCCGACTCCGAGCGCCTTGCGGCCCTGCTCCTCAAGCTTGCGCGACTGCGCCTCGATCTGGTTGATCTGAAGCTCCACGCGCTTGCGCGAGGTGGCGACGTCCGCCACGCCTCGGCGCACCTTCTGCAACAACTCCAGCTGGCGCTGATATGAGTAGTCCAGGGTCTCGCGAGGATCTTCCATCTTGTCCAACGCGTTGTTCGCCTTGGACCTGAAGATCAGCGAAAGTCTCTTCATCACGCTCATGCGCGTCGGCCGTCCCCTTCTTCAATGCGCTTCGGGTCACCCCAAGTGAGTCCAGCCCCCGAAAAGCACCGGAGCCACCATAGGGTTCACCCTACGCATAACGCGCGGGGGCGTCACTAAGTTGCAGTCCCGGTAGGCTGACGTTGTGTTCCGACGTACCCAGACCACCGCGGACGACTCCCCCGCCTCCGCTAACGATCCTAAGCCTGCGGGCAAGGGGCGTCCCACACCCAAGCGACGGGACGCCGAAGGCCGTCGCCGGCAGCCGGTGAACGCCCCCCAGAACCGCAAAGAGGCCTACAAGAACCTCCGCGAACGCCAGGCCAGCGAGCGCGTCAAGGCGCGCGAGGGCATGCTGCGTGGCGACGAGCGTTACTTCCCCGCACGTGACAAGGGGCCCGCCAGGAAGTTCGCGCGTGACTGGGTCGACTCCCGCCGTCTCGCCAGCCAGTACTTCCTGCCGTTCTCCCTCCTCATCCTGCTGCTCACCTGGATCCCCTTCCCGGCGGACGTCCGCGGTTACGTCTACGTCGCGGTGATCACGGTCGGCTGGCCGCTCATGATGGTGGGCGTGCTGCTCACCTCGATCTGGGTGTCCTGGAAGGTGAAGAAGCTGACCGCCGAGAAGTTCCCCAACGAGAACCTCAAGGGCGTCGGCTTCTACGCCGCCATGCGCGCGCTGCAGATCCGCAAGCTGCGCTTCCCGCCGCCCGCCGTGCTGCCCGGCGGCAGGCCGGTCCCGCCGAAGAACTGACGGCGGAGTCACCCGCGGAGCCCGAGAGACCTGGCGAGACCTCGCGACCTCGTGGCCGGACACGTTCACGGACCCCGTCCCCTCCGTGAGGGGGCGGGGTCCTTCGCTCTCAACCGGTTCGTTCCTCACCGGCTTCGCGGCCCCAGCGGCGGGCGCCCTCGCGGGGCCTCGCTCTTCGAGGGGCCTCACTCCCGAACCGGACGGGCGTCACCCTGTGCTACGTACGGTCACTCCGCAACGAACGTCCAGCCCAGCTCGCCGCCGGTGACCACCGGTTTCCAGTGACCGATGGACCCGCCGGTCTCCAGGGCGTGCGCCGTCGCCCGCAGCAGGCGGTAGTACGAACCGATCGGGACGCCGCCGGGCAGGAAATTCATCACGTCCTCGTGATCGGTGCCGCCGACGTCGCGTATCACGGAGTCGACCACCAGATGGTTGCCGCTCCCGTCGGCGCCGAACGGGATCATCCGCCCGTCCCACCACTCCGTCCGCGCGTCCTCGTCCGTGCCCTCTCCCTCGACCTCTCCGTCTATCCCGCACAGCCGCCGCCAGGTGTCACGGATCTCGCGGACCCCATGGTTCCAGTTGCCGAGGAACCCGAACGCCCAGGTGCCGCCCACGACGGAGGCCCCGTCGTGGCGCAGCAGGGAGGCGCGCAGGTCGTTGGGGAAGCGCAGGCCCATCTGCGCCTCGGCGACGGCGATCGTCCGGGCTCTGGCGGGCCTGCCCAGCGTGCGGAGGCTCGCGGGGGCGTTGGCCCCCAGCCACCTCTCGATACGGCGCCACTGGTGGTTCACCGCCCGGGTCACCCTCGGGTCGATCGCCCGCACCCGCGGGGTCCGCGCCGGCGGGTGGCAGTCGGCGTCGGGAACCGCCACGGGGGCCTCGGCGGTCACCTCCGGGACCGGGAGCTCCTCCGTGCCCACACATCGGACGTGCCGGGCCGCCCCTTCCGCGTCCGTGTCGCTCGTGTAGCGCAGCCCTGGCTCCAGCGGGGTGCCCGGTCCCGGTCCGCACCGCCCGCCGGCGCTCCGGACATCGGTCGCCTCGACGGTCTCCACCCCGTTCGAGAAGACCGCGCTCTCCAGGACCTGCGTGCCGAAGGCGAGCACGCACAGCCCGATCCCGATGGCGCCCCAGCGGACCAGGCGGCTCCGGGCCGCCTCGTCCAGCGGCTCTCCCGGCGCCCGCGGCCCCCGCTCGAACATCCGCTCGACGGCGGTCCTGACGGCGGAGGGGGGCCTGGCGGCGTACCGCCTGAGATCTTCGTCCGTGGGGGTGCCGAGGACGGGCACGGGAGGCCATCGGGGCGCGGTCCCGGCTCCGGCCCCCGGTCCTCCGGCGCTCCCGGCTCCGGACCCCGGCCCCCCGGCGCGTCCGGCTCCGGAGCCTGGTTCCCCGGCGCTCCCGGCTCCGGACCCCGGCCCCCCGGCGCGTCCGGCTCCGGAGCCTGGTTCCCCGGCGCGCCCGGCTCCGGACCCCGGTCCTCCGGCGCGTCCGGCTCCAGAGCTCGGTCCCCCGGCGAGTGGCCCCTCGGCGAGGGAGGCGGTCCGGCGCTCCTCCGACCGGCGCCGCAGGCGGGCGACCGCCACGACGCCCGCCACCAGCGCCGCCGCGGCGAGCGCGAGCCGTACCCGTCGGGAAGTGATCAACCGCAACACGCCCGGCAGGCTATCCCGAATCGCCATGAAATATGGCGCCTACTAACCTCGGACCATGGAATTCCGCCACCTTGGCCGCAGCGGTCTCATGGTCAGCGAGATCAGCTACGGCAACTGGATCACACACGGTTCCCAGGTAGAGGAGGACGCCGCCAGGCAATGCGTGCGAGCGGCACTCGACGAGGGGATCACCACCTTCGACACCGCCGACGTGTACGCGGGTACCAAGGCGGAGGAGGTTCTCGGCCGCGCTCTCGCGGGGGTCCGCCGCGAGTCCCTGGAGATCTTCACCAAGGTCTACTGGCCGACCGGGTCCGGCCCCAACGACCGAGGGCTGTCGCGCAAGCACATCACCGAGGCGCTGCACGGCTCGCTGCGCCGCCTGCAGACCGACTACGTCGACCTGTACCAGGCGCACCGCTTCGACAACGAGACGCCGCTTGAGGAGACCCTCAAGACCTTCGACGACCTCGTACGCCAGGGCAAGGTCCTCTACGTCGGCGTCAGCGAGTGGACGGCCGAGCAGATCGGCCGGGCGCTGAAGATCGCCGACGAGATGGGCTTCGACCGCCTGGTCTCCAACCAGCCCCAGTACTCCATGCTGTGGCGGGTCATCGAGGCCGAGGTCGTGCCGCTGAGCGAGAAGGAGGGCGTCGGCCAGGTCGTCTTCTCCCCCATCGCCCAGGGCGTGCTCAGTGGCAAGTACCGGCCGGGGCAGCCGCCTCCCGCCGGTTCCCGGGCCACCGACGAGACCGGGGGGAAGAACGTCATCTCCCGGATGCTCACCGACGACGTGCTCACCCGCGTCCAGCAGCTGGAGCCGGTCGCCGCCGACCTCGGCCTGTCCATGGCCCAGCTCGCGGTGGCCTGGGTGCTGCAGAACCCCAACGTGGCCTCCGCCATCGTCGGGGCCAGCAGGCCCGAGCAGGTCCGCGACAACGTCAAGGCCTCCGGGGTGAAGCTGGAGTCCGAGGTACTGCGGAAGATCGACGACATCCTCGGCCCGATCGTCGAGCGCGACCCCGCCAAGACCGTGAGCCCCGCGTCGCGTCCGTAGCACGGTGACGGGTCGGGTGACGGGTCGGGTTGGCCGGGTCGGGTGACCGGATCAGGTGACCCGTCACGGTGAACGCCGGTGGCGTTGACCTGGCCTCTCGCGTTCGGGGCTGCTCGCGTTCGGGGCCGCTCGCGTTCGGGGCCGCTCGCGTTCGCGGATGCTCGCGTTCGGGGCCGCTTGCGTTCGCGGGTGCCCGCGGTCGTGCGCCCTTCGCGTTCGTGCGCGGAACGGGAAAGAACCCCTCGGTTCCTCATCCTCAGAGAGGGGCCGAGGGGTTCTCCGTTCATCCGGGTTCACTCCGGGCGCAGTGACATGCCCTCGTACTCGACACGCTCGCCTTCGAGCAGGGTGACCTTCTCGACTCCGGAATCCAGCAGCTCACGCCAGCTTTCACCGAGCCACGACTCGGCGTCCGCCTGGCTCGGGAACGTGTCGGACGGCGAAACACCCTCGACCACCTCGCCACCATTCGCGTTTTCGTAACGCCAGCGCCACGTCATGCCATAGCCCCTTCTCGCGGATCCTGCCGGTGCCCCTCGGCGGCTCAGCGAACACTACCTCTCCCGGGCACTCCCGGGCATGAAGGCGAGATCATGACCTCGCGCCCTGTCGCCGGGACGTTCCCGGCACCCTCGGCACGCCACGGAGGTCGTCGGCTTCCGCCCGGAGGCGGAGACACGTGGCCTCCCGACCAGTTCTTCGACCAGGCAGGAGAGCGGACGTGAAGATCTTGATCTCCGGCACGGCGAGCGCGGGCGGATGGCCGTCCCCGGACTGCGGGTGCGCCTCCTGCGCCCGTGCCACACCAGGCCGCCGTCCCATCTCCGTTGTACTCGACGTCCAGGTGACACCCGACGGCTCCCCGATGCCTGGCGCCCCAGCACCGCTCGCCGGCTCCCCGCCACCCGACGGCTCGACAGACCCTGGCGGATCTACGGCCCCTGGCGATTCGGTGACGCCCGGCACCTCGCCGCAGCCCGGTGGTTCGCCGCCGCCCGCCGGCTCACTGCCGCCCGCCGGCTCAGTGGCACCCGGCGGTTCGGTGGAGCCCGGCGGTTCGGTGCGGCTGCCGCTGGCCGGTCCGCTTCCGCCCGGTTACCACGCCTCGGCCGGCCCGGACGGCCTCACCGTCACCACTCCCGGCGGCCGGCGCGTCCTGCACGCCACTTCTTCCCCGCCCGTTCCCCCCCTGCGCGGAGAGCCTCCGTGCGAGAAACCTCCGCGCGTGAGGCCTCCATACGGGGAGCCTTCACGCGGTGAGTTCCCCCGCGACGAATCCTCTCGGGACGAATCTTCTCGTGATGGGCGGGGCGTACGGGAGGAGAACACCGGTGGCGCGGGAGAGGCGTTGGACCTGGTGCTGCTGGACGTGCTGGATCGGCCGGAACGACTGGGGGACCTGCGGCGGCGGGGCCTGGTCGGCGAACGGACGCACGTGGTGGCCGTCGGCGTCGACCACCGGGTGCCCACGGAGGCGGAACTGGTCCGGCGGGGCACTCTGTGGGGGGTGCGCGTCGTACCGGACGGCACGGTCGTCGACATCGGCGAGCCCCCACCCGCCCCGGTTTCCCCGTCCAGGAGGACCCTGCTGCTCGGGGGGAGCCGGTCGGGCAAGTCGGCGGAGGCCGAACTGCGACTGGCGGCGGAGCCAGAGGTGCTCTACGTCGCGACAGGCCCGTCCGGCGACGGCGATCCCGAGTGGCTGCGCCGGGTCCGGGCGCATCGCGACCGCAGGCCCGCCCACTGGAAGACCGCCGAGACCACCGGCCTGGCCGAGTTGCTGCGGTCCTCCGAGATCCCGCTGCTGATCGACGGGCTCGGTACCTGGGTGGCCGCCGTCTTCGACGAGTGCGACGCCTGGCCGGGCGGCGACGGCTCCACCCGCGACAAAAGCAGGGACGGCAGGGACGGCAGGGACGCGGTCGCGGCCCGGTGTGACGATCTGGTCGAGGCCTGGAGGCAGACCCGGGCTCGGGTCGTGGCGGTCTCCGACGAGGTCGGGCTCGGCGTGGTGCCCGGCACCGCCAGCGGCCGGATGTTCCGGGACACGCTCGGCCGGCTGAACCAGCGTCTCGCCCTGGAGTCGGAGGACGTCACCCTCGTCGTCGCCGGCCGTCTCCTCCCCCTCCCCATCTGACCTCCTCCCCGCCCCCTCCCGTAGCCGCTCCCTCCCGCATGAACTCCCTGATGTTGTGACCCGATGTTGTAACCGGCACCCCTCATCGGGCTTCCGGAGCGGCTGAGGCCGTCCCCGAGACGGCACACCACCGAGTCCAGTGGGCATACGCGGTCCGATGGACGTACGCGATCACGGCACCGGGAGGCCGACGGCTACGATCATCGGTCATGTCCGAACCCTCTCCCCCGGCCGAGGACGGCCCGTCCACGTTCGCCGACGGGGCGCGTCTCGCGATCGGCACGCTGAGCGTGTTCCCGGTCCGTCCCGGAGTGATCGACCGCCGCGCGGGAGGGGTCGCGATGACGGTGGCCCCGCTGGTGGGGGCGATGATCGGGGCCGTCGGCGGGCTGGTGCTGGCGATCTCCCTGTGGCTGGGGGTGACACCGCTTCCGGCGTCGGTGCTGGCCGTGGCGATCGTGGCGCTGCTCACCCGAGGGCTGCACCTGGACGGGCTGGCCGACCTCGCCGACGGGCTGGGCAGCGGGAAACCCGCCGAGCGGGCGCTGGAGATCATGAAGCGGTCGGACATCGGCCCATTCGGCGTGGTGACACTGATCCTCGTCCTGCTGGTCCAGGTGACGGCCCTGCAGGAGGCCGTCACCGGTGCGGGCGCGGGGGCGGGCGCGATCACCCTGGTCGCGGCCTGCGCGGCCGGACGGCTCGCCCTCACCTGGGCCTGCCGCGCGGGCATCCCCCCGGCACGCCCGGACGGGCTCGGCGCGATGGTCGCGGGCACCGTACGGCGGAGCGTCGCGGTGGTCGTGACCGCGCTGGTGCTCATGGGAACGGCGGCGCTGGCCTATCTCCACGGCATCGGCGCCCTTGCCCCGTGGTCTTCCGAGTCCTCCGGCGGATGGGGCTATGTGGCCTACGTGGACATGACCCGTTCCGAAGTCGGCGACTTCCTCGGGGCGGGCACCCCCGGTGCGGGTCTCGTATCGGGTCTGGGGCCACTCCTCGCCCCGCTGGGTCTCCCTCTGGCCGTGCTCGCGGGGCTGCTGGCGGCCTGGGCCGTACGGCGCAGGGCCGTGCGACGGCTCGGCGGCGTCACCGGCGACGTCCTCGGCGCCCTCGTCGAGATCACCACCGCGACGACCCTGCTGGCCTGCACGATCCTCGTGAACTGATCTCCCTCCCGGTCTCGGCCGTAGCCGTGGCCGTGGCCGTGGCCGTGGCCCCGAGAGGATCGCGGGACCCGAGGAACCTTCCCACCCGGGATCTCACCCTGCCCTCACGACCTCACCTGGGATCTCGCCCGGCCCTCACACGGCCCCGCTGTGGATTTCACGGGCGGCGACCAGGACCGGCCGCTCGACCGGCCGGTATTTGAACCGGCCGGTATTTGAACAGCAGCGCGGAGACCACGGCCAGCAACACCGAACCGACCAGGCCCGTGATCCCCGCGACGGCGAACACCGGCGGGTCGGCCGCGTCACCGACGAGAAGCATCAGACCCGCCGAGGAGTTCAGCGATCCGTGCCCGACGACCGCCGGCCAGACGCTTCCCGAACAGAGGCGGAGCCAGCCGAGCAGGGCTCCGAAGGTCACGCAGAAGATGACGAACATCGGCGCCGCCCAGGCCCCGAGCTCGGGGTAGTTGTATCCACGCAGGGTGAGCGGGAAGTGCCAGAGCCCCCAGATCACCCCGGACACCAGGATCGCCCGCCAGGCGCCGAGCGGCGTCAGGCGCGGCAGCAACCAGCCTCGCCACCCCCACTCCTCACCGAAGGCCGCGACCGAGTTGACCAGCGGGGCGACCAGGACCATCGACACGGCCTGCACGGCCACCAGGACCCCGGTCCCCATCGAGGGCGTCCCGCCCGGGACGGCCGCCGCCAGGCTCTCGCGGAACAGGCTGAACCCTCGCAGGTCGACGGAGAGCAGGCCGAGGGCGGCACTGAGCGCGATCGCGACGACGACCAGCACGGGGACGCCGAACCAGGCCAGCGCGACCAGCGCGAACACGCGGCCCCGGCTCCCGCCCGCCGACAGGCCCGTCCGCACGGCCCACTCGCGCCCGGTGGCGGGATCCCCGACCCGCCTGTCGTACAGCCGGACGGCGAGGACTCCGAGCGTCGGGGTGAACATCATCGCCACCCCGACCACCGTGAACACGAGCGTGCCGGTCGGCGCGTCCGACAGCCAGAGGGGAAGGGCGAACAACCAGGACAGGCCGAACGCGACGAGCAGGAACAACCACAGGTCAGGGGATCGGCGAAGCATGACACCACCTTCGGGTGCTCGGACGCGGGAGAAACAAGAGAAACAAGAGGAACAGGAGGGACAAAAGGCGGCGGAGGCGGCCACGGGAGGGCCGTGACACAGCGAGGGGCCAGGGAGGCGAGGGACCGGAAGAAGGACGTGCGGAGGAAAGGAGGAGACGGAGAACGGCCGGGGATGGAGGCAGCGGGCGGAAATCAGCGGACAGGGGGTGGTGGCAAAAGCGGGCGAAAGCCGACGAGCGTAGGCCGACGGGCGAAAGCCGATATACGGGGGCGGCGGACGGATATCAGGGGACGAAAGTCAGCGGGCGGGAGCAGGAGCAGGGAACAGAGATGAGGGGACGGAAGCCGACGAGCCGGGATCAGCGGGCGGACGGACCCGTGGAGGCCCGGTCCACGAGGGTGTTCAGCAGGGCGGCGCCCCTCTCCGCGTCGTCGATCGAGATGGCGAGGCGGCCGCCGGAGACGTAGCCCACCACGAGGCACTCCCCGCCGCGGATCATGATCGTCATGGCCCCCGGCAACCCCCTGACGCCCCAGCCCCCGACGCCGGACGGGAGCAGCTCCTCCGTCCAGGCCCGCTCCACCCGCTCGATCGGGATGTGCCTGCGGGGCAGGCGGAACGGCCCGTAGAAGATCACGATGCCCTCCTCGGTGATCTGCACCCGCACCGAGCTGAAGGTCGCCACCGGCAGGCCCACCAGGGACATGATCCCCGCCGGGATCCACAGCGCGCCCTCGCCGCCGATCAGGGCGAGCACGGCGAGCCCCAGGCCCGCGGCCAGGAGGGAGCCGCCGAGCGCGGCGAGCGGGCCGCTGCCCACCGAGGAGACCCACACCGCGCGCTGGCCGGGGCGGAGCGGGATCCGCCTCGTGGGGACGGCGGACGGCTCGGGCCGGTCGTCGGGCCCCGGGCGGGCGGCGAGGGCGCCGAGCCAGCCGCCCAGCACCAGCCCCGCGACCGCGAGCAGCGCGCCCCACCCCAGGTCGGCGGCCCGGCTCCAGTCGGGGGCGTCGAGGTTGGCCGTCAGCGTGACCGCCTGCAGCCCCAGGAAGAACAGGCCGGCGCCGCCCAGCAGGGCGCCGAGCCCCATGCGGCTCGTCCTGCGCCTGAACATCCCGCCGCCGGCGAGCGCGACCCCCCAGGCCCCGCACGCGAGCAGCGCCCACAGGCCCGCCTGGACCAGCAGCGAGGCGGTGAACGGCATCGAGTTGTCGGGGACGCCGGACGGCCCCCAGTGCGTGGCGATCGGATCGGGCAGCCGGTCTCGCAGCGCCAGCGGCGCGGCGATCAGCGCGGCGGTCACCAGCGCGGCCCAACCGGCGGCGATGGACAGGAATCGGGCTCGCAGCCCCACGTCGGTCACCCCTTCCAAGGACCGGGCTCGCGGCCCGGTCACGACAGTTCCCTGATGAGCTCGATGACGTCGTCGTGGCGGTAGCCGTACTGGACCGCCTCGTCGAGCAGGGCTCGCAGCTTCTCCTCGATGACGCTGCGCGGGTTGGGGCGGCTGAGCACGCTCACGCCCCGGCCCCTGCGGAACTCCAGCACCCCCTCGTCGCGCAGGTCCCGCAGGGCGCGCAGCACCGTGTTGGCGTTGATGCCCAGCGCGGCGGCCAGGTCGCGGGCCGGCGGGAGCCGGTCTCCCGGAGCGTACGAACCCTCGGCGACGGCGCGTCTGATCGCCTCGGCGACCTGCTCGTGCAGCGGCCGGGGATCGTTCAGATCCAAGGTAAGCAACATAGTGCTAGCGACATTAGCACCAAGCGGCCCGATGGTGCCACCCCGAATAGCACCATCGGGCGGCACGATTCGTAGGACGAACCCTCGTTTATGCGTACTGCGCCAGCCCGACTAGCATCGGCCTACGTGACCACTGTGCGGCTTACCCCAACTGACAACGCTGTCTCGTTCGATACCGACGCACTGGTCGTCGGCGTCCACACCGGACCGGACGGCCTGCTTCCCGCTCCCGGGGCCGAGGGCCTCGACCAGGCGCTCGGCGGCAGGCTCGCCGCCACGCTCGAGAGCGTGGGCGCCAAGGGTAAGCCGGGCGAGATCTCCAAGATCCCCACCTTCGGCGCGCTGACCGCGCCCCTGCTGGTCGTCGTCGGCCTCGGTGACACTCCCGCCGAGGGCTACGACGCCGAGGTCCTGCGCCGCGCCGCGGGCACCGCGGTCCGCGCCCTGGCGGGCACCGGCCGGGTGGCGCTCGCCCTGCCCGCCGCGAGCGCCGAGCACGCCGGCGCCGCCGCCCTGGGCGGCCTTCTCGGCGCCTACTCGTTCACCAGATACCGCACCGTGGGAGAGCAGAGCTCCCCGGTGGCCGAGCTGGCCGTGCTGACCGACGCCGAGGGCGCCCAGGCCGCGATCGACCGCGCCACCACGCTGGCCGAGTCGGTCTCGCTCGTCCGCGACCTGGTCAACACCCCGCCGTCGGACCTGTGGCCGGCCCGCTTCGCCGAGATCGCCGAGCGGGTGGGCACCGAGGCCGGCCTGTCGGTCGAGGTCCTGGACGAGAAGGCGCTCAAGGAGGGCGGCTACGGCGGCATCGTCGCCGTCGGCCAGGGGTCGGCCAACCCGCCCCGGCTGGTCCGCCTCTCCTACAGCCACCCCGAGGCCACCAAGAGGCTCGCGTACGTCGGCAAGGGCATCACCTTCGACTCCGGCGGCCTGTCGCTCAAGCCGACGGCCTCGATGGACTGGATGAAGTCGGACATGGGCGGCGCCGGCGCGGTCCTCGGCGCGCTCCTGGCGATCGCCGGGCTGGGCCTGAAGGTCAACGCGGTCGGCTACCTCTGCCTGGCCGAGAACATGCCGAGCGGCACCGCGCAGCGCCCCTCCGACGTGTTCACCAGCTTCGCGGGCAAGACCGTCGAGGTGCTCGACACCGACGCCGAGGGCCGCCTGGTCCTGATCGACGGCATCGCCCGCGCCGCGCAGGACGACCCCGACGTGATCGTCGACGTCGCCACGCTCACCGGCGCGCAGATCGTCGCGCTGGGCTGGCGGACGGCGGGCGTCATGGGCAACGACGACGACCTCCGCGCGGAGATCGTCGCGACGGCGGCCGAGCAGGGCGAGGCCGCGTGGCCGATGCCCCTGCCCGACGAGCTCCGCAAGGGCCTCGACTCCCCGGTGGCCGACATCGCCAACCTGCACCCCGAGCGTTTCGGCGGGATGCTGACGGCCGCCATCTTCCTGCGGGAATTCGTACCGGACGGGGTCCGTTGGGCACACATTGACATGGCCGGTCCCGCCTTCAACAAGGGTGAGCCCCACGGCTACACGCCGAAGGGCGGCACCGGGGCGATCACCCGGACACTCGTCGGCCTGGCCGAGCGCCACGCGGGCGAGCCCACCCGGTAACGCCGCGCAAGCGGGTCACAAGCAACCTAGACAAATGAAAAGATGCGGTTGCCGGGGTCAAGCCGAGAAGCGGGCACCGGCACGGCGCCGAGCCGGGTCCGGTGGCGGCGTGGATGCGATCGAGGATCCGCGCGGCCGTCCAGGGCACGACGAGGGGCGCGACCGTGAAGACGGTATTCCGATCCGACAAGGAGCTTTCCTGTGGCTGATGGCAGCGGCCCCTACGACATCGTCGTCCTAGGTGGCGGTAGCGGTGGGTATGCCTGCGCTCTGCGGGCGGCCGAGCTGGGCAAGACGGTCGCGCTGATCGAGAGGGACAAGATCGGCGGTACGTGCCTGCACCGGGGATGCATTCCCACCAAGGCGCTTCTGCACTCCGCGGAGGTCGCCGACGAGACGCGGGAGAGCGCGACCTACGGCGTCAAGGCCCGTTTCGAGGGCATCGACGTGCCCGCGGTCCACGCGTTCAAGGACAAGATCGTCACGCGCGCCTGGAAGGGCGTGCAGGGCCTTCTCAAGAGCAAGGGCATCACGATCATCGAGGGTGAGGGCCGTCTCGCGGGCCCGAACCGGGTGGCGGTGGGCTCCGAGGTCTACGAGGGCCGCAACATCGTGCTGGCGACCGGCTCCGCGCCCAGGTCCCTCCCGGGCCTGGAGATCGACGGCGAGCGGATCATCACCAGCGAGCACGCGCTCAAGCTCGACCGGGTGCCCACCTCGGTGGTCGTCCTGGGCGGTGGCGTCATCGGCGTGGAGTTCGCCAGCGTCTGGCGTTCCTTCGGCGCCGAGGTGACGATCGTCGAGGGCCTGCCGCACCTGCTGCCCCTGGAGGAGGAGTCCAGCTCCAAGCTGCTGGAGCGCTCGTTCCGCCGCCGCGGCATCAAGCAGGAGCTGGGCGTCTTCTTCGAGGGCGTCAAGACCACCGACACCGGAGTGGTCGTCAGCCTGGCCAACGGCAAGACCCTCGACGCCGAGCTGCTGCTCGTCGCGGTCGGCCGCGGCGCGGTCTCCGCGGGCATGGGCTTCGAGGAGGCGGGCGTCGCGATCGAGCGCGGCACCGTCACGGTGAACGAGTTCTGCCAGACCAGCGTGCCCGGCGTGTACGCGGTCGGCGACCTCATCCCGACCCTGCAGCTCGCGCACGCGGGCTTCGCCGAGGGCATCCTGGTGGCCGAGCACATCGCCGGCCTGAACCCGGTGCCGATCGACTACGACGGCGTGCCCAGGATCACCTACTCCGACCCCGAGGTCGCCTCGGTGGGCATCACCTCCGCCCAGGCCAGGGAGCGCGGCCACGAGGTCGTCGAGCTGACCTACGACCTGGCGGGCAACCCCAAGAGCCAGATCCTGCAGACGCAGGGCGCCGTCAAGATCATCGCGGCGAAGGACGGCCCGGTGCTCGGTGTGCACATGGTCGGCCGCCGCATCGGCGAGCTGGTGACCGAGGGTCAGCTGATCTACAACTGGGAGGCCCTGCCCTCCGAGGTCGCGCAGCTCATCCACGCGCACCCCACCCAGTCCGAGGCCGTCGGCGAGGCGATGCTGGCGCTCGCCGGCAAGCCGCTCCACGTCCACAACTAACGCAAGCCCTCACTCGGAACGCGAGAGAAGACAACCCATGCCGAAGTCCGTACAGATGCCCCAGCTCGGTGAGAGCGTCACGGAGGGCACCGTCACCCGTTGGCTGAAGAAGGAGGGCGAGCGCGTCGAGGCCGACGAGCCGCTTCTCGAAGTCTCCACCGACAAGGTCGACACCGAGATCCCCTCCCCGGCGGCGGGCATCCTCACGAAGATCGTGGTGGCCGAGGACGAGACCGTCGAGGTCGGCGCCGAGCTCGCCGTCATCGACGAGAACGGCACCGAGGGCGCCGCCGCCCCGGCGCAGGAGAAGGCCCCCGAGCCCGAGCCGGAGCCGGAGCCCGCCCCTCAGCAGCAGCAGGCGCAGCCGGCCTCCTCGATCCCGCAGCCCGCCCCGCAGCAGGCGCAGGCCCCGCAGCAGCAGACGCAGCAGGCCCCCGCCCCGCAGCAGGCGCAGCCTCAGGCGCAGGCCCCGCAGACCGTCCAGTCCTCCCCGGCCGCGCCGCCGTCGCCGATCGCGGCGTCCGAGCCCGCCGCGCAGCCGTCGGGCGACAGCCCGTACGTCACCCCGCTGGTGCGCAAGCTCGCCGGTGAGCACGGCGTGGACCTCGACTCGCTGACCGGCACCGGTGTCGGCGGGCGCATCCGCAAGCAGGACGTGCTGGAGGCCGCCCGCGACCAGCGCGAGCGTGCGAGCGCGGCCCAGGCCCAGCCGCAGGCGCAGGCCCCGCAGGCCGCCGCCCAGGCCCCGGCCCAGGCGTCCGCCCCGCAGGCCCCCGAGCCGGTCGTGGTGGACACCACGCTGCGCGGGCGCACCGAGAAGATGTCGCGGCTGCGCCAGACCATCGCCAAGCGCATGGTCGAGTCGCTGCAGGTCTCGGCCCAGCTCACGAGCGTGGTCGAGGTCGACGTCACCAAGATCGCGCGGCTGCGCGACCAGGCGAAGGCCGAGTTCCAGCGGCGCGAGGGCGTCAAGCTCACGTTCACGCCGTTCTTCGCCCTCGCCACGATCGAGGCGCTCAAGCAGCACCCGAAGCTGAACGCCACGATCGACAGCGAGACCAACGAGGTCACGTACTTCGACACCGAGCACCTCGGTTTCGCGACGGACACCGAGCGCGGCCTGCTCGTCCCGGTGATCAAGGACGCGGGCGACCTCAACATCGCCGGGCTGTCCCGTAAGATCGCCGACCTCGCCGAGCGCACCCGCACCAACAAGGTGAGCCCGGACGAGATCACCGGCGGCACGTTCACGCTGACCAACACCGGCAGCCGTGGCGCGCTGTTCGACACGCCGATCCTCAACCAGCCGCAGGTCGGCATGCTGGGCACCGGTGCCGTCGTCAAGCGCCCGGTGGTCCTGGACACCCCCGAGGGCGAGGTCATCGCCGTCCGCTCGATGATGTACCTGGCGCTCAGCTACGACCACCGCCTGGTCGACGGCGCCGACGCCGCCCGCTTCCTGACGACGATCAAGCGTCGTCTGGAGGAGGGCCGTTTCGAGAACCAGCTGGGCCTGCACGGCTAGTCACCCGTTCTCCCCCACCGGGCCGGTCCGCGACGTCGCGGGCCGGCCCGGCTCGTTCTCCCGCGCCGGCGGCACCCTCGGGAAACCCGCGGTGATGACGCGAATCCGGTGGGCGTCCGGTTTCCGAAGATCCGGGGGGAGGTCGATTACATTGGACGACATGACGATCATCGTGACCGGGTCCTCGGGCCTGCTGGGATCGGCTCTGGTCAGGGCTCTGCGGGACGACGGCGCCCGGGTGGTCCGTTTGGTCCGGCGGGTGCCGGAGGGCCGCGACGAGGCCTTCTGGAACCCGGCGAAGGGGGTCGTCGAGCGGGAGGCGCTGGAGGGCGCGGAGGCGGTGATCCATCTCGCGGGCGCGGGCATCGGCGACCACCGCTGGAGCGAAGAGTACAAGCGCGAGGTGGTCCGCAGCCGGGTCGAGGGGACCAGGACCCTGGCGGGCGCGCTCGCCGGCCTGGAGGCGAAACCCGCGGTGCTGCTGTCCGGCTCGGCGATCGGCTTCTACGGCGACACCGGGGACGTCGCGGTGGACGAGACGGCGCCCGCGGGTGAGGGGTTCCTCGCCCAGGAGGTCGTGGTGCCGTGGGAGGCGGAGACGGCGCCCGCGGAGGAGGCGGGCATCCGGGTGGTGAGACTCCGTACCGGCCTGGTGCTGAGCGGGCGGGGCGGCATGATGTCGCAGCTTCTCCCGATCTTCAGGGTGGGGCTGGGCGCCCCGCTGGGCTCGGGTCGGCAGTACTGGTCGTGGATCTCCATCGACGACTGGATTCTCGCCGTTCAGCACATCCTGAAAAATCCTGAAATATCGGGGCCGGTGAACGTGACGGCGCCCGAGCCGGTCACCAACGCCGAGTTCACCAAGACACTCGGGGCGGCCCTGCGCCGGCCCACGCTGCCGCTGGCCGTGCCGGGCTTCGTGCTGCGCACGGCCATCGGGGAGTTCGCCGACGAGGGGGTGCTGACCGGACAGCGGGTGCTGCCCCGGCGCCTGCTCGACAGCGGTCACGCGTTCCGGCATACGCGTCTCGGCGAGGCACTGGCCGCCGTACTCTAAGATCCCTGTTTTCAGCGTTCCGGCCGATGAAACCACTGGGAGACAGACATGGGCAGCCCCGGGCAGTCGCACATCCTCGCGATCGGGGGCGGCTCGTTCCGCGCCTCCACGCGCCAGGGGACCATGGAGGCGAGCCCGCTGCTCAGGTACGCCCTCGACCTCACCGGCCAGGACCGGCCCCGCCTGGGCCTGCTCGCCACCGCCACCGGCGACGACGCGGAGTGGCTGCTGAGGATGTACGGCGCCTTCGGCGCGTGGGACGTCGAGGTCAGCCACCTGACCGTGTTCCCGATGACCAACGTCGAGGACCCGCGCGAGTGGGCGCTCAGCCAGGACGTCATCTACGTCAGCGGCGGCAGCGTGGCCAACCTGGCGGTCCTGTGGCGGCTGCACGGCCTCGACGAGGTCTTCGAGGAGGCGTGGCGGGCGGGCGTGGTGCTGGCGGGCCAGAGCGCCGGGGCGCTGTGCTGGCACGTGGGCGGCAACACCGACTCCTTCGGGCCGACGCTGCGGGTGTGGTCCGACGGCCTGGGCATGCTCCCCTACTCCTGCGGCGTCCACTACAACTCCGACCCGCAGCGCCGTCAGCTGCTGCACGAGGCGGTGGCCTCGGGCGAGCTGCCGGAGGGCTACGCCGCCGACGAGGGCGTCGCCCTGCACTACGTGGGCACCGAGTTCATCCAGGCCGTCAGCGTGCATCCCGACGCCTACGCCTACAAGGTCGAGCACGACGGGGCGGGCGGGGCCAAGGAGTTCCGCATCGAGCCTCGGCTTCTCACGTCTTAACCACGAACGGGTCAACTACTCTTGAGGCGTGAGTGACCTGGCAGTCGTCCGTCTTGGCGTTGACTTCCCCTACGAGCAGGCATGGGATCTTCAGCGGCGCATCCACGCGCGCCGGGTGGCCGAGGAGATCCCCGACACCTGCCTGATGCTCGAACACGCGCCGGTCTACACGGCGGGCAAACGCACCGCGCCGCACGAGAGGCCCTCCGACGGCACCCCGGTCGTCGAGGTCGACCGGGGCGGGCGGATCACCTGGCACGGCCCCGGCCAGCTGGTCGGCTACCCGATCGTGAGGCTCGGCGGCCCGCTCGACGTGAACGCCTACGTGAGGCTCCTGGAGGAGACCCTGGTGCACGTCTGCGCCGACTTCGGGGTCCAGGCGGGCCGGGTGGAGGGGCGCGGCGGCGTCTGGGTGGCCGGGGACCCCTCGCACGGCCTGCCCGACAGGAAGGTCGGGGCGATCGGCATCCGGGTCTCCGGCGGCGTCACGATGCACGGGTTCGCCCTCAACTGCTCCAACGACCCGAGCTGGTACAACCGGATCGTCCCCTGCGGCATCAGCGACGCCGGGGTCTCCTCGCTGTCGGCCGAGACCGGCCGCCGGATCGTGGTCGACGAGGTCCTGCCGTACGCCGAGAAGCACCTGGCGGAGGCGCTCGGCGCGCAGGCGTTCGAGCTGCCCGAGGAGGACCTGTTCCGGCGCTGACCCGGCCGTTCGCCGTGCCCGCTCACCCAGCGTGACACCCGCCGTGACCCGGGTCCGCCGCAGCCCGTGGCGGGACATAAGCTGGTGAGGTGAGCGAGCGTGACGACATTTACCGCACCTCGATGTGCACCACCTCGGTCTCCCGACCGACGAAGGAGCTCGCATGACCGTCGCCCCCGAGGGGCGGAAGCTCCTCCGCCTCGAGGTCCGCAACGCCGAGACCCCCATCGAGAAGAAGCCCGACTGGATCAAGACCAAGTTCAGGGCGGGTCCCAATCACACCGAGCTCAGGGCGCTGGTCAAACGCGAAGGGCTGCACACGGTCTGCCAGGAGGCCGGGTGCCCCAACATCTCCGAGTGCTGGGAGGACCGCGAGGCCACCTTCCTCATCGGCGGTGACCAGTGCACCCGCCGGTGCGACTTCTGCCAGATCGACACCGGCAAGCCCAAGGAGTACGACACCGACGAGCCGCGCCGCGTGGCCGACTCGGTGCGGCAGATGGGGCTCAACTACGCGACCGTGACCGGTGTCGCCCGCGACGACCTGCCCGACGGCGGCGCGTGGCTGTACGCCGAGACCGCGCGGCAGATCCACGCGCTCCTGCCCGGCTGCGGCGTCGAGCTGCTGGTGCCCGACTTCAACGGCGACCAGGCCCAGCTGGAGGAGGTGTTCTCCTCCAGGCCCGAGGTGTTCGCGCACAACATCGAGACCGTGCCGCGGATCTTCAAGCGCATCCGGCCCGCGTTCCGCTACGACCGGTCCCTGGGAGTGATCACCAAGGCCCGCCAGGCCGGTCTGGTGACCAAGTCCAACCTGATCCTCGGCATGGGCGAGGAGCGCGAGGAGATCGTCCAGGCCATGCGCGACCTGCACGAGGCCGGGTGCGACCTGCTCACCGTGACCCAGTACCTGCGGCCCACCCCGCGCCACCACCCCGTCGAGCGCTGGGTGAAGCCGGAGGAGTTCGTGGAGCTGCAGAAGGAGGCGGAGGCCATCGGGTTCGCCGGGGTCCTCTCCGGGCCGCTGGTCCGTTCCTCCTACCGGGCGGGCCGCCTGTACAAGCAGGCCGTCGAGGCTCGCCAGCACGCCTGAGCCCCTCCCGGAAACCCGTGACGACCGGAAGGACCCCGCCCCGGGGCGGGGTCCTTCCGGTTTTCCGCCCCTGACTCCCCGTGACCGGCTCCGGCGAACACGTACGGTCACGGACAGCTGACCGCTCCCGGTGCCGGGACCGAAGCTCGGCAGGTCACGTTTTCACTTCTTGAGCCCTGGATTTGTATCCTTCAGAACATGGCCAAGAAGCCCGAAGACTCAGAGCGCCCGGGGCGCATCAAGCAGCTCCGCATGATCGCGAAGATCATCAAAGAGGCAAACCCCAAGGGGATGCCGATCGTCTACGCCTCGGCGCTGGGCACGCTCGCGCTGTGCGTGGTGATCGGCCTGGTCACGGGCTGGTTCTGGTATCTCCTCTTCATCGGGGTCATGCTGGCCCTCACCGTCGGGCTGGTGGTGTTCGGCCAGCTCGCCCAGCGGGCCCAGTACTCCATGTTGCACGGGCAGGTCGGCGCCGCCGCCGCGATCCTGCAGGGCATGCGCGGCAACTGGGAGGTCACCCCCGCCGTCGCCGTCACCCGCGACCAGGACATCGTGCACCGCGTGGTCGGCTACCCCGGCATCATCCTGGTCTCCGAGGGGCCGGGCAGCCGCGTGCAGAAGATGCTCGTCGCCGAGAAGAAGCGCGTCCAGCGGGTCGCGCTGGACGTCCCCGTCTACGACATCCAGTCCGGCGACGGCGACGGGCAGGTCCCGCTGGCCAAGCTGCAGCGGCACCTGATGAAGCTGCCCCGCAACCTCAAGAAGCCCGCCCTGTACGAGATCAACAACCGGCTGAAGGCGCTCCCGCAGACGCTGCCGATGCCCAAGGGCCCGCTGCCGCGCGGCGCGAAGATGCCCCGCCCGAAGATGCGCTGATGGGCCTCGCCGGGGTGGGCCGCCACCGGGTGGACGCCGCGGCCACCTCCCGGGCCAACCGCGGCTGGTGGGACGGCGCCGCCGACGAGTACCAATCGGAGCACGGGGAGTTCCTGCGCGACGCCGGGTTCGTCTGGGGCCCCGAGGGCCTGGACGAGGCCGACGCCCGCCTGCTGGGCGACGTCGCGGGCAGGGACGTGCTGGAGATCGGCTGCGGGGCCGGGCAGTGCGGGCGCTGGCTGGCCGGGCAGGGCGCCAGGGTGGCCGCCTTCGACCTGTCCTTCCGGCAGCTCCAGCACTCCGGCCGGATCGACCTGGAGGCCGGGTCCGCGCTGCCGGTGGTCCAGGCGGACGCGGAGGTGCTGCCCTTCGCCGACCAGACGTTCGACCTGGCCTGCTCGGCCTACGGCGCGCTGCCGTTCGTGGCCGACGCCGGTGCCGTCCTGGCCGAGATCCACCGGGTGCTGCGCCCCGGGGGCCTGCTGGTCTTCTCGGTGAGCCACCCGGTCCGGTGGGCCTTCCCCGACGACCCGGGCCCCGCCGGGCTCACCTCCGACCGCTCCTACTTCGACCGTTCCGCGTACGTGGAGATCGGCGAGGACGGGCGGCCGTCCTATGTCGAGCACCACCGCACGATGGCCGACTGGGTCGGGCTCGTCACCGCGTCGGGGCTGGTGCTGCGGGGGCTGACCGAGCCCGAGTGGCCGCCGGGCCACGACCGCGAGTGGGGCGGCTGGAGCCCGCTGCGCGGCCATCACCTGCCCGGCACCGCGATCTTCACCTGCGCGCGGTGGACGACTCCCGTACGGTGAACGACCTACGCACGCCAGACGCCCCGCGTATGGCAGATGGCCTGCGCATGGCGGGCGACTCGCGCACGGTGGACGATCCGCGCACGGCAGGCGATTCGCGCGTGGTCGGGCGCACGGGACCCCGCCGGGTGGCCCGGCGGGGTGGAGCCCTCACGCCGGGCGGCGCCTAGCGGTCGCCAGCGGCGTTCAGGACGAGCCCGCCGAGGGCCTCGAAGGTGCCGAACTCCCCGGAGGAGACGAGGTTCTTGGTCACGGCGACCGCGATCCCGGTGGCCGTGTCGGCGTACGCGGCCGATCCGCCGCTGCCCGCCATGCCGAACAGGGTGGGGCTGTCGAGGAGCTGGGTGGCGCCGAGGGCGTACCCGAGGGACCTGGTGGCCGGGAAGGCGGTGACCTCGTCCATGCCGCCGAACTCCACGGCGGTGATCTCGCGGAGCCGTTCCGGCGAGACGAGCCGGACGCCGTCCACCTCGCCCAGCAGGGCCGCGTACATGCGGGCCACCGCGCGGGCGGACATGGTGCCGCCCGCCGGGATGTCGGAGGTCAGCACGTCGGCGCGGTTGCCGAACGCGGCGTCGGGCATCGCGGCCATCGGTGCCGCCGTGTAGCCGTCCACGACCTTGAAGAACGGCATGTCCGCGAACATCGACTCCATGGACATCCCCTCGGGCATCTCGAAGTCGTTCGGCGCGTCCTCCAGGCGGGCCAGCCTGCCCAGCTCCGGCTCGGGGACGGCGAAGAACAGCTCGTCGGCCACCCCCAGCGGTCCGGCGACCTCCTCCCGCAGGACCTGGGAGATCGGCGTGCCGGTGGCCCGGCGGACGATCTCGCCGACGATGTAGCCGAACGACTGGGGGTGGTAGCCGCTTCTGGTACCGGGCTCCCACCAGGGCGTGGCGTCGGCGATCGCCGCGCACATCCCCTTCCAGTCGCACAGGTCCTCCGGGGTGGTGGCCACCGGTACGCCGGGCACGCCCGTCGAGTGGGTCAGGGCGTGCCGCACGGTCGCGCGCTCCTTGCCGTGGGCGCCGAACTCCGGCCACAGCTCGGCGATCGGCGTGTCGTAGCCGAGAACGCCCCGCTCCACGAGCACGTGCGCCACGGTCGAGGTGACGCCCTTGCCGGTCGAGGCGCTCCAGAACGGCGTGCCCGGCGTGACGAGACGCCCGGTGGCCGGATCGGCGACGCCCGCGACGACGTCGACCACCAGCTCGCCGTGCCGGTACGCGGCGACCTGCAGGCCCCGCTCGGCACCGGACTCCACAAGCTTGTCGGCCGCCTCCTGGACCCGCTTCTGCATGTCGTTCACGGTCTTTCTCCTTCTTGATGATTCGTGATGAGACGTGTGACCTGTACGACGGTGAGGCGCCGGGAAAGGAATCGGTCCGGAGGCGGGGAATCGGTGCGGGGCCGGGAATCGGCCCGGGTTCCCGGACCGGGAGATCAGCGCCGCGAGGGTCGCCGGGAGATCGCGAGCAGGACGGCGGGCTCCCGTCCCGGATTGCGCAGGGCCCGCACCGGCAGCCCGTCCAGCCACAGCACGTCGCCGCGCCGGAAGGCCCGGTGATCGCCGTCGGAGCGGACCAGCTCGATCCGCCCGCGCTCCAGCAGGACGATCGCCCCCCGCCACTCGGCTTCGTCGTAAACGCGCGAGCCGCCGGGCTCGACGACGATCCTGCGCACGTCGAACAACGGCCCTGACCGCCCGGGAAGCGAGTGCGCCGGGCTCTCCCCGGCGCCTCCCGGATTCTCCCCGGCACCCGTCACGGCGTCTCCCGGATCCTCACCGGCGCCCGTCACCGAGTCCGTCACAGCGTCCGGGGAAGGCCGAAAGCCGGGAAGATCTCGGCGCCGAAGGTCGTGATCTGGGTGACCAGCCCGTCCTCGACCCGCAGGACACCGAGCCACGAGCCGTGGTACTCGGACTCGCCGGCCCGCTTGACGTACGCCGCCGCCGCGGGCTGCCGGTTGGCGCGGGTGGGCAGGACACGCCAGTCCCCCCACGCCTCGGGGCCGACCATGGCCGGGCGCCACGCGTCGACGATCGACGGCCCTCCCAGAATCCAGATCGGCGCCGGCGGCATCGACTGCCACGCGTCCGCGCGCAGCACCCCGGCCAGGACGGCGGGGTCGGCCTGCTCGACGGCGTCGATGTAGCGCTGCAGCACCGCGCGTTCCTCGCCGGTCGGATCCGGGGACGGCGCCCACTCCAGCCGTCGCGCGGGCAGGTTCTCCCGCATCGTCGACCGTGCCCGCTGCAGGGTGCTCTTCACCGAGACGACGCTCACCTCCAGCAGCGCGGCGGCCTCCTGCGCCGACCAGCCGAGCACGTCGCGCAGGATCAGCACCACCCGCTGCCGGGGAGGCAGGTGCTGGATGGCGGCCATGAACGCCAGCTCGATCGTCTCCTTGGCGACCACGGCGGCGTCCGGCTCGGCCCCCGCGGGCGCGGCGGGCTCCAGGAGCCGGTCCGGGTAGGGGCGCAGCCAGAAGACCTCGGTCGGCGACGGCGACGGCACGCCGGGGGTGGCGAGCACCGGCGCCTCGCGCGGGCGCGGTCGACGCGGGTGGCGGTCGAGGAAGTCCAGGCACGCGTTGGTCGCGATCCGGTACAGCCAGGCCCGGAACGTCGAGCGCCCCTGGAAGCCCTCCCTCTTGCGCCAGGCGCGCAGGAACGTCTCCTGCACCATGTCCTCCGACTCCTCGAACGAGCCGAGCATCCGGTAGCAGTGCACCCGCAACTCCCGCCGGTACCGCTCCGCGAGCGCGCCGAACGCCGGTTCGTCCCCCGCCAGCGCGGCGGCCAGGACCTCGCCGTCCTCCACCGCTTCCCGGCCTGTCTCGTCCCTGGTCACGACCTCATACCTCCCGTACGGCGTCCCGCCCGGCGCGGCCGCCCCCGGTATGACGACCACCGGCCGGAAAAGGAATCGGTCCCGTCGCCCCTCCCGCCCGAATCCCGAACCCGGATACGGGCGTGATCACGGTCGCGGGACGAGCACCGGCGCGGCCGAGAGCGGGCGGGAAGCGGCGCCCGGACAGGCGGGTGGGAACGGGAAGCGAGGCGCGAGGCCCGCTCAGAGGCGTACGACCACGGTGTTCGCCGCGCGGTCGTGCAGGCCGCGCTGGTCGCGGTCCCAGACGAGGGCGGGCACGGCCAGGCAGAGCAGGAAGGTCCGCACCAGCACGGCGACGAACCCGGGGCCGCCACCGCCGAGCGCGGCGACCCGGACGCCGAGCAGGCGCATCCCGAAGGTCATCCCCATGGTGCCCACCAGCAGGAGGTATTCGGCGGCGAGGATCAGGACAGGCACCCAGGGCGCCCTGGCCGGGTCGACCCGCAGGAGCCCCTGGGTGATGGCCCAGGTGCAGATCAGCCAGTCGATCACGATGGCGCCGATCCGGCGGCCGAACCCGGCCACCGAGCCGCTGCCCTCCCGGGGCAGCCCGAGCCGCTCCCCCGGGTAGCCGAGATCGACTCCGGCGGACCTGACGCCGCCGAGCCAGGTCTGGGTCCAACGCGGCTGCTTGCTGCTCATGCTCCAACGGTAGCCGTCCGGGACGCCGCCCTCGCATCCGCCCGCGTCCCCTGCGGCCACCGGCTACCGGTGTCCCGCGAAAGCCGGGGATCATGTGTGTCGGCACCCCCTCGCGATCACCCCCCGGAGAACCCTCGTGTCCGACACCGACGACATCGACGAGCGTTTCAGAGCGCTCACGGCCCAGATCGACGACCGGGAACGCCGGCGGATGAACAAGGCCGCCACGCGGGAGTGGGCGCGGCATCCCCGCCTCCGGCGCCGCCGGAGGCTGCGGAACGCGGCGATCGCCGTGGCGGTCCTGGTCGCGGCGGCCGGGGTGTTCGTCTCCTACCGGCCGGATGTCGTCGACCAGGTCCGTACCGCCGTGTCCGGAGGTATCTCGGACCTGACGGCGGGAGATACCTCCGGTGCGGCCGGGACGAACGAGCCCGCCGAGACGGCACGGGCGGAGTCGGGGAGGCCCTCCCCCTTCGACGGCTCGCCCGCCCAGGAGTACGCCGACGGCGCCAAGGGACTGGTCATGCCGCCCGCCAGGGCGGTGGGCGGGCTGGGGCGCAAGGAGGTGGCCGCCGCCGTGCGGCACGCGAAGAGCCTCCTCACCGCCGCGCACCTGGACGAGAAGGTGCTGGCGGGTGGCAGGCCGGAGAAGCTGATCCGCCTGCTGGACCCGGAGCAGCGCGCGCCGTTCGTCAAGGGGCTCAAGAAGCCGGAGAGGAGGAAGGGGTACCACAGCCGCGAGTGGGTGACGAGCCTGGCGCCGGGAAGCGCCGAGTTCGTCACCCGGACCGTCAAGGTGGACGGCGAGACCCGGCTGTCGGCCTTCAGGGAGGACGGCCTCAGGGGCGTCCGGGTCAAGGTCAACTACCTGTTCGTGTACGCGATCCAGCGGCCGGGCCGCCCGGACACCGTGACGAGGCTCGTCGCCCACAACATCGGCGTCGTACAGGCGTGGCGGGAAGGTGACCGGCTGCGCTTCTGGGTGAACGAGTGGAACGGCGGGGGTGTGGCCCCCGCGCGGTGCGACGTCGACGACGGCTTCGTCCACCCCTTCTATCCGGACTCGCTGAACAACGTGGAGACGACCGGTCCCGCCGTGGATCCCTACTCCCGCGCCGAGGACGACACGCATCCGGGAGCCTGCCGGGAACTGAGGTCCGAGACGTGAGAGTCGGTAACGGAAAGACCCGCTATACCCGTCCGAAGCGGACTTGAGGACTACCGTGGAGGCGACGTTCGCTTAACACGGGTGAAACAAACGAGACACGGGGCGGTAACGGCACAGGCATACTTTCGGGCTGTCAGCCCGTCCCATGGGAGGTTCGCGTGTTCAACTCCGCCGACGACGTCCTGAAGTTCATCAAGGACGAAGGGGTGCAGTTCGTTGACGTCAGGTTCACCGACCTGCCGGGGACGACGCACCATTTCACGTTCCCCTCGGAGAACTTCGGGGCCGGCGTCTTCACCGACGGCCTCATGTTCGACGGCTCGTCGATCCGCGGGTTCCAGGCCATCCACGAGTCGGACATGCTGCTGCTGCCCGACCCGTCCACGGCCGTCCTCGACCCGTTCAGGCAGCACAAGACGCTCAACATCAACTTCTTCGTGCACGACCCGCTGACGGGCGAGGCCTACAGCCGCGACCCGCGCAACGTCGCCCGCAAGGCGGAGGAGTATCTCAAGGGCACCGGCATCGCCGACACGGTCTACTTCGGCCCCGAGGCCGAGTTCTACATCTTCGACGACGTGCGGTTCGAGACCAACGCCCATTCGAGCTACTACCACATCGACTCGATCGAGGGCGCCTGGAACAGCGGCAAGGCCCAGGACGGCGGCAACCTCGGGTACAAGCCGCGCTTCAAGGGCGGCTACTTCCCGGTCCCGCCGATGGACCACTTCACCGACCTGCGTTCGGAGATGGTCCGCAAGCTGATCGACGCCGGGATCGACGTCGAGATGCAGCACCACGAGGTGGGCACGGCCGGTCAGGCGGAGATCGACTTCCGCTTCAACACGCTGCTCAAGGCCGCCGACACCCTGATGCTGTACAAGTACATCGTCAAGAGCACGGCGCTGGAGCACGGCCACACGGTGACCTTCATGCCCAAGCCGATCTTCGGTGACAACGGCTCCGGCATGCACTGCCACCAGTCGCTCTGGAAGGACGGCGAGCCGCTCTTCTACGACGAGGTCGGCTACGCGGGCCTGTCCGACACCGCCCGCTACTACATCGGCGGCCTGCTCAAGCACGCCCCGTCGCTGCTGGCGTTCACCAACCCGACGGTCAACTCCTACCACCGTCTGGTGCCCGGCTACGAGGCCCCGGTCAACCTGGTCTACTCCCAGCGCAACCGCTCGGCGTGCATCCGCATCCCGATCACGGGCTCCAACCCGAAGGCCAAGCGCATCGAGTTCCGGGTCCCCGACCCCTCCTGCAACCCGTACTTCGCCTTCGCCGCCCAGCTCATGGCGGGCATCGACGGCATCCGCAACAAGATCGAGCCGGTCGAGCCGGTCGACAAGGACCTCTACGAGCTTCCCCCGGAGGAGGCCCGCAACATCCCGCAGGTCCCGGGCTCGCTCGACGCCGTGCTCGCGGCCCTGGAGGCCGACCACGAGTACCTGCTGGAGGGCGGCGTGTTCACGCCGGACCTGATCGAGACCTGGATCGCCTACAAGCGCGAGAACGAGATCGACCCGATCCGCCTGCGCCCGCACCCCCACGAGTTCGAGCTCTACTACGACGTCTGAGCCGCCGATCTTCCGACCCGGTCGAACGCGCCGGCCGGAACACCAGGGCGTCTCACGAAAGGCCGTCGAACGGCCCTCTCCGGAGGGCCGTTCGACGGCCTTTCGCATGCGCTTCTCCCCCGGCGGCATGTGTTTCTCCCCGGCGCTACGAAGGGCGCGGGGCCGCGATCCGAAACCCGGGACGGGTCACCGGTTTCCCGCGTGCGAGAAGTGATTCCGCTTCACCGGACCCGGGTCACCTCGTTGTTTCGGTGACAGACGGCGCCGGTCAGGCCGACTCCGGCGACCTGCTCACCTTCTCCGAGACATCGGGCGCCGTGGAGGCGGACGCCTTCGGCCTGGTGCCGGACGCCTTGGGCCATACACGGTAACGCCTCACCAGTATCGTGGCGATTGCCCCGCTCGCCACGCCGCTCACTATGAGGGACACGGTGCTGGTCGTTTCCCGGTCGACACCGAACGTGTTGGACACCAGCACGCCGAGCGCCCCCGCCACCAGCGCGATCAGCACCACGCTCAGCAGCGCGACCAGCATGGCCACCGCGATACGACGCCTGTCATTCCTGCCGCCGTTCATGAATCACCTCACCGGTCAGAGAATCTCCCCGTCGTTACAGCGAACACCGATTACCCAAGAATCGTCTTTTTATTAGAAATCGCGGAAAATTCGGTCTTTCACCTGAAAAAAGTATCTTTGAACTGCGGCGATCCGCCCCGCACAAGAAGTGACCGTGGGCGGGGAGCGGCCAACATGACATCCCCGCCCGGTGTTAGATCGCCGCCTGACAGGACAGAGGGGTGGGGCCGGACGCCGACGCGTCCGGCCGAAAGAACCACCAGCTGGAGGTTGTGCATGCTTGCTCAGACCACGCGGAAGGCGGCGCTCGCCGCCGCGGCGATGGCGACCCTCGTCGGCCTGGCCGGCGGTTGCGGGGGCGGTGGCGACGACGACGGGGACGACGGCCCCGACGTCGTCAACACGACGACCGGGCCCGGCGTGGACGACGACGGCGGCACGGACGACGACGGGGACGACAACAACTGACGACCCGCTCCTGGGAAACCGGCGTCTCCCGGAAGATCTCCCCATGGACGACGACAATTGACGCCCGGCCCCGGGACACGGACGGCGGCGCCTCCACATCGCGCCCCGGCACCGTACCCGGCGTCACCGCGACCCGCGTGCCCCGCACGCGGGTCGCCGCGTGTCACGACGCCCGTCACCCGTTCGCCCCGGTCCTGAACGGCCCGGCCTCCCCGTCACCGACCTCGCACGATATGGGGTAAATCAGCACACAACGCGCATCACCGGCTTGTTGGGCAGACTGGTCATGACCTACCGGGACCGACCAGGCGAGGTGACGTGGCAGCGGCGATCCGGGACGACGAGGCGAATTCCACGATCTCCCGGGCCGGGGAGCGGCCTTCCACCCCTCTCGGCCCCCTCACCACCCCCGTCGAACCTTTCGCACCTTTCGCACCTTTCAACCGTGGCCGGTTCCCCGGACGCCAGAGTCTCCCCGGGCTCCTCGCCCGCCTTCCCGGGTTCTCGGGGCCCACCGGCGATCACGGCCTCCCCCGGCGTCCCGCCCCTCACCGGCGCCGGAAGCGAGCCTCGGCGATCGTGCTCCTGGGAACGTTCCTGCTCCTGAGCGCCTCCGCCTGGACACCGACCCGGCCCGTCACCCCCAACCGGATCACCGCCATCGCGTACGCGATCGAGGCCGGGCGGCACCAGCCCGGCTGGCGGGGCGGGGAGATCCCCTACTCCTGGGGCGGCGGCCACGACGAGGACCCGGGCCCCTCCCTCGGTACCTGCCAGGGCTACCAAGGATCGATCAAGCCCTGTCCCGCCACCAGGACCCTCGGGCTCGACTGCTCCGGTCTCGCCCGCTGGGTCTACCACCTCGCCTACGGGCGCGACGTGCTGGGACCGGGCAACACCGACGACCACGTCAGGCGGCTCAAGAGGATCCCCGCCGCCGTGGCGAGGCCGGGAGACCTCGTGTTCTACGGCAAGGTCGGCAAGCGTAAAGTCAGGACCCACCACGTCGGCATCTACGTCGGCCAGGGCAAGATGATCAATGCACGGAGGACCGGGACCGAGGTGCGGATCGATCGCGTCGCGGCCCTCGACGACCTCGCCGGCTACTTCCGCTACGCGAGGACCCTCTGAGGACCCTCTGAGGTCCCGCGAAAACGGCACAGCGGGAACTCCCGCCGTTCACTAGGAGAGATATGCGCCTGGGCGTCATGTTCGACCGTGACCTTCCCCCCGAGTCACTCATCCCCTTCTGCCGCCATCTGGACGCGGCCGAGGTGGACGACGTCTGGGTGGTGGAGGATCTCGGCTGGACCGGGGCCATCTCGTCGGCGGCCACCGCGCTCGCCGTCACCGAGCGCCTCCGGGTGGGCATCGGGATCACCCCGGCGCCGCTGCGCAACCCGGCCCTGCTCGCCATGGAGCTGGGCAACCTGGCCAGGCTGCACCCTGGCAGGCTGGCGGCCGGGATCGGGCACGGCGTCCAGGACTGGATGCGCCAGGTCGGCGCCCTCGCCCCCTCGCCGCTGGCGCTGCTGGAGGAGACGATCACGGCGGTACGGGAGCTGCTGCGCGGCGAGACGGTCACCCTCCAGGGCAGGGCCGTACGGCTCGACGGGGTGAGCCTGGCGCATCCCCCCGCCGTCGTGCCGCCGCTGCTGGCCGGGGTGGTGCGGCCCCGCTCGCTGGAGCTGTCGGGACGGGTGGCGCAGGGCACGATCCTGCCCGAGGGGGTCGGCCCCCGGCAGATCGGGGACGCCCTGAAGCTGACCGGCGAGGGCGATCACGAGATGGTGGTCTTCGTGAACCTCTACCTCGGCGACGACCCCACGGTGGCCACCGCCCTGGCCGAGGGCACCGCCGGGTTCCTGAAGGTCGCCCCGGAGGAGGTCGTGATGGCGATGGGCTCTCCCGAGGAGGCCGCCGACCAGGTCAGGTCCCTGTGGGAGGCGGGTGCCCGCACGGTCGTGGTCCGCCCGTACGGGCCGGACCCGCTCCCCCAGGTGGACCTGCTCCTGGGAGAGCTCCGCTAGGAACGTCGCCCCGGAGCCGGGAACGGCCGCCCCGGAGTCAGGAGCGGTCGCCCCGGACTCCGGTGAGGCGGCGCAGGATGTCCCACCAGAACGAGGCCCCGAACAGCAGCGCGACCATCGTGAGCAGATAGCCGGGCCAGTGCCCGGGGGTGATGAGCCGGTCCCACCAGGCTCCGCCGTTCCAGTGGAAGGACGGATCGGCGGAGCCGTCGGGCGGGATCGTGACGCTCACGATCGAGTGATCGAAGATCTTCACCAGTGCCGGGGAGCTGAGGGACTCGGTCACGCACTGGTACGGCTCGGCGAGGCCGATCTCGCCGCCCGCGCACTTGTCCCTCAGCGCGGCGTACCCGTCCCCGCCGCCGCCCGCGATGGCGCTCACCCCGGCGCGGTAGGCGTTGTCGCGCAGCAGGGTCTTGCCGTACTCCAGCGCGTCCATGCTGAACGCCAGCGTCAGCACCACGCCCAGCGCGAAGACCACCCACTTGACGTAGCGGGCGTAGAGCGTGGACAGGCGCTGCATCTCCCCGTTGAACCAGTCCTCGACGCCCTTGCGGAACCTCGGCAGGTCCCGCTGGGCGCCCTCCCAGACGCCCTTGAGGTGGCCCGCGAGAGGGCTGTTGATCGCCTCCAGCTTGGCGAGCAGGCCGTCGATCCCGCCCTCCTCGGCGGCGACCAGCTCCATCACCGCGCCGGAGAACCGCTCGGGCGGGATGTTGGCGATGCTGGTACGGGCGCCCTTGGGATGGTCGATCTCCTGGAGCCGCTCGTACAGCCGCGCGGTCATGTCGACCTGCGGCACGGGCGCCTCCACCGGCCCCCCTGAGGCGGGCCCGCCATCCGGCGAGGAGCCGCCGGAAGGGCCGTCGGCGCTCTCCTCAGGGACGATCCCCTCGTCGATCTCCGCCGCGACCCGCTCCCTCGCCTCCTCGGCGGCCAGGACCGTGGCGGGGTCGACCCGCATCGGCTCGACCACCGAGGGCGCGGGGTCTGGGCTGTGCGCCGGGCGCGGATCGTCCTTGGAGAAGGGCAGCTTCGCGAAGACGTCGGCTATCTTCGACGGGATCCACGACCTGCCGTCCTCGGAGCCGTCCAGGGTGTCCCTGAGGTAGGCCCACAGGAACTTGCTGCGGATCCCGAGCAGCCGGACGAAGGCCTCGTTGATCCCGCTCACCAGGAGCGACAGGAGCAGGAAGGCCAGGATCAGGCCGATGGCCAGATCGATGTAAACAGATATCAAAAGGATCACCCGGGACCGTTGATACACGCACGCCCCCGGCGGCGCAACGCGATCACCAAAACAGGTCGGTTTTCGTGACCCGGGGATTCTTGTGACCAGGGTTTTCTTGACCCGGCCCGTTTTCGTGACCCGGCCCGGAGGATTCCCGCCCCCCAGGATTTCCGTGACCAAGGATTCCCGCGACCAAGGCGACACCCGCGCGAAGCAGGTGCCCCTCGGGCGCGGACCTGTCCTCACGATCCGCGCCGTACGTCCGCCCCACCCGCTCCCGGAAAACCGGACGCGCCCCGGACGAACAGGCACGCCCCGGCAAACCGGACGCGCCCGGGAAAGCGGTCGCGCCCGGGGAACCGGGCGGTGCGGTCCTCTCAGTCCTCGTAGAAGACGCGCTCCACGACCCGGCGGGCGCGCCGGGTGGCGCGGCGGTAGTCGTCCACGAAGTCCTCCGTACCGTCGGGCGGGTAGCCGAGGGCGCGGGCGATGAGCGTGCGCTCGCGGGCGTCCACCGGGATCGCGTCGGAGGCGCGGCCCCTCACCGCGACGATGGCGTCGCGGATGCGCGAGGCGAACCGCCAGGCCTCGGCGAGCACGGCCTCGTCGGCCTCCGACAGCAGGCCCTCCGCGACCGCCGCGCCCAGCGCCTCCAGGGTGCGGGTGGTCCGCAGCGCCGGCCGCGCCCCCGCGTGGCGGAGCTGGATGAGCTGGGCCACCCACTCCACGTCGGACAGCCCGCCGGGGCCGAGCTTGGTGTGCAGCGCGGGATCGGCGCCGCGCGGAAGGCGTTCGGCCTCCATCCGGGCCTTGAGCCTGCGGATCTCCAGCACGGCCGCGTCGGAGATGCCCTCCTCGGGGTAGCGCAGCGGGTCGGCCAGGTGTAGCAGGCCGACGCCGAGCTCGGCGTCCCCGGCGGAGAAGCGGGCGCGCAGCAGCGCCTGCGACTCCCACGGCGACGACCAGCGCTCGTAGTAGGCGGCGTAGGAGGCCAGGGTGCGGACCAGCGGCCCCGCCTTGCCCTCGGGACGCAGGCCGGGGTCGATGAGCAGCGGCGGGTCGGGGGCGGGCAGGGCGAGCAGCCGTCGCAGCTCGTTGGCCACCTCGAACGCCGTCTCGGTCGCCTCGCGCTCCGGCACCCCCTCCAGCGGCGAGTGGACGAACATCACGTCGGCGTCGCTGCCGTACGAGGACTCGATCCCGCCCAGGCGGCCCATCGCGATCACCGCGAACCTCGTGCCCAGCGGGGTGCGGCGCTCCATCTCGACCTTGTCGATGGCGGCGTCGAGCGCGGCCTGGATCGTCACGTCGTTGAGGTTGGACAGCGTCTGCCCGACCTCCTCGATGCCGATGATCCCGGACAGGTCGGCGACGGCCGTGCGGACCAGCTCCCTGCGGCGCAGCGCCCGGACCGCGGCCACCGCGCCCTCGGCGTCGCCGGGGTGGCGGGCGACCACGGTCCGGGCCTCGGACAGCAGCGTCTCGACGGGCCTGGGGGCGAGCTCGGTGTCCGAGCCGAGCATCGCGACCGCCTCGGGGGCGTTCATCAGCAGACCCGTCACGTAGCGGCTGGTACCGAGCATCCTGGCCAGGCGCGACGCCACGGCGGTCTCGTCGCGGAGCAGCCGCAGGTACCAGGGGGTGGAGCCGAGCTTGTCGGAGACCTGGCGGAAGCCGAGCAGCCCGGCGTCGGGGTCGGGGGCGTCGGCGAACCAGCCGAGCATCACCGGCAGCAGGGTCCGCTGGATCGCGGCCCGGCGGGAGACCCCGCTGGTCAGCGCGCTGATGTGGCGCAGCGCCCCGCCGGGGTCGGAGTAGCCGAGCGCCTCCAGGCGGGCCTTGGCGGCGGCCGTGGAGAGCCGGTCCTCCGACTCGGGCAGCCGGGCCACGGCCTGCAGCAGCGGCCGGTAGAACAACTTCTCGTGCAGGCGCCTCGCCTCCATGGCGTGCCGCCGCCACCTGGTGGTGAACTCCCCCACCGGGTCGGCGGTCATGCCCAGGCTCCGGCCGAGGCGGCGCAGGTCGGCGTTGCCCTCGGGCACCACGTGCGTGCGGCGCAGCCGGTGCAGCTGGATCAGGTGCTCGATCTGGCGCAGGAAGGTGTACGCCTCGGCGAGGGCCTTGGCGTCGTCCCTGCCCACGTAGCCGCCCCGGGAGAGGGCGCCGAGCGCGGGGAGCGTGGCGCGGCGCCGCAGCAGCGGGTCGAGGCGGCCGTGGACGAGCTGGAGCAGCTGCACCGCGAACTCGATGTCGCGCAGCCCGCCGGGCCCGAGCTTCAGCTGGCGGTCGGCCTCGCCGCCGCGGACGTGGGCCTCCACCCGGCGGCGCATGGCCTGCACGTCCTCGACGAACCTGTCACGGGTGGCGGCCTGCCAGACCAGCTCGTTCATGGCGGCGACGTACTGCTGGCCGAGCTCGGCGTCGCCCGCGACCGGCCTCGCCTTCAGCAGGGCCTGGAACTCCCAGGTCTTGGCCCAGCGCCGGTAGTAGGCGAGGTGGCTGGCGAGGGTGCGGACCAGCGGCCCGGCCTTGCCCTCGGGACGCAGCGCCGCGTCGACCTCCCACAGCGCGCCCTCGGGGGTGCTGGTCGAGCAGGCGCGCATCATGCCCTGGGCGAGCCTGGTGGCGAGCTTGATGGCCGAGTGCTCGTCGAGGGAGCCGTCGGCCCCCTCGCGCGGCTCGGCCACGAAGATGACGTCGACGTCGCTGATGTAGTTGAGCTCGCGCGCCCCGCACTTGCCCATGCCGATGACGGCGAGCCGTACCGCCCCCGCCTCCGGGTGCTCGGACCTGGCGATGGCGAGCCCCGCCTCCAGCGCGGCCCCGGCCAGGTCGGACAGCTCCGCGGTCACCCCGGACAGCAGGACGACCCCGGTGACGTCGCGCGCGGCGAGGTGGAGCAGGCGGCCCCGGTAGGCGGCGCGCAGCGCCGACAGGGTGGCGGTGGAGGCGTCGGCAGCCCTCGGCTCGGGGTCGTCCGGCTCGGCGCCGACCGCGAGCAGCAGCTCCGCGCGGAGCTCCGCCTCGGTCGGGCGGTCCACGGCCGTCGCGCCGCCGAGCAGGCGCCAGTGGTCCGGGTGCCTGACGACGTGGTCGCCGAGCGCGGCGCTGACGCCGAAGACGCCGATCAGCCGCTCGCGCAGGCCGGGGTCGGCCCGGAGCGCTCCAAGAACGCTGGGATCCTGCTCGGCCAGCCGGTTCAGCGAGGTGAGCGCGAGGTCGGGGTCGGCCGCGGCGACCAGCGAGCTCAGCAGGTCGATGTCACCGACGGCCTCGGGACCCAGTTCGTCGAGCAGCCGCTCGGCCCTGGCGCCGTCGGCGAAGCCGAGCCTCGCCAGGCGCCCGGCGGTCGTCTGCATCCGAGGCACGGTTTCCACCGACCCTCCATGGTCCTCGATCACAAGCACGGGTGCCCTTCCTCAATCCCTACCCCGAGCGATCAAAGGTGCACGCTCCCCGCGGTCGCATGGGCCTCGGTCCCCCCGGCGGGTGGGCGGGATCGGCGCGATTCGCCTCCGGATCCCCACCCTGGCCCACGTCTCAGGCTTTCGGAGCGTCGCCGCACAGGCTAATCCTGAAACTGTGCGGCGTCGTTAGCGGATTCGGAACGTAATCGCGCGGTCACGCGGTTTGGACGGCGATGGCGGCGGCGGCGAAACGCTCGGCGAGCGGCCTCCACGCGGCGACCAGGCCGTCCTCGACCGCCCTCACCTGCGCGTCGAGCTCCTCGGCCGAGTGGCCCAGGCCGGTCAGGGCGCCGGCCGAGCCGGCCGTCCATCCGGCGAAGACGTCGGGGGTGGCCTCGGGGTGGAACTGCACCGCCCAGGCGTTCTCCCCCAGCCGGTAGGCCTGGTTGGGGTACGGGTCCCCGGTGGCCAGCGGCACCGCGCCCGGGGGGAGCTCCGTGATCGCGTCACGGTGGTACTGCACGGCGGGGGAAGGGCCGAGACCGGCGAACAGCGGGTCCGCTCCGGCCGCGGGCAGCGGGACGACCTCGGTCACGCCGACCTCCAGTCCGTGCTCACCGCGCCCGACGGCACCGCCGCAGGCGAGCGCCATGAGCTGTGCCCCCAGGCAGATCCCCAGGGTCGGCACGCCCTCCCCGACACAGGCGCGGATCAGGGCGCGGGTGGCCGGCAGCCAGGAACACCGCTCGTCCTCCCAGGCCGCCGCCTCGCCGCCGAGAACGATCAGCCCTCCGGCGGCCCGCTCGGGCACGGCCTCGCCCAGGTAGGGCCGGACGACCTCGCAGACGGCCCCGGCCCCGGACAGCCATCCGGCGAGGAATCCGAGCCCGGCGTCGGCCTCGTGCTCGATGACGGTAATCCTCATACGGCAATTATGGTCTTATACAGGCACAAGGCGGTCACAGTCTGAAGGACACCCGGAGCCGCCGCGCGTCATGTGGGCCATGGACCTTGACCTCGGGCACGAACACCCGCCACCTTTACCCCAGCCACCCCAGCCACCCCGGCCATCTTGAAGGCAGCCACCCCGGCCACCCAGGCCATCTTGAGAGCAGTCACCCCGAAAGCCCCGCCCGAACACCCCGGCCCCGCCCGGGCCGAAGGCGGAACTCCCCGTTCGAGGAGGACCGATGAACCCCGTCCTGAGTGATGTCGAGGTCCCCGGCGGCACGCTGCGCGTCGCCAGGTTCGGCACCGGCCCCCGCGTGATCGTGGCGGTGCACGGCATCACCGCCTCGCTCATGGCCTGGGCCGGCGTCGCCCGCAGGCTCCCCGCCGAGTGGTCACTGGTCGCGATGGACCTGCGAGGCCGCGGCCGCAGCGCCGGGCTCCCCGGCCCGTACGGCCTGGCCAGGCACGCCGAGGACGTGAACCTCGTGGCCCGGTCCGCAGGCGCCGGGTCCGGCGTCGTGCTCACCGGTCACTCGATGGGCGCCTACGTCGCGGCCCTCGCCGCCGCGGGACACGACTACGCCAGGGTGGTGCTGATCGACGGCGGGCTCCCGCTGCCGATGCCCCCCGGCGCCGACCCCGACGCGGTCCTGGAGGCCACGCTCGGCCCGGCCCTCGCCCGGCTGGACCAGACCTTCCCGAGCGTCGACGCGTACCTGGACTTCTTCAGGGCCCACCCCGCCTTCGCCGGGGCGTGGACCGAGGACGTGGAGGAGTACGTCCGCTACGACGCGCGGGGGCCGGAGGGGGAGGTGCGCTCGCGGGCGCGGCGCGAGCCGGTCCGCGAGGACGGCCGGTGGCTGCTCACCGAGGGCGAGGCGGTCGGCGCCGCGCTGCGCGCGATCACCTCACCCCTGTCGCTGCTGCGCGCCCCCCGTGGGCTGCTGAACCAGCCGGTCGGCATGCTGCCCGACGAGCTGGCCTCCGCGTGGGTCAGGCGGCTGCCCGCGCTGGAGGACGAGGTGCTCGGCGACTGCAACCACTACACGATCCTCTTCGACGACCGCCCCGCCTCGCTGGTCGCCGCGCACCTCTCCCGGTAGGTCCCGGCGAGCCGGACGTGGGTCAGGCGGGCCGGGCGGGAGTGATCCAGGTGGCCTTGGCGGCGGCGACGAGGGTGCCGTCGGTCTCGTAGACGGCGCTCTCGCCGAAGAGCTTGCGGCCCTCGCGGCCGGCGGCGCGGGCGACGACGGAGTAGGTGCCGCCGGGGTAGATCCGGCGGTGGATCCGCGCGGTCAGGCGGCCGAGCAGGGCGAACTCGCCGGGCCCGAAGTGCGCCCAGCCGGTGGGGCAGTCGAGGGCGGCCCACAGGATCGCGCCGGGGACGGTGCCGTCCGCGTCGGTGATGGTCATCGGGACCCGCCAGCCCGCGGCGATCAGGTCGGTGCCGGGCACCGGGCCGGGGAAGATCCGCAGGCCGTCGCCGGGACCGCGCAGGCCGCACGCGAAGCAGCCGGGGAAGGCGTGCCCGACCAGGCCGACGAAGCCGCCCTCGGCCTTCGCGGCGTCGTTGAAAGGCACGAAGTCCGGGACGTCGAGCTTCTCGGCGACCGTGATGGCCTCGACGAGAAGCTTGTCGCCGTGGGTGAGGGTCGCGGTGTTGGCGAGGTGGCGCAGGGACAGCTCGGTGTCCAGCGGCGTGGGTGCGTGCAGCGTGACCTCGACGGCCGAGTCGGGCCGGGCGCCGTGCAACGCCTCCGAGACCGTGCCCGCGATCCAGCCGCCGTTCGCGGAGCCCTCGGGCCCACGGAAACGCGCCGGAACGGTCAGCACGGTCTGCAGCTCGGACGTCGTCGTCATGCCGCACCTCCTGTCGCCTTTATGGCGATCAATCCTCAGAAATCACGTTATTGGGACTGACCGATTTTATCGGACTGCTTGTACATACAGCCAACTCGGGATCTATGACGTCCTCATTAGCCGCAGGTAACGCCGGTATGACGTTCGAGGAGCCATCCTGGAGTACCTCGCCGGGTGACTCCCGCCACTCCCCGCCGCTCTCGGCCGCTTTCCGCCGCTCTCGGCCATGAGGCCCCGGATCACCGGCCCCCGCCATGAGACACGGATCGCGGAAACCCGGCACGACCCCGCCCGCCGTCCACGCGACGGCACCCGGCCGTACCCGGCCGAGGCCCGTGTCCGCACGGGCACGGCGGGCGCCCCGGATGCCCGCCGTGTCCATGCCCGCCCGCGCCCGCTCTCGCCCGGCCCGCCAGGGGCCCGCGACGGCGGCCGGCCGCGGCCGCTAGAGGACCGGCAGGTAGCGGCCCAGCTCGAACTCGGTGACCTGCCTGCGGTACTCGTTCCACTCGGCGCGCTTGTTGCGCAGGAAGTAGTCGAAGACGTGCTCGCCGAGGGTCTCGGCGACGAGCTCGCTGCGCTCCATGACCGCGATGGCCTCGTCCAGCGACTGGGGCAGCGGCTGGATGCCCAGCGCCCTGCGCTCGGCCGAGGTCAGCGCCCACACGTCGTCCTCGGCGCCGGGGGGCATCTCGTACCCCTCCTCGATGCCCTTCAGGCCGGCCGCGAGGATCACGGCGAAGGCGAGGTACGGGTTGCAGGAGGAGTCGAGCGAGCGGAACTCGATGCGGGTGGAGCCGCCCTTGTGCGGCTTGTACATCGGCACCCGGACCAGGGCGGAGCGGTTGTTGTGGCCCCAGGAGATGTAGCTCGGGGCCTCGCCGCCCGCTCCGGCGATCGCCTCGGCGCCGCCCCACAGCCGCTTGTAGGAGTTGACCCACTGGTTGCAGACCGCGGTGATCTCGGCGGCGTGCGTGAGCAGGCCGCCGATGAAGGAACGGCCGATCTTGGAGAGCTGGTAGTCGGCGCCGGGCTCGTAGAAGGCGTTGCGGTCGCCCTCGAAGAGCGACATGTGGGTGTGCATGCCGGAGCCGGGGTGCTCGGTGAAGGGCTTGGGCATGAAGCTCGCCCAGATGCCCTGCTCCAGCGCGACCTCCTTCATGACCAGCCGGAAGGTCATGATGTTGTCGGCGGTGGTGAGCGCGTCGGCGTAGCGCAGGTCGATCTCCTGCTGGCCGGGGCCGCCCTCGTGGTGGCTGTACTCGACGGAGATGCCCATCGACTCCAGCATCATGATCGCGTTACGCCGGAAGTCGTGGCCCGAGCTGTGCGGGGTGTGGTCGAAGTAGCCGCCGCCGTCGATCGGCTCGGGCCGCTCGCTGCCCTCCGGCCGGTTCTTCAGCAGGAAGAACTCGATCTCCGGGTGGGTGTAGAAGCTGAAGCCCATGTCGGAGGCCTTCGCCAGGGTGCGCTTGAGCACCCAGCGGGGGTCGGCGTGCGAGGGCGAGCCGTCGGGCATGAGGATGTCGCAGAACATCCGGGCCGCGCCCGGCGTCTCGCTCCGCCAGGGAAGGATCTGGAAGGTCGACGGGTCGGGCTTGGCGAGCATGTCCGACTCGTAGACCCGGGCGAAGCCCTCGATGGCCGAGCCGTCGAAGCCGATGCCCTCGGCGAAGGCCCCTTCGAGTTCGGCCGGGGCGATGGCCACCGACTTCAGGAACCCGAGCACATCGGTGAACCACAGCCGGATGAACCGGATGTCGCGCTCCTCAAGGGTGCGGAGAACGAACTCCTGCTGGCGGTCCAAGGCTTCTCCTTCATTGCCGACGTGCCGCAACACGCCTAGTGGTCTCCCAGTTTGCCCTCTCAGTGTTTCGCACACGTTACGAGGAAGAACGGTGAGATGTGGCATCCGGACCGTCGCGCCTCCGCCTGCCGGCCCCCCTCTCCTCCTACAGTGTGCGACCGGAGCCGCTGGAAGTTCGATCCGGGGGAAGCGATGACGCGTACCGAAGTTCAGGGACCACCGAACGCGGTCTCGCCACCGGCCAGACTCACCGAACGTCTCGCGGCACTGGCGATGCCCTGCCCCGTCCATCCGTCGATACACCTGGTCGAGGCCGCGGTGGCCGGCTGGGCGCGCGCGGCCGGGCTGGACCCCGATCCGGCCGCCTCCCGGCTGGCCGGGTGGGCGTTCGCCCGTTGCGAAACCGGCGCGGTCACGACGCTGGCCCGCTGGCTGACCTTGATGTCGCGCCTGCGCCGGTCCCCCGAGGCCCTCACCCCGATCCTCGCCGTGGCCGAGGGCGGCGAGCCGGGCCCGGCGCCGCTGGAGCGGGCCTTCTCCGGCCTCTGGACGGCGTGCGCGCCGGGGATGAGCGACGCGTGGCGCGAGCGGTTCACGGCCGGGCTGACCGCCCAGCGCGAGGCGACCGTCTCCCCCAGGACACCTGCGACCGGCCATCACGGTGATCCCGGGGATCCCGGGGATCCCGGCGGTCGCGCGGAGTCGCGCAAGGACGCCTTCGGCCGCTACCTGTTCGACCTGGTGGAGCCGTGCCTGGGGGTGGAGGTACCGGTCCCGGTGTGGCGGAGCCCGCAGTGGCGGGCGCTCGCCGAGGCGAGCGGCGACGTGACCGCCTGGTGCGAGGAGGCGGTGGCCGGACGCGGCCATGCGGGCACCATTTCCTTGGAACGCTCCAATCCCGGGGCGGAAGAGGGGAAGATCGACAGGGTCGCCACCCGCATGGAGGAGCTGTGGACGGCCGCCCGCGCGATCCCCGCGCTCACGGAGCGGCACGACCTGGGCTTCGCCGCCTCCCGCGAGGTGACGCGGGTGGCATGCGCTTTCTTGACCATCCCCCGGGCTTACCTGGAGCGGCTCCTGGAAACACCCCGCTATCGTCACTTAGGGTAACGGTTTGATGTCAACACGTAATGCTGGAGTAACGATGAGCAGCATGCTCCTCAACCACAAGCTCGACCTCGCCTTCGGGCACATGGACGTCGACGGCAGCGGATCGATCGAGCGCGAGGACCTTCTCGGCCTCGGTGCCCGGATCCTCGTCGGCTTCGGCGAGTCGCCGACCTCCCCGGGCGGTCACAGGCTCGCCCAGGGCTTCGAGGGGATCTGGCGGACCCTGGCCGCGGAGATCGACACCGACGGCGACGGCGCCATCTCGTCCGAGGAGTTCCGCGCGGGCATGACGTCCGCGTTCATCGAGGGCGACCACTTCGACGCGGTGTTCGCGCCCGCCGCCGAGGCGGTGGCCGGCCTGTGCGACACCGACGGCGACGGGGCCGTGGGACCGGACGAGTTCTGGACCATGATGGCCGCGTTCGGCACCCCGCGCGAGGACGTGCTGGCCACCTTCGAGCGGCTCGACGGCGACGGCGACGGCGTCGTGTCCGTGGGCGAGCTGGTCGAGGCGACCCGGCAGTTCTACACGAGCGCCGATCCGGCGGTGGCCGGCAACTGGCTGTTCGGTCCGCTCTAGTGGCCCGCATCCCGACGTTCGGCGACCCCCTCACCCGTTCCCGACCCCACCCGCAACCCTTGCCGCACTCGATGCCACTCTCCCTGTCCCCCTCGTCCGCCGCGCCCGCCGGAACACCGGGCCGCTCAGAGCCGCCGCGACCCTCGGGAGTGGCCGCGGCGCTGCTGCTGCCCCTCACCGAGCTCGTGCCGGTGATGTCGGCGCCGTGCCCGATGCACCCCTCGGTCGGCCTGATCGGCGCCGAGCTGGCCGTCTGGGCCCGCGAGGTCGGGCTCGAACCTCCCACCGGCGCCGGGTTCGAGCGGATGGCGGGCCGCGCCTTCTGCGGGTTCGGCGTGGAGTCGGCGCTGCTGTTCGCCAAATGGCTGACCTGGCTGTTCCACTTCGACGACGAGTGGGACGAGAAGCCCGCCGGGCGCGCGGCCGAGATCGTCGACGCCACCTTCGCGCGGCTCGACCTCGTCGCCCGCGCGCCCGCTCTCGCCTCCTCGCCCGTCGAGCTGGCCTTCGGCGACCTCTGGAAGGCCACCGCCGGGCGGATGAGCACCCGCTGGCGGCACCGGTTCCTGGCGGGGCTGGCGGCGCAGGGCGAGGCGTGCCGTACCGAGGCCGAGAACCGCTGCGCGGGCCGCGTGCCCTCCCCGGCGGAGTACCCACGGCTGCGGCGGGGCACCGCCGGCCCCTACCTGTTCGACCTGGTGGAGCCCTGCCTGGGGGTGGAGGTGCCCGCGGGGCTGCGCGAGAGCACGACCTGGCGGACGCTGGTGGACGCCTGCAACGACGTCACCGCCTGGTGCAACGACGTCGCCTCGCACCACAAGGAGCGGGCCAACGGCGACGTGCACAACTACGTGACGGTCGCGGCGACCGCGTTCGGGCTCTCCGACACCGGGGCCGTCGCCTGGGTGAACGACCGGATCGCCGCCCGCGCCGAGGACCTGCGGACCTCCGCGCGGCGGCTGCCCGCCCTGTTCGACCGGTTCGGGTTCTCGACGGGCCAGGCCAGGGACGTCAGCAAGGTCGCGTGCGCCTTCCTCACGGCGCCGAGGGCCCAGCTGGAATGGCTCCTGGAGTCCAGCCGGTACGACGTACCGTGCCCGTGACCCAGTGACCCAGTGACCCCGTGACCCCGTGACCCCGTGACCACGTGACCACGTGACCACGTGACCACGTGATCGACGGCCCCCGCCCGCGCCGGCCCGCCCGGGTGGGGGCCTCGGCGGCCGCCGTGTCGGGGCGCCGGCGGCCGGACCGGCTCCGGGGCCCGTACGGGATCCGGCCGGCGTTGATCCCTCGTTGATTGAATTGCGGTCTGCGCAGGTTAAAGTCCCTTTAAGCACAAAATGAAGGGCCTGAATCATCATGCGCGGGCTGTACCGGGGGATCCCGAGGGTGACGCCCGTCCAGCTGCGGGTCACGGCGGTGCTCGTCGCCGCCGCGTCCGTGGCGATGGAGTGCGTCAACATCTGGGTCACGGCGCAGCTCCCGCAGCCCTCCTACACGCCGCTGCCCTTCGCGCCCGAGGACGTGGCCGGAGCCGCGTTCCCCGTCCTCGGGGCGTTGCTGGTGTTCCAGCGGCCCCGGCTGGTCATCGGCTGGCTGCTCTGCCTGGGCGGGCTGTGCTCCGCGCTGAACAGCCTCACGGTGAACCTCGCCCTCCTGGACGCCGCGCGGGGGTGGACGGTCCTGCCCGAGGTGATCCGGACGGTCGCCGGGGTGAGCTGGAAGCCGACCATCCTCTTCCTGGTCGTGCTGCTGCCGCTGCTCTATCCGGACGGGAGGCTGCCCTCCCCGCGCTGGCGGGCGCTGGTCTGGGGCTCCGTCGCCGTCCTCGCGGCCGACGTGCTCGTCACGGATCTGCTGCCCCTCTCCGGGCAGCGGTACGCGAGCGCCTCCCCCCACCCGCTGCGGTTCTGGCTGGACATGCTCACCAACGCGGTGATGATCCTGGCCTTCGCCTCGCTGGCCGCGCGGTTCCGGCGGGCCGGTCGCGAGGAGCGCGGGCAGATCGTCTGGACGCTGGCCGCGATCGCCACCGTCATCGTCCCCTGGGTGATCGGCAACCCGGTGTGGTGGCTGGCGTCGTTCACGATCCCGCTGGTCCCGGTCGCGATCACCTTCTCGGTGCTGCGGCACCGCCTCTATGGGATCGACACGCTCATCACCAGGACGCTGGTCGGCGCGGGCCTGGTCGGCGTGATCGGCGGGGTGTACGTGGCGGTGGGCACGGCCTCCAGCCTGTTCCTGTCGGACGTGGACCGGATCGGCGGCCTGGTCGCCGCGCTCTGCGCGGGGGCGTTCTTCCACCCGATGCGGCGGCTGCTCCAGCGCGGCGCCGACCGCCTCCTGTACGGCGGCAGGGGCGACCCGGTGGCGCTCGCCGCCGAGCTCGGGCGCAGGCTGCAGCGTACCGACCCCGCGGGGGGCCTGGCCGCGGCCCTGGAGGTGCTGCGCGACGGCCTGGCGGTCACCGGCACGGGCGTGCGCTTCCAGGGCGGCTGGCCAGAGGAGTCGACGGTGGGGACGCTGGGGGAGGTGGCGCGCGACATCCGGCTGGTCTGGCACGGCGAGCCCGTCGGCCGCCTGCTCATCGGCCCGCCCGGGGCCCGGCGCCTGCCGGCCGCGCACAACGAGCGGGTCATCACCGCGCTCACGCCGTACGTGGCCGACGCCGCCCACGCGGTCCGGCTGGTCGGCGCGCTGCGGCGTTCCCGGGAGCGGATCGTCACCACCCGGGAGGAGGAGCGCCGCCGCCTCCGCCGCGACCTGCACGACGGTCTCGGGCAGTCGCTCAGCGGGATGGCGATGTCCATCAACGCGGCCAGGCTCTCCCTGCGGTCCTCCCCCGAGGCGGCCGAGCGCATGCTCGGTGAGCTACGCTCCGGCATGGACAGTGTCACCAGTGACATCAGGCACCTGGTGTACGGCCTGCGGCCGCCCGCGCTGGACGATCTCGGGCTGGCCGGGGCCGTGGCGGAGATGGCGGGCCCCGGCGTCGACGTGGAGGTCAGGGGTGAGCTGCCGGGCCTGCCCGCGGCGACCGAGGTCGCCGCGTACCGGATCGCGCAGGAGGCGCTGACCAACGCGCGCAGGCACGCCGGGGCCGCCGCGACGGTGCGGGTGTCGCTGGAGCGGGGCGAGGACGACCTGAGCATCCGGGTGAGCGACGACGGGATCGGCGTCCCCGCCGGGCGTCGCTCGGGGGTCGGGCTGGCCTCGATGCGCGAGCGCGCCGCCGAACTGGGCGGGACATGCGTGATCACCACGCCCCCCGAGGGGGGCACCGTGGTCGAGGCGATACTCCCGGTCAACTTGAATGTGGAGATCTGACCACCGATGATTTCTTACGGCTCGCGAACGATGGTGAGTATTGCCCTATGACGTTGGTCCAGGTAGCCCTACCCTTGCGCCTGCAATGCTGACATTTCGTGCCCTAGGCCCATTTCAGGCCCGTCATGGTGAGATATCTCTCGACCTCGGCGGCCAGCGCCAGATGGCGGTGCTGGCCCGGCTCCTCGTCGCCGGTGGCCGCGCCGTCCCGGTGACCATGCTCATCGACGAACTGTGGCCGGGCGAGCCCCCCGCCCAGGCCCTGTCGACCATCCAGGGATACGTGTCGCGGCTGCGGCGCGCCCTGGAACCCGGCCGCGCGCCGCGGGAGGAGGCCGAGGTCCTGGTCTCCGCCCCGCCCGGGTACGCGCTGCGCGCCTCGCCCGGCCAGGTGGACACCTGGAGTTTCGAGAGCGCGGTCAAGACGAGCGGCGAGCCCGCCGAGGTGTGGAAGCGCCTGGAGGCCGCCCTCGCGCTCTGGCGCGGCCCGGCCCTGGCCGAGTTCTCCGACCTGCCGTGGGCGGTGAGCGAGGCGGGCAGGCTGGAGGAGCTGCGGCTGATCGCGGTCGAGCGCCGAGCCGACGCGGGGCTCCTGCTGGGGCACTCCGGCGCCCTCGTCGCCGACCTGGAGGCGCACGCCTCGGCCCACCCGCTGCGGGAGGAGGCCTGGCGGCTGCTCGCGCTGGCCCTGTACCGCAACGGCAGGCAGGGGGACGCGCTTGGAGCGCTCCGGCGCGCCAGGGTGATGCTCCGTGACGAGCTCGGCCTCGACCTGGGCGCCACCCTGCAGCGCCTGGAGTCCGACATGCTGGCCCAGGCCGTACACCTCCACCCGCCCGTGAAGCCCGTACGGGCCGCGGAACCCCCGGCGGCGGCGCGCACGACGTCCGCCGAGGGGCGGGCGCTGCCGGGGCTGCGGATCGTGGTGGTGGACGACCAGGCGCTGGTCCGCACCGGCCTGCGCGTGGTGCTGGACAGCGAACCCGGCTTCGAGCTCGTCGGGGAGGCCGAGAACGGCGAACAGGCGATCACGGTCGTCAGGGAGACCTCCCCCGACCTGGTGCTGATGGACATCCAGATGCCCAGGCTGGACGGGCTGACGGCCGCGCGCAGGATCCTGGCCGACGCGGCGCCGCCGAAGGTCGTCATGATGACCACGTTCGGCACGGACGACAACCTCTACGCGGCGCTGCGGGCCGGGGTGAGCGGGTTCGTCCTCAAGACGTCGGCGCCCGAGCAGCTCATCACCGCGATGCGGGCCGCGCAGGCCGGTGACGCGCTGATCGACCCCGCCGTCACCACCCGCCTGATCGCGGCCTTCGCCGGGCGCACCGACCCGTCGGCGCCGCCCGGTCTCGCCGGTCTCGGCGACGCGGAACTCGACCTGATGAAGCTGGTCGCCCGGGGACTGACCAACCGGCAGATCGCGGCGACCCTTGCGGTCCCCGAGCGGTCTGTCTCGCAGTCGGTGGTCAAGCTGCTCGACCACCTCGGGTTGTTCGACCGGGCCCAGCTCGTCGTCACCGCGTACGAGTCCGGGCTGGTCAACCCCGGCGACGTGGGCAGATAGCCGTGTCCCGGCGGCCACGCGAACGCGGCCGGGTGCTCGACGGCGCCGGTGGCGTGCCCAGGCGGGTCGTCGACGCGGTCACCGTGGCCGAGGACGCCCCCTCCTGGCCCGTCACCTCGCTCGTCCGCGGGCTGCTGCGCTCCCCGCTGCGGCTCGCCGCCGTCTCGATGGCGGTCCTCTCGGTGGGGCTCACCGTGGTCGGCCTCGTGCTGCGCGTCGACCTGCCGCCCGGGTGGCGGCCGGAGCAGCCGGCCACGCCCGACCTGGCGGCGGGGCTGACGTTCCCGGTGGTGGGCGCCTTCCTGCTGGCCCACCGCGCGCGCCCGGCCACGGCGTGGCTGATGTGCGTGGGCGGCCTGATGTGCGCGGTCAACGCGTTCTCCGAGGCGACGATGTTCACCTTCGCCGCCGCGGGCGACATGGAGTCCGCCGGGTACCTCCGCCTGAGCATGGTCCTGGGGAAGGCGACCGGCGGCTTCCTGCTGGCGATCCTGTTACCGCTGTACTCCCCCGACGGGCGGCTGCCCTCGCGGCGGTGGCGGCCGCTGGTCGCGGCCGGCGTGGCCGTGTTCCTGACGGACCTGCTGCTGACCCTCACCCGCCCGGACCCCGATCCGGCGACCTACCCCTGGCCGCGGGTCGTCCCCAACCCGCTCGCGGTGGACCTCCTCGCCCCGTACAACGTGGCGGGGCGCGAGGTCACCGTCATCCTGATCTCGGCCCTCGCGGTCCTGGCGCTGGTCTCCATAGTGCTGCGCTTCCGCCGGGCCGGGCCCGAGCTGCGCCGCCAGATCGCCTGGCCGGTCTTCGCGTTCGCCGTCTACGTCGCCTTCCTGCTCGCCGGACCGGCCTGGTGGCTGGGCGCGACGATCTGGACCGGGCTCATCCCGGGGGCGCTCGTCTTCTCGGTGCTGCGCTACCAGCTCTACGGCATCGACACGGTGGTCAGCCGGGCCTTCGTCGCCGCCGGGCTGATCGCCGCGGTCAGCGTCATCTACGCGGTCGGCGCGGTCGCCGGGCTCGCCCTGTGGGGGTACGACCGGATCGGCGGCCTGGTGGCGGCCCTGCTCGCCGGGGTGGTCTTCCAGCCGCTCCGGCACCGGCTCAGGAGCGTGGTCGACCGGCTCATGTACGGCACGCGCGGCGACCCGCAGGCGCTCGCCGCGCGCCTGGCCAGGGAGGTCCGCGAGACCGAGCCGGCCAACGCGCTCGCCGCCGTCGCCGCCGTGGTCAAGGACTGGCTGAGCGTCACCGGCGTCGCCGTCGAGGTCCACGGGCCCGGCGCCAGGCAGGTGCAGGTCGGCCCGCTGGGCCCGGCGCCGCGCGGGGTGCCGCTGATCTGGCACGGCGAGCCGGTCGGGCGGCTGCTCCTCGGCTCCCCCGGCCCCCGCAGGTTCGCCGCCGCGCACAACGGCCGCCTGGTCGCGGCGGCCGTCCCGTACGTCGCCGACGTGGCGCACGCCGTGCGGATGACCGCCGACCTGCAGCGTTCCCGGGAGCGCATCCTCACCGCCCGCGAGGAGGAACGCCGCCGCCTGCGCAGGGACCTGCACGACGGGCTCGGCCACGCGCTCACCGACATGGCCATGTCGATCAACATGGCCAGGATCAGCCTGCGCACCGCCCCCGCCTCCGCGGACAGGCTCCTGCTGGAACTGCGCGGCGGCATGGACGCGGTCAGCGCGGAGATCAGGGAGCTGGTGTACGGCCTGCGCCCGCCCACCCTCGACGAGCTCGGCCTGGAGGGTGCCGTACGGGCCCTGGCGCAGGAGGGCACGCCGCGGGTCGCGGTCGAGACCGAGGGTGACCTGTCCGACCTGCCCGCGGCGGCGGAGGTGGCCGCGTACCGCATCGCGCAGGAGGGGCTCACCAACGTCCGCAAGCACGCGAAGGCCAGCTCCGCGGTGATCTCGCTGCGACGCGGGGAGTCGCTGGTGGTACGCGTCCAGGACGACGGGGGCGGGCTGCCCTCGGGGCCGCGTTCGGGGGTGGGGCTGCTCTCCATGCGCGAGCGGGCCGCCGAGCTGGGCGGTACCTGCGTGATCGGGGCGGCCCCCGGAGGCGGGACGGTCGTGGAGGCCGTGCTGCCGATTCCGGCCGCACCGGTCGCGGCGAGCCTCCGGTAAACCTTTTCGTCCTCTCGGGGCTCTAACCAGCCGTTGAGTAATTCACCCGAGGAGATCCCCTTGAAGCACTGGGCCCTGGCCGCCGGCGTCGTACTCGCCCTGACGGTCACCGCCGCCCCTCCCGCGCTCGCCGGATCCACCGGATCCACCGGATCCGACGGGAGCGCCGGGAGGGTCTCGCACGGGGTGGCTCCCGTCTCGGGCGCCGTCTACTTCCGCTACGGCAGCGGTGGAATCGAGGTGCTGACCCACCGGGGAGGCTGGACCGGTGGCCTGACGGTCGGCGGCGGGGCCTTCGCGGGCCAGTTCGCGGTCGCGCCCGGCGGCCGGAAGGTCGCCTGGATCGACGGCAAGAACAGGCTGCGCGTCACGTCGGCCCCCGGGTCCGGCACGAACAGGGTGACGGACAAGGTGATCGCCAGGAACGCCGCCTACGGCGGCCCCTGCCTGACCCCCGCCTGGACGGCCGACGGCAGGCGGATCGCCTACCCGGTGAAGGGCACGGCCGAGGCCATGACGGTGGCCGTGGTCGGCGCCGACGGCAGGGGCCGGATCGACGCCGGGAAGACCCTCGGCCCCTGCCACCTGACCTGGTCGGCCGACGGCAGGACCCTCGCCGGGTACGCGGGCGACGTCGACGGCGTCCACCTCCTGGACACCCGGAGGCGGGTCTCCGTCCGCGCCCCGGGCATCAGGCTCGCCAACCACGTGGAGAGCCTGTCACCCGACGGCCGCCGGGTGGTGGTCAACGCCATCGGCGCGAACGCCCCGGGCGGCGACGGCTCCTGGCCCCTGTCGTTCACCCCTTCCGTCTATGACACCAGGACCGGCGCGAAGGTCGCCGTCCCGGTCAGGGGGCGGCTGCTGGGCGCGCGCTATCTGGGCGACGGCCGCCTCGCGGTCCGCGTCAAGGGCACGTCCGCCAACACGATCGTCGTCCTCTCCCGCTCCGGCAAGGAGGTCCAGCGGGTGACCGAACCGGCCAGGGCGAGGAACCTCGGGCTGCTCTGGGTCATCGGCTGACGCGATCCGGGTGCGGCCGGCGTCGAGGGCCCTCCCGCCACGTCACCGATCACACCCGGATCTCACCGCGCCTTCACGGTTCGTACGCCAGCGAATGATTATGTCCAGCGAGAAATCACCCTTTCTCGAAAATTACCGAAACAAACAAAGGATCAGCAAAATCAGACCTTTCTTAACTTACTCCGAAAATAGGTAAATGGGCAGTTCGGCCCTTTAGTCCGAACGAATTGCCTTATATCTTTCCCCCTAGTCACGGCCGTCGGGCGGACTCCGCCCACGGCCCGATCGAAGGGGGAAAGCATGTACGGAAAGCGGCGGCTGGTGGTGCTCCGCCCGGCGCTTCTCGCCGCCCTCGCCCTCGGACCGGCCTCGTTCTCGCCCGCCTCGGCCACACCCGACCCCGAGCGGGCCGCGTCGGCGAGTACTCCGCAGAAGGGGGCGGTGACGGACCCGAGCACATCGGCGGAGGACCCGAGGGACCACTGGCGGGGATACCGCGACGGCTACCGGGCCGCCGGGCAGGACTGCCGCAGGAGCAGGGCGAGGAGCTACATCGGTCCTCCCAGCGACTACGACAGGGAATTCCTGGACGGTTACGACGCCGGATACGCCCGCTTCTGCTGGACGGCGAACCAGGGACATCAAAAACACCGGGAACACCGGGAACACCGGGAACACCGGGAACCACGCCGTTCATCGCGACCCCGTGTGACCCCGTGTGACCCCACATGGCCTCGTATGATGTCGACGGAGAGACGAGGCCTCCCGATCGGAACTGTCGCCCGCGACCCCAGTCCCACCGGGGGGCCTTCACACCGGCTGAGAGCCCTGGGCGGCCTCCGGCGGCCTCGTACCGGGAAACAACCGGAGACCTGAGCGCCCGGAGAGACGGCAGGAGATCACCCCCGGACGCCCGCGCTCACCCGCCGGCGGCCGAGGAGGGATCACCTGGACGGCGATCTCCGGACACGCCCCAATATGATGGCCACGTGGCTCAACTCCGCATCGCCCTGGCCCAGAGCAATCCCGCCGTCGGTGACCTGGCCGCCAACACGGACAGGCTCGTCGAGTGGACCCGCCGCGCCGCCGACCGCGGCGCGCACCTGGTCGTCTTCACCGAGATGTTCCTGACCGGGTATCCCGTCGAGGACCTCGTGCTGCGCACCTCGTTCGTGGAGGCGTCGATCGCCGCGATCGAGGAGGCCGCGCGACGGCTGGACGAGGCCGGGCTCGGTGAGGTCCCCGTGGTGGTCGGCTACGTGGACCGCGCGCGGCTCGCACCGCGCGCCGGTCAGCCCAAGGGCGCCCCGCTCGACGCGGCCGCGCTGCTGCACCGGGGGCAGGTGGTCGTCAAGACCGCCAAGCACCACCTGCCGAACTACGGCGTCTTCGACGAGTACCGCTACTTCATCCGCGGCGACCGGATGCCGATCTTCCGGCTGCACGGTGTCGACGTGGCGATCGCGGTCTGCGAGGACCTCTGGCAGGAGGGCGGCCCCGTCGCGGTGGTGGCCGAGGCCGGAGCCGGGCTGCTCGTGGTGCCCAACGCCTCCCCGTACGAGAAGGAGAAGGACGACGTACGCCTGGCCCTGGTGGCCAGGCGCGCCCGCGAGGCCGGATGCGCCCTCGCCTACGTCAACCAGGTCGGCGGCCAGGACGAGCTGGTCTTCGACGGGGACTCGGTGGTCGTCTCCGCCTCCGGCGAGCTGGTCGCGCGCGCGGCGCGCTTCTCGGAGGAGCTGCTGATCACGGACCTGGAGCTGCCCGAGGCCAGGTACGGAGGGCTCGGCACCTTCCAGGTGGACGCCGGGGACGGCACCGTGATCACGGTGGAGCGGCTGGAGCTGTCGGCCCGCCCCGTCGAGCCGTACGAGCCGCAGGCCCCCACGATCGCCGAGCACCTCGACGACACCGCCGAGGTCTACTCGGCGCTGGTCCTCGCGGTCCGCGACTACGTCGCCAAGAACGGCTTCCGGTCGGTCATCCTCGGCCTGTCCGGCGGCATCGACTCGGCGCTGACCGCCACGATCGCCTCCGACGCCATCGGCCCCGACCGGGTGCACGTGGTGCTGATGCCCTCCCGCTACTCCTCGGACCACTCGGTGGGCGACGCCCAGGAACTGGTCGACCGGCAAGGGATCAACGCCAGGATCGTGCCGATCGCCGACATCGTCAGCGGTTTCGAGAAGGAGATCGAGCTCTCCGGCCTGGCCGCGGAGAACCTCCAGGCCCGGGTGCGCGGCATGATCCTGATGGGCCTGTCCAACGAGCACGGCCACCTCGTCCTCACCACCGGCAACAAGAGCGAGCTCGCCACCGGCTACTCCACCCTCTACGGCGACTCGGCGGGCGGTTTCGCGCCCATCAAGGACGTGCTCAAGACCCTGGTCTGGGAGCTGTCGCGCTGGCGCAACGCCCAGGCGGGCCGGTCGGGCGAGTTCCTGCACGGGTTCGCGGTGCCGCCGATCCCGGAGAGCTCGATCGAGAAGGAGCCCAGCGCCGAGCTCCGCCCCGACCAGCGTGACACCGACTCCCTGCCCGAGTACGACATCCTCGACAGGCTGCTGTACGACTACGTCGAGAAGGACATGGGCTCCGCCGAACTCGTCGCCGCCGGACACGACCCGGCCCTGGTCACCCGGGTGATCCGCCTGGTCGACCTGGCCGAGTACAAGCGCCGCCAGTATCCCCCGGGCCCGAAGATCACCCCCAAGAACTTCGGCCGCGACCGCCGCCTCCCCATCACCAACCGCTGGCGCGAGACCACCACCTGACATATCGCGTTTTCCACGTCCCGACCCGGCTGTTTTTGAATGTCATCTCGCCGCGCAGGAAGCCGGTCTGTAAAGTCGACAGGGTGCGACGTGCTGCGGGATGCGCCCTGATACTGCTGATGGCCACCGGCTGCGGCGCCAGTAGTCCCACCCTGGACCAGGCCGCCCAAACGCTGGCCAAGGACGCCAGAAAGCTTGAACATCTGCACCCCACCGTCAACAAGAAAGTCGTCGACAAGACCGGGGAAGACGGAAATGATTTTACAACCTGTTCGGAGAAGGGCACCGCATTTCGCTTTCACCAGCTCAGTGGCGACTTCGCGAAAGACAACCAGTACACTCCCGCACAGTTAGCCGACCTGACCACTCGCCCGTTGCAGGACGCGCTCATGCGCGTCGGCTACAAAGTTGATCGAAATGCCAGCTGGGTACAGCCCGGGCGAAGCTTCGTGATCCTTCACAAAGAAGATCCAGGTATCACCTTCATCGTCCTCGTGCAGGCTTCCCAGCCCAACATCGAAGTGATCGGTAAAACCGACTGCCTGCCGGCGAGCCAGTAGTCACGAGGAATCTCCGAGAAGGCGTGCCTGCTCCCGAAGTCGCAGAGCAGAGCGTTTCAGGTTTCTTGCGGCCGTTCGGCACTGTTCCGCGAGCCGGTCCAGGTCCGATCGCCGTCGAACGACGTCGTGGTCGAAACGCTGAGCCGCAGGTCCCGTCCAGGTGCGCTCGCCGTGGACCGACTCGGTCTTGATCTGATCGAACAGTGTCGTCAGATTCTTCACATAACCATCGAAGCGATCTGCGAGTAGTTCTTTCTCGTTCGCGAGACGCAGCAGTTCGGCGTGCTCGGTCATCGGTCATCCTCCGCGTGCTCTTAGGGCCGCTTCCAGCACCGGTTCCAACCGCCCGTAGAAAATGTCCTTGAGTTGACGAAGATCCGATTCACCGAGTGGCGGCTGACCGTGACTTTCGCGCGAGGCGTTGAAAGCGGACACCTGGCCGTCGACCAGCACATCAACCAGATCCGACGCCTCTTCGGGCGATCCTTCGTCCAGAAAATTCTCGATCTCGTCCTGCAGGGTGTTCTTCCAGGTGAGATCAACGGCTTTGGACGCCGCCGCTCCGGCCAAGACGGAGTCCGCAAGGAGATGGCCCGCCCAGCCGCCGACCAGTGCGTCAAGAGGGATAGACAAGAACTCGACAGTGAACTTGCGATTTTCCTCCGCATCGAGGTCAGCCTCGTGTAAACCACTGAAAAACAACGAGGCGAGCGCTCCGGCCCTTACCGCCTTGTCGTAGAAAGCCCGGCGCTGCCCTTCTCTTCCCTCTTCTGTGGACGCGTTGCCGAACGGATGTTCCTTACCCAGATCGAGATTTTCAAGAAAGCCACCATATCCGCTTCTAAGTGGTGACAGCGCCGCCGGATCGCGCAGGAGCCCGCCAAAGAAGTTCACCACCGATTCCGCGTTGAGGTTCCGCCATCCCTCACCTGGGGCCGCAGGTAGGGAGCCGTGTTCTCTGCTCCAGACGGCGGCGAGTTCGGGGAAATACTGGGAGATGTGCCTGGCGAGGACCTGACCGATCGGGGAGGGGACAGGTATGACCTTGGTGTCGCCGGGAAGATAACGCTTGTCCGGCGGCTGGCCGTCCAAAGGCGGGAAGTATTCCAGCTTGCTTGGTTCGGGGAGCAGAGATGGCCATGCCGTCCTGTCCCCGAACACCTTGATGACATTGATCCAGGCATCCCGGCGGAGAGTGGCGGTTCCCGCACCGGGGGCCAGCGCCTTGTCCAGTGCGGCGGCGAGCAACTTCTTGAATCCTGGGCGGCCCCCGTCGTTGACCACCTCGGGACGCAGCAACAGTGTGGCGTTGTCACCGGAGGCAAGCAGTTCCTGAGTAGCCTCACCGTTCTGGCTCAACGCCTTGACCAGCCAGTAGGTGTTCCAGTCTTCCTCGTCCTCACGGTGACCGCTCCGCTGGGCGAGTGTGGCTCCCGCCTGGACCAGGAATTCCCGTGACTGGCGGGCCAGGCCGAGCAGGGCCGCCATGTCTCCGATCGGCAGATCTTCCAACGCGCGGTCGCGCAGATCCCCGGGGAGGGTGCCCGCCGCGTCCGTCGAGGCGAACGCCTCGGCCAGCGGGCCCAGGTCCTTCTTCGCCTTCGCCAGGTTGGCCGGGCTGTACCCACGCGCGTCGTTCTGGTTTCTCGCGCTCACGGCGGCGAAGATGCCCGCGAAAGTGCCGGTGCCCAAGGTGGCCAGCAGTCCCGCCGAGTAGGCGGCGTCGACGGTCTTGCCCTGTCCTTCTCTGAGCGCCTCCTGGACCTTCTCCCAGTTCTGGACGCCTGGGTCCTTCTGATACGCCTGCCATGCCGCCAGGGTTCGTTTCCCGGCGAGGGTCCCCGCGGTCCGGGCCGCCGCCGCGTCGCCGAACGCGAACTCCGCCGCCCTCAGGCCCCCTTGGGAAGCGGCACCCTCGACGCGCTCGATCGTCTGGGTCCGCCAGGTCAGATCACGCCGCGTCTCGTCGAGGAAACGCCCGACACCGTCGAGCACCTCGGCACCCGGTCCGGCGGGCCAGTCGGTGCCCGCCTCGGCGATGGAGGCCGACAGCCAGGGTCTCAGCGTCTGGACGCGCTGCACGGCGTCGTCCATGGAGGTGATGAGACGCCGCGCCCCGGCCGGATCAATGCCAACAAACTCCGCCATTCGACCCGGCCTCCTCGGGGCGAGACGCCAGAAAAACAAATCCCCAACAGATTATCGTGAATTCTCAACAACCGAAGATGTTGAGAAGAAGAGACTGGCGGTCATCAGGGAAATATGCATCCGGCCGAGTCGTCGACCACGAACTCAAAGCGCTTTTCACCGCGTTCCGGATACGCGCTTCCTATTGCGACAACGGGCCATTACTTTTCGTAGTGATCCGATGACGAAGCGCGCGCCGGTCCCCCAGCGTCCCTGCGCGAGAAAGGAGCCCGCGATGCCCGCCCTGCGTGAGCCGGACGGTGAGGCCAGCCCGCTCACCTTCTTCGCCTCCGATGACCGCCCGCCTGGAGCGTCAGAAAATCCTGGCACGCGACAACCCTCCGCCGCTGTGGACCGTGTTCGACGAGGGAGTCCTGCACAGATGCGTCGGGGGTGCCGGCATCATGCGCGACCAGCTCGCCGCGCTTCTCACCGCGTCCGAGCACCGGAACATCTCCATCCAGGTCGTACCGAAAAGCGCCTACGTGACCGGCGGTGCGATCGCGGGTCTGGAGGGAGGATTCTTCATTGCGAGCGCCGAGGGCAGCCTGGATAGTGTATTCGTGGAGTCCGCTGCCGTAGGGCACGTCACGGACCATCCTCGTGACGTGGCGGCGATCTGCAGGCGATACGAAGCGGTCCGCTCGGCGGCCCTGCCCGCGCGGGCGAGCGCCGATCCCATAGCGAAGGTGATGACGGAATGGCAGCAGACCTGACCGGCGCGACCTGGCGCAAAACCTCCCTGAGCGGCTCCGGCGGCGGCAACTGCGTCGAGGTGGCCGTCGTCGGCGCCCCTCGCACCGGATACAAGGCGGACCTCGGCGCCCTGCACGTGCTGCGCGACTCCAAGAACCCCGGTGGGCCGAAACTCTTCTTCACCCGGGCCGAATGGGACGTCTTCATCGCGGGCGTGAAGCTCGGCGAGTTCGACCACCTCGGCGACTGACGCCTCACTTCCGTTCGCGAGGCGCCCAAGACGACGAAACCCCGGCGATCACCGCCGGGGTTTCGTGACGACATCCGTGACGACATCCATGACGCCGCCCGTGTGCGACGGGCCATGAAGCGGCCGAAGCCGTGGTCCGCCCGGCTTTCATGACGACGCCGCCGTACGAGAGCCCCCGGACGGCCGTACGGGAAGGCCTCAGGGAGCGAGGCCCGCCAAAAGGTGGTCGACGATCCGTTCGGCCAGGTCGGAGGACGCGGTGCACTCGTCGACACCCTCGGTGCGGATGTACCACATGACGGTGCCGACCAGGTTCGCCATCGCGATGGAGACGTCGAGGCCGGTCCGCAGCTCGCCGGTGGTGACGCCGCGCCGCAGCAGGGCGGTGATCGCCGCCCTGCGCGGCTCGATGGTCGCCTGGCGGATGCGCTCCACCAGGCGGGGATGGCGCTCGGCCTCGTTCATCGCGATGTTCATCACGCAGCGGTTGCGCGCGTCGCACGCGTCGCGCAGGAACACCCGCGCGTAGGCGACGAGATCCTCGCGGACCGAGAGGCCCGCGACCGGGGGCAGAGGCGACTTGAGGGTGGCCAGCGCGTCGACGAGCAGGTCCTCCTTGTTGGACCAGCGCCGGTAGATCGTGGTCTTGCCGACCCCCGCGCGAGCCGCGATCGCCTCGATCGACAGCTCGGAGATGCCTACGCTCTCCCCGATCAGGTCGAGGGTCGCGTCGATGATGGCCTTCTCCGCCCTGGCACTGCGGGGACGGCCCGCCGGGCGGGGCGTCTGAGCCCCGGTCGCCTGAATCTCGTCGGTGGTCGTCATAGCGTTCCTACACTACCGCCGGTTCCTTGTCTCGGTTGATCTCCTTCGGGGCGGGAGCCGCGGAGGGCTTGCCGGGCAGCCACCTGAACACCATCAGGGCTCCGACCAGCGCGATGACCGCTGAGACGAGGGCGGTGATGTGCATGCCCTCGACGAAGGCGAGCTTGGCCGGTTCGATCAGCGCCGCGCCTTGGGCGCCGAGGCCCTGGGCCACGCCCAGCGTGCCGGTCAGCGACTCGCCCGCCAGGTGCTTGAGCTGGTCGGGCAGGCCCGTCAGGGCCGGGGCGATCTGGTCACGGTAGGTGGCCGAGAGCAGCGAGCCGAGGAGCGCGACGCCGAGCGCGCCGGCCACCTGGCGGACGGTGTTGCTCATGGCCGAGCCGACACCGGCCTTCTCCCTGGGAAGTGCCTCCATGATCGCGGTGGTCGCCGGAGGCATGATGTTGGCCATCGCCGCGCCCTGGACGAAGAACACGATCTCCAGCAGGACGATCGGGGTGTTGTGGTCCATCAGCGAGTACGAGGCCAGCGCGGCGGCCACGACGACCATGCTGACCGTGGCGCTCAGCTTGCCGCCGAAGCGCGCGGCCATCTGCTGGCTCAGCGGCGCGAAGATCAGCTGTGCGGCGGCGAAGGGGATCATCAGGGCACCCGCCTGCAGCGCGCTGAAGCCCAGCACGATCTGCAGGTAGAAGACCAGGAAGAACATCGCGCCCATCATCGCGAAGAACACGATGCCGATCATGCCGACCGCGGTGGCGAAGCGCGGGTCGCGGAAGTAGCGGACGTCGAAGGCCGGGTGGTCGATACGGCGCTCGTACCAGACGAAGGCGGCGAGCACGACGACGCCGAAGACGGCCGGGACGAGCACCTCGGCGCTGGTGATCGTGGCCAGTTCCCCGCCCCGGATGATGCCGTAGGTGATGGCGACGAGGCCGACGATGGAGAGGATCACGCCGACCGGGTCGAGCCTGGAGGGCTTGGGGTCGCGCGACTCGGGCACGACCAGGCGGATGAGCACCATGCTGACCAGCACGATCGGCAGGTTGACCAGGAAGACCGAGCCCCACCAGAAGTGCTCGATGAGCAGTCCTCCGGTGATCGGGCCGATCGCCACGGCAAGGCCCACCCCTCCGGCCCAGACGCCGATCGCCTTGCCGCGCTCCTGCGGGGGGAAGACGTTGGAGATGATCGCCAGCGTGGCCGGCATGATCGCGGCACCGCCGATGCCCATGAACGCGCGGGCGACGATCAGCTGCATGGGGTCCTGGGCGTAGGCGCTGGCCAGTGAGGCCAGGCCGAAGAGCACCATGCCGACCATGAGCATGCGCTTGCGCCCGGTGCGGTCGCCGATCACCCCGAAGGTGAACAGCAGGCCCGCGAACACGAGCGTGTAGGAGTTGATCGCCCATTCCAGCTGACTCTGGGTGGCCCCCAGGCCCACCTCGGGGTCGGCGATCGTCTTCAGTGCGACATTGAGAATGGTGTTGTCGAGCACGACCGCCAGGAGGCTGAAGACCAGCACTCCCAGGATCTGCCACCGCCGCGGGTGGCCGAGCTGTTGTTCCACGAAGGCCCCGTATTCGATACGCTTGAGTTTCGAAACACCACCGTAGCGCTGATCATTACGATACGCAACCGTATCGTTTCGTATTTATCGTGAAATGTCTCGAACTCTCAGCATGCGCCCCCTCGAAGTGACGCACCGAGGCCGGGTGGCGGCCGAGAGCACCGAGGCCGGGACCGGCGACACCCGGGAGACCGGCGACACCCGGGACAGAGCACGTCCCGGATCCAGGTACGGCAGAGGTCAGGCGGCCACCGGGACGGGTTCCTCGACCACGGCCGCGGTGCGCCGCCAGAACGGCAGGGCGACCAGCACCATCACCACACCGACCAGCCCGGCGGCGGCGAAGGCCCAGCCGGGACCGGGGCCGTCGATGATCACGCCCGCGATGGGCGCCGCGGAGCCCGCGCCGATCAGCAGCGCCGTGCCGTGCAGGCCCATCGCCTCGCCCCGGGCCCCGGCGGGCACCCAGCGGGTCACGGTCTCGATCGTGGAGGACAGCGCGGGAGCGCACAGCACCCCGGCCGGCAGCAGGGCCAGGATCAGCCAGCGCCAGTCACCGCCGACCAGCCCGACGGGGACGGTGAGCACCCCCATGGCGCCGATCAGGATCAGCGGCGACACCCCCCGGGGCAGCATGCCGTACACGAACCCGCCTATCAGCGAGTAGGCGCACCACAGGCCGATCGCCAGCCCGACCCACGCGGTGTCGCCGTCCTGCTTCATCGTCGCCACCAGGGACAGCTCGGTGGCGGCCAGGATGAAGGTCGCGGCGGCGACCGTGCCGAGCAGCCCGAGCATGCCCGGGGTGAGCCACCGGCGCCGCGAGACCCTCCCCGCCACCTCCTGGAGCTCCTCGTCCGAGCGGACGGGCGGGTTAAGCACGATCAGCGCCACCCCCGAGGCGACCAGACCGGCCGCGACGAGGCTCATGGTGGGCACGCTGCCGAGGAGGGTCACCCCCGCGACCGCCAGGGCGGGGCCGGCCATGTAGGAGAGTTCCACGATCATGGAGTCGAGGGAGAAGCCCATCCTGCGCTGGTCGACCGGGACCAGTGCCGTGAGGCACTGCCTGATCACGCTGAACACCGGGAGGCTGAGCAGGCCCGCGGGCACCGAGGCCGCGAGCAGCAGGGGGAACGGCATCGCCCACGCGGTGGACCAGAAGGCGAGCTGGGCGAGCGTGGTCACCACCAGCACCGGACGCAGGCCGTGACTGTCGACGAACCTTCCGGCCAGCGGCGAGCCGACCGCCATCCCCACCGTGCTCGCCATGGTCACCAGACCGGCCGCGGCGAAGCCGAGCCCGAGCCCGCTGGGGTCGACGACGTGCATCGTCAGCGTGATCGCGATCGCGGTCGAGGGAATGCGGGCGACCAGCCCCACCAGCAGCAACGACCGCACGCCCGGGATCGCCAGCAGGCGGCGGTAAGGTTCGACAGCCATTGTGATTACTTACCTCCGCGAGCATTGTGCCGTACGCCCCTGGCACATCCGCCACTGGATTACCGTGCCGGGGCACCGCGTCCCGCCTGCCGAGGACCCCCTGACGCGCCCCGCTCCGCCCCGCCCCGCCCGCATCCGGCCGTCAGCCGCTCCCCCGGGCGCCTCGGATGTGTCACACATCACCCGCGCCCGGCCGCCGGGCCGTTCCCGCGAACAGGTCGGTCGCACCGACAGGCCTTCGCCACCGGATCACCACCCGGACACACCCGCCGATCACGCTCCGTCACCGGAACGAAGGTGCGAACATATCAGACTAAAAGCATGAAAGCATCACATAACTCCCGCACCCGCCCGCTGGATTACCACGCCGATCAGGTCTGTTGAACCTGTCGTACGCGTGCAATCATCGAAACCGTCCGGGGACGCCACAGGGGCGCCTCGAGACTTCACTGGAGGTCCCATGTCCTCTTCCGTCACCAACCGGCCGACCTCTCTCTACGGCGGCCAGGCTGGACGAAGGATCACCGTGCGCGACGTCGCCGCCGCCAAGGAGCGCGGCGAGCGGTGGCCGATGGTCACCGCGTACGACGCGATGACCGCCAGGGTCTTCGACGAGGCCGGCATCCCCGTGCTGCTCGTCGGCGACTCGGCCGCCATGGTCGTGTACGGCTACGACTCGACACTGCCCGTGTCGGTGGACGATCTCATGCCCCTGACGGCGGCCGTGGTCCGCGGCTCCTCCCGCGCGATGGTCGTGGCCGACCTGCCGTTCGGTTCCTACCAGTCCTCTCCCCAGCAGGCCCTGGAGACGGCCGCCCGCTTCATGAAGGAGGCCGGCGCGCACGCGGTCAAGCTCGAAGGCGGGCGGCGGGTGCTTCCCCAGGTCGAGGCCCTGGTCTCGGCCGGCATCCCGGTGATGGCCCACCTGGGCCTGACCCCCCAGTCGGTCAACGCGCTCGGCGGCTACCGCGTGCAGGGCCGCGGCCAGTCGGGCGACGAGCTGATGGCCGACGCCAAGGACCTGGAGTACGCCGGGGCGTTCTCGGTGGTCCTGGAGTGCGTCCCCACCGACCTGGCCGAGCGGGTCACCGCCTCCCTGTCGATCCCCACGATCGGCATCGGCGCCGGGCCGGGCACCGACGCGCAGGTCCTCGTCTGGCAGGACCTGATGGGCCTGACCGCCAGCCCCGCCAAGTTCGTCAAGAAGTACTTCGACCTGGCCCACGAGATGGACAGGGCCGTACGCAGCTTCGCCGACGAGGTGTCGACCGGCGCCTTCCCCACCGCCGAGCACAGCTACCGCTGACCGGTCCGGACCGCGCAACCCCCGGGCGGCGCGGAACCGGTGACCACCGCCGAGCCGCCCCGGCGCCCCAGGAGAACCTGGCGGCGCCGGGGCGGCCTCGTCGTACGGAACGCGCGAAGCGTCAGACGAGCGTCGCGGGGTCGGTGTTGGCGCCGCACACGACGACGGCCACCCGCTCGCCGGGGGCCGGGGTGTACACACCGGACAGCAGGGCCGCGTACGCCGCGGCGCCCGCGTGCTCGGCGGCGACCCTGTGTTCGCGCCACAGCTCACGCCGCGCCTCGACGATGGCCTCGTCGGAGACCAGGAGGCTCAGCACCCCCGCCGCGCTCGTGACCTCGTACGCGATCTCGCCCGCCCGGCTGGCGCCCAGCGCGTCGGCCCCCACCCCCGAGACCTCGACGCCGACCGGCCCGCCCGCCTCCAGGGCCCGGCGCAGGGTGGGGATGAGCTCGGGCTCGACGGCGACCACGCGGGCCCGGCCGCCGAGGGCGACGGTGATCCCCGCGACGAGCCCGCCGCCGCCGACCGCGACGACGACCGTGTCGACGCCCCCGGTCTGCTCCAGGAGCTCCAGGCCGACCGTGCCCTGGCCCGCGACCACCTCCGCCTGGTCGTAGGCGTGGATGTCCAGGGCACCGGTCTCGGCCGCGCGCTTGACCGAGGCCTCGTACGCCTCGGCGTAGACGGCGCCGGTCTGGGTCACCCGCGCGCCCAGCGCGCGCAGCCCGGCGACCTTCACCGGGCTGGCCACCGTCGGCACGAAGATCTCCGCCTGGACGCCTAGGTCGCGCGCCACGTACGCCACCGCCAGGCCGTGGTTGCCCCCGCTCGCCGCGATCAGCCCTGCCTCGGGGATCGCCTCGGAGGCCAGCGCGCGGTTGAAGCCTCCGCGCGCCTTGAACGACCCCGAGTGCTGCAGCCCCTCCAGCTTCAGGAACAGCCCAGGCGACACCTCGACCACCGGCGTACGCAGGACGTGCCCCGCGATGCGCCCGGCGGCCCGCTCCACGTCCTCGAACGACACGCTCACGCGTGCTCCCTCCCCATGAACACGATCCCGGAGGGGGCGCCCGGTCTCCCGGGCGGCCCCGCGCCGCGATGCCGGAAACACCGCGGATCCCGCTGCGCGCGGCGTCAGGCGAGTGCCTGCTCGAAGTCGGCCCACAGGTCCTCGACGTGCTCGATGCCGACCGCCACCCGCACCGTACCCTCGCCGATCCCGTGCCGGGCGAGCTCCTCGGCGCTCAGGGAGCGGTGGGAGGTGGTCGCGGGGTGCAGGATGAGCGTCTCGACGCCGCCGAGGGACGGGGCCAGCAGGGCCAGCCTCACCGAGCTCATGAACCGCTCCCCCGCCTCCCGCCCGCCCGTCAGGTCGAAGGAGAAGACCCCCCCGAAGTCGGGCAGGAGCTTGGCCGCCAGCTCGTACGAGGGGTGCGAGGGCAGCCCCGGCCAGTGCACGACGGAGACGGCGGGGTGGGCGTCCAGGCGGGTGGCCAGCTCGCGGGTGTTGGAGCAGTGGCGCTCCATCCGCAGCGGCAGCGTCTGGATGCCGCGCAGGGTGAGCCAGGCGGCGAACGGGTCCGCGGTGGCGCCCAGCTTGGTGGTGAAGGACCACACCTTGCGGTACAGCTCGTCGGAGGCGAAGACGGCGATCCCGCCGAGCACGTCGGTGTGCCCGCTCAGATACTTGGTGGTGGAGTGCACCACGATGTCGGCGCCGTGCTCGATCGGCCTGCACAGGATCGGCGAGGCGAAGGTGTTGTCGACCACCGAGACCAGTCCGGCCTCGCGGGCCGCGGCGCACATGCCCGGCAGGTCGGCGACCTGGGTCACCGGGTTGGCGATGGTCTCCAGGTAGACCAGTTTGGTCTCCGGCCGCACCGCCTCGCGCAGCGCCGCCGGGTCGTCCTCGGGGACGTACGAGACCTCGATCCGGAACCGCGCCACCAGGTCGTTGATCATCGCGGCGGTGCCGCCGTAGAGCGGCTTCTGCGCGATCAGGTGGTCGCCGGGCTCCAGCAGCCCGAGGAGTACGGAGTTGATGGCCCCCATCCCGGAGCCGGTGGCCACGGCGCCGACGCCGCCCTCCAGCCCGGCGACGGCCTCCTCCAGGGAGCGGACCGTCGGGTTCGACAGCCGCCCGTAGACGAAGGCGCCGTCCGGGCGGCCCATCCCGTCGGCGAAAACGGCCGGGTCGTCGAAGACGAACCCGGAGGTCTGGTAGAGCGGCATCGTGATGGAACGGCTGCCGTTCAGGGGAGGCTGGGGCAGGTGGACGGTACGGGTCTCCGGACGAAAATCAGTCATATGCCAAGGATGTCCGGTTAACGTGCTATTTGTCAGATCCAATCGGGCAAGATTGGCCTGGTTCAAGGACCGAATCCACTCAACCGGCCGCTAGAGGTCGGTGACGCGCAGGCCCGCGTGGGCCTTGTAGCGGCGGTTGATCGAGATGAGGTTGGCGGTCAGCGCCTCGACCTGGTGGGCGTTGCGCAGGCGTCCGGCGTACACGCCACGCATGCCGGGGATCCGGCCCGCCAGTGCCTGGACGGTGTCGGTGGCCTCGCGGTCGTCACCCGCCACGAGCACGTCCAGGGTGATCTCCTCGACCTCGGGATCCATCAGCAGGACGGCCGAGACGTGGTGGAAGGCGGCGACCACGCGGCTGTCGGGCAGGACGGCGGCCGCCTGCTGGGCGGCGCTGCCCTCCTCCACCGCGAGCGCGTAGGCACCCTGCTTGTCGAAGCCGAGCGGGTTGACGCAGTCGACGACGATCTTCCCGGCCAGCTCGGAGCGGAGGGACTCCAGCGTGGAGCGGTGCCCGTCCCAGGGAATGGCCACGATCACCACGTCGGCCTCGGCCGCCACGGTCGGGTTGTCCGCGCCGCGCACCGATCCGCCGACGCTCTCCGCCGCCGCCTGAGCCCGTTCCGCGCTCCGTGAACCGATCAGCACGGTGTGACCGGCGAGGGCGAACCGCCGGGCCAGGCCCTTGCCCTGGTCGCCGGTCCCGCCCAGGATCCCGATCGAGATCTTGCTCACGTCCGGAATGTCAGTGCTCACTCGCCACTCCTCATCGTCCCCCGGTCGCTCAGGGCCGGACTCCATCGACCATATCGCCTGTCCCGATCATCTCAGGGGCGCGTTTCCAGGATCGGCGCGGGGTGTCTGGGGCACGATGGTGCGATGGACGCTGGGTCGGTGACGCTGCTGCGTGAAATCCTGGCCTCGACCGGCTGGGTCGAGCGGACCCGCGAGCTGGGCCTCGCCCTCCGCGCGACACGCTCCCCCGGCGGGCTGCTGCTGGTGGGCACGCCCCAGGAGGAACCCTGGCACCTGACCGCGCACCTGGGCGACGAGGCCAGGCTCTCCGGGATGCCGCAGCTCACCCCGACGCTGGTCCGCTGGGCGCCCGCCCCGGAAGCGCCCGCGCACCTGCGGGTCGGGCTGGAGCGGATCGAGCGGGCCAGGCGGGGCGAGACGCTGTTCGTGGTGGCCGAGGAGCGCGCCCCCGAGGCGCTGCTGGAACGGGTGAGCGACGCCCGCAGGACCGGCACGACGATCCTGGCCCTGGACGGCGGCGACCCGGATCTGAAAGGTCTGGCCCACGACGCGCTGACGGTCCCCGAACGGGCGCCGTTCTCCTTCGACGGAGCCCAGCACCTGGTGAGCATGGCCGCGGGCGAGGCCGGCCGCCGTCCCGGCCTGCGCGACCGCCTGGCCGGGCTGCTGGAACGGATCAGCGGCCCGCGGGTCACCGACTAGCCCCACCGGCCGCCCCCTGGAACCAGCGGGCGGTACGGCCGGACACAACCAGAACGCGACCGGAACACCCCTGAGAACGGCTCAAGCCGGCAGTAAGGCTAGGACGCGTTCCAGCGCGCTCCGAGCCGTCCCGGCAGTTCCTCGGCCGCGTCCCTGAGCGCCGCGATGACCACGGCCTGCACCGGGTCGGGCTCACCCGAGCGGGTACGGCTGAGGCGGGTCACCGCGTCCAGTTTCCTGGCGCCCACGTTGGCGATGCCGGTGACGACGACCTCACCCTCCGGGACGTCGAGCAGGGCGAGCGACGGCACGATCGCCACCCCGTGCCCCGCCGCGACCAGGGCGAGCGTGGGCGGGAACTCCTGGATCATGTGCACCCGGCGCGGGGTGAATCCGTGCAGGGCGGCGAACCGCTCCAGGGCGTGGCCGCAGGCCTGGTCGGGCGGTCCGGCGATCCAGGGCACTCCCGCCAGGTCGGCGACCTCTCGCGGGACGTCCGCCCAGCCCGGCGGGGCCACGATCCGGTACTCGTCCACGTAGAGGGGATGGGAGACGATGGACTGCTGCGCCGCGACGGTCTTGTCGGCCTTGTCGGCGTCCTCCTCGGTGAGGGCGAGGTCGACCCCGCCGAGGCGGAGCTCCCGCAGCGCGGGCGCCCCGTACAGCTCCTGGATCCGCGGCGTGATCTGGGGGTGGCGCTCGGCCAGCCTGCCCAGCGCGGGCACCAGCAGATGCCTGATGACCGTGGGGAACGCGGCGATCGCCACCGGCCCGGCCAGCCGCTCGGTGAAGCGGATCAGCTCCCGCCTCGCCTCGCCCAGCTCCTCCTCGACGCGCTCGGCGTATCCGGCGAGGACCCGGCCCGCGGGGGTGAGGGCGACCCGGCGCTGCGACCTGTCGATCAGGGAGAGCCCGACCTCCCGCTCCAGGAGCTCGAGCTGCTGCGAGACCGCCGAGGCCGTCAGGTGGAGCGCCTCCGCCGCGCGCATGACACCGCCGCGACGGGCGACCTCGTGGAGCACCCGCAGTCGCCGGGGATCGATATCCATGCAGCTCAGCTTACGTGGACATTAAGAAAACTTTATTTGCCCTTCAGTGAGCGGGACGGAAATCATGGGGGCATGAGCCTCTCCCCGTCGGGCGCGTGATCCGGTGCCCCTCTTCGTCAACCTGCTCGGCTGGGCCGGCGCCGCCGTCATGCTGTACGGGTACGCCATGGTGTCGATGTCCAGGATGACCGGCGACGGCCTGCCCTACCAGGTGATCAACCTGGCCGGGGCGGTCGCGCTGATGGTCAACACGGCCTACCTCTCGGCCTGGCCCTCGGCGATCCTCAACGTCGTCTGGGGCGTGATCGGCCTCGTCGCGATCGGCAGGATGGCCGGGGCCCGCACGAGGCGCGAGAAGGTGAGCGTCCCGTGACCCGGCTGGTCGAGCTGAGCCACCGCATCACCGAGGGGATGATCACCTACCCCGGCGTCCCGGGCCCCCGCCTGGGCGTGCACCTGAGCAGGGAGGACTCGCGGGAGGTCTACGCCCCGGGCACGGAGTTCCACATCGGCAGCGTCGAACTGGTCGCCAACACCGGCACCTACCTCGACACCCCCTACCACCGCTACCCGCAGGGGCCCGACCTGTCGGGGATGCCGCTGGAGTCGCTCGCCGACCTGCCGGGCCTGGTCGTACGGGCCGAGGGGGCGCCCTCCGTGGGGCTCGACCGGTTCGCCGGGCTGGACGTGCGCGGCAGGGCCGTACTCCTGCACACCGGCTGGGACCGGCACTTCGGCACCGAGGCGTACTTCCACGGCCATCCCTACCTCGAACCGGAGGCGGCCCACTGGCTCGCGGAGCGGGGGCCCGCGCTCGTCGGCATCGACAGCCTCAACATCGACGACACCCCGCCCCGCGGTGAGCGTCCCGCGCACACGCTGCTGCTCGCGGCGGGCATCCCGATCGTGGAGCACATGACGGGGCTGGCCGCGCTGCCCGGCAGCGGGTTTCGCCTCCACGCCGCGCCACCGCTGCTGGCCGGCCTGGGGACCTTCCCCGTCCGCGCGTACGCCGTCGTGGACGACTGACCGGCCTTCCCCGCCCGCGCGTACATCGCCGTGGAGGATCAACCGACCTACCCACCCGCGCGTACGCCGTCGTGGACGGCCGGTAACCGGTAACCGGCTGCGGGCTCAGTCGTCTCCGTCCCAGGAGCGGTCGTTCTTCTTCCACTCCTCGTTCCTGTCGGCCGCGGTCTTCAGCGCGGCGGACGCGGCCTCGCGGGTCGGGTACGGTCCCATCCGGTCCTTGTTCGGGCATCCGTCGTCGGGTTCGACGGCCATGTGCGTCAGGCAGAACCACCATTGATCACTCATGCGGCAATACTGCCCAGTGAGAAGCACAACTAGACTGGGGGACCATGACGACACTGCTCCAGCCCGGGCGGATCTCCCCCATCCGCAAGGTTCCCTCTCATATCCAGCGGCCGGAGTACGTCGGGAAGAAGGTCCCGAAGACCGGGGAGTCCGACGTCAAGACCCCTGAGATCATCGAGCGGATGCGGGTCGCGGGCAAGCTGGCTGCCCAGGCGCTCGAAGAGGTCGGCAGGCACGTGGCCCCCGGCGTCACCACCGACGAGCTCGACCGGATCGGCCACGAGTTCCTCTGCGACCGCGGCGCGTATCCCAGCACGCTCGGCTACCGCGGCTATCCCAAGTCGCTGTGCACCTCGATCAACGAGGTGATCTGCCACGGCATCCCGGACGACACCGTGCTGCGCGACGGCGACATCGTCAACATCGACATCACCGCCTTCATCGGCGGCGTGCACGGCGACACCGACGCCACCTTCCTCGTCGGCGACGTGGACGAGGAGTCGCGCCTGCTGGTCGAGCGCACCCGCGAGGCCACCAACCGGGCCATCAAGGCCGTCGCCCCCGGCCGCCAGCTCAACGTGGCCGGTCGCGTGATCGAGGCCTACGCCAAGCGGTTCGGCTACGGCGTGGTCCGCGACTTCACCGGCCACGGCATCGGCACCACGTTCCACTCGGGCCTCATCGTGCCCCACTACGACGACCCGTCACTCGCGGTCACGCTGGAGCCGGGCATGACGTTCACGATCGAGCCCATGCTGACGCTCGGCACCATCGACTACGACATCTGGCCCGACGGCTGGACCGCCGTCACCAAGGACCGCATGCGGACCGCCCAGTTCGAGCACACCATCCTGGTGACCGAGACCGGCCACGAGATCCTGACGCTTCCCTGAGTCCGGGCCCGTCCCGCGATCATCTCCCTGACCTGGGGAGACCGCGACCTCCGGGCGCCGCTCCCCCTGGCGGGCGCCCGGCCCAGGCTAGTCCTGGCCGGGCACCACTCCGGTGACGGTGGTTCCCTCGCCGGGAACGCCGTTGACGCCGCACGAGCCGCCGAGTCGTTCGAGGTGGGCGCGCATGGCGGCGACGCCCCGGCCCTTCGCCTCTCCGAAGAAGCCGACCCCGTTGTCACTCACCGTCATACGCAGGCCGCCACGCCCGAGGGTGACGGCGACGGAGACCGTACGGGCACCGCTGTGCCGCTCGACGTTGGCCAGCGCCTCCCCGAGCGCGGCCAGCACGGCTTTGGCGACCACGGGCGGGACGTCCCGGGCGGGCAGCGCCCAGATCTCGACGGTGATCCCGGTGCGCTCGGCCCATTCGGTGAGATGCTCTTCGAGCGCCTGGGCCAGGCTCCTGCTCCGGCCCTCGCGTACGCGCACTTCCTCGGACACTGCTCAACCTTCCTGATGCACATTGCAGCCACCGGCCCCCCGACCGGATATGTGACTGGGCGTGGCGCGCGACGGAAAAAGCGCTGCACCCGCTGCGGTGAGCACGAGCCCCCTGCGATACAGGCTACCGGGAGGTGTCCTGGAGGGGGCTCGAAGATAGAAGGGCGTAGCTGTCCGGCTACTCCGCGCCGTCTCGCCTGTTGAGTTTGGCCAGGTAGTCATTGTAGGCGTCGAGCTGGGCGTCGCCGCTGCCACCGTCGCGGGCCGCGGCGGCGTCGGCGCGGCGATCGGCCCGGCGGGCCCCCCGGTCGTCGTGGCGCCACCACTGGAAGGCGAGCGCGAGGAGCACCACGAGGGTCGGGATCTCCCCGAACCCCCAGGCGATGGCGCCGCCGGTCTGCTGGTCCTCGATCGCGGAAGCGCCCCAGGTACGGCCGAGCTGGTCGTACCAGTCGGAGGCCAGCACGGTGGTCATGCTCATCAGCGCGATGCCGAAGAACGCGTGGAACGGCATGGTCACGAACAGCAGGATGAGCCGGGCCACGTGCGGCAGCCGGTAGGGGGCGGGGTCGACGCCGATGATCACCCAGAAGAACAGGCACCCGCTGAGCAGGAAGTGCACCGTCATCACGATGTGGCCGAGGTGCTCCTCCATCGCGGCGGCGAACAGCGGCGTGAAGTACAGCGCGTAGGTGGAGACGATGAAGATCGCGGTGGCGATCGCCGGGTGGGCGATGACGCGGACGAACCTGCTGTGCAGGATCGTCGTCAGCCACTCCCTGGGGCCCCGGTCGCCCCTGCGGGCGGCGGGCTTGAGGGCGCGCAGGGCCAGGGTGACGGGCGCGCCGAGCACGAGGAAGATCGGCACCATCATCGACAGCGTCATGTGCTCGGCCATGTGGGCGCTGAACAGCACCTTGGCGTAGCGGGCGACACCGCTCTGGGTGGCGATCAGCAGGATCAGCACGCCGGTGAACCAGGCGGCCGTACGGCCCTTGGACCAGGAGTCACCGCGCCGGGCGAGCCGTACGACACCGGCGAGGTAGAGGCCCGCCAGCAGGGCGATGAGCGTGCCGGAGAACAGGTCGAACCACCACAGCGAGGCCAGGTTGGCGAGCGAGATCTCCGGCGGCATGGTGTAGCCGAGCACGTCGAAGGCCCTGTCGACGGGCAGGACCGCCGGGGGCGGCGCGGTGCGGGACAGCGCGACGGCGAGCCCGACGGCCACGAACATGACGACGATCTCGCCGGAGGCGAAGCGGAGGAACGTGCCGGATCCGCCCGCCGCGAGCAGCGGCAGGGTCCGCCTGCGGTGCCACCAGCCGACGGCGCCGAGCAGCGCGAACGCGGCGGTCTTGGCCAGCAGCAGCAGGCCGTAGGCGGAGGTGAACAGCTCGGAGAGGGCGCTGAGCCTGGCCAGGACGCTGAAGACGCCGGACAGCCCCACCCCGATGAAGCACCACAGCGCCAGGGCCGAGAAGCGGGCGGTGGCGATCTCCAGATGTGGCCGGCGGCGCAGCGCGTGCGCGCAGAGCACGCCGAGGCCGCCCACCCAGAGAGCGAGGACGACCAGGTGGACGGCGACGCCGGTGGTCGCCAGGTCGTGGTTGGGCGAGGAGGAGGAGTGGCCGGTCAGCGCGGGCGGGAGCATGGTGGCCAGGGCGAGGATGAGCAGGCCGCCGGCCGCGCCGGCGGTGATCGCGCCGCGGGCGAAGAGCGCGATCGCGACCGAGAACAGCACGACCAGGGTCAGCGAGATGCCCTGGGAGACCTGGCTGGCGAAGCTGGTGAGCTCGTCGCCGCCGAGGACGTCGGCCACCGGCAGCCCGAGCGCCTCCGAGAGGCTGAACACCATCGTGGCGGCGGCGGCCCCGGCCCAGGCGAGGGCGATCCAGGAGGTGGCCTTGACGTAGCCGAGGGCGGATTTGCCCAGCAGGCCCTTGTCGTTGGGGAGCAGGATCGCGGCGGCCAGGAGCGTGCCGACGGTGAGCACGCCCGCGGCGTCCATCGCCAGCTTCGACAGCGGCAGTCCCCAGCGGGTGAACGCGCCCTGGTCGGGCAGGCCCGGGATGATGCGCGGGCTCGCGGCGCCTCCGGCGATCATGGCGATCACCAGGGCGGCGACGGCCGCTCCCACGCCCGCCAGGGCGAGCTTCACGACCCGGCCGTTCGCCGGCGCCTCGGCCTGTGCCGCCTGCGCGGCCCGCGCGGTCCTGCTCATGTCCGCTTCCTGCCGCGCATGCTGAAGAACAGGCCGATGCCGACGCCGGTCAGGCCGCCGACGACGATCCACATCCAGCCGGGCACGCCTCCCGAGGAGCCGGGCTCCTCGGACTCCCCGGCCGCGGCGGCCGGGCTGAGCGTGGCGACCGGCGTGCTCGCGGCGGGCTCGCTCCCGGCACTCCCGGCACTCTCGGTGGCCTCCGGGGACGGCGAGTTCTCCGAAGGCGGCGGGGACGGCGACGGGGAGGCCTCGGCGGAGCCGAGGAGGGTGAAGGGGATCTCCCCTTCTATCGGGTGGCCGTCGGAGGAGACCACGCGGTAGGCGATGACGTACTCGCCGGGCGGGAGGTCTCCCTTGACCTTCTGGGTGACCACGGGGCCGTCGGCGGCGGGTTTGCCGTCCTGGTGGGTCTCGTCCCCGGAGCGGACGACGACGTTCGGGAAGCGCACGGTGGCGCTGAACGTCAGCTTCACCTCCTCCAGGTTCTCGACCTTCGCGCCCTTGGCCGGGTTACTGCTCTTGAGCCGGTCATGGGCGAGGGCGGGCGAGGCAAAGGCCGTGCCGAGAACGAGGGCGGCGAGAAGCGCGAGGGCGACCGCGACAGGGGAAGTCTTCATGGCAACCACAAGGCTACCGACGCGACCGCGCGGTCTCGACCCCCCTGTCCGATCCATCCCCTCGGGCGGGTCGCCCTCGCCCTCCCGATCTACAGTCCGACGCAGGCCAGCGCCCGCTTGTAGGCGTCGACACTCCGATCAGGCTCGTCGATCCGCTCCAGGACCCGGGCCGCGGTGAGCCAGGCGTGGGCGGCGAAACGGATCTCCGGCATCTGCTCCAGGTATTCGGCCCCGGCCAGCAGCTCCCGCGAGGCCTCGGCCCGCAGGCCCAGCGCCGCGAGGGTCTCGCCGTGCAGCAGGCGGGCGTCCGCCTGCATGACCTTCGGCATGCCGTCGAGCAGGTCGCAGACGAAGCGCATGCGCTCCTCGGCCCGCTCGGGCCTGGCGAGCAGCAGATCCACCCGGACGAGGCTCATCGCGCAGCGCATCTTGTCGATCGCGCTGGCGGAGCTCTCCGCCAGCTCGCTCTCCACCTTCAGCAGCACGTCGCGCCAGGCCTCGGCCTCCATGGGACGGACGTTGAGCAGGATCTGGGCGTAGTCGCTGCGCAACCGGGCCAGCCGGCGCAGGTCGCCGTACTCGGACTGGATGGCCAGGGCGCGCTCGGCGTGCGTGACCGCCTCGTCGGCGTGGCCGGTCTCGACGGCGACGAGCGCGGCGCCCCAGTGCGCCAGGGTGAGCGCCTGCGGGCTGGCGAGCAGCTCGGCGGCGGCGAGCATCTCGGCGGAGAACTGCCGGGCCCTGAGCAGGTCGCCGCGGTTGACGTAGGCGGCGAGAAGCTGGCCGCCCAGCCGCATCAGGCCGTCGGTCCAGGCGGGCCGGACCGCGCCGGTGAGGATCTGCTCGGGTACGCGTACCGCCTGGGCCATGTCCTTCGTCTCGCGGTAGCAGCGCGAGAGCGCGACGGCGACCGCGATGTGGCGCTCGGGGCTCATGGCCACCGCGTCGTTCTCGCGCAGCCCGTTGAGCAGGACGATCGCCTGCTCCAGGTCTCCGCAGGCCTCGGTCGCGAGGGCCAGGCCGTACTCGGTGTCCTGCCGTAGTTGCGGCAGGCCCGCCAGGCCGCTGTCGGCGAGGAGCTCGGCGTATCGGTTGCGGGCCTCGACGACCTCTCCGTTGTCGAGGGCCAGCTGCGCGTAGCTGAGCGCGAGCTCGATCTCCTGCATCTGCTCGGCGGTGACGCCGTTGATCAGATAGGTCAGGGAGCAGTCGAGTTTTTCGGCGAGAAGCTCCAGCACCGCGGGTGTCGGAGTACGCTTGCCACTCTCGATGAGAGATACGTAACTGTCCGAAAGTTCTGGATGAGCGAGCTGCGCCTGCGAAAGACCGCGTTGCCGACGGACGGTTTTGATGCGCTGCCCCACTAGGTCTTGACCAGTCACGTTGCCCCTTGAAAGATGTCATTTGAGCAGCAGAACCTACGACAGGAGTCTCCCCGTGCGCCGACGTCTTGCCTTGTCTGCCCTCGCCATGCTATTAACGGCCACTTTTGCCGTCACTAGCAATGCTACGACCGCGAGTGCCGATTCGTCTGCCCCCCCGAAGGCCCCAGGCAAGCATTCTTCGCAATTGGTCAGCGCCCAGTCCAACCTGGACTGGGGCTGGCCGGACTAACCGGCGGCTCAGTTTGCCGGAGAGACAGGGAACGGAAAGAATCCCGTCCGCCCCTGTGGAGAGCTTCCAGCCAGCGAGCCGCTCCACCTGACGGGACCGGTGTGCTCAGCCGGTGTGCGGGCGTGCAGGCCTTCGCCGAACACGCTCCAGCTACGGGGCCCGCGAGAACACCGAGGCGTCACCGCCCCGGAACAAGCACCACCGATCGTGTCCGAACCGGGGTTCGGAACCCTTCCGAGAAGATCGTCGTTCTTCACGGAGGATCCCGGCCGGACGAACACACGCGCAGGGTTCCCGCTACGTAAGGACTTACGTACGGACCCCTTCATCGCAGGTCACGGCTCACGGGCCGCACGGTTCGGGTCGAGGGCGCCGGTGACGGCCACTCGATCCCCCTCGTCGGCGTCATAACCGTTCCGCCCGCCCTTCGTCGCCGACCGGTCCGCAGGCCGGTCGGCTCACGAACCCCCGTGTCCTTCGGTGCCCTCTGCTTTTGAAACCAGTCGTTACCCTGAAAAATATAATGAACTAATCCGCTATCAAGCGGATGTCCTAAAGCGGTCAGCCAGATTCTCAGAAGGCGGACGGCTGCTTTCTCATGGGCGCGAACAATGCCGCGGGCGGAACCGGCCCGCCGAAAACCGGGAAAGCGGCCCCCTCGGGGAGCGGAAACATGATCCGCACCACGGGAAAACCGTGAACACGATCCGCCCGTATGCCCGCGACCGCCGCGCCCTCCCCGGGTTTCGGTCTCCCGCGCCGGCCCCCACGCGCCCGCGCTCGACGCCCGCGGACATCTCTAGGCGATCTCTAGGCTCACCTGCGAGAGTAAACGGCGAGAATTCCAGAAAGATCCGGCGAAGACCGGTGACGGGGGTTCGTTTCTCCGGGCCCGGCCCGAGAGGGCCATTTTCCAAGCGCCTCCCCTGCCACCACCGACACGGACGACAGGATGGAGGGACCATCGATGTGCGACTCTCCCCCGCGCGCGTACGACGGTGACGGCCGGTCCCGTGCGCGTGCGGTTCTCCACCCCCTCCCCGGCGCGGGACACCTCTCCCCCGGTGCGGGACGCCCTGGAAACCCGTCGCGGCGCGGCCCGGCGTCGACGCCCGCGGGAAGGAGCACGGGAAAGAACACGGTGGCGGCGCCCGCGGAGAGGGACACGAGAAGGAACACGGTGGCGGCGCCCGCGGGGAGGGACACGGGCGCGTTCGGTCCGGCATGGTTCGTGAGGGGCGCATGACCCACTTCCTGCCGTCCTCTCCCTCCGCGGGAGAGCGGTCCCCGGTCCGGCACGACGTCGAGACCCTCTGTTCGTCCGCGAAACGGACGATAGATATGTTCCTTCCTGAACCACGAAAGAACACCACGTTTCTCCAGCTTTTCAATTCCGCCGTCGTCCCGCCGGGGGTGCGGACGAGGATCGTGGTCGATTCGCCGCACGAGATGGCCGATTTCCCCGCGTCCGTGGAATCGAGGGTCGATCCGCTGATCTCCGAGAGATTCCTGGTGATCGACGATCACATCGCCCTGACGGGTCACCCGTCCCGGATGGCGATCGTGCGTGCCCCCGTGCTGGTCTCGTTGCTGGGAGACCTGTTCGAGCACGTCTGGTCACGCGCCGAACCGCGGCCCCGGGGGTGGAAGGCGCCGTTCGCGCTGACGGACCAGGAGAAGACCGTGCTGAGAATGGCCGCGGAGGGCATGACGGACGAGGTGATCGGCCGCCAGCTCGGGTTGACCTCCCGCACCGTGCGCCGCCACATGGCCAACGCGATGGAGCGGATCGGGGCGCACAGCAGACTCCAGGCTGGAGTGCGTATCGCCAAAGCGGGAATCGTCTGACCAACCGCGGGGAATCCTGCGTCGCAAACTTGTCGGATAGTGTCTTCCTCACGACTTCGCTGCGCCATGCCCGACCGCGTGGAGGTCTGATGGAAGAGACGCGCACCACCGCCCACGTCGGGGAGAGCCTCCCGGTGGGAAACCTCGGCATTGACATCCTGGGGCCCGTGACCGGCCGGAGGGGTTCGCAGCGGCTCGACCTGGGGGAGCCCAGACGGCAGGCGGTCCTCTGCGTCCTGGCGATCAACGCGGGGCAGGTCGTCACCAAGGAGAAGCTGATCGACGGGGTGTGGGGGGAGCGCCCCCCGAAGACGGCGGAGCAGAGCGTCTACACCTACGTGTCCGGACTGCGCAGGACCCTCGACCCGGACCGGGACCCGCGCAGGCCTTCGAGGGTGCTCGTCTCCGTCTCCGGCGGATACTCATTGCGGCTCACCCCCGAGCAGGTGGACGCCCTGGTGTTCGAGCGGCGTCTCGACCTGGCCAGGAAGGCGCACGCGAACAACGCGTACGAGACCGCCCTGCACTCCCTGAACGGGGCCGTGGGGCTGTGGCGGGGCACCTGCCTGAGCGGCATTCCCGGCCCGTTCGCCGAGGTCGAGCGGCACAGGCTGAGCGAGCTGCGCCTGACCGCGCTGGAGCTGCACACGGACCTGCTGCTCCTGCTCGGGCGCCCCCAGGAGGCCGCCGCCCGGCTGGTGCTCCTGACCTCGGAACACCCGTTGCGCGAGCGGCTCCGCGAGCTGTACATGGTCGCGCTCTACCGCTGCGGCCGGCAGGTGGAGGCCCTGAAGGTCTACCAGGAGACCCGGCGCCTGCTCGCGGAGGAGTTCGGCATCCAGCCGCACGAGAGTCTCCGCAGGTGCCACGAGCTGATCCTGCGCGCCGACCCGCTGCTCGACTTGCCCGCCGCGCTCTCCGACGCCCCCTCCGCCGACGACTCCGGAAGCTCCTCGAACTCCGGAGACTCCTCGAACCCTGCGAACTCCGAGAGCTCCGAGAGCTCCGCGAACCCCGGAGAGCCCGGGAACTTCGAAGAGAGCTCCGAGGACTCCGGGAACCCCGGCGGCACCGCGGGACCGGACGCCGGTGAGCGGAGGGCCCCGGGTTCGCGGCGCCGCACGGCCCCGAGGACGAGGACGGCCCGCCAGCTGCCACGCGACCCCGTCGACTTCGTCGGGCGCGCGGAGGAGCTCGTACGGTTGAGAGGACTGCTCTCCCCCTGGGACGGCGGCCCGCCGCACCACGTCGTCGCGATCACCGGAGCGCCCGGGTCCGGCAAGTCGACCCTGGCCATCCGGGCCGCGCACATGGTCCGCGACCGCTTCCCCGGCGGGCAGCTGTACGTGAACCTGCGCGGGGCGACACCGGGCATGAGGCGGCTCGAACCGGTCGAGGTGATCACCAGGTTCCTGCGCGACCTCGGCATGTCCCCGCACGGCATCCCCACGGACGTCGACGAGGCCGCGGCGCTGTGGCGCGGCGAGCTCGACGGCCGCGAGATGCTCATCGTGCTGGACGACGCCGCCGACCTGGCCCAGATCCGCCCGCTGCTGTCCGTGTCGATGGGCAACGCGATCCTGACGACCAGCCGGGAGAGCTTCACGCTGCTCGACGACTGCGCCCGCGTGCCGATCTCCGGGATGCGGCGGACCGAGTCCTCCGCGATGCTCGCGAAGCTGATCGGGGCCGAGCGGGTCGCCGAGGACGCCCGCGCCACGAGGCGCCTGATCGATCTCTGCGGTGGACTGCCGCTCGCCGTCGGCATCGCGGGAGCCCGGCTGGCGAACCGGCCGCGCTGGAATGTGACCGATCTGGTGGACCGGCTGGACGACGAGCACGGCCGGTTGCGGGAACTGGCGGCGGGCGACCTCGCGGTGCGGTCCAGCCTGGCGGTCAGCTACGACATGCTCGCCGGCAGCGAACACCTCCTCGACCGGACGGCCGCCCGCGCGCTGCGCGCGCTCGGCGTGCTGCAGACGGCCGACGTGACGGCGCACATCGTCGGCGCCCTGCTGGACGTCCCGGTGGAGACGGCCGGGCACGCCATGGAACGGCTGGTCGACGCGCATCTCTCGGAGATGGACGAGCCGGGAAGATACCGGCTGCACGACCTGGTGCGGTTGTTCGCCAAGGAGCAGGCCGCCAAGGAGGACCCGGAGGCCGACCACGACGTCGCGCTGGACCGGGCGCTGAGCTCGTACGTCGGGACCGCCCGCCTGGCCATGGAGGTGGGCCGCTACCCGCGCCCGGCGCGGACGGACGTCGACCTCAGCGCCGAGCCGCTCTCGCTGACCTCGTACGAGGAGGCCCGCGACTGGCTGCAGCGGGAGCAGGCCAACCTGCTGTCCGTCGCCTTCCAGGCGATGTCCGCCCCCCGGGAGCGGACCGCCAGGCTCGGTGTCGCCCTGGTCTTCGCGCTGTTCTGGCACCTCCACCACGCCGGTCTCCGCGACCATCTCCTCGCGATCAGCCCGCAGCCCCTCGCGATCGGCAGGCGGCTGGACGATCACAGCATCGAGTCGCACGCGCACTGCCTCGCCGGTCTGGCGCTGAACATGGTCAACCGCCCGGCGGAGGCCGTGGACCACTTCCGGCACCAGCTGGACCTGTGCCGCCGGCTCTCCGACGCGCACGGTGAGCAGAAGGCGCTGGGCAACCTCGCGATGAACTACCTCGAACTCGACCGCTACGAGGAGACCATCGACTGCGCCAGGAAACAGCGGAAGATCGCGAGCGCGATCGGGCACAGGTCGGGCGAGCAGTTCGCGCTCACCATGATCGGGGCGGGGTACAGCGGCCTGGGCCGGTTCGAGCAGGCGCTGGCGGTGCTGGACGAGGCCCTGACCATGTGCCGCAGGGACGGCAATTTGTACCAGGAGACGTCCGTGCACAACAGGCTCGGCGACACCCACCTCGGCCTGGGGGACGCCGTGTCGGCCAGGGCCTCCTTCGAGGCCGGTCTCGACTGCGCGCGCGTCGGACGGCTGAGCGTCGCCGAGCCGTACCTGCTGCTCGGCCTGGCCCGCTCCTACCGGCTCCTCGGCGAGCCGGGGCGCGCCTCGGCCTACCTGGCGCGCTCCCTCGCGTCCGCGCGGGCGACGGGGAACGAGGAGGTGGAGGGGCAGGCGTCGGTCGAGGAGGCGATCGTGCTGGCCTCCGGCGGGCAGCCCGTCACGCCCCCGAGCCGGATGATGGCCCTCTGATCCCTCCCCGAGGGCCGGCGGCGGCACACGGGTTCCGGGCACAACCGCAAGAGTCGCCAACGGCCACCCCCCGCCTTCCGTCGTGCCTGCCATGTCCTCCCCCGGGCCGGGCTGATGTACTGCTGGGATGAGCGGCATCGAGACACGGCGGCGGCGCGGCGTCGGCGAGAGCGTCCTGCGTCCCGACGGGACGCTGAAGGTGACGGGCGAGTTCGCCTACTCCTCCGACCTGTACCTGGCGGACATGATCTGGGGGGTCACCCTCCGCAGCCCGCACCCGTCGGCGTGGATCCGCTCGATCGACGTCGGCCCCGCGCTCGCCATGCCCGGCGTGTACGCGGTCCTCACCCACGAGGACGTGCCGGGCGCGAAGTTCTACGGCCTGGACCGCAGGGACCAGCCGGTGCTCGCCGTCGACCAGGTCCGCTACCAGGGCGAGCCGGTCGCGCTGGTAGCGGCCGACCATCCCGAGCGCGCCAGGCGGGCGGCCGAGGCCATCGTCGTGGAGTACGAGGTCCGCGAGGCCGTCACCGACGCGCGCCGGGCCGCCTTCGACGCCTCCTGCCCCACGGTCCACGAGAGCGGCAACCTGGTGCGCCACCAGCCGATCCGGGTCGGCTCCGCGTTCGAGGCCCCCGTGGTCGTCACCGGCGAGTACGAGGTCGGCATGCAGGACCAGGCCTTCCTCGGGCCCGAGTCCGGGCTCGCCGTACCGGCCGAGGACGGCGGGGTGGACCTGTTCATCGCGACGCAGTGGCTGCACTCCGACCGGGAGCAGATCGCGCCGTGCCTGGGGCTGCCCGAGGAGAAGGTACGGCTCTCGCTGGCCGGGGTGGGCGGGGCGTTCGGCGCCCGGGAGGACCTGTCCATGCAGGTCCACGCGTGCATGCTGGCCCTGCGCACCGGCCGCCCCGTGAAGATCGTCTACAACCGCGAGGAGTCCTTCTACGGGCACGTCCACCGCCACCCGGCCAGGATGCGCTACGAGCACGGCGCCACCCGCGACGGCGGGCTGCTCTACGTCAGGGCGGAGATCCTGCTCGACGGCGGCGCCTACTGCTCCACCTCCCCCGCCGTGGTCGGCAACGCGGCCTCCCTGGGGGTGGGCCCGTACGAGGTGGACAACGTGTGGATCGACGCCTACGGCGTCTTCACCAACAACCCGCCCTGCGGCGCGATGCGCGGCTTCGGCGCGGTCCAGGCCTGCTACGCGTACGAGTCGCAGATGGACAGGCTGGCCGAGGCGTGCGGGATCTCCCCGGTCGAGGTCAGGATCCGCAACGCCGTCTCCCAGGGGTCGGTGCTGGCCACCGGGCAGGTGATCGACTCGCCCGCGCCGCTGGCCGAGATGCTCAGGGAACTCGCCGCGATGCCGCTGCCCGTCTCTGACGCCTCGGGCGGTTCAGGCGGCTCGGATCTGCTGAATATGCCGGGCGGCGTCTCGCAGACCACCCACGGCGAGGGGGTGCGGCGCGGTGTCGGGTACGGCGTGGGCATCAAGAACATCTGCTTCTCCGAGGGCTTCGACGACCACTCGACCGCCAGGGTGCGGGTGGAGCTGATCGGTGGCGAGCCGCACGTCCTGGTGCACACCGCGGCGGCCGAGGTTGGGCAGGGCCTGCTGATGGTCCAGGAGCAGATCGCCAGGACCGAGCTGGGGATCGACGCGGTGACGGTCGCGCGGGCGGACACGTCGGTCGGCTCCGCCGGGTCCTCGTCGGCCTCCCGCCAGTCGTACGTCACCGGCGGCGCGGTCAGGGCGGCCTGCGAGGCCGTGCGGGAGCGGCTGGCGAAGCTGACGGGCGACGGGTCGTCGCTGGTGGAGGCGCTGGAGCGGGCCGGGGCCGTGGAGGAGACGAGGGAGTACCGGCACCGGCCGACCTTCCCCCTGGACCCGTTCACCGGGCAGGGCGACTCGCACACCCAGCTCGCCCTGTGCGTCCACCGGGCCGTGGTGGACGTGGACGTGGAGCTGGGGCTGGTCAAGGTGGTGGAGCTGGCGGCCGTCCAGGACGTGGGTAAGATCATGAACCCGCTGGCGCTGGAGGGGCAGATCCACGGCGGCTCGGCCCAGGGGCTGGGGCTGGCGCTGATGGAGGAGATCCAGGTCCGCGACGGGCTGGTGCTCAACCCGTCGTTCACCGACTATCTGATCCCCACCATCCTCGACATGCCGCCCATGCGGTTGTCGATCATGGAGTGTCCCGACCCGAACGCCCCCTACGGCCTGCGCGGCGCGGGCGAGCCGCCCACGCTCTCCTCCACCCCCGCGGTGGCCGCCGCCGTACGGGCCGCCACCGGCCTGCGGCTGCCCAGGGTGCCCATCCGCCCCCACGACATCGCCCTGGAGGGGTGAACCCCCTCGCGGTGCGGGGGCCCGCGCCGGCCGGGGTCAGCCGGTCTCCGCCTGCTCGCAGGCGACGCCGTCCCCGTCGCCGTCGACGTACCACTGGTACTCCTCGTGGGTGCCCTTGAAGTAGGGGCCGTCGCCGTTCTCCCGCGCGGCCTTGCAGGTGGGGTACTTGCGGTCGACGCCCTCGCGGGGCGCGTTCGCGGAGGTGTCCCCGGTGGTGTCGGCCGGGCGGTTCGCGTTGGTCCCGGCGGTGTTCGTGGTGGCCGGGGCGGTGGCTCCTCCGGTGTTGGCCGGAGGGGTCACGGGCTGGTCGGCCGGAGGAGGATTCACGGGCTGGCTCGCGGGAGGGGTCACGGGCTGCTGGCCGGCCGGAGGGGTCGTGGCCGTGCCGTCCGGCGGGGTGAAGACCGACGCGCTCGGCTGCGTGCCCGCCGGCTGCGGGACGGCGGCCCCGGAGCCGAGCAGCCTGACGACCATCGCGTCCGCCTGCTCCTTGGTGAAGGAACCCGCGATGCTCAGGCTGTCGTCGGTGATCGCCTGGGCGACCCGGGGGGCCGCCACCACCTTGTCCCCCACGACGATCGCGATCTGCTGCCTGACCGGGTCGTCCTGGTCGACCGCTTCCGCGGTCAGGTCGTTGATCTGCTCGCGGAAGGCGGGCGCGAACGCGATCCTGACCGAGTAGGCGCCGCTCTTCTCCAGGACCGCCTCGATCTTCCGTACGGCGTTCACGTTGACCCCGGCGGCGACCGAGTAGCAGGTCTGCCCGAGGTCGTCGGGATAGGTGTCCGGAACCGTGCAGGCTCCGGCCTTCGCCTCGGTCACCGGGGCGAAGTGGAGGGGGACCGCCAGCCTCTTGGGCGGCGCGCCGCCGAGCGGCATGTCGGGGTTGCGGGTCATGAGCACCGCGATGGTGCCGAGCACACCGGTGATCAGCACGACGATGACCAGGACGGTCACCAGGATCGCGGTGGTGACCCGGCTCGCCTTGGGCACCTCGTCCGGTGACTCCCCGGCCCGCCGCCCGCCGGTCCCGGGAGCGCCCGCGCCCGGCCCGCCCGCTCCCGGCTCGCCGGGTCCCTGGACGGTGGGCGCCTGCCCCTCGGTGAGGGCCAGGGTGTCGATGTCGGGACCACCCGCACCCGGGCCCCCGGGAACCGGGCCTCCTGGAGCGGGGTCCCTCGGATCTCCTGAGCCCTGCCTCTCGAAGGCGGCTCCCCCGAAGGCCGGATCGCCGAACCTCGTGTCGCCGGAGCCGGGACCGCCGGACCCCGCACCACCGGCGCCAAAGGCATTGAAATCTGAACCTCTAGCACCAAAAGCATCGAAGTCAGAGCCGCCGGAGCCGGGACCGGGGTCCCTCGGCCCGCCGAAGGCGTCGAAGGTGGACCCCCCGGAGCCGGACCTGGAACCGCCGAAGGCGTCGAAGGTGGAACCGCCGGGACCGGACCCGCCACCGCCGAAAGCGTCGAACCCGGAGCCGGGGCCACCGGGACCGGGGCCGAGGCCAGGGCCGGCGGGACCGAGACCGCCAGGACCGGAAACGGAGCCGGGGCCGGGGCCGGGACCGGAGCCGGACCCGCCGGGACCGGAGCCGGGGCCGGGAGCGCCGAAGGCGTCGAAGGTGGAACCGCCGGAACCCCGATCACCGCGACCCGGTTCGCCGAGGTCGGCCGGACCACCTGAGCCGTGGAGGGGAGCGTCGTCCGATTTTCCCGCACCGCGGGCGTGGCGGCCGGGTGAGGCGCCAGGGCGGCCCGGCGGGGCGAAGGCGTCATAGGAGCCGGACGGGGACCGCGACTCGTCAGAGGGGTCGTCAGGCCCGGCTGGAGGTCCCTGCGGTACGGGCGGCCCACCCTGCCCCGCGTGCATCCCCATCGTCATATCCCCGTATTCCTCGCATCTGTTCGCGGCGAGCCTACCGATCGTCGCGGGGAGCCGGTAACCCCGCACGTCACGACGGCCACCCGGAGACCGAACGTCGACGACCGCTGACGGAATGTCATCAGCCCTGACCCCATTCCTGCCGCCTTGCGCGTGACTGCTCCCTTTCGGGGAACGCACAGTGAAGAAGAGGACACGCGCCCACCCTTGGAGGAGCCGTGAAGATCTCCGTTCCCCGTGAGGTCAAGAACCACGAATATCGCGTGGCGCTGACCCCGGCCGGGGCCCACGAGTTCGTCCGGCACGGTCATCAGGTCTTCGTCGAGAAAGACGCCGGGGCGGGGTCCTCCATTCCCGACGCCGACTTCCAGAGCGCCGGCGCGACCATCCTCGGCTCCGCCGACGACGTGTGGGCCGCGGGCGAGCTGGTCCTGAAGGTCAAGGAGCCGGTCCCCGAGGAGTACCACCGGATGCGCGAGGGCCAGGTGCTCTTCACCTACCTGCACCTGGCCGCCTCCCCCACGTGCACCCGCGCCCTGCTCGACGCCGGGGTCACCGGCATCGCCTACGAGACCGTGCAGAACGCGAACGGCTTCCTGCCCCTGCTCGCCCCCATGTCGGAGGTGGCCGGGCGGCTCGCCCCCCAGGTGGGGGCGTACCACCTGATGCGCCAGGGCGGCGGGCGCGGGGTGCTGATGGGCGGGGTGTCGGGCGTGCACGCGGCCAGCGTGGTCGTGATCGGCGCCGGGGTCTCCGGCATGAACGCCGCGGTCATCGCGCTGGGCATGCAGGCGGAGGTGCTGCTGCTCGACCGCGACATCGACAGGCTCCGCCAGGCGGACGTGATCTACAAGGGACACTGCAAGACCATCGCCTCCACCACGTACGAGATCGAGCGGGCGGTGCTGAACGCGGACCTGGTCATCGGCGCGGTGCTGATACCGGGAGCGAGGGCTCCCAAACTCGTCGACAACGCGCTGGTCTCGCGGATGAGACCGGGGTCGGTCCTGGTGGACATCTCCATCGACCAGGGCGGCTGCTTCGAGGACTCCCGGCCCACCACCCACGCCGAACCGACGTACCGGGTGCACGACTCGGTGTTCTACTGCGTGGCCAACATGCCGGGCGCGGTACCGCACACCTCGACGTACGCGCTGACCAACGTGACCGTCCCCTATGCGCTCTCGATCGCCCACCTGGGCTGGCGGGAGGCGCTGCGGAGCGACCCGGCGCTGGCGCTGGGCCTGAACACGCACGAGGGGCACCTGACCAACCGGCCCGTGGCCGAGGCTCACGGGCTGGAGGCGGTGCCCCTGGAACGGATCCTGCGGGTCTAGCGGGCCCGTCCGCCGGGACGCCTCGTCAGGACGGCGTCACCGGCGTCACCGGCGTCGGGTACCTGCCGGTCAGGGCGCCGGGGTGGCGCTGGGAGCCGGGGCGTCGGTGGCGGGAGCGTCCGTGGCCGGGGCGTCGCTGGGAGCCGCGGACGCGTCCGGGGCGGCCGACGGGTCCTGGCTGGGCGCGGTCGCCGGGATGGGCGCCTCGGCGGTGGTGGTGCCCACGCCGCCGCTGCAGGACGCGCCGAGCTCGGGGGTGCCCGGCCCGTTCTTGTACTTGGTGATGAACCTGGGCAGGCGCCCGTCGTTCGCGCTGTCCAGCTTGAGCTGGTTGTTCCAGGAGCTGGCCACGACCTTGGCGGGCAGGCCCGGGTACGGGCTCAGGAGCATGTACTCCTTGGAGGCCAGTTCCCTCAGCGTGTCCACCTCCGCCTTGGGCAGGTCCGGCTGGTAGGTGATCCACACGGCGCCGTGCTCCATGGCGTGGACGGCGTTCTCGTTGTTGATCGGCTGATCGTAGATGCCGCAGTTCTGCCAGGCCGGGTTGTGCTCACCGCCCATGGGCGGGTTCTCCTTGTACGTCACCTTCGTCTGGGTGTGCTGGCTACCCGTGTACTTCGTGGTGGCGACGTTGTCCAATGAGGTCGCGGCCCGCTCGGTGACCAGGTAGTAGGCGACGACCGCGACGAGCAGGACGACGACGGCACCTCCGGCACCCCACATCAGGAACGCGGCCCTGCGCTCCTTGCGCTTCTGCTCCTCACGCATACGGGTGAGGTGCTCACGCCTCGCCTGCGCCTTTTCCTTGGTCATCAACCCTCCAGCCGGCAAACAACTTCGGGTCACCCTATGCCCTACCGGCGTATGTGGAGAATAAGGGGATGACAACGGCTGATACAGCGACGAATCTCGACAGTGGGTACTCTGGGCAGGTAATGAAAACCCCCGGTGAAGATGGCGCGAGGTCCAGGCGTGGCGTGGCGGTCGGCGTGCTGGTCGGCTGCCTGGTCGCGGCGGTCGCGTTGCTGCTGGTGGTGGGGAGGACGGCCACCCCGACCGACGCCTCGGCCGAGGCGGGCTTCGCCCGCGACATGTCCGTCCATCATGCCCAGGCCGTCGAGATGGCCTTCATCGCCAGGGACGGGAGCGAGGACGACGCGCTCCGGCGGCTGGCCTACGACATCATCGTCACGCAGACGGCCCAGCGCGGCATGTTCACGGGCTGGTTGCAGCAGTGGGGTCTCAACCAGTCGAGCGAGCGTCCCACCATGGCGTGGATGGCCGGTCACGGCGGCGGTCACGCTGTAACACCGGACGCGCCCGCCGCGATGCCCGGTATGGCAACCGAGGACGAGCTCAAAAGGCTCCGCGAGGCCACAGGCAAGGACCAGGAGATCCTCTTCCTCCAGCTCATGATCCGCCATCACGAGGGCGGCGTGCAGATGGGCAGAGGGCTGCTGAAACTGTCCGACCGCGAAGAGGTGGCCACCATGGCACAGCACATCGTCGACGGTCAGACGGGCGAGATCGAGTTGATGACCGACATGTTGCGGCAGCGCGGCGCCCAGCGGCTGCCTTCCATCCTTTAATAGCGTCGGCGCGTCCCTGTGTGGCCGGTTCCCGGCCAGGGCAGCATGGAGCCAACCTGGCCGGAGGAAAGAGAATGGTGAACGACGAGCCGGAGAACCGCCTGGAGGTGAGCATCTCCGCCGAGGTGGAAATGGGGCAGTACGCCAACTTCGCCTCTGTATGGCACACCCAGGATGGTTTTGTCCTTGATTTCGCGGTGATCACCAGGCCGCCCCAGCTGGCCAACGACCCCTCCTCGGGGCAGCACTTCGTGAGCGTGCCGACCCGGATCGTCAGCCGGATCCGCATTCCCCCGAGCCAGGTGTTCGAGCTGATGAAGGCCCTCGAACAGCAGCTGACCGCGTACGAGCACGAGACGGGTCACAAGAACTGAGACCCGGCGCGGGCACCCCCCACGCCGGGTTCTCACAACAGACCTCCCTCCGCCTTCGCGGAAAAGCCCTCGCGACAGGGCCTCACGCCAGGCCGATGGCCTCCCGCGCCTCGGCCAGCAGCCCGCCGACGCGCTCGGCCGCCAGCGCCGCCCCGCCCTCCAGGACCCGCGACAGCTCGGCCTGGTCGGCCGACAACTCGGCGTAACGTTCCTGGACGGGCCGCAGCGTCTCCGCCACCGCCTCGGCCGTGTCCCGTTTGAGCGCGCCGTACGACCCGTAGGAGAGCGACTCGACCGGCCGGTCCGAGCAGGCCGCGAGAACCGTGAGCAGGTTGGAGACGCCGGGCTTGCCCTCGGGGTCGTAGGCGACCTCGGTGCCGGAGTCGGTCACCGCGCGCATGACCTTGCGCCCGAGATCGGCGGGCGGGTCGAGCAGATAGATCGTCCCGGCGGACGAGCCGTCCGACTTGCCCATCTTCGAGGTGGGCGCGCTCAGGTCCATCACCCTGGCGGCGACCCTCGGGCGCACGGCCTCGGGCACGGTGAACACCTCGCCGTACAGCCGGTTGAACCGCAGGGCCAGGTCCCTGGTCAGCTCCACGTGCTGGCGCTGGTCCTCCCCCACGGGCACGGCGTCCGCCCGGTGCAGCAGGATGTCGGCGGCCATCAGCGCGGGGTAGGTGAGCAGCGAGAGCCGCACCTCCTCCTGCCGGGCCGATTTCTCCCTGAACTGGATCATGCGCCGCATCTCGCCGAAGTGGGCCGTGCTCTCCAGCAGGTAGGCCAGCTCTGTGTGCGCGGGCACCCGAGACTGTACGTAGACGAGAGAGCGGTCCAGGCCGCAGGCGAGCAGCAGGGTCGCGGCCTCGCGGGTGCGGGCGCGCAGCCGTTCCGGGTCGTGCCTGATCGTCAGGGCGTGCAGGTCCGCGACGGCGTGGACGCAGTCGGCCTCGTCCTGGAGCCGTACGGCGGGCATGATCGCGCCGAGGAGGTTGCCGAGCGTGAGACGGCCGGTCGGTTTGAAGGCGGAGAAGACGCGCTTCGTCATGGTCACTCCTGGTGAGAAGAGGACCGCCGCCCGCCGGTCGTACCGGGACGTCCCCGGAACACTCCGGAGAAACGAAAACGACCGCCGGTGAACGGCGGCCGTTTGGTGCGCAGTCGGGACTGGCTAGCGGATCCGCCTCTCGGCGGCCCGCCACAGACCCAGACCGTGCTTGCTCATGCCGGTGAGTGTAACTCCCGCGCCACCGCGGCGGCAAAGGCGTCCACGTCGGCCTCGGTGGTGTCGAACGCGGTCATCCAGCGGACCTCACCGGTCGCCTCGTTCCAGGTGTAGAACCGGAAGCGCTTCTGCAGGCGCTCGGTCACGTCCCCGGGCAGGATCGCGAAGACCGCGTTGGCCTGCACCGGGCGCGGGATCTCCACCCCGGGCACGTCCCGCACGGCGTCGGCGAGCCGCCGGGCCATCGCGTTGGCGTTGCGGGCGTTGCGCAGCCACAGGTCGCCCGCGAGCAGCGCCTCGAACTGCACCGAGACGAACCGCATCTTGGAGGCGAGCTGCATGGCGCTCTTGCGCAGGTAGCGCAGGCCGCGCACGGCGCCGGGGTTGAGCACCACGACGGCCTCGCCGAACATCAGTCCGGCCTTCGTACCGCCGAAGGACAGCACGTCCACGCCCACGTCGGTGGTGAACGCGCGCAGCGGCACGTCCAGCGCGGCGGCGGCGTTGGTCGCGCGGGCGCCGTCGAGGTGGACGACCATGCCGAGCTCGTGGGCGTGATCGCAGATCGCCCCGATCTCCTCCGGCGTGTAGAGCGTGCCCAGCTCGGTGGTCTGGGTGATCGACACGACCTTGGGCTGTGCCCGGTGCTCGTCGCCGAAGCCCCACGCCTGCCTGTCGATCAGCTCGGGCGTGAGCTTGCCGTCGGGGGTGGCGACCGGCAGCAGCTTGAGCCCGGCCGACCGCTCGGGGGCGCCGCCCTCGTCGGTGTGGATGTGCGCCGACTCCGCGCAGACCACCGCCTCCCAGTGGGCGGTCATCGAGCGGAGCGCGACCACGTTGGCGCCGGTGCCGTTGAACATCGGCCACGCCTGCGCGGCGGGGCCGAAGTGCCGCTTGAAGACCTCCTGGAGCGCTTCGGTGTAGACGTCGTCGCCGTACGAGGTCTGGTGGCCCCCGTTGGCGAGCGCGATCGCCTGGAGGATCTCCGGGTGGACCCCGGCGTAGTTGTCGCTGGCGAAGCCCTTCGTCAGCGGGTCGTGCCTGCGGATGGCGTCCGTCACGCGGTCCTCCCCTCCTCCTTCTTGTCGGTGGTGAGGTCGATCCGGGTGCCGTTGGCGTCGGTCCTCCACAGGTCGTCGATCGCCTCGGCGAGGTCGTCGACGTCGGTGAAGCCGGGGAACGTCCGCTCGGGGCTCGCCGCGCGCATGTCCTCGTGCACGAGCGCCTTCACGACCAGGATGTTCGCGGTGGAGGCGGTGCCCTCCAGGGCGTCGGCGAAGGCGAGGGTCCACGCCTCCGAGGCGGCCTTGGCCGTGCCGTACGCCGCGTTGCCCTGGGTGGGACGCTCGGCCGCCTTCGCGGAGACGATGGCGAACCGGCCGCGCTCGCTCGCCTTGAGCAGCGGCTCGAAGGCGAGCGTGACGTGCTGGAGGGTACGGACCAGCAGGTCGTGCAGGAGCGCCCAGTCGTCCAGCGACGTCTCGGCGAAGGTCTTGGACCCGCGCCAGCCGCCGACCAGGTGGACGATCCCGTCCACCCTGCCGTGCTCGGCCCGCACGTCCTCCGCGAGCCTCGCGACGGCGTCGGTGTCGAGCAGGTCGACCGCGAGGCACCCCTCGGCGCCGCTCCTGTCGACACCGATCACCGTGTGGCCCTCGCCGGTGAACCTGCGGACGACGGCCCGGCCCGCGGGCCCGCCCGCGCCGGTGACAAGGATGATCATGCTCGGATGCCCTTCGTGGAGTCGACGACATCGCCGAGCTTACGGCGCAGGGCCTCGTAGAACATGCTCAGGGGGAACTCGTCGGGCAGCACCGCGTCCACCACCGCCTTGAGGCTGTTGCCGGCCGGGGGGCGGCCCCCGGACCCCCGAGGATCCTCCACGGGCAGGGCGCCGACCCCGTGGGCCCAGACCGAGGCGGGGTTCGGCTGGACGTAGGCGGCGACGAGCTGGTGGGCGGCGAGCCAGTGGGCGAGCTTGGAGCGGTCGATGCCGTCCCGGTAGAGCTTCTCGACCTCGCCCCGCAGGTCCGCGACCCCCCCGGCGAGCCGCTCCCAGTCGACGCTCAGCCGGTTGTCGGTCCACCGGACGACGTCGTTGCGGTGCAGGTACGAGAAGAGCAGCTGCCCGCCCAGGCCGTCGTAGTTGCGGACCCGGTCACCGGTGATCGGGAAGCGGAACAGCCGGTCGAACAGGATCGCCAGCTGGACGTAACGGGCGTGCGATACACCCTCCCTCTCCAGCTTCACGGCCTCCCCGAACGCGGTCAGGTCGCAGCGGAGCTCCTCCAGGGAGTAGAGCCAGTACGGCATGCGCTGCTTGATCATGAACGGGTCGAACGGCAGGTCGCCGTGGCTGTGGGTACGGTCGTGGATCAGGTCCCAGAGCACGAAGGTGTCCTGGGCCAGCTCCTGCGACGCGATCAGCCTGGCCGCGTCCGGCGGCAGCGCGAGCTTCAGCGTGGCCGCGGCGGCCCCGCTCACCGCCCGGAACCTCGCGGCCTCCCGGTCGGCGAAGATCCCGCCCCAGGTGAAGCGGGCCGGGGTCTCGCGGACCGCGACGGTCTCGGGGAAGAGCACCGCGGAGTTGGTGTCGTAGCCGGAGGTGAAGTCCTCGAAGGCGATCGGCACGAACATCGGGTTGTCGTAGCCGTTCCGCTCCAGCTCGGCCAGCCACCCGGGCCAGATCGTCCGGATCCACACGGCCTCGATGTGGCGGAAGGTGGTGCCGTTCTGGGTGTACATCGGGAAGACGACCAGGTGCTCCAGCCCGTCCACCCGCTGGGTGTCGGGGTGGAAGGCGTCGAGCGCGTCGAGGAAGTCGGGGACGCCCAGTCCCTGATCGGCCCACTTGCGGAGGTCGGCGACGACGGCGGCCAGGTAGGCGGCGTCGTGCGGGAAGCGCGGCGCGAGCCGCTCGACGTGCCCGGCGATCGCGGAGACCAGCTCGGCGGCCCGCGGTTTGTCGCTCTCCTCCGGGACCGAGCCGTCCTTGACCTGCAGCGGCTTGAGCGCCTCGACTGCGTCCTTGAGCTTTTGGAACTCGGCGCGGCCCTCGGACTCCCCCGTGATCCTGACGGCCGGGGCCGGGACGCGGGCGGCCCAGGTGACGAGGTTGCCCCAGAGCACGGCGTGGTCGTAGTCGGCGATCGAGTCGTCACCGAACAGGTCGGAGTCGGCGACCACCACGACGCGGCCCTCGCCGTGCCGTACGGCCACCGCCAGCGGGCGGTTCGCGGGGGTCGCGGTGGGCGAGGTGGCGAACAGGACGGCCGCGTGATCGGGGGCGGTGAGCACACCCGACCGGTAGAAACAGGCCCGCCGGGCCCCGGCGAGCAGGTCCTGCCCGTTCTGCGGGGTGTTTTGAGGGGTGCCCAGGACCCAGGAGGCCACGCCGTTGTGGGCGCTCCCGGGGTCCCGGACGAGGGTGTGCTCGACGCCCACGCCGAAGCGCGCGAGCAGCTCGCCGAGGTTGCTGCCGTACTTCTCCTGCTCGTACTCGGCCAGCACGACCAGCCCGCCGCCGTCGCGGACGTACTCCTCGATCGCGTCGAGCTCCTCGACGGGGAGGACCGGGCTGCCCAGCCCGGTGGTGTGCTCCCAGCGGTCACCGGAGGGGTGCGCGATCACCAGCACGTCCCTCGCGCTCAGCAGCCCCGGGGTGAGCGGCCCCTCGACGTGCGCGTCCACGGAGTGCCCCAGCCCGCGCAACAGCCCGGCCGCGCGGGCGTAGCTGCTGTCGTCGGGATGCCCGGGATTCATCGTCTCGGCCACCTCCCGCCGGATGGTCCACGACTCGCTGTGTGCCTCGTCGAACAGTACGCGTGGGAAAGCTGACACGATAAATCCTCCTTCAGATGAGAGTGGTTAACGGAAAATATACACAACCTATGCCCGTTTTGACGCATCCCTTATGGGTCGAGGAGGTTAAAAGATCGAGACCCCGCGGGCGGGGAGTCAGGTGGAGGGCTGGGCGAGCCGGCGCGGGTCGATACCGATCTCGGGTGTCCGGAGTACGGTACGGACGAGCGGGCCGCGCACGACGATGTCCCCGGGCAGGCAGTCCTCCGGCGCGGCCCGGAACCCGTCCTCCGGCAGCCGTGCCGACACCCACTTCGCCCGTTCCGGGTCGGCCTGGGCGTGCATGATGAAAAACGTCGTACTTCTCCGCCGCCGGTTCGCTCACGTGCCCCACGAACTTGATGTCGGCGCATTCCTCCGTTTACGGATGGTTGACCACTCACCGCGACTCCCGGCCATGGAAACACTTCGCGTCATAGCCTGATCGCATGGATATCGCGGACTTGGCGATCGCCGCGATCGGTGCCGTGGCGGGCAGCGCGGGCGCCCGCTTCGCCGGGATTCCCGTATCAAAGAAATCCCCCCGAACGCGTGAAACGACCGCGCCGGCCGAGGCGTACCCCGGTCGGCGCGGTCGTCACACGGTCACGGAACCGGGTGAGCCCGGAACCGCGCGGTGTCAGTGGTACGAGTAGAAGTTGGGCTCCACGGCGTTCTCCTGGAGTTCCCGGTGGTTGCCCTCCGGGCCCCACAGGGACCTGTAGGACTGGATGTTGTTCTGGTGCGCCTTCGCGTGCTGGTTGAAGACGACCCAGTTGACCGGCTGGAAGTAGGAGCCGGTCTCGTCCGGCGTCGTGAGGGAGCCGGTGTAGCGGTAGGTGGCGTGGCTCTCGGGCAGCAGGGCCTTGAGGTCGACGCCGTGGACGCTCTTGGACTCGCCGAGAGCGGGGGGCGACTTGATCAGGCGGTCGTGCTGCGACAGGCCCTGGAAGGCCTTGGCGTCGACGAGGACCGAGAAGACCACGTAGCCCTTCGGCCCGGTCGCCCGCTCGTGGACGAAGTGGGCCTCAAGCGGGGCGAAGGGCTGGCCGGCGAACTTGTGCTCGGCGTGGCCGTGGAAGTGCACGTTGTTCAGGTTGTAGCGCTGGCCGCCGTAGGTGATGTACGGCTGGGAACCGCCGGTGCCGATGACGAACCTGACGTCGTCGTGCTCGCTCGCCTCCTCCAGCGGAGGCTTGTCCTGGAACAGGAGCGTCCCGTCGACACTGTGCGGATAGTGGATGGCGAGCGCGGACCCGGTGCCCGGGCACGCCGCCGAACGGTCGATCACGACGGGAGTCTGGACCGCGCTGTCCGTGCCGGTGCCGTGGCACGGCTTGACCTGAGCCTGTACGGGAGCGGAAAAGGAAATGAACGGAAGGGAAACAACAGCAGCCACCGCAATGGGGGCGAGACGGTACCGCACCAGGTGCCTTTCGTACGAGGGGAGCCAGATACGCCGCATACGGAGTGCCAAAGAGGGCTATGTCCGTATTAAGAGCGACATAAGGGCATTGGTGAGGTTAGTCGAAAAAAGTAAATCTGCACCCTGTTTTTTCGCGTCCAAAACGACCATAAGTAAACAGCCGATTACTTGACGTCGAGACACCGGGGCGCCGCACCCCGCGAGAACGCGACGCGGTGGACGGATCGGCTCGGCACCGCCCGCCGAACGAACCCCAGGCCCCCATGGCCCTATCGCGGAGGCCACCCGCTTCACAGAACGTGTCGAAGCAACCGCAAAGGGTACAAAGAGGGCGAAAGGCGACGCCGTAACCGTCATCCAGGGGGGAAGATGTCTGTACGGATTGCCCGATCCGTTGCCGTCCCGGCAGCGGCACTGCTGGCCGTGACACTGATCGGCGGCTGCGGTGGCGACAGGCCGACCGCGGTGAGACCCGAGGCCGTCGTGGCCACGACAGCGCCACCCGCGGCCGTCCCGCCCGCCGCGGGCGCCCCGCCCGGGGCCGATCTCTCGATGGACGCCGAGGAGTACACCGCGGAGGAGTGCCCGGTCGGCGCCAACAGCAAGAGGTTCGCCAAGACCCGCTTCGCGCTGCACGCGGGTCTCGCACTGGGGGCCTTCTACCGCTACATCTACAAACCGCTGCAGAGCGGCGGGTTCAAGGCCGGAGCGGAGAAGCGGAAGCGGACCTTCGCGAAGGCCGCCGTGGCCGGCCTCTTCACCCTTCACGAGCTGAAGGTCGCCAGGCGCTTCGCCCTGGCCAACCCGACGATGTGCAAGGGCGTCAAGGTGGTCGCCGACAGCTTCAGCAACCTGACCGACAAGCTGAAGAGCGGCACCGCCACCGAGGCCGACCTTCAGGCCAGCAAGAGCTCCTTCGACAGCCTGCGGCAGAACGCCGTGAAGAACGGCTACGACTTCAAGGAGCGGGGCGTCACCGTCCCCGGCGCGGGCTGAGCGCACGTCCGGCCGGCGGACGACGGGTGCCGGCAGGCCCGGGAACGCGGGGCCTGCCGGGACCGCCCGGCCGGCACACCGCCGGGCGAAGGGCCCGCCGCGACCACCCGCCCGTCCAGCACACTGCCGATCATCCGGTGACGATCGGCGGGGGACGGTCGGCCGAAGGCGACCACCCGGAGAATCACCCTGAGAACGGCGCCACCATCGCACGCACGGCCTTCTCGAACCTCAGCGCCTGCTCGCGGTCGGCGGCGAACGCGATGGGCCTGCCCTTGCGGTAGGCGGTGAGCGGCCCGGCCGGGGGCCGGTCGACGAGCGCGGCGATCGGCGGCACGGCTCTCGCCACCGGCTGGGCGAACAGCGCCGACATCACCCGTACGAGACCGCGTACCGGCTGCCGGAAGGGTTCGAACAGGCCGGTCGCCACGAACAGCGGGTTGTAGAGGACGTAGCGCGTCCGCCCGCCGTTGTAGGTCGAGGCCAGCAGCTCCCCGCCCCTGGCGCCCTGCATGGTCGCCCTGAAGGGCCGATAGCCCCTGGTCAGCTGCGGGTCGTCCCAGTGGATCCCTCCCGCGCGGACGCCCCCGACGCCGCACAGGTTGATGATCACGGGCGCCGGAGCCCTCTCCAGGGAGTCGCGCAGCCCCTCGGCCATCAGCCAGCGGTTGATCACGTACAGGGCGAAGGTGTGCTCGAACCCCTCCTCGGTCTCGATCCTCGCCGGGTTGTACCTGAAGGCGCCGAGCACCAGCGCGTCGATCACCGGGTGGTCGGCGCGGAGCCGCTCGATCAGGGCGTGGGTCTGCCGGATGGAGCCGAGGTCGGCCCGGACGAAGCGCGCCGAGGGCACGTCCTCCCGCAGGCGCTCGCCGCCCGCCTCACCGCTGCCCACGGCGATGACCAGATCGCCCCGCCCGGCGTGGTGCCGGGCGAGGGCCTTGCCGATGCCGCTCGTGCCGCCGGTGATCACGATGGTCCGCCGCATAAGTTGAGATCCTCCTCAAGTTGAGATATTCCTCAACTTAAGCGAGGATTCCCGTATGCGCAAGGACGCCCTCCACAACCGCGAGCGCCTCCTCCTGGCGGCCAGGCGGCTCTTCGCCGACCGGGGGCTCGACGTGCCGCTCGAAGAGATCGCCCGCACGGCGGGAGTGAGCGTCGGGACGCTGTACAACCGCTTCCCGACCCGCGCCGAGCTGGTGGCGGCGGTGTTCGAGGACCGGGTGGCGACGGTCGCCGGCCTGGCCGCGGACGCGCTCGCGACGGACGACGCCTGGGAGGGGTTCGTCGCGTTCGTCACCGGCGTGTGCGAGTTGCAGGCCACCGACCTCGGCTACAACGACCTCGCCGTACGCGGCGCCACGGCCGGCACCGACACGGGGTACGCGCTGATGCGCCGGATCGTCGAGCGCGCCCAGGAGTCGGGCGACCTGCGGGACGACGTCACGCTCGACGACATGGCGTTCGTGATCTGGGGGGTCGCGGCGACCGTACGCGCGACGTTCCGCGTCGCTCCCGGCGTCTGGCGGCGGCACCTCGCCCTCACCCTCGACGGCCTGCGTGCCACCGCGGCCCGCCCCCTGCCCGTCCCGCCCATGTCGCCGTCGCAGACGCGTGCCGCGATGGGCGAGTGCTGAGGGCATCACAGACGGCGAGCGGACGGCGAGCGGACGGCGAGCGGACGGCGGACAGGCTCTCAGGGCTCCCGGGTGACGGGCACGAATTCGGGCTGGTCGAGCAGGCGCAGCCAGCTTCCGTCGGGCTGGCGGCGGACGACCTGGGCGCGGGCGCCGGCGCCGTCCCGGGGCGGGGTAGACGTGAGGGCGATGTCGCCGCTGACCAGGGTCGGCAGCGGGTCCTCGTACTCGAAGCGGGGGCGGTTGGACAGCACCTTCTCCCACAGCACGCGGATCGCCTCCCGGCCCACCGTCCGGTCGCCCGGCGGGTAGGCCAGCACCGCGTCCTCCTCGTAGAGCGCGGCGACTCCCGCCGCGTCGCCGGCGTTGGACCGCTCGACGAACAGACGGGTGATCTCTTCGGGGCGCATGGCCTTCTCGTACATGGTGTTCCTTCCACGGCTGGTTTCCGGGGTCCCTTCCAGGGTGGCGCCGGGCCGGTCCAGAAGTCCAACAGCTTGTTCTGATGGGAACTAGAATCCGCAGTCATGGAATTACGGCAGCTGGAATACTTCGTCGCGGTCGCCGAGGAGCGCAACTTCACCCGGGCGGCCGAGCGGGTGCACATCAGCCAGTCCGGCGTCAGCGCCCAGATCCGGCAGCTGGAACGTGAGCTCGGCGCCGAGTTGTTCGACCGGTCGGCGCGGGCCGCCACCCTCACCGTCGCGGGCAAGGCCGCGCTCGAACACGCCCGTGCCACGCTCGCCGCCGCCGCGGCGGTCGGCCGGGCGGTGGGCGAGGTCACCGGCCTGGTCCGGGGCCGGCTCGCCGTCGGCATGGTCGTCGGCTGCACCGTCACACCGCTGTTCGACGCCCTCGCCGCGTTCCACCGGGCGCATCCCGGGGTGGAGATCTCGCTGCTTGAGGACAACTCCGACCGGCTCGTGGAAGGCGTCCGCGCCGACACGATCGACCTGGCCCTCGTCGGGACGGCGACCGCCACCCCGGACGGGCTGGACGCGATGACGATCGTCAGTGAACGGCTCGTCGCGGCGGTACCGGCCGGGCACCCCCTGGCGGACCTGCGGCGGATCACACTGCGCGAGCTGGACGCGTACCCGATCGTGTGCATGCCACCCGGGACCGGCCTGCGCACGACGTTCGACCAGGCCTGCGCGGCGCGGGGACTCCGGCCGGTGATCGCGCTCCAGGCCGGCGCCGCGGACGCCATCGCCGCCCTCGCCGTCCGGGGGCTCGGCGTCGCCATCCTCAGCGAGTCGATGGCCGCGCACTACCGCGACCGGCTCACCGCCCGCGTCATCGACGACGTCGAGGCGCCCACCAGGCTGGCGTTGACCTGGAGGAACACGCACGGTCCCGCGGTACGCGAGTTCCTCGTCCACGGCCGGCGGGCGTTCGCCACCTCGGATCCCGCCGCCCGCTGACGGCGGCTATCGTGTCACCGTTCCCTGGACGGGTGGCGTGACCTGGACAGGAGACGCCGCTCGGCGGCCACCTCGCCCTCGCTTCGGCCGGTCCAGGCCGAGGACCTGTTCACCTGTTCACCTGTTCACCTGTTCGCCTGTTCACCTGCTCGCCGAGGCACCCGTCTCACCCCCTTTCACCGAGGCGCCCGTCTCACCCCTCGACCGGCTCGTGGCGAGCATCTCTTACCCCACGAGGAGGATCCCGGGTCAGCCCCGCGACGGACGACCCGGCGGAGCGCCGCCGCCTACCTTCCTGGCTAACGGACCGCCACGGCCCCCGGCCGACAGACACAGGCAGGGAGAACCATGTTCAAGGACTCCGCCGACTTCCGGCGTATCGCCTCCGGCACGTTGCTCGTCGTCGCCCCGCTGCTCCAGCTCGTCGCCGTCGTCATCGACCCCGGCACCTGGGGTGACGAGCGCGAGATGGTCGGCTTCGGCGTCAACCCGGCGCTGGCCCAGACACAGTCGGTGCTCTACCACTGGTCCTACCTGCTGGCGGCCCTGTCGGTCTTCGGCCTGCTGCACGTGATGCGCCGCCGCGCCGTGGTCTTCGGGCACCTCGCGGGCGCCCTGACCGTCCTCGGCTACGTCAACCTGTCGGCCCTGCTGATGATCGACCCGGTGGAGTGGTGGCTCGGACGGCACAACACCCCCGCGGAGGGCGAGAGGATCCTCGGCGAGATGCTGGACCTGCCCGGCGTCGTGTTCGGCTTCCAGATGCCGTGGCTGTTCTTCGCGATCTTCGGCCTGCCGGTCCTGCTGATCGGGGTCTGGCGGGCCGGGTTCGTGCACTGGGCGGTGCCGCTCGTCGCCGTGCTCTCCTCCATCGGCTCGATGGTGACCGAGTACGGGCCCGTGACGGTGCCGTTCTGGGCCGCGACGACGGCCGCGCTCGGCTGGGTCGGGGTGAAGACGCTCCGGATGAGCCGCGAGGAGTGGATCTCGTACTATCCGACGGCCGCTCCCGGCCGGACCACGCCCGACTCGTACGCGAACACCACCGCCTGAGCCCGGTCGCGCAGGTGGAGCTTCATCAGCACCCGGGCCACGTGGGTCTTGACCGTGGCCTCCCCCACGAAGAGCTCCCCCGCGATCTCGGCGTTGGTCAGGCCGCGAGCCAGGGAGCGCAGCACCTCCAGCTCGCGCGGGGTGAGCTCGGCCAGCCGCGGCGGGGGCGCGGGGTCGTGGCGTCCGGCGAAGGAGGCGATGACGCGGGTGGTGACGGCCGGGTCGAGCAGGGCGTCCCCGGCGACGACCACCCGGATGGCGTCCACGAGCTGCTCGGGTGGCGAGACCTTGAGCAGGAACCCGCTGGTCCCGGCGCGGAGCGCCGCGTAGAGGTTCTCGTCGGTGTCGAAGGTCGTCAGCATCACGACCTTCGGCGGGTCCGGCTGACTCAGCAGCTGCCTGGCGGCGGTGAGGCCGTCCATGCGCGGCATCGAGATGTCCATCAGCACGATGTCGGGCTTGGTGCGACGGGCCACGGCGAGGGCCTCGATCCCGTCGGGGGCCTCACCGACCACCTCCAGCCCGGACTCGCTCTCCACCACGAGCTTCAGCCCGGCACGCACCATCGCCTGGTCGTCGGCGATCACGACGCGGATGTTCACTTCTCCTCCTGTCAGGCGGCTGGACACCTCGTTCCGGGGGTCGGGCGATCAACGGCCCGCACGCGCGGAGGACCGAAGAAGGGGAAGGAGAACCGCCATTCGGGGAGACTAAAGCCTGGTGACCGTCTTGCCCATAGGACAAAACGCCCGGACAAGCCGCTCACAAGTGGGACACAAGTCAACGGGTCAGGACGCCGGGAACGAAACACTCCGGACGAACCGGTTGGCGACCGTGTCGTCACACTTGCCGGAGGCGCAGAAGTAGATCAGGAGGGCGGGCTCGTCCTGCCGCTCGACGACCCAGCCGGTGAACTCCAGCTGGCCGCCGCGCTGCGGGTCGGCGATCGTCCCCTGCAGGCGCGAGGCGTTTCGCCCGCCCACGCTCACCTGGACGACCTGGGAGAAGACGCTCACCGTCCCGGGAAGCGAGGACTGCAGGGTCTCCTGCAGCTGCTTGGCGCCGCCGAGCGGGTCGAGGGTGTCGAGCGTCTGCGCGTAGAAGCCGGTGGCGTCCTGCGGGGCGTCCTTGATGATCTCGTTCGCCGAGGCCCAGTCGGCGGTGACGGGCGTGGCGAACAGCGCGCGGAACTGCTCCACCTTCGGCGAGGCCGCCACGAACACGTCGGCGTGCGGCTCCAGGGTCCAGGCCCCGGGGTACTGGAAGGCGACGGGCACCGCGGCCGAGCCCTCGTACGCCGCCCAGGTGTCGTCGCCGCGCAGGAACGTCGCGAGCACCGCCACCAGCGCGACGATCGCCGTGATCGCCACGGCCGCGCCGATGAGGATGCCCTTCGCGGACGCGGGCTTCTTCTTCGGCGCCTTCCGCCTGCCGGACGCCTCGGTCGTCTCGGACGGCACCGGTGCCCTCGGCGCCGTCGACGACGGGTGGGAGTGGCCGAGCTGGTACGGCTGGCCGGCCCCGCTGATCGCGTCGCGCAGCTCGGCGATGAACTGGCCGCAGGTGTCGTAGCGCTGCTCGGGCGACTTGGCCAGGGCGCGCATCATCACGCCGTCGACCTCAAGCGGCAGCTCGGGCCGGAGCGTGGTGAGCGGCGTGGGGGTCTCGGCGAGATGCGCCCAGAGCAGGGCGATCTCGTTGTCGCGCTGGAAGGGCAGCCGCCCGGACAGCGCCTCGTAGACCACGCAGGCCAGGCCGTACTGGTCGCAGCGGCCGTCGATGTGCTCCTTGTTGATCTGCTCGGGCGACATGTAGCGGGGGGTGCCGATGAACTGGTTGGTCTGGGTCAGCCCGGAGATCGAGGTGCGGTGCTTGGTGATGCCGAAGTCGGTGAGATAGGCGTGGTCGCCCTCGGTGTGGCCGGCGATCAGGATGTTGGCGGGCTTGACGTCACGGTGGACCAGGTCGTGGGCGTGCGCGGTGTCGAGCGCGGCGGCCACCTGGGCGAAGATCCGGCTGACCTGGCTGACCGGCATCAGGCCCCGGTCGTAGAAGAGCTTGCGCAGGTCGGGGCCGTCGACGTAACGCATCGCGATGTAGAGGGTGCCGTCGTCGGCGCTGTCGGCCTCGTAGATCGGGATGATGTTGGGGTGGTCGATGCTCGCGACCGTGCGCGACTCCAGCACGAAGCGCTGGCGGAACCGGTCGTCCTCGCCGAGGAGCGGATTGAGGATCTTCAGTGCCACCCGGCGGTTGAGCCTGGGGTCGATCGCGAGGTAGACGACGGCCATGCCGCCCTTGCCGATGATGTCCTCGATCTGGTAGCCGGCCACTTCCCGGCCGATCAGCGCCCTGTCGTTCACGGACATCACGTCTTGGTCGGCTGGCCGCAGTAGCCGCAGAAGCTGTGGGCGGGTCCCAGCCGCATCCCGCAGCCCGTGCAGTATTTCTGCGCCACCGTGTCGCCGGGTTTCGTCCCCGATCCCGTCGCGGGACCCGGCCCCGTGCCGGCCCCCGGGGCCGTGTTGTGGCCGGGGGACGTGTTGTGACCCGGGTCGCGTGCCACCAGCACCGGCTGGCCGGGCGTGGAGGAGATCTTGGGCAGCGCCGGGAAGGAGCGGCCGACCACGACCGTGGAGTCGGCCTGCTCGTCGAAGGCCGGTCGCGGCTGTGTCCGCCCCGGCGCCGGTATCGGTATCGGCGGCGAGATCGGGAACGGGGGCCGGGTGTCCGCGGCCGGGCCCGGCTCCGGCTCGGGGTCGGGCTCGGGGTCCTGCGACCCGCGACGCCAGAGCAGGATCGCGGTGGTCAGCACGGCCAGCACCAGCAGGGCGCCGCCGACGAGGAACGGCCACAGGGGCGTGCCCCGGGGCTGGTCGGTGGAGGCGGCCGCCCTCTTGGTGGCCTCGTCCTCGGCGGTGCCGCGCTTGGCCTGCGACGTCTTCAGGTGCGCGGCCGCCACGGTGTGGCCCGGGTAGAGCTCCAGCACGCGCTGGAAGGCGGGGACGGCGTCACCGTAGTAGTGGGTGTGGAAGCGGGTCAGCGCCTGCTCGAAGGCGGCGTCGATCGGGCCTCTGGCGGGCGCGACGTCCGCCTCGGCGAGGGCCTTGGTGACCTCGCGGATGCCGAGCATCCTGGCGTCCTCGCCGCCGCCGATCAGCAGGCCGACGACCTCGCCCTTCTTGTCCTCGATCACCGGGCCGCCGAGCAGGCCCCTGTCGACCAGGGCGCCCAGCTTCTCGGGCTCGTTCGCCTTGTTCTCCGGGTCCTTGAACTGCCTGCCGCCCTCTCCGGCGCCGCCCGCCCGCAGGTGGGCGATGTCGACGGTCTCCGGCAGGTTCGTGGCGGGCCGCCCGGTGAACCCCGCGACCGCCACCGGCGAGCCCTCCTTGGCGGGCACCGCGGCGGCGAGCGGGGCGGTGGGCAGGCCCGCGCTCCCGTCGGCGCGGCCGACGGGCCTCAGCACCGCGGGGCTGTCGGGCCTGTCACCGGTGCGGACGACCTCGGCCTTGAACCCCTCCTTGTCGGCGGGGGCGATGTTGGGGAAGACCGTGATCTCGGTGGTGACGTCGATGATGCAGGTGGCGGTAGGCTGCTTGGGCGGGTAACACTCCTGCAGGTGGTGGTTGAGCTGGTCGTCCTTGAGCGTGTGCCGCTCGAAGTCCTCGGGGATCTTCACCTTGTGGTGCGCGGCGAAGATCTTGTTGGCGGCGTAGATCCGGACGTCGCGGTCGGTCTTGACCACCCGGGTGAGGGTGACCATGCCGCCGTCGGGGTTGACCACGGTGCCGGTGCCGCTGCCGATCGGCACCTCGTAGGAACGCTCCACGTGCACCAGCTCGCCGATGTGGTCGAGCAGCGTGATGTCGACCTTCGCCGTCGCCTCGACCCTGACCACCGCGGGGGTCACCAGGTCGGTGATTCCGCTGGGGTGCTCGTGAGCCAGTGCGGGAGCCATCCCGGCGATCGCCAAGGAGAGCCCACATAAAACCGCCAGCGCCGAACCGAACCGCCGCATCGCCACTCCCTACAGGGGATAGGACCAGGGTCGCAAACGGGGGTGAATAAGTGAACCGTCCAGGCCCGAGGGCTTGACTTTCTTTCCCGCCATCACCCGTGAAAGGTCACGAGCAGGGCATCGCCACCCCGTCCCGACCATCCCGTCTTGCGCCTATCGTCACGCCCACGCCCCGTCGCGGACAGTTACGCAAAGTCTAATCCTGCCCGGCCCTCCGGCGCGACAACGTATACCGCACGGAGATCGGCTCACCCGAGGAAACCCGTCACCTCGGCTGAGAGATCAGGTGGTCGGCGCATCACGGTTCGCCCATCGGTGGGCGCCCTGGAGGACGGCGGTGTGGACGGCACGGGCGACGCGGGCACCCCAGGTCGAGCGGGGCCCGCCGAAGAGCTCCTCGGGACCTTCCGGGGTACGGTCGGGGGCGGCCACGCAGACGGCGTCGGAGGCGGTGCCTGTGCAGGGGAAACCGGCCTCCAGCAGCGCCTGGGTCTTCGCCTCGGTCACCGTCATGACCGCGTTGACCAAAGCGGCGTCGCTCATGGCGACCGGTACGGCGACCGCGATGTTGACCGTTCCCGGCAGGAACACGGGGGCCAGCTCGGGGTCGGCGGCGCCCTCCGGGGCGGCGGCCCAGGTGGGGACGCGCAGGCCGACGGTCGCCACGGCCTCCGCTCCCCCGTCGCGGGCCCGGGTGAAGTGGCCGACCGAGGCCGCGGTGAGCATGCCGACCCCGGGTCCCGGCGGGGCCAGCTCCAGGAGGTGGTCCACCGGGTCCATCCGCGAGTATCCGGCGACCACCTGCGCGTTGAGCATCCAGGCGGCCGGGCCGATGCCTCCGCCGACCATGGCCGAGGAGATCGCCCGCCAGCCGGGCCCGAACTCCCACAGCAGCGAGGCCAGCCGGGCGCCGTCCTCCTCGCGGTGGCTCAGTCTCAGCGCGGCTCCGTGTGAGCCCCGGGCCTGTCCGGGGACGTCCGGCCGAACCCCGGACCCGCTCACGAACACCTCCGGCGCGTCACGGCCCCGCTCACGAACGCCCCGGCCGGATCTCGGTCCCGCTCACGAACGCCTCCGACCGTCACGGCCCCGTTCAAGGGCGCTCCAGGTGGACCTCGGGCCTGCCGCCGGGACCGGCCGCGACGCGGACACGGGCGTCGAAGTGCTCACCGATCAGCTCCCCGGTCAGCACCTCGGCCGGGGTGCCGGAGGCGGCCACCCGGCCGCCGGAGAGCAGCATCATCGAGTCAGCGTACTGACCCGCGAGGCTCAGGTCGTGCAGAGTCGTGACGACGGTGAGCCCGTCGGCCAGCCGGAGCCGGTCCACGAGTTCCAGCACCTGCTGCTGGTGTCCCAGGTCGAGGGCCGTGGTGGGCTCGTCGAGCAGGAGCACCGGGGCCCGCTGGGCCAGCGCCCTGGCGAGCACGACGCGCTGGCGCTCGCCGCCCGACAGGTGGGCGAGCGGGCGGGCGGCGAGGGAGGACAGGTCCAGCCGCTCCAGCACCGAGGCGGTCACCTCGCGGTCGTGACGGCTCTCACGGCCCAGATAGGGGATGTACGGGGTGCGGCCGAGCAGGGCGTAGTCGAACACCGTCATGTCGGCCGGCAGCGCCGGGGACTGCGGGGCGCAGGCCAGCAGCCTGGCCCGCTCCCTGGGCCTGAGCCGCCTGAGCGGCACGTCGTCGACGAGCACCTCGCCCCCGAAGGGCAGCACTCCGGCCAGGGCGCGCAGCAGCGTGGACTTGCCCGCGCCGTTGGCGCCGATGACCGCGAGCCAGTCGCCGTCCCGTACGTCGAGACCGACGCCGGACAGCACCGCGCGCCGGTCCAGCACGACCGACAGGTCCCTCACCGCGAGGTGGCTCACCGGTCTCCCCTCCGCCTCTCCCCTTCACGAGGTTCCCCTGCACAAGGCTCCCCTTCACGCGGCACGCGGGTCACGGCCGCGCGTTCACCGTACGGGCTCACCTCGCGGTTCACGTCTCCACCCTGCGGGTCACGCGCAGCACGGCCACGAAGAACGGCGCGCCGACGAAGGCGGTCACCACTCCGATGGGCAGCTCGGCGGGGGCGAGCACGGTCCTGGCGATGAGGTCGGCGAGAACCAGGAAGGCGGCCCCGCCGACCAGCGAGACCGGCAGCACGATCCGGTACGACGCCCCGGCCAGGCGGCGGACCACGTGCGGCACGACGATGCCGACGAAGCCGATCAGCCCGCTCACCGCGACGGCCGCCGCGGTGGCCAGGGAGGCGGCGAGCAGTACGACGAGACGGACGCGGGCGGCGTTCAGGCCGAGGGTGACCGCCTCGTCGTCGCCGACCGAGAGCACGTCGAGGAGCCTGCCGTGCAGCAGCATGACCGCCACCGAGACGGCGGCGTACGGGGCGACGAGCGTGACCTGGCCCCAGCCGCCGCCGACGTCGCCGAGGATCCAGGCGTAGATGCGCTGGAGCTCCTCCACCCTGAGCTGCTGCAGGAACGTCTGGATCGCGGTGAGGAAGGACGTGACCGCGACGCCCGCGAGGACCAGCGTGGCGGTTCCGCCGCCCCGGCCCGCCGCGCTGCCCAGCGCGTAGGCGAGCAGCACGCCGCCGACGGCCCCGGCGAAGGCCGCGGCCGGAATGCCGATCGCCTCGATGTCTCCACCGGTGAAGACGATCGCCGCCGTGGTCGTCAGACCGGCGCCCGCTGCGGCTCCCAGCAGGTACGGGTCCGCGAGCGGGTTGCGGAACACGCCCTGGTAACCGGCTCCGGCGATGGCCAGCAGGCCGCCGACGATCGCGGCGAGCAGGACCCGGGGCAGCCGCAGCTCGGTCAGCAGGCCCAGCTCGACTGGGGCCAGTCCCGAGTCCGCCGAGACGAACGGCAGCCAGTCGAGCAGCTGGAGCAGCACGTCGCGCGGCGCGATGCCCGCCGCGCCGACCAGCAGCCCGGCGAGCATGCTCCCCAGGAGCACGGCCACGGCCGAGACCGCCATCAACGGGCTCAGCCGGGCCGCCTGCCCGCCTTGGACACCGGCCCCCCAACCCGCCGCACCGGGATCCCTTCCGACGCCGGTCCTGGTTACGGTGCCGGTATCCGCACCGGAACCGGTGACGACGCCCGTACTGACACCGGCGTCCGTGCCGGCTCCGGGACCGGTGACGGTGTCCGTGCCGGTCTCGGGGCCGGGGCCGGTCGGCGACGGGTCCGAGGGCGCGTCGCCGGGGCTCACCGGGTGCCCGGGGCGGATGCCTCGCCCTTCGGAGCGGGGAGGAAGCATTTCTCGTTTCTTCTCGTGACGCCGATCAGCCCGCCGAAACCTTCTGGACCGCGTCGCCGACCTGCCTGGCGAGGTCGACGACACGCGGCCCCCAGCGGGAGGCGACGTCGTCGTCGAGGAGGACGACCTGGTCGTCCTTGACGGCGGAGAGCTTGGACCAGCCGGGACGCTTGGCGAGGGTGTCCCTGGACTGGCCGCAGCACTTGGTGTCGGCCAGGAAGACGAGGTCGGGGTCGGCCTTGGCGACGAACTCGGCGGAGAGCTTGGGGTAGCCACCGGCCGCGTCGGGAGCCTCGTCGGCGATGTTGGTCATGCCGAACAGCCCGTAGATCTGCCCGATGAAGGTGGTGGAGGTCGCCGAATAGGGGGTGGTGTCCAGCTCGTGATAGTAGGTGAGCTTCGCGTCCTTCGGCGCGGCGGCGGCGAGCTCGTCGAGCTGCTTCCTCATCCCGGCGACGATCTCGGCGGCCCTGTCGCCGTTGCCGGTGGCGGCGCCGAGGTCGGTGATCTGGTCGTAGGCCTCGTCGAGCTTGGTGGCGGCGGGCTCCAGCAGTACGGGGACGCCGACCTTGCCCAGCGCGGCCACGACGCTGTCGGCGTCGTTGGCGACCACGACCAGGTCGGGCTTCCTGGCGATGATCGCCTCCACGTTCGGCTTGAAACCGGACAGGTCGCTCTTCGGCGCCTCGGCGGGATGGTTGGACTGGTCGTCCACCGCCACGACCTGCGGTCCGGCGCCGATCGCGAACAGGCTCTCGGTGGCGGTGGGCGACAGCGAGACGATCCGCTCCGGCCGCTTGGCGACGGCCACGGGGCCGTTGCCCGCCTCGACGGTGACGGGGAATCCCGCCGCCGAGGGGGTGGCCGCCACGCTCGCGGAGGTGGCGGGAGAGGCGGTGGGGGCGCTCTGGCCGCATCCGGCGAGGGTCAGCGCGGCGAGCAGGGCACCGGCGAGGGCGGCGGGGACGCTGCGTACGGGCCTCACACGAGGTCCTTTCAGTTGCCGGAACCGAGGGACCCAGGAGAGACGGGTCACCCTTTTCCACGAGGGTCGGCGTCGACGCGGCGGAGGCGACCTGGCTCGACCCCTGGGGGCCATGACAGTTGCGGGACAGCGCCGGGCTCACACCGGACTTCGCTCACATCGCGCGTCAGACGAACGGTATCAATCCCCCCGGGCATCCCCCCAGGGTCCCCGGCGTCGGGCGCCCCCCGATCCCCGGCCGGATCACTCCCGGCCGGGCCGCTCCTCGATCAATCCGCTCCTCGATCGAGCCGCCCCTCAGCCGAGCTGCTTCTCGGCGGCGGCGATGATCTCCTGCAGGCGCAGGCCGTGCGCGGCGTCCAGGGGGTGGCCGCCGCCGCGCCGTACGGTCGACGCGAACTCGGCGAGCATGAGGGAGAAGACGTCGGAGCCCAGCCGGGTGCCGTCCAGGGACTCCCGGCCGAGACGCCCGTAGATCTCGACGTCGGAGGGCGGGTTCTCACCGGGCACGCTCATGCACAGCGACGCCTCGCTGACCGCGCCGGTCTCGTGTTCGAGCAGCAGGCCGACCCAGCCCAGCGGGTTGCCGTGCGCCCGGACGCCGACGACCCTGCCGAGCGCCACGTCCAGCATGTCGATCATGTGCGGGCCGACGTCGAGGATCGCGCCGCGCTCCAGCCGCCAGGAGGTGGCGAAGGCTCCGCCGAGCATCGCCCCGGAGATGTTGGCGGCCCTACCGCCGAACGGCTCGATGGCCGACACCCTGGCCAGGAAGGCACGGGTGGCGGGTGAGTAACGCCAGGTGAGGACCATCTGCGAGGCCACGCCCGCCTCGGCGACCGCCTCGGCCAGCCGCCGGGCCCCGTCCAGGTCGGCGGCGAGCGGTTTCTCCAGCAGCAGCGCCTTGCCCGCCTTGGCGGCGCGTACTCCCAGCTCCGCCTGGACGGCCGGCGGCACCGAGAACGCGACCGCCTCGCAGTTGTCGAAGAGCTCCTCGATCCGCTCGAAGACCGGGGCGCCGAACCTGGCAGCCGCCTCGGGACGACGAGCCCACACGCCCGCCAGACGCGTGTGCGGACCAGCCGCCAGCATCGGCGCGTGCACCATCTCGGCCCACGGTCCGGCGCCAACCAGACCCACAGATAACGTCACCGATCCAGTTTCGCACGCTCTCCCACCGTGATCGCGTGCCCCGGACGGTGTTCCGTGCCCCGCCGCCGGTGCGCCACCGGTACGCCACCGGCGAGCCACCGCCGGGCCATCCGTACCGGCATTATGGAGACCACGATGAACCAGATGACTCTGCTGCGGCACGGCGAGACCGAGTGGAGCCGGGACGGCCGGCACACCGGGCTCACCGACCTGCCGCTGACCTCCAAGGGCGAGGACCAGGCTCGGGCGCTGGCCCCGCTGATCGCGGGCCGGACGTTCGACCTGGCCCTGGTGAGCCCGGCCAGGCGCGCGAGGGACACCGCCGGGCTGGCCGGGATCGAGAACCCCGAGACCGAGCCCGACCTGTGGGAATGGGACTACGGCGGCTACGAGGGCGTCACCACCGCCACGATCCGCGAGAGCCGCCCCGGCTGGTACCTGTGGCGCGACGGTGTCGTCCCCGGCGACTCCGGCCATCCCGGCGAGAGCGCGGAGCAGGTCGGCGCCCGCGCCGACCGGGTGATCGCCCGCGCCAGGAAGGCGGAGGGCGACGTGGTCGTGGTCGCCCACGGGCACTACCTGCGGGTGCTGTGCGCCCGCTGGCTCGGGCTGCCCCCGGAGGACGGGCGTCTCTTCCGCCTGGACACCGGGACCTACTCCCGGCTCGGCTTCGAGCACGGCGAGCCGGTGGTCCTCACCTGGAACGCCCCCGTCTGACCTCGGACGGAGGGTCCGGAACCCCCATCCGGCCGGTCGCTCATCGCCGACGACGTCCTCCGCCCCGGCCGCCGGCCAAAACACAAAACAACCAGCATGCCCCGAAAGGGATTGGAGCGGACTCAAAGCGACTTTGGAGAAGCTGAGCGAACACTTGCTGCTCATGAGACTTCTCAAGGGCTCCACCTGGCGCCTACCTCGCATGTCGAGCCCGCTCCTGGCGGTGACCGTCGCCGCCCTGGGCACCGTGGCGATCTCCGCGACGCCCTCGGCGGCGGTCAGCCGTTCGGCCATCGTCTCCGTGGCCACCGGCCAGCTCAACGACTCGGCTCGCAACGTCGAGTCTCCGCCGGGCAGCGGCTGCAACCACTACACCGGTTACCTCCGCTCCTGGAAGCCCTCCTCGGGGTGCCCGTCCAGGGACGGCGTCCAGTGGCGCGACAGCGACTGGTGCGCCGACTTCTCCAAGTACGTCTGACGAAGCGCCGGCGTGCCGTACGCCGACGTGGCCGAGGGCGACGGCGGTGTCCTCACCGGCTGGGCCTCGTCCTTCAAGGAGTACGGCGTCCGGCACGGCACGTGGCGCACCCGTGGCAGCGGCTACGCGCCCCAGCCCGGTGACGCCGTCGTCTTCGACCGCATGTGTGTCCGAGGGCACCGGCGAATTCCCGCGCCCCTTCCGTCACCCGGGGAAGCCGGTGTGCGTTTAGGGTTTGGGATGGGTCTGCCGAGCCTTTGGGGGAGAACCAAATGGAGTTACGGCTCCTGGGGCCGATTGAGGTGCTGAGCGACGGACGGCAGGTTCCTCTGGGGGGCGGCAAGCCGCGGGCCCTGCTCGCCGCCTTGCTCCTGACGCCCGGCCGGGCGGTCACCGTCGAGCGGCTGATGGAGGCGATCTGGCGGGACGACCCGCCGCGGAGCGCACGCAAGATCCTGCAGACCTATGTCTCCTCGCTGCGCCGGGCGTTCGCCGGCGCGGGTCTGCCGGAGGTCATCTTCTCGCACCGGGTGGGCTACTCCGCCGAGATCCCGCCGGGCAGCCTGGACAAGGACGTCTTCGAGCGGCTCGCCGAACAGGGACGACGGGCGGCGCGCGACGGGAGCCACCAGGAGGCGGCGGACCTGTTCCGGGCGGCTCTGGCGCTGTGGCGGGGTCCGGCCCTGGGCGGGAGCGGCGACACCTACCTGTACGCGGAGGCGGCCAGGCTGGAGGAGCTGCGGCTGACGCTGATCGAGGAGCGGATCGCGGCCGAGCTGGCGACGGGCCCCAGTGAGTGCCTGGTCGACGAACTCACCGAGCTCACCGCGGCGTACCCGGTGCGCGAGCGGCTGCGCCGCGACCTCATGGTGGCGCTCTACCGGGCCGGCCGGCAGGTGGACGCGCTCGCCGTCTACCAGCAGGGCAGGCAGGTGCTGGTCGAGGAACTGGGCATCGAGCCGGGGCCGGAGCTGCGGCGCGTCCACGAATCCATCCTGCGCTCCGATCCCGCGCTGCTGGAAGCGGCGGGGAGGCCCGCTCCGCCCCGGCAGCTGCCCTCCCCGCCACCCGACTTCACCGCGCGCGAGGAGGAGATCGCGGAGTTGCGCGACCGTCTCGTCACGCCGGACGCCATGCCGGTCTGCGTGATCTTCGGGCCGGGCGGCGTGGGCAAGTCGACCCTGGCCCTGCGCGCCGCGCACGAGATCGCGCACTTCTATCCCGACGGCCAGCTGCACGTCGAGCTGCGCGGCACCACTGAGGCGCCCGCCGACCCGCGGGAGGTCCTCGGCCGGCTGCTGCGCGACCTGGGGTCCGGCACGCCGCCCGGCACACTGGAGGAGTGCGCCGCCCGCTACCGCACGTTGCTGGCCGGCCGGCGAAAACTGATCATGCTGGAGGACGCCGCCACCGAGCAGCAGGTACGGCCGCTCCTGCCCGGCGCCCCGGGCTGCGGGGTCGTCGTCACCTCCCGCAACCGCCTGGCGGGCCTCGCCGGCGCCACGGTGCTCACCCTGGGGGTGTTGCCCGACCAGGCCGCCCTGCGGTTCCTCGGGCAGGTCGCCGGTCCGGAGCGCGTCGCCACCGATCCGGACGCGGCGGAGCGCATCGTACGGCGGTGTGGCGGCCTGCCGCTCGCGCTGCGCATCGCCGGCGCGAGGCTGGCCTCGCGACACCGGTGGCCGGTGGCCCGGCTGGCCGACCGGCTGGACGACGAGCAACGCAGGCTGGACGAGCTGGCCGCCGGGGACCAGGAGGTGCGGGCCGGCATCGCCCTCAGCTACGACCTGCTGCCGCCCGAGGCCGGGACGGCACTGCGCCGCCTGGGCCTGCTCGGCCTGCCGTACTTCCCGGTGTGGGTGGTGGCGGCGGCCATGGAGACCGGCCTGGACGAGGCGGAGCGGGTGCTGGACCACCTGGTGGACACCTCCCTGGCGAACGCGGTCGACACGGACGCGGCCGGCCGGGCCCGCTACCGGCTGCACGACCTGGTCCGGCTGTTCGCCCGGGAGCGCGCGTGCGCGGAGGAACCGGAGCGGGAGCGCACGGCGGTCGTGCGCAGGGTGCTCGGCGGGTGGCTGTGGCTGATCGAACAGCTCGGCGAGGCCGTACCCACCGGGGCGATCCCGATGCGCGCCCCCCTCGGCCTGGCGCGGCCGGTGGACCGGGAGGTGTTGCGGATGGTGCTCGCCGCCCCGCACGACTGGTTCCGCGGTGAGGAGGAGGCGCTGATCCCCGCCGTGGAGCTGGCGGCGGCGATGGATCTCGACGACATCGCCGTGCAGCTGGCCGCCGCACTGTCCTCGGTGGCCTTCGAGGGCAGCCAGTACATCTTCGACAACCCGTTCGCGGCGTGGCACCGCACGCACGAGGCCGCGCTGGCGGCGGCGCGGCGGAGGGGCAACGCCCTGGGCGAGGCGACCCTGCTCGCCGGGCTCGGCCACCTGTACTACGAGCGCGACCATTACGCCCAGTCCCGCGAGTACCTCGGCCGGGCGCTGTCCCTGTTCCGCCTCGCCCGGGACGCCCGGGGTGAGGCCACCACGCTCGCCGCGCTCGGTGCCGCCTGCCGCGAACAGGGCCACCTGTCCGAGGCGCTTCACTTCCTGGGCGAGGCGGGCCGGCGGTGGACCGACCTCGCCGACCCGGCGGCCCTCGCGCACGTCAGGAGGCTGTCCGGCAGCGTGCGGCTGGAGCGCGGGGACTACCGGGCGACCTGGGACGACCTCACCGCTGCGCTGGCCCTGTACCAGGAGACCGGGAACCGGCGCGGCGAAGGGCTGACCCTGCGGAGCATGTCCCTGTACCACCGCGCCCGGGGCGAGCTGGCGCGGTCGGAGAAGCTGTGCGAGCAGGCGTCGGCGATCTTCCGCGAGCTGGGCGACCGGCTGATGGGGGCGTACTGCGAGCGTTCCCTGGCCAAGATCTGGGTACGGCTCGGCCGGTTCGACCAGGCACGCCGGGCCCTGGAGCAGGCGCTCGCCATGACCCGGACCCTCGGCGACCGCTGGGGCGAGGCGTGCACCCTGCGTACGCTCGGCGAGCTCGACCTGGCCGAGGGCCGGCTCCGGCAGGCCAAGGGGCACCTCACGAGGTCGCTGGCGCTGTGGGAGACGCTGAGCGCCCATCTGTTCCGCGCCCGTACCATGCGCGACCTGGCCCGGGTGCACGGCGCGCTCGGCGAGGAGGCCGCCGCCAAGAAGAACCTGGCCGAGACGCTGGAGATCTTCCGGCTGTACGGGGCCCGCGAGCTGCGTGAGCTCGGCGAGTGAGGCTCCGCGGAGGCCGGTTGCAGCGTCTTTGAAGCGCCGGGACGCACCATGGCATCGGTGTCCCGCGCGGAGCACCTTCGAAACGACGCGGAGGCTCGTATGCCGGAGATCGTGCTCCTGTCGGATCCACGGATCGCCGAAGTGCCGGTGAAGGAGTGCGGTGAGCCCTTGGTGGATCTCCGCGCCCTGGAGGACGTCCGGCTCGACCGGAGCCTCGCCGATCCCGAGGGGGCGTACGCGCGCGTACGGCTGAGCGTGGCCGGCCGCCTGATCGCCGCGCAGGCCCGGCTGCCCCGCGGGCTGCGCCTGCTGGTCGTGGAGGGATTCCGCCCGGCGGCCCTGCAGCGCCGTTACTTCGCCGATTCCGTGGCCGCGCACAGGGCGGCCCACCCGGGCTGGGACGACCGGCGGGCCGGACTGGAGGCCAGCAGGTACGTCTCCCCGCCGGAGGTGGCCCCGCACGTCAGCGGAGGCGCGGTGGACCTGACCCTGTGCACCGTCTCCGGCGCCGAACTCCCGATGGGCACGCGGGTCAACGCCACCCCGCCGGAGAGCGACGAGGCGTGCCACACCGCCTTCCCCGGCATCCCCTCCGAGGCCCGCCGCAACCGCGACATCCTCGGAATCGTGATGACGTCCGCGGGGTTCGTCAACTACCCGACCGAGTGGTGGCACTGGTCCTACGGCGACCGTTACTGGGCGTTCGCCACGGGCGCGCGCCACGCCCACTACGACATGAGCGACGGCCCCGCCCTTTGAACGGCGTCACGGCAAACGACACCACACCGGACGACACCACACCGAACGGCGTCACGTCGTACGGCGGGGAGGGCTCGTTCAGGCCGCGAGCTCGACGGGCTGGGGGCCCCGGCCGGTGAGCCATTCGAGGACCTTGCGATGACCGTGGCAGGCGTCCTCGAAGTGACCCCAACGCCAGTAACGCGGCTGGTCGCGCACTCCGGTGACCCATGTGCGGTAGGACACCGGAGTGGGCGTACCCTCCCCGGTCGCCGCCGAGGCGACGCCGTAGGTGCGGATCACGACGCGCCCGCCTGGTGCGAACAACACGTCGTCGGCAACCGGATACAAGGTCATCTGGTCGAGCACGGTTTGAGCCCCCAATCACTGTGATCTCAAACTCTTCCGTGCCGATCCACTCCCCCGGTTACGTCACAGGCGCGCCACGGTTAACCTGGCGGCCCTGATGTAAAAACGGTGTTACACCGTTAAACCGTCGAACTCCCCATCCTTCACCCCGAGTACCAGGGCGCGGATCTCATCCCGCGTGTAAATCAGGGCAGGTCCCTCGGGGAAACGCGAGTTACGGACCGCGATGCTGCCGTCGGACAGCTCGGCCAGTTCGACGCAGTTACCCGTCGAGTTGCTGTGGCGGCTCTTGCGCCAGCTGGCCCCGGCAAGGTCAGTGGCGGGCATGCCGTTGTAGGTCTGCTTCATTTACGTCTCTCTGAGAAGGTCGCCGAGGATCTCGGCGGTGCCCCCGGGCGTGGTGCTTTCCACGCACAACTGCTCCATGGCCGTGAGATATGGATCAATATCTTCACGTTTATCCAGGTAGAGGGCACCCCAGAGCTGCTCGACATAGACGACGTCCGACAGGTCGGACTCGGGAAACCGCAAGATGCTGAACGCACCACCCTCGGCCGCGTGCATGCCGAATCGGAAGGGCATCACCTGAAGGGTGATGTTGGGAAGCGAGGACACTTCCAGCAGGTGCTGGAGTTGTTCCCGCATGATCTCCTTGCCTCCGATGGGACGCCTCAGGGCCGCCTCGTCGATAACCGCCCACAACCGGGGGCCGTCCTTCTTCGTCAGGCGATCCTGCCGCTGCATGCGCATATGCACACGACGCTCGATCTCCGCCTCCGGCACGTCCGGGTAGCCCAACCGGATCACGGTGTGCGCGTAGGCGGACGTCTGCAGCAGGCCGGGAATGAACTGCACCTCGTAGGTGCGGATCATGTTCGTCGCCTCCTCCAGCCCCACGTAGGTGGTGAACCAGTGCGGCAACAGGTCGCCGTACTTGTGCCACCAGCCCGGGGTGTTCGCCTCGCGGACCATCTCCAGCAGGCCGCGCCGTTCTGCGTCGTCGAGCACGCCGTACAGGGTGAGCAGGTCTTCCACGTCACGCGTCTTGAAACCGACGCGGCCGAGCTCCATGCGGCTGATCTTGGACTCGGAGGCGCGGATGTGAAATCCCGCGGCCTCACGGGCGAGCCCCTTCTCCTCACGCAGCCGGCGAAGGCTCGCTCCGAGCATGATTCGCCGAACAGTGGAACCGGTACCGGGCGGATCCATGGACACGTGGTGCTCCTCGCTCGCTTTCCTGATCGACAGTCTGTCACTTCGTGACCTAAGAATCCTTGGCCACGACCAAGATCCCCTTTCGTCCGGAAATCACCCAATCAGGGGTAACGGTAGCGGTTGCACAGACCTTATGCACGTGCATTCGCTCTTGCACCTGCACGGGAGTTTGCAGCATGATGACGGCTGTGCAGTCCGCCCAAACCGCGCCCCCCCGAGCGTCAACGTCATGGACGGCGCTCGACTGGTGGCCCCCCGCCGGCTGGTGGCCCGATTCCGCGCGCGATCTCCTTCCCGGATCCCCGGCAGCCATGGCCAGCGCCACCTTCGTGCTCCCGCCCCACGCCGAGTCCGTCCACTCCGCCCGCAGCTTCGCGACGGGCACCCTCACCGGCTGGAACCTCGGTGAGCTGGGCGAGAACATGGAGCTGGTGGTCTCGGAGCTCGCGACCAACGCCTTCAGGCACGGCCTGAGACTGGCCGAGTCCCGGGCCAGGGAGCCGATCCGGCTCTCCCTGCTCCGGCGCGGCGGGCTGGTCGCCTGCACGCTCAACGACCCGGGAGCCGGATTCCCCGCCCTCCGCGACCCCTCTCCCCTCGACATCGGCGGTCTCGGGCTGCACATCGTCGAGTCGCTGAGCCTCCGCTGGGGCTGGGCACCGCTCGCCCCGTACGGCAAGATCGTGTGGGCCGTCCTCAGGACGGGCCTCCCCCAGGACCCGGACCCCCTCGACCACCCGTAGTCCCCTCCCCCGGTGATCCCCGGTGATCCTCCGGTTCGCCCGCGCCTCTCGGGTCCCACGACCTTCCTCGTTCTCCCAGGACCTCTACCGAACCCTCCCGGACGGCGCCGCCCTTCCCTTTCGAAGGCGCCGATCGGTCCCGGGGCCGCCATCCCTCCCGCCTCGCGGCCCCGGGACCGATCAGAACCGGACGGAGAGCTCTATAACGCATCGCATTCTGCGCGGTAGATGCCGTCAGAGATGCCCTCTGCATTACCGTGGATGTTTATGGCTCACGGAGAGTCCCCGCGCGAGATTCCTGAGAGAGCTGCGAGATGGACGATCACCTGCTCGGCTGGTTGAAAACCCTCGACGAAGAACGGCTCGCCCGAGTTCTGGCCAACCGGCTGGACGCCATCGCCCCACCGTGGCCGCGCCGCCTGGACACCCTGGCGCAGCGGCTGGGCAACGGGTTCGCGGTGATGGAGGTCATGCGCGGGTTGCCGCTGCCCTCCCTGGAGGTGGCGCAGGCGGCACTCGCCCTCGGCGAGCGTGCCGGGCCGGAGACGGTCGCCCGGTTCATGGGCGTGCCCGGGTCCGAGGTGTCGCCCTGGCTCGACCTGCTGTTCGACCACGCGCTGGCGTGGCCCGACGGCGAGGGCCGCGTCCGGGTGGCCGAGGGGGTCGCCCGGTGGTGGGCGGCGCCCTGCGGGCTCGGCGAGCCGCTCCCCCACTACCTGAACTCCTGGACGGTCAGCGCCGACGCGCTGCGCGGGCTGGCCAGGACCCTCGGCCTTCCGCACGGTCCCAAGCGGCGCACGGTCACCAGGGTCACCGAGATCCTCGAAGACCCCGCGCGGGTGACCGCGCTGCTGGAGAGGGCCCCGGAGGGCGCGAGGCGGCTGCTGGACGAGTTCGCCTGGGACGGCCCGGTCCGCGACGTCGACGGCGGCAGGTTCGTGGTGCCCGGCGCCCCCGAGAAGTGGGCGGCCGACCACGGGCTGCTCTTCCGGCCCAGCTGGAACGTGGCCGAGATGCCCCGCGAGGTGGCGCTCGCGCTGCGCGGCCCCGACTACCACCCGCCCTTCACCCCCGTCCCGCCCGACCTCGCCACCATCCCCGTCGACCCCGAGGCCGTCGACCACCTGATGACGCTGGCCGCCCCGCACGTGGTGGAGCGCTGCGCCGCGATGCTGGAGAACACCGCGAAGTTCCCGTTGCCGCTGCTCAAGGCGGGCGGGGTCGGGGTGCGCGAGGTCCGGCGGGTGGCCAGGGACACCGGCTGCGACGAGGACGAGACCCGGCTGCTGCTGGAGGTCTGCGCGGTGGCCAGGCTGCTCGCCTGGGACGAGCCGGCGGGCGGGCTGGTGCCCACCGAGAAGTTCGACCGCTGGCGGCTGGACGACGCCGCCGCCAGGCTGAGGGTGCTGCTGTCGGCGTGGTGGCGGATGGAGCGCTCGTCGCTGCGGAAGGTCGACGGCAAGTACGGCACGGTGCTCGGCGACGACCCGGCCGGAGCCATGGTCGCCCGCGCCCGGCGGGCACTGCTCGGCGTGCTGGCCCGGCTGCCCGCCAGCACGGCGTGCACCGACCGGGCGGGGCTGGTGAGGTCCGCGCACTGGCACGCCCCGCTGCTGGACCAGTCGCTGCTGGCCGAGTGCGCCCCCGCCGTGATGGAGGAGGCCCGCATGCTCGGGCTCGTCGCCCTCGACACGATCACCGACCTCGGCCGGGCGATGGCCGGGCTGGACGCCTTCCCCGGTGACGAGATCGACGACTCGTCGCCCATCGTGGAGAACGACCCCATGCTGGTCGAGTGCTCCACCAGGGCGCTGGCCAGCGTGCGGCGCAGCGCGCTCTTCGGCGCCGACCTCACCGCCGTGGTGACCGGCCCGCCCGCCGGCGAGCTCGCCGAGCTGCTCGACCGGGCCGCCGAACGCGAGTCGCGGGGCGCGGCCTCGGTGTGGCGGTTCACCCCGGCCAGCGTGCGCCGGGCCATGGACTCCGGCTACACCGCCGAGGGCCTGCTGGCGGACCTCGCCGAGGTGGGCACGGTGCCGCAGCCCCTCGACTACCTGGTACACGACGTGGCCAGGCGGCACGGCGAGGTCACGGTGACCACGGTCGCCTGCATCGTGCAGGCCTCCGACCCGGCGCTGCTGGCCGAGATCGCCGGGCACCGGCGGCTGGGCAGGCTGGGCCTGCGGCTGCTCGCCCCGACCGTGCTGGCCAGCTCGGTGCCCGCCGACAAGACCCTCGCGGCGCTGCGGGAGAACGGCTACGCGCCGGTGCCGATCGAGGACACCGGTGAGATCACCATCCGCAGGGCCCGCGTCGAGGAGCCGCAGAACGGGCGGCTGATCCTGCTTCCCGGGGGCCGGGTGGCCGAGTTCGAGCAGCCTTCGTACCCGCTGGTGGAGCCGCCCCCCGACCCGCGCGAGCACGCCCAGCGCCTGCTCGTCGCCGAGGGGGAGGCCTCCCGGTCCGCCGGCAGGACGTGGGCGGTCATCGGCCGGATGGCCTCCCGCCTGCCGACCGCCCAGCAGTCGCTGCTCGGCTTCGTCGTCGACCGCGGCGTACGGGCGGCGATCACGCTGGCCGACGGCCTGACCGCCACCATCAGCCACGGCGAGCTGCGCAGCGGCGTGCTCGACGCGTGGTGCGAGGAGGCGGGCGACTACCTGGAGTTCCCGCTGGCCGACATCGTCGAGGTCCGCGGCACCTACGCCTGACCCGGACCGCTGTTCTCCGTCGTCGGCCTGGCCTTACGCCGTCCGACCCGGCCCGGCCCGGCCCGGCCCGGCTTGGCACGGGTGTGCCGTACGCCGCCCCGGGTGCGGTGGCGGTCCGGCTAGAGCTTCCCGGCCTTGGCGAGGTCGGTGTTGAGCCGCTCCAGCACGTCCGCGTAGCCCTGGTAGCTGTAGCGCTCCTCGGCGTGCCACTCATAGACCTGCCCCGCCTTGACCGCGGGCAGCGCGGCGAAGGTCGGCTTCCTCTTCATCTCCTCAAGCCGCATCGACTGGGTGCGCGCGTCCACCAGGATCACGTCCGCGTCGTAGGTGTCGGCGTTCTCCCAGCTCAGGGTCTGCCAGAAGCCGCCGTCGTCGACCTTCTCCGGCACGACCAGGTCCAGGCCGAGCTCCTTGAAGTAGCGCAGGTCCGCGTGGTCGTCGGGGTTGGCCACCCAGATGGACTCCGGCCCGCTCGCCAGGACCAGGACCTTCAGGCCCTTGGCCTCGGGGCTGGGGAGCGCGGCGGAGGCGGCGTCGAACCTGGCCTTGGCCGAGGTCACCTCGGGAGCGCCGAGATCCGCTCCGAGGGCCGTGGCGACCTGCCCGTACCTCTCGATGAGCTGGGGCACCGACACGTCGAGCAGGCTGACGCCGAGGGTGGGCGCGACCTGCTCGATGGTGGCGGCGGACTTCTGCGGCACGTACCAGAGGGCGTCCTTGGTGTACATGCCGCTGACCAGCAGGTCCGGCTGGAGCGAGATGTACTTCTCGACGTTGAACTCGTCCCACACGTTGCCGATGGACTCGACCTTGGTGATGTCGACGTCGCCGACCTGGGGATCCTTCGTACCGTCCTTGAGCTTGTGCGGCCCGAAGACGGCGACGGGGCGGATCCCGAAGTCCCAGAGCGCCGCGGCGGCGCCGACCTGGGCGACGACCCTGGCCGGCCGCCCGGGCGCGTCGATCTTCTTCCCGCGGTCGTCGGTGAACGTCCACGGACCCGCCGCCGCCGGGGAGGCCGCGGCCGGGGAGCCGCCGGTCGCCGCGGGCGTCTCCGTGCCGCCACCGCACGCGGCCAGGGCGAACACGAGGCCGAGGCCCGCGGCCATGAATCCCCGCCGGGGTAGGACAGGTAGGGACATTTCCGACTCCAAAGGATAGGCTTACCTAAATGACTCTTGCATTAGATTAGCCTTACCTAACCAATACCGACGAAGAGGGGTACCCGGTGAGCAGGGCCGCTGTGGCCGCGTCTGTCTCCACGGCCGCGTCCGCGTCAGAGACGGCCGCGAAACCGGACGCGACGCGTCCGGAGCGGGCGGGAGGGACGGGACGGCGCTCGGCGGCGCTGGCGGCCGGACTGCTCGCCGGGCTGGCGGTACTGGCGCTGCTGGCGATGATCGGCGTCGCGGTGGGCTCCCGCTCGGTCCCGCTGTCCACGGTGCTGGACGCGCTGCTCGCGCCCGACGGGTCCGCGGACCACACGGTCATCAGGGACCTGCGCGTCCCGAGGACCCTGATCGGCATCGCCGTGGGCGCGGCACTCGGACTGGCCGGCGCGCTGATGCAGAGCCTCACCCGCAACCCGCTCGCCGACCCCGGCCTGCTGGGCGTCAACCAGGGCGCCGCGTTCGGGGTGACGGCCGCCATCGGGCTGCTCGGGGTGAGCGACCCCTCCCTCTACGTCTGGTTCGCCTTCGCCGGCGCGGCCGCCGCCGCCGCGCTCGCCTACGCGCTGGGTTCCGCCGGGCGGTCGGGCGGCGGTCCGGTACGGCTCACGCTCGCCGGTGTCGCCCTGGGCATGGTCTTCAACGCCGCCGCCTCGGCGATCCTGCGGACCGACAGCGCGACCTTCGACCGGATGCGGTTCTGGCTCACCGGCTCGCTGGCCGGGATCGGCGGCGACGTCGCGGTGCGGCTCGCCCCGTTCCTCGCGGCCGGGCTCGTGCTCGGGCTGCTGCTCGCCAAGCCGCTCAACGCCCTCGCGCTCGGCGACGAGGCGGGACGCGCGCTCGGCGTGAGCGTGGCCCGTACGCGCGGGCTGACCGCGATCGCCGTCACCCTGCTGTGCGGGGCCGCCACCGCCGCCGCCGGGCCCCTGTGGTTCGTGGGGCTGGCCGTGCCGCACGCGGTGCGAGCCTTCACGGGGCCCGACCAGCGCTGGGTCCTGCCCTACACCGTCGTGCTCGCGCCCGTGGTGCTGCTCGGCTCGGACATCCTCGGCCGGGTGGTCGCCGCCCCCGCCGAGGTGCAGGTGGGCATCATGTGCGCCGCCGTCGGCGCCCCTGTGTTCGTCCTGCTCGCCCGCCGCCGGAGGCTCGCCGCCCTATGAAACCCTCCCCGTCCACGGACGCCCACCCCGGAGACTCACGGCGCGGACCTCTTACGGAACCCGCCGGCGACCGCCTCGGAGACTCACCGCGCGCATCCCTCACGAAACCCGCTCCATCACCGGCAACCGTCTCGAAGGCTCACCGCGCGGACCTCTCATGAAACTCATCCCACCACCGGCGACCTCCCCGGGTACCTCTCCCGGGACCTCTCCGGGGACCCACGACACGCATCCCGCACGGCGGACGCCCGCCTCGAAGGCCCTTCCCCCCGCGCTGCGCCTGCGTTCCTGGTCGCTGCGGCTCTCGCCGCGCGGCCTCGGCGCCGGGATCGCCGTCACCGCCCTGGGAGCGGTCGTCAGCCTGGTAGCGCTGTCCGTCGGCGAGTTCACCGTGCCCATCCCCGACATCGTGGCCGCGCTGTTCGGCCAGGGGCCCCCGGCCGCCGAGCTCATCGTGGGCCGCCTGCGGGCACCGCGGGTCGTGACCGGCCTGCTGGTCGGCGCCGCGTTCGGGCTGAGCGGGGCCGTCTTCCAGAGTCTCACCCGCAACCCGCTCGGCAGCCCCGACTTCATCGGCTTCACCGCCGGCGCCTCCACCGGGGGCATCGCCGCCGTCGTGCTGGGCGGCACCGCCTGGCAGATCGCGGGAGCCTCGCTCGCCGGGTGCGTCCTCTCCGCGCTGGTGGTGTACGCCCTGGCCTTCCGGCGCGGGGTGCAGGGCTACCGGCTGATCCTGGTCGGCATCGGGATCAGCGCGCTGCTGGTCTCCGCCTGCTGGTACATGCTGACCCGCGCCAACATCAACGACGCCGCCACCGCCGGGGCGTGGATCACCGGCAGCCTCAGCGGGCGCGGCTGGGAGCACGCGGTCCCGGTCGCGTACGCGCTCGCCGTGCTCCTGCCCGTCTGCGCCTGGCTGTCGCGCCCGCTGCGGATGATGGAGATGGGCGACGACGCGGCCAGGGCCGCGGGCATCCGCGTCGAGCCGGTGCGCGCGACGGCCATCGCCGTCGGCGTGCTGCTGTGCGGAGTCGCCACCGCCGCCGCCGGGCCCGTGATCTTCGTGGCGATGGCGGCCCCCCAGCTGGCCCGCCGGATCAGCCGCTCCCCCGGCGTCACCCTGGTCACCTCGGCGCTGACGGGCGCCACACTACTGGTGGGCGCCGACCTGGCCGCCCAGCGTGTCTTCGCCCCGGTGCAGCTGCCGGTGGGAATCATGACCGCCGCGATCGGCGGTATATACCTGGTGTTTCTACTCCGGAGGGAACGACGTTGAGACTGTACGGCACCGGACTGACGCTCTCGTACGACAAGCGCGTGGTGACCAGTGACCTGGACGTCACGATCCCCGACGGATCGTTCACCGTGATCATCGGCCCCAACGCGTGCGGCAAGTCCACCATGCTGCGCGCCCTGGCCCGCATGCTCAAGCCCCGCGCGGGGGCGGTCCACCTGGACGGGTCCGTGATCACCTCGCTGCCGTCCAAGGAGGTCGCGCGCAGGCTGGGCCTGCTGCCGCAGAGCTCGATCGTGCCCGACGGCATCACGGTCGCCGACCTGGTGGGCCGGGGCCGCTACCCGCACCAGCGGCTGATGCGGCAGTGGTCCCGCGAGGACGAGGTCGCGGTGGCGGCGGCCATGGAGTCGACCGACGTGACCGACCTGGCGGACCGCTGCGTGGACGAGCTCTCCGGCGGCCAGCGCCAGCGTGTCTGGCTGGCCATGGCGCTCGCCCAGGAGACCCCGATCCTGCTGCTCGACGAGCCGACGACCTTCCTGGACATCGCCCACCAGATCGAGGTGCTCGACCTCTGCGCCGACCTGCACGAGCAGGGCAGGACCATGGTCGCCGTGCTGCACGACCTGAACCAGGCCTGCCGCTACGCCACCCACCTGATCGTGATGCGCGACGGCCGGATCGTCGCCGAGGGCGACCCCGCCTCGATCGTCACGGCCGCGCTGGTGGAGGAGGTCTTCGAACTGCGCTGCGAGATCATCGAGGACCCGCAGAGCGGCACCCCGCTGATCGTCCCCGAGACCCGCCGCCGCGCCCCCGCCCGCACGTAGCCGCCGCTCGTACGTGAGCTGGGACCATGTGCACAGCCCCGCTCGCGCGGGGGCGTGACCGCGGGTCAGCCCTCCAGCGCGACCCGGCGGGCCAGTCCGAGGGGGAGCCCGCCGGAACCGGCCAGCGTGTCGTGGAAGGCGCGCAGGTCGCCGCGGCCCGCCGCCAGGTAGTCGTCGCGGATGCGGTCGATCTCCAGGGCGCCGGTCAGGTAGGAGGGCGCCTGGGTGGGCCACGCGCAGTAGCGGTCGACCTCGCCCTTGGCCGTGCCGGGGGTGAGCGACGACTTCGTGGTCATGTACTCCTCGGCCTGCTCGATCGTCATGTCGCCGCAGTGCAACGAGGTGTCGACGACGATGCGGGCCGCCCGGAAGAGCCGGAAGTCGAGGTGGGCGAGCTCCTGGGCCGGGGTGGTGAAGTAGCCCTGCTCGTGCATGAGCTTCTCGACGTACAGGCCCCAGCCCTCGGCGAAGTACGGGGTGCGGAACAGCTTGCGGGCCCGCCGGGGGTTGTCCGCCATCCACGACAGGTGCCAGTGGTGACCCGGGTAGGCCTCGTGGACGGCGATGGAGGGCATCTGCGCCCTGGCGTTGGTGCGCAACCGCTGGCGGACCTGCTCCTCGGTGAACGAGGACGGGGTGAACGGGACGAAGAAGTGCCCGATCCTGGAGGTCGACAGGGGCGGGGGCGACATGTAGGAGGCGACGGCGACGATGGGCCGCTGGAACTCCGGCGACGGGACGACCCTGCACTCCTCGCCCGCCGCGAAGGTCACCAGGCCACGCTCGCGGACGAACCTCCTGGCCCGCTCCGTCTCGGCCTCGTACTCGGCCCGCATGTCCTCCAGCGTCGGCGCGTGGTCGTCCTGGAGCTCGGTGACGGCCGCGTGCCAGTCGCCGGAGCCGCCGTCCAGCCTGGCGGCGACCTCGCGCATCCGCGCGTCCAGCTCGTCGTAGGCGGCCTGTCCCCGCTTGAGCAGCTCTCCGGCGCCGTAGCCGAGCATCTCCCGCTCGCGCAGCAGGGTGGAGTAGAGCTCCTCCCCCATCCGCCAGGTGCCGGTCGCCCGGAAGCCCTCCAGGAACTCCACCAGCTCGTCGAAGGCCGCCGCCGCGGGCTCGGCCGCCGCGACCAGCCGGGCGCGCAGGGCCTCGTCGGCGACCTGGCCGGGGACCGTCTCGGTGAGGAACCGCCGGGCGGTCCGCGACTGGCCCAGCCCCCGCGCGACCAGCAGCGGGGCCGCGAGGCCGGGGTCGAGGTTGGCCCGGCAGGCGGCGATGACGTCAGGCACCTCGGCCAGCCGCGCGACGGCCGCGTCCACCAGCTCCGCCTCGCCGGACAGCCGCTGCAGGAAAGGCCCGAACATCGAGGAGAAGATCGGCCCCACGTAGGCGCCCGGGTCGCGCCGCCAGACGGGCCACGTCTCGTACGCGATCTCGCCGCGCAGCGTGGACATGACCAGCTCCCGGTCGATCTCGTCCTCGAAGCTCTCGGGCTCCGCGGGGCTCCCGGCGCTCCCGGGCGCCTGGACCTCCTGGAGCCGTCCCAGCCAGCGGCGCGCCTCACGCTGCCTGGCGAGGATGCCCGACTCGGTGAAGTCGCCGAGAGTCCTGTCGTACCCCTGTGCGCCCGCGAGGTTGGCGTAGGCGGGATTCGCCGCCAGATACCAGTCGAGGAAGCCGCTCACGAGTTCAGGAGACGTCATAACGCCGGATCCTACTCGGCGGACGGATCTCCATCACCGATGTCGTCCTCTCCCGGCCTCCCGGTGCCCGGGACCGCCGTCGAGCGGGCTCGGCTCCGCGGTTCCCATAAGCTTCATGCTGTGGGTGACCCGAAGTTCGAGATCCAGATGCTCCACGACCGTGTCATGGTCAAGATCGAGCAGGAGTCCGAGGAACGCCGCAGCACGGCGGGCATCGTCATCCCGGCGACGGTGAAGATGGCCAACCGCCTCGTCTGGGGCGAGGTCTGCGGCGCGGGCCAGAACGCCCGCGCGGTCAAGGTCGGCGACAAGGTCCTGTTCAACCCCGAGGACCAGTACGAGGTCGAGGTGCACGGCCAGCTCTATCTGGTCATGCGCGAGCGCGACCTGCACGCCATCGCCACCCCGCAGACCGACAACGGCACCGGCCTGTATCTGTGAGGACCGCGAGGTCCCTGACGAGATCCGCGAGGTCCGCGAGGTCCGTGGAACGCGCGGGTCACTTCCGGGTGTAGCCGAGATAGAGCTTGTTGGACCAGTCGGCGGCGGAGAAGGCGGCCAGCACCCGGGTGGTCTTGCCCTTGAGGGTCGACAGGACCACCTGATAGTGGCCGGAGGCGGGGATGACGGCGATGAAGTGCTTCTCGTCCCACCAGCCCCACAAGGCCTTCGGCTTGATGCCGGGCACCTTGGTCGCGAGCTTGCCCGAGGTGCGGTCCCAGACGCAGACGTGCTCGGTGTGACTGGACGGGCACCAGGTCATCAGGCCCCGCCCGGAGGGGGTGAAGGCGTCCTCCCCGCCGGCGGGCCTGCCGGTCTTGGCCAGGGTGCGGCGGATCGCGCCGTCCTGCCCGTAGAAGCGGGTGCCGCCCGCGTGTTCGGCCACGATGTCGGAGCCGTCGGAGCTCCAGCGGAACCTCGCGGCCTTGTCGACGTTGGCCACGGTCACCGTCTTCGCGGTCTTCGTGACCGCGTCGACGACCACGAACCCGGAGGTCACCCACGCGGATCCGCTCTTCCTCTCGACGGTCAGCACCGCCTTGCCGCCGTTGCGGCTCCAGTGGGCGTAATGCGCGACGAGCGGTTTCTTCACCGTACGGATCCTGGTGCCCTTGGAGGTCGCCAGGTCGAGCAGGACGACCGAGTCGTAGCCGCTCTGGTAGGAGGTGGGCACCGCGAGGGCCTGCTTCCCCTTCGGCGCGACCGTGATCTCCTGGTAGGCGGCCTGCCGGGTGAACCCGGCCCCCCTGCGCAGGTAGGTCATCTTGCCGGAGGAGTAGGAGGTCACCCTGAGCGCGTCCGCGGAATCCTCCCGGACGGTGACCCGGGTGCCGGGCAGCACGATGTCGACGGGCGCGGCGGCGGACGCGACGGCCGCCGGCTCGGCGGCGTGCGCGGCCGCCGGAATCGGCACGATCACCGAGGCCAGGACGGCGAGGCAACCGAACAACCGGTAAATCCCAGGAGTCACGGACACGGCGGAATACTAAGCCGGAAAGCCCCCAAGATCCTGATCTAGAACGAATCGGTTAGAAGAGGTGTGAGAGAGGCCGGTCGGGGTGAGGGGACACCGGAAGGCGAGCGGGACGAAAGCCCGGTGCCGCCGGGACACGAGGGCCGGACCTCCCTTCCGGAGACACGGGGCCCGGACTTCCAAAGCCTCGCAGGCCGTCATGGGTCGCCATGAGTCAGGGACGTCGAGTGCGGCTGGCGGCCCGGGGACGGCGCGGCGGCCCGAAGGCGGGTGGCGCGGCTGTGGGCGGCGCGGCGGGCAGACCGAAAACGAACGGTGATTTTACGGCGGCCGGCTCCAACCCGTCCCCGGCCGTTCTCGCGGAGGGTTCGTGACGCGCTTCACGACGCGCAATGCAAAGTCACCGGAGCCGGGTGGGGCGGATTCGGCCCCGGCGAGCCGTGTGGTCATGTTAGGGCCTCTATCACCGATTAATGTCCTCCCATGAGGAATCGGTCATGGGCACCCCGTTCCTGGGTGTCCACCGCGACCGGTTACGCGGCGATGGCGATCGGCGTCCTGGACATCATCAGGGCCGTGCTGCCCGCGTTCAGGAGGAGCCGGGTCGGCGAAATTACCGGGTTCCTGCCGGGAACGTTCACCTCGCTCGCCCAGGCGGTCTCGCTCGTCCTGGGCGTCCTGACCGTCATGCTCGCCCACGGCCTCCGGCGCAGGAAGAAACGGGCCTGGCGGGCGGTGATGGTGCTCCTGCCGCTGAGCGTCGTCATGGAACTTTTGCACGCGCACCGCCCCTTCACCGCCGTCGTCAGCGTGCTGGTCGTCGTCCTGCTCGTGATCGACCGGCGCGAGTTCAACGCCCTCTCCGATCCCCGGACCCGCTGGCGGGCGCTGTGGAACCTTCTCGGCCTGGGCGCCCTGGACATCGTCATCGGCTGGGTCGTGGTGAACGCCCACTCCCGGTACATCGTCGGCGACCCCGATGCCGGAGAGCGGCTCCAGCACGTGCTGCTCGGCCTCGTCGGGGTGGAGGGCCCTGTCGGGTACTCCTCGGAGCGGACGGCCGACCTGGTCTACTACTCCCTCCTCGGTCTCGGCGCGCTCACCGCGGTGACGACCCTCTACCTCGTCCTGCGGCCGGAGAGGCCCGTCGCCGAGCTGGACCCCGAGCAGGAGAAGACGGTCCGCGAGCTCCTCGCCCGGCACGGTGCCCGCGACTCGCTCGGCTACTTCGCGCTGCGCCGCGACAAGAGCGTCGTGTTCTCCCCGACGGGCAAGGCGGTGATCGCCTACCGCGTGGTCTCGGGGGTCATGCTCGCCAGCGGCGACCCCATCGGGGACGTCGAGGCGTGGCCGGGCGCGATCAAACGCTTCATGGAGGAGGCGGAGCGGCACGCCTGGGTACCCGCCGTGATCGGCTGCAGCGAGACGGGCGGCGAGGTGTGGACCAGGGAGGGCCGCCTGTCCGCCCTGGAGATCGGCGACGAGGCCGTCATCGACGTCGCCGCCTTCACCCTCGAAGGCAGGACGATGCGCAACGTCCGGCAGATGGTGAACCGGGTGGAACGCGCGGGCTACACCTGTCTCGTACGGCGGGTCGGGGACCTCACCGAGGCGGAGAAGGACCGGATCCGGCACGCCGCCGACTCCTGGCGCGGCACGGACACCGAGCGGGGCTTCTCCATGGCGCTCGGCCGGTTCGGCGACCCCGCCGACGCCGGATGCGTCGTCGTCACGGCGCACAGCCACGCCGGGAGCGCCCCGAAGACCGAGAGCTCCTCGGAGGCCGGAGGCACCTCGAAGGCCGGGGATTCCGCGAAGCCCAGAGGTTTCTCAAAGATCGAGGGTTCCTCGAAGACCGAGAGCGCCGAGGACGCGATGGACGCCGAGGGCCCGGCGGGCGGCGGGAGCGGGACGGGCGGGGACATCCGCGCCGTCCTGCACTTCGTCCCCTGGGGGACGGACGGCATCTCCCTCGACCTGATGCGCCGCGACCACGAGGCCGACCCGGGCCTCAACGACCTGCTGATCGTCAAGGCCCTGCAGGCGGCCCCGGCCCTCGGTGTGAGCGCGGTCTCGCTCAACTTCGCCATGTTCCGCGCCGCGCTCGCCAGGGGCGAGCGGCTGGGCGCCGGCCCGATCCTCCGTGTCTGGTACGGCGTCCTGGTCTTCCTGTCCAGGTGGTTCCAGATCGAGTCGCTGTACAGGTTCAACGCGAAGTTCCAGCCGCTGTGGAAACCCCGTTTCCTGGTCTATCCCGCGGCGCGGGACCTTCCGCGGATCGGCGTGTCGGCGCTCCAGGCGGAGGCCTTCATCTCCCTCTGCGTTCCCGGGGTCGTCTCGCGACGCGTCAGGAGCCTCCTCCCGGCGCGCTTCCGCACCTCACGCATTCCATGACCATGGGGCCACGGTGCCGCCGGTGCTCGTAGAACCGGTGACCGAGCGCTGTCACGACGAGCACCCCGCCGAGCAGCAGGAGCATGAACGGCCCGTACTTCTCGTGTCCTATGAGGCCCATGACGAGATGGGCTATACCTGCGGCGACGATGATCGCGCCGACGTTGAGCAGTTCCCTGTTGAGCGTCCACCCCGAGGCGGATCGTTCCCGTTCCGTCTCACTCATGCGTCCAGGCTCACTACCGCCAGTTACAGTCCGCGTCGGATCCCGTCACCACGATGTAAAACACGGAGCATCTTCTGGCGGCGGCGAACATGTGAACCCCGTGATCCGGCGGGAACACACCCCCGCGGAGACCGGCGGGCGCGCCTGTCAGCCGCCGAGCCCGCGGAACGTACGCGTCGACAGGGGCAGGAAGACGGCGATCAGCAGCAGCGGCCAGACCACCGCCATGAGCACGGCGTTCTGCGCGACCCAGGACTCGCCTCCCCAGCCGGGATTGTCGAAGAGCTGCCTCGCGGCCGTGGCGGTGGCCGAGAGCGGGTTCCACTCCGCGATCGCCCCGAGCCAGCCGGGCATGGTGCCGGGATCGACGAACACGCTGGACAGGAAGCCGACGGGCCAGACCAGGATCTGCACGGACGTCACCACCTCCGGCCCTCCCGCGACGAGGCCGATGAAGATGCCCACCCAGAGCAGGGCGAAGCGCAGCAGCAGGAGCAGGCCCACGGCGGTGAGCGCCGCGGACGGCCCTCCCCCGGCGCGCCAGCCGAGCAGCAGCCCGGTCACGATCATGACGGCCAGCCCGACGACCGAGTTGAGCATGTCGGCGATCCCCCGGCCCATCACGACCGCGGAGGCGCTCATCGGCATCGACCGGAACCGGTCGGTCACCCCCTTGGCCGCGTCGGTGGTGACCGCCATCATCGTGCTCTCCAGGCCGAAGAGCATCGTCATGGCGAACATGCCGGGGATCAGGAAGTCGAAGTAGCCTCCCCCGCCGGGGACGCCGATGGCGCCGCCGAACAGCCCGCCGAACATCAGCACCATCATGATCGGGAAGAACCAGCCGAGGATGACCGGGCCCGGCTGCCGGACCCAGTGGTTCAGGTCGCGCAGGGTGATGGTCCAGGAGTCGGCCAGCGCCCAGCCGAACCGGGACATCGAGGTTCCGGCGAGCGTCGGAGCCGGGGTCGTCGTGCTCATGGGGATGCCTCCGTATCGGGGATCGGGGTCGTCGTACTCACGGGAATGCCTCCCGTGGCAGGCATCGGGGTCCTCGTACTCACAGGGATGCCTCCGCACCGCGCATCGAGACGGTCGTGCTCGCGCGGGAGGGGGTGACGCTCAAGCGGACGCCTCCGTGAGGGGGGCCGGGGACCGCCGGGTTCCTTCCGCGCCGCCCGTCAGGTGCAGGAACACCTCGTCGAGCGTGGGGCGGCGCAGCGTGACGTCGAGCGGTTCGATCCCGGCGTCACCGAGGGCGGTGGCCATCGTGACGAGCGCCCGGGTGCGCTCGGCGACCGGGACGCTGACCCGGCGCGCCTCGGCGTCCACGTGGACCTCGCCGGACGCGACCCGCGCCGCGAGGGCCTCCGTCGCGGCCACGTCCGCCTGGTCGGCGAGGACGAGGTCGAGCCAGTCACCGCCGATGGCGGACTTCAGCTCCTCGGGGGTGCCCTCGGTGACGACCCGGCCCGCCCCCAGCATCGTGATCCGGTCGGCCAGCCGGTCCGCCTCCTCCAGGTACTGGGTGGTGAGCAGCACGGTCGTGCCGGAGCCGACCAGGTCTCGGACGGCCGCCCACACCTCCTGGCGGGCGGCCGGGTCGAGACCGGTGGTGGGCTCGTCCACGAAGAGCACCGGCGGCGCCACGATGAGGCTCGCCGCCAGGTCGAGCCGCCTGCGCATTCCGCCGGAGTACTTGCCGACCGGCCTGCCCCCGGTGCCGGCCAGCGAGAAGCGCTCCAGCAGCTCGTCGGCCCGCCGCCGCGCCCTGTCGGCGGAGAAGTGGTTCAGCCTGCCGAACATGACCAGGTTCTGCCGCCCGCTGAGGATCTCGTCGACCGCGGCGTACTGGCCGACCAGCCCGATCCGCTCGCGTACCTGCCGCGCCTGTGTCCGGACGTCGAACCCGGCGACGCTCGCCCGGCCCGAGTCGGGGCGCAGGAGCGTGGACAGGATTCGGATCGCGGTCGTCTTTCCCGCGCCGTTGGGCCCGAGCAGGCCGCAGACCGTTCCGGCCGCGACCCGCAGGTCGAACCCGTTGAGTCCTGTGCCCTCGGCGGCACCCGCGTAGTTCTTGCGCAGGCCGTGCGCGGCGATCGCCGTCTCGTCCCGCCCGGCCGCCTTCGCGTTCACCCGGTTCACCCGTTTCACCCTTCACACCCGTCTTCCCGTCCGGCGCCCATGACGGACGATTCGCCCTACATGGACGCGCCTGCAAACGTAGACCGTACCGTACACCGTACGGCTCGGCTACGGTGGTCCCAACGCCGAGAATCTGGAGGCTGTTCCCATGAGTGCGAAGAAAGCTTCCGACGCCGACCCGGCACGCAGCCTGGCGCTCCTGTGGGGATCACACAGCAAGCCGGGTCGTTCCGGGCTGACGGTGCGCTCGATCGTCCTGGCGGCCATCGAACTGGCCAACGAGGAGGGGCTCGACGCGGTCTCCATGCGGCACGTCGCCGAGCGGCTGGAGGTCGGGACCATGTCCCTCTACACCCACGTCCCCGGCAAGGGCGAGCTGGTGGATCTCATGATCGACACCGCGTACGGGGAACTCTACGACGACGTGGACGCCCCGTCCCGGCAGCCCGGCGGGTGGCGGGGCGGACTGGAGTTCGTCGCGGCCCGCAACTGGGACCTCTACCGGCGCAACCCGTGGATGCTGCAGATCGTCGACGTCCGCTCCACGCTGGGACCGAACGCGTCACTCAAGTACGAGGCCGAGCTGCGCCCGCTGGAGGGCACCGGCCTGTCGGACGTCGAGATGGACTCCGCCCTGGCCCTGGTGCTCAGCCACGTGGAGAGCACCGCCAGGGCCAAGGCCAACCAGGCCAGGATCCAGGAGGAGAGCGGGATGACCGACGCCGAGTGGTGGCTGTCCAACGCCCCGCTCCTCGACAAGATCATGGACTCCGCCCGGTTCCCCCTCGCCTCCCGCGTCGGCCAGGCGGCCGGGGAGGCCCACCAGTCGGTCGCCGACCCCGTCCACGCCCTCACCTTCGGCCTGGAACGCATCCTGGACGGCGTCGCCGGCCTGATCGAGGGCCGGAAACGCCCCTGACACCGAAGGACCGCCGGCCGGAGACATGGCCATCGGGCCAGCGGAGACATGTGGCCGGAAACAGAGAAACCGGGGTGCGCGGGACGGGAACGCCCTCGGTAGCCGTTCCCGTCCCGCACACCCCGGCGGGCCGGTTTAGTAGTAACCGGTGCCCGTGATGGCGGCGGTCTGGTTGCCCATGTTCTTCACCCGGTAGCGGATGCACGGGGCGGGCGGGGAGGCGCTGGCGGCGACGTACGCGGCGTGGTCGTTGGCGGCGATCGGCACCGTCCCGATGTACCTGCCACGGCAGTTAGCGATCTTGACCTTGACGGGCACGCTGTTGGTGTCGAGCTTGACCAGCACGTTTCCGTTGTACTGGGCCGCGGGGACGAGCTCGGGCGTGAGGAACACCTCCTCGCCGGGCTGAACCCTCGCGGCCAGGTTGACGTCGTCGGCGTGGGCGGGGGTGCCGGTCAGGGCGACGGCTCCGGCGGCCGCCAGGACCAACATCGAGGACAGGGCGCGCATAGAACGTCACTCTCCTTATTCGTCTCTGCCGATCCGTCCCTGCGGATCGGACGTGGAGACACTACGGAGAGTCAGATCCGGGAAAGATAACGAGGTGGGCGGACCTGGGTAAAACTCAGGGGAGCACCGGTCCTTTTCCCGGACACACGGCACCATTGCCGCCGCAAGGGGGCAATCACTCCGGAAGGGGTGCGAGGCGAAACCACCGGAGCCGGGCCCGGACGACCACTGGCTCGATCAGCTCACGCAGGCGCCGTTCGGCCTTACCGCTGGGAGCAGAGCGACCGGCTCGCACGGGCACGGCCCGGCCTTGCCACTCGGGCCGGAGGGATCGGGCTACCGGGCTATCGGGTGAGGAGCTTCTGGGCCTCGACGACCAGGTCGAGGTCGAAGCTGAGCTTGAGGCCGTAGTAGACGATGGCGGTGGCGGTCACCGCGGCGGCGAGGACGACCAGGATCTTGACGGTCCAGCCCCGGCGGCCCAGCCAGGCCGTCCAGGCCGACAGGGTCCGCTTACCGAACTCCAGCAGCCGGTGGGCCCAGTGGAACTCGGTGGCCAGCACCGCCAGTCCCGCGAAGACGACCAGCCAGCCGGGACCGGGGAAGGGCACCATGATCAGGCCGCCGATGACCAGCACGGCACCGATGGCACCGATGACGATCTTCAGGGTGAGGTGGCCCGCGCGGGTGGACCGCACTCCGTCGAGCCAGCCGTGGATGCCGGACCGCCCGGCCGCCGCGTCTTTCAGCGCGTCGGCGTCGCCCGTCTCGACCCGGCCGTCACCTGGACCGCCCGTCTCGGCCCGGCCGCTCGTGTCGCCCAGGCTGTCACCCCGACCGGCCGTCTCGGCCCGTACGCCGGTCTCACCGCGTGCGCCGGTCTCGCGCCGCGCGTCGCCGATGTCGCCGATGCCGTCCTCGTCCCGCACACCGGAGGTGCCGGTCTCAGACAGCCGCCCGGCTGAGCCGTGAGGCTCGCGCACCCCATCTGAGATCGTCATGTTCTCCCCAGGACAGTCGTTTCTTCCACAATAGGCTCTGCTGGGCGGACCGGCCCCGCCGACGTACTCAGATCATCCTCAAGGGGGAGGGCAGGGGGTCCCTCAGGTGGAGAACCACCAGATCATCGGGACGGCCCCGCCACGCCCGTTCGGGGCGTGGCGGGGCCGTGCGGGCCGGGGGTGCCCCGTGGTTCTCGCGGGACACCCCCGGCCGCCGGTGCGGAGGCCGTCCGGACCCCCGGGCCTTGATGCCCTACCGCACCGGCGCGCCGGAGGACTGTCAGGAAGTGGCGCAGGTGACGGTGGACGGAACGCCGTTGGTGCCGGTCCAGGAGGCGCCGAAGCCGAACGTCGTGGAGGCCCCGGCTGCCAGGGCGCCGTTCCAGTTCGTGTTCCGCACGACGACGTCGGCACCGGTCTGGGTGTGGGTGCCGCTCCAGAGCTGGGTGATCGTCTGGCCGTTCGGGAACGACCACCTGACCGTCCAGCCGGTGATCGCCGAGGTTCCGGCGTTGCGCACCGTCACCTCGCCCTGGAAGCCGCCCGGCCAGGAGTTGGACACCCGGTAGGCCGCGGCGCAACCGCCGCCGACGGGCCCGGTGAGGGTCCTGAAGGTCACCGGGCTGGAGGCGGTGGAACTGTTCCCTGCGCCGTCGCGGGCGATCACGTAGAAGGTGTACGAGGTGTCAGGGGTCAGCCCGGTCAGCGCGAACGACGCCGAGGTGGGCGAGCCCACCTTGACGTCCGTCGTCCCCGCCTCGCGGTAGACGTCGTAACCGCTCACCCCCACGGCGTCCGTCGAGGCCGTCCATGCCAGCGTCGCCCCCGACGAGGTGATCGCCGAGGCGACCGGGGTGCCCGGCCTGGTCGGCGGCACTGTGTCGGGGGGCGGGACGGTCCCGCCGTTGTCGGCGTACAGGATGCCGCGGCCGTTGGTGCCGAGGTAGACGCGGCCGTAGACGCGCGGGTCGCCGGTGACGGCCTCGCCCGCGTTGCCGTACCGGTGCCTGTCGTCGTTGATCCTGACCCAGCTCGCGCCGGTGTCGTCGGAGCGGAAGACGCCGGTCACGCCGCCGATCGTGGCGACGGTGTACAGCGCCTGGTAGCCCCCGGCGGAGGCGGACCTGCCGAAGCCGATGTTGACGGCGCTCGTGACGCCGGACAGCTTGGTGAACGACGCGCCGCCGTTGGTGGAGTGCCACAGGCCCGAGGCGGCGCCGGTGTCACTGGGGGGCCCGGCGAGCCAGATGTCGCCCTCGCGGCCGGGTACGGCCTTGAACTTGACGTTCCCCTCGGCGGGCAGCCCGGTCGCGGCGGTGGCCGTGAAGGAGGCGCCGCCGTTGGTGCTGGCGTAGAACCTTCCGGCGCCGAAGCCGTAGAACCTGCTGGAGTTCACCCGGTCGGACTCGACCACGGCTCCCGTGGGGAGTCCGGTGGAGGCGGTCCAGGAAGTGCCGTAGCCGACCGAGTAGTGCACGCCGACACCCTTGGGCGCCCAGACGAACCGGGAGCCGTCGGCCGCCGCGGCGATCGTGCCGCCCTCGTTGATCCCGCCGGGCTCACTACCCTGGAACCAGTTGGCGCCGCCGTCGGTGGAGAACGCGGCGTGGCTGTCGTTCGGCCGGTCGGCGTCGGTGAAGTTGCCCGCGCGGACCATGACGGACGGGTTGGTCTCGGCGTAGTCGAGGCTGGTCGTCGAGGTGAAGTTCGGTGAGGTGAACATCATGGGCGGCACGGCGTCGAGGCTGGTGTGCCGGAAGCCGCCGATGTCGCCCAGGCCGCTGACCAGCGGGGCGCCGGACGGCGGGCTGATCAGGTCGAGGACGGCGGTCTCCTCAAGCCCCTTGACCATGGGCTTGATGGTGAGCTGGCCGCCGGTGTCCCACTTCTTGAGATCCTCGGTGCCGTAGAGGGTGGCGCCGGTGCCGTACATCATCCGGTTGCCGTTGAACGGGTCGATCTCCAGCGATTCCGTCATCCAGCCGAGCTTGGGCGTCGTCTCCGGCGGTTGCGGGCTGGCCCCGAAGGTCAGCCACGGCGAGGAGGAGACGTCCATCGTGTAGCGGAAGCTGCGGTTCGGGTAGGAGGTGAAGTCCCAGATGCGGGTCCAGGTCGCGCCGGAGTCGGTGGACCTGAAGAAGATGACGTCCGGCCACCAGGAGATCTGGGTGGCGACCATGATCGTGCCGGGGTTCTGCCGGTCGATCGTGAGGCCGCTGTAGCCGTAGTACGCGTCGGACGAGCTGGAGGGGACCGGGCTGATCTGGGTCCAGGCTCCGGTGGTCGTGTTGAGCTTCCACACGTCGCCCTTGGCGCCGTCGTAGGGGCCCGAGGTGTCGCTGGTGGCGATGTAGAGCGTGTGGTCGACGTGGTCGAGCACGCCCTTGTGCGCGATGTAGCCGGTGGGCTGCCCGGCCACGCGCGTCCAGGTGGTCCCGCCGTCGGCGGAGCTGTAGACGGTGTTCTGCTTGTCCGCGACGCCCACGTAGATCTTCTGCGTCGTGTTCCCCGCGGTCGCGGAGGTCGGGTCGAAGGTCACCCAGACCACGCCGGGGCGGTGGCTGAGGTAGCCGTTGGGGTCGGCGGGGTCGTCGGCGTGGTTGCCCGGGTTGGGGAAGCTCGCGACCTTGGCCCAGGTCACGCCCTTGTCGGTGCTGCGCCACAGGCCGTTGCCGTCGGGCGCGCCGAGGTAGACGACGCTGTTCCTGTTGGGGTCGACGGCGAGCCGCTCGCCCATCCCCCGGCCGGGCATGTTGCCGCCGAGCTTGAACGGCAGCGGCGTGGCCTGCCAGGTGGCGCCCTTGTCGGCGGAACGCAGGATGGCCCCGTTGTTGGGGTCCCAGCTGTTGGTGTACATCCCGGCGGCGACGTAGACCCGGTTGGTCTCCACCGGGTCGGTGGCCAGGCTGACCACGCCGTTGTATCCCCACTTGTCCCAGCCCACCCAGTCGAGCAGCGGGGTCCAGCTCTTGCTCGACTGCTCCCAGCGATACGCGCCGCCGATGTCGGTGCGGGCGTAGATCAGGTTCTGTTCCTTCTGGTTGAAGACGATCCCCGGCACGAACCCGCCGCCGTCGATCCTGACGTTCTTCCACTCGTACGACTCGGCGGCGGCCACCGAACCGGTCCCGGTCACTTTGGTCCCGGTCACTTTGGTCCCGGTCACTTTGGTCCCGGTCACCCCGGTCACCTCGGTCCCGGCACCGGACGCCTGGGCGCTCGCGCCCCCGACGGCCGCGCCTGCCGACGCGCACGCCACCGCCACGGCGGCGAGCATGCTGAACAGCCTTCTTCGCATGTACGGCTTCCCTTCGCAATGCAACGGACAAACCGCCATGCACGATCAGGCGACGGGACCCTGACCTTCGACCGCCCACATGATGCGCGTGCATGAACGCCCAGAGGGTCACATGCCGGACCCCGGGTCGTCAATAGTTTGAATAGACAACTAACAAACCTGCCGTAAATCGCGGCGAAACCCCCGGGTGACGCCGTGGACGCCCCCGGGAGGCGCTCGTACCCCGGCCTACCGCGCCTCGCAGGGAGCGCAGTCCCGCCGGGGAGGGAGCATCAGCCGCGAGCCGGGTCCCCTCGCGGCGGCCACGTCGTCGGGGTTGGCGAGCGCGCAACGGTCCAGCGAGAGGCAGCCGCAGGCGATGCAGTCGGTCAGGCCGTGCCGGAGCCGTTCGAGCTGCTTGATGCGGTCGTCGAGCTCGTACTGCCACATCGTCGAGAGTCTCGCCCAGTCGTCCCTGGTGGGGGTGCGCTCGTCGGGGAGGGCGGACAGCGCCTCCTGGATCGTCTTGAGCGGGATCCCGACCCGCTGGGAGACCCGGATGAAGGCGATCCTGCGGAGCGTGTCGCGAGGGAAACGACGCTGGTTGCCCGCGGTGCGGCGGCTGCGGATCAGGCCCTTGGCCTCGTAGAAGTGGAGGGCGGAGACAGCGACCCCGCTGCGCGAGGAGAGCTGGCCGACGGTCATCTCCGGATTGTTGGGCATGCGCCAGTGTAACTTGACCTCAATCAATATTGAGGTTGCAGAGTGAGGGCATGAGATCCACGAAGGCGGAAAGAGGGGGAGCATGACATTCACGGAGGCGGAACTCGCCTATCTCGAAGAGCAGCGCCTGGGCCGCCTGGCCACGACGGGCCCCGGCGGCTCCCTGCAGAACAGCCCGACCGGGTTCCGCGTCGACATCGAGACCGGCGTCGTCGACATCTACGGCCGCGCGATGGGCACCACCAGGAAGTTCCAGAACGTCCGGACGAACCCGCAGGTGGCCTTCGTGGTGGACGACGTCGCCTCCACCGATCCCTGGCGGGTCAGGGGCGTGGAGATCCGCGGCGAGGCCGAGGCCGTCGAGGACCACGAGCCGCCCTCCCCGTACTTCAGCCGGGAGATCATCCGCATCTACCCCCGGCGGATCATCTCCTGGGGCGTCGACCCCGCCCAGGAGGGCATGAAGGGCCGCGACGTCTGATCCCCGCGTCCCCCGCAGGGGAGGGTACCTCGGGGGCGCTTCCCCTGCGGGGAAGACCCATCGGGTAAGAATGGCGCATGACGAGAGCATTGGTACTGGGTGGCGGAGGCGTGGCGGGCATCGCCTGGGAGGCCGGGATCATCACCGGCCTGCGCCGGGCGGGCATTGATCTGGGAGAGGCGGACCTGGTCATCGGCACCTCCGCCGGATCGGTGGTCGGGACGCTCGTCACCACCGAGGCCGACCTGGAGAACTCGGTCGGCGTCCAGGCGAACACGGAGGTCGCGACCGTCTCCGCCGTCGACATGGAGGCGGTCATGGCCGCCTTCAGCATCCTCTACGACCCGTCCCTGGACCCCCAGGAGGCCAGGCGCCGGGTCGGCGAGCTGGCCCTCGCGGTGAAGGACACCGGCGCCAGGATCGAGACGATCGGTAACCGGCTGCCCGTCAAGGAGTGGCCGGAGCGCCGCCTGCTGATCACCGCCGTCGACGCGGCGACCGGCGAGTTCGTGGTCTGGGAGCGCGGCTCGGGGGTACCGCTGGTGTCGGCGGTCGCCTCCAGCTGCGCGGTCCCGTGCGTGTTCCCGCCGGTGGAGATCAACGGGCGCCGCTACATCGACGGCGGGGTCCGCTCGCCGACGAACGCCGACCTGGCGGCGGGCAGTTCCGCCGTGGTCCTCCTGGAACCGCTGGCGCACACCTCGCCGAAGGCGCGCGTCGAGGCAGAGCTCGCCGAACTGGGTGGCGCCGCGATCGCCCACGTCGTCCCCGACGAGGCGTCGGTCGCCGTGTTCGGCGCCAACGTCCTCGACCCGGCCCTGTGGCGCCCCGCCTTCCAGGCCGGTCTCGCCCAGGCTCCCGCCGTCGAGGAGAGCGTGGCCAGGGTCTGGAAGGACTGAGACCGCATGAGCGGAAGACGGTTCCCCGGCAAGGTCTCCGGCAAGGTCTCCGGTGACGTCTCCGGTGAGGTTCCCGACGCGACCGACGCGACCGACGGTGAGACCGGAGGCCACGGTGAGACCGGCGCCGGGACCTTCGGTGGGGCGTACGGCGGGGACGCGGGCGGGGTGGCGCCGCTGTGGGTGGTGAGCGGGCCGCCGGGAGGGGGGAAGTCGACCGTCGCGGCGGCGCTGCTGGCGCTGCTCGCCCCGGTTCCCGCGCTGCTCGACAAGGACACCGTCTACGGCGGCTTCGTCGCCGCCACCCTCCGCGCCCACGGCCGTGACGACGGCGAACGCGAGGGCCCCTGGTACGACGAGCACGTCAAGCGCCACGAGTACGAGGGGCTGACCGAGGTCGCCCGGCAGATCCGCTCGCACGGCTGCCCGGTGATGCTGGGAGGCCCCTTCACCACCCAGGTGCACGACGCGGCGGCGTGGGAACGCTGGGCCGGGCGGCTGGGCGGGCCGCCCATACGTCTCCTCTGGGTGCGCTCGGACGGCCCGACGCTGCGTTCCCGGCTGGAGGCCAGGGGGCTCGCCAGGGACGCGGGCAAGCTCGACCGCTTCGAGGACTACCTGCGGGCGATCAGGGTCGACGAACCGCCCGCCGTGCCCCACGACGAGATCGACAACCGGCCCGGCGCCGCCGCGCTCACGTCACAGCTGGAAAGGCTCGTCACCCCCCGGGAAACCGCCGCGCCGTGAACGGGATCACGGAACCTGGAAGCGGTCGTCCCTCGCGTCGGTGATCGCCATGTGGCCGGGGAGGTGACCGATGGCGAAGGACACCCCGCTCGCCATGACGGCCGCCTGCGGCGTCACCCCGCAGGCCCAGAAGACCGGGGTCTCCCCCGCCCGCACCTCGACGGGGTCGCCGAAGTCGGGCACGCCCAGGTCGGCGATCCCGATCTCGCCGGGGTCGCCGACGTGGATCGGCGACCCGTGCACGGCCGGATACCTCGCGGTCACCCGTACGGCGGCCGAGACGAGGGAGGCCGGGACCGGGCGCATCGAGACGACCAGCGGGCCGCTCAACGATCCCGCGGGGCGGCAGGCGATCGAGGTGAGGTACATGGGCACGTTCGTTCCCGCCTCGATGTGCCGCACCGGGACCCCGGCCCTCAGCAGCGCGTCCTCGAAGGTGAAGCTGCAGCCCAGCAGGAAGGCGACCAGGTCGTCCCGCCAGACGTCGCGGGCGTCGTCGACGTCGGCCGTGGCCCTGCCGTCCTTGTAGACGCGGTAGGCGGGCAGGTCGCTGCGGAGGTCGCCGCCGAACAGGCTGGTGCTCACCGCGCCGGGGTCGCCGACATCCAGGACGGGGCAGGCGACGGGGTTGCGCTGGGCGAACAGGAGCAGGTCGTAGGCGAGCTCGCGGGGCACGGCGAGCAGGTTGGCCTGGGTCCAGCCCCGGCACCACCCCGCGGTGGGTGCCCGCAGCCCCTCTCTGAAGTGGTTCCGGGCTTGCTCGGGGGTGAGCGCCGCTACGTCCATCGGCGGATCATAACCTCGGTTCCGCCTCCCGGCCAGCGTCCTTCGTCCGCGCGAGGAGCGCGCGACCGGCCTCCGCCGGCACGTGACCAGGTGGTGGCGCCCCGCGTCCGCGCGAGGAGTGCGCGACGGGCCTCCGCCGGCATGCATCCTTCATCCGCGCGAGGAGCGCGCGACCGGCCTCCGCCGGCACGTGGCCGGGCGGCGGCGTTCCTCGCCCGGGCGGGGAGGGCGGGTCCGGCCGCCGGGTCCCGGCGCCTCCGGGGGCCGGAATATCGGCGAAACCCGAATCCCGGGAATCTCGAATATCGGACACCACTGTCAGAGTACGGCCAGGTGGAACGGAAGCTCTCTAGACGAGACGACCGGAAGGGCGTTAACGGATGTCCGTAAACATCACATTTAAATAGCCTTAATTGTTTTTGGAACGATTCGACAAAATTGAGTCATATTTCATGACATGTTGGCATTGCGGGCATAACGTCCCGGCCTTACGTTCCCGGTATGGATCTCGAGCTCCGACACCTCAAGATCGTGCGCGCGGTGGCACAGGCCGGCAGCGTCACCAAGGCCGCCACCCACCTCGGATTGGCCCAACCCGCGCTGACGGCGCAGCTCAAACGGATAGAGCGGGTGCTCGGGGGAGCTCTTTTCGAACGCGACCACAACGGCGCCAGGCCCACGCCCCTGGGGCAGCTGGTCCTGTCACGCGCCATGGTGCTGCTGCCCGCGGCCCGCGAACTCCAGGAGGAGGCACTTCGATTCGCGAACGCGAACGCCGACATCCCCAGCTACCGGCTGGGTGCCACCAACGGGCCGATCCTCGGCGGCCTGATGGACCGCCTCGCCACCGCCTGGCCGTCCACCCCGGTGAGCACCCACACCTCCTGGTCCGCGAGGGAGCTCACCGCCATGGTGATGCTGGGCCGGATCGACTTCGCGTTCATCGGCGCCTGCGGGGAGAGCCCCCCGCCGGTGGAGGGGCCGGTGGTGTGGTCGACCGTGGGGACCGACCCCGTCTTCGTGCTGCTCAACGAGGACCATCCGCTGGTGGACAGGGAGGAGGTGGAACTCGCGGAGCTGGCCGACGAGCAGTGGACGGTCACCCCCGGCGACAGCTGCTTCGGCGACTGCTTCGCCACTGCCTGCGCCCGCGCCGGGTTCACCCCCAAGACCATCTACGAGACCGACGTGGCCACCTGCATGCACCTGGCCAAGGTCGGCCGCGCCGCCGCGCTGTGCCAGGCGACCTTCCAGCCCGCCGAGGGGCTGAAGCTGGTACCGCTCGCGGGGGCTCCGCTGCGCTGGCGGCAGCTGCTCGGCTGGCATCCGGAGGCGTCCAGCGCCGCGGTCGCGACGTCGATCCTCGAACACGCGAAGGCCGCGCACTCCGACGCGATCGGGCGGAGCAGACGATACGCCGGGTGGCTCACCCACAATCCCGGACTGGGCACCTCTCCATAACGTGACGATAGGAGACATTTGGTAGAGGCGCGCCTCGTGTGCACACCGTTACTTTGACGGCACCCCCCATACGAGGAGAGAACCATGCTCCGCAGAAGTGCCGTGGCAGCGGGCTTCGTGCTCGCTGTCGCGATGGTGGCCACCCCCGCCGCCGCTCACCAGGGACCCGGCGAATCCGCCGCCCCGTACACCCTCGCCGAGGCCCGGACACTGGTGCAGGCCACCGCCAAGCCGTCACCGGGCCTGGTCGACGCCATCCGGCGCGACCTCGGCGGCACCGCCGAGCAGGCGTCGGCCCGGCTGATCAACGAGGCGGCCGCCGCCAAGATCGAGCCCGCCCTCCGCGGGCAGCTCGGCGCCTCCTTCGCCGGATCCTGGGTGAGCGGTCCCACCTCCAACCTGGTGATCGCCACCAGCGACTCCACCAAGGTCGCCTCGCTCGCGAAGTCGGGCGCGGAGGTCAAGCTCGTCAAGAACTCCCTGGCCACGCTCGACACGGCCAAGGAGCGGCTCGACCAGCTCCTGGCCAGCGCGCCGAAGTCGATCCCGTCCTGGTACGTCGACGTGACGAGCAACAGCGTCGTCGTGCTGGCCGGTGACGTCGCCGAGGCGCAGGCGTTCGTGGACGGCAGCGGCGTGGACCGGGCGCTGGTCCGCGTCGAGGCCTCGCAGGAGAAGCCCAGGCCCCTCTACGACGTCCGCGGCGGTGACGCGTTCTACATGGGCGGCCGCTGCTCGGTCGGCTTCTCGGTCACCCGCGGCTCCCAGGGCGGCTTCGCCACCGCGGGCCACTGCGGCACGCCCGGCACCGCCACCCAGGGCTACAACCAGGTCGCCCAGGGCACCTTCCAGGGCTCGTCCTTCCCCGGCAACGACTACGCGTGGGTCGCGGTCAACGCCAACTGGACCCCGACCGGCGTGGTGAACGGCTACAGCGCGGGCATCCTCCCGGTGACGGGCTCCACCCAGCAGGTCGTGGGCAGCTCCATCTGCCGCTCCGGCTCCACCACCCAGTACCGCTGCGGCACCATCAGCCAGCACAACACGAGCGTCACCTACCCCGAGGGCACCATCACCGGCCTGACCCGCACCACCGTGTGCGCCGAGCCCGGCGACTCCGGCGGCTCCTACATCTCCGGCAGCCAGGCCCAGGGCGTCACCTCCGGCGGCTCGGGCAACTGCACCTCCGGCGGCACGACCTACCACCAGCCGATCAACGAGATCCTCTCGGTGTACGGGCTCACCCTGGTGACCAACGGGACCCCGCCGCCCACCGGCTGCAGCGGCTACCAGAACTCCTACACCGGCTCGCTCACGTCCAACGCCAACGCCTACCAGCCCGGCACCTCCGGCTACAGCGCCGGAGCGGGCGTCCACCGCGTCTGCCTGGACGGCCCCAACGGCACCGACTACGACGCCTACCTGCAGAAGCTGAGCGGCTCCACCTGGACGACCGTGGCCAGCGGGACCTCCGCCAACCCTGACGAGGCCTTCACCTACAGCGGCACCGCGGGCACCTACCGCGTGCGGGTACACGCCTACAGCGGTTCCGGCTCCTACACCCTCGGCCTGACCAGGCCGTAAGGCTCTCCCCCTCGGCCCGGCCGGGCCGCCGCCCCCGCGGACCGGTCACCCCGCCGCCCTTCCCCCGCGAGCCCGTGCGACCTTGCGGGGGGAGGGCGGCATTGTCATGCCCGGACGTCGAGAACAATGGAGGGTTGACTTCTTCCCACGGCTGAAGCCAGGGGACTCCGACCCTCACGGGTCGGGTTTCCTGTTTCACCGCCGGTTGCCCGCCAGGAGGAAAACGCCCCCCTTTGAGGTCTTACATCAGCTCCGCGGGCGTTTTTCTCTCCGCCGGCCCGGCGGCGAGGTTGGTGCAGGTCATGCGTGCGGCGGCTTGGTTATCGCCACCGTGCGAACATGCTAACAATCCGTACGACGCCTTGCCGCGTTTCCTCACTACACCTAAGGCGGGGATCTCCACGCTGAAAGGAACACGATGAGCGACCTTCTGACGCTGAGCGAGGGCGCGGTGCTGACGCATCTCGCCACCCGGGCCGAGCTGGCGAGCGGGGTGCTGCCCGCCTCCGACGACCTGCGGCTGTGGGCCCGGCTGGCCGACGGCGAGGGGGTGCCGCTGGCGGGCGGCGGCCGGATACGCACCTCGCTCGACACCGGCGAGCCCGTCCTGACCGGGCCCGGCGGCTGGCTCGACGGGGTGGAGCCCGAGCAGGTGGTCGCGCTGCGCCTGCGCGGCGGCACCCTGGAGCTGTCGGTCACCGAGCTGGACGACGTCCCCGCCGAGCGGGCGGTGCGGGTCGTCCAGGAGTTCGGGGAGCAGGCGCTCGACGCGCTGCGCGCCTTCGCCGAGGGGCTGGAGCCCAGTCCCGGCGTGCCGGTCGACGTCGTGGTCCTGGAGCTGCTGACGAAGGCCCCCGAGACCTTCGCCGACCCGCTGCCGCCGCTGGCGCCGCTGCTGCGCAACGCCTCGCTGGAGCTGCGCGACGGCCGGGTGGGCATCGTGGGCGCGCCGTGGGACACCGCGTCGGTCGCCGACCTGGCGCCGCTGGACATCATCAGGCTGGCCCTGGTGCGCAGCGCCCTGCGGACGTACGGCGAGGGCGCCGACCTCTCCAAGGCCGTCACCTACCTGTCGCGGTCGGAGGTGGTGCTCGCGCGGATCGCCGACGAGGTGGAGCGCGAGCCGCTCGGCCCGGCGCTGGTCGAGGCCCTGCCCCGCACCGAGCCGGCCGCGCTGCTGCTGGTCGCGAGGTCGGCCGAGGGCGAGGGCCGCTCGTTCGAGGCGTCGGGGCTGATCTCCGAGGTGCTCTCCCTCTCCCCCGGCATGGCACCGGCCGTGCGCGACGCCGCCGAGTACGCCGCCTGCCGCACCGACCCCGGCGCCCCGCTGCCCGAGCGGGCCGCGCACCTGTTCCGGCAGCTGCTCGCGTACGCCTACCGCCCGGCCCGCCACCGGCTGATCGAGGATCTGATCGCGCTGAGCGTCCGGGTGGCCGAGCCCGCCCTCGCGGACCTGGCGCTGTTCGAGAACGACGTCGTCGGCGAGTTCCTGGACGCGCGGGCCGAGTGGCTGCGCGACGACGAGGTGGAGCTGCTGGAGTCCTGGCGGCGGACGCCGCTGCGCCTGTGGGAGGTCCTCGGCGTGTCCGGGAACGAGATCACCGTGGCCGCCGCCGAGGGGGGCGAGGGCGGGGAGCGGGTGACGCTGTCCGACGAGCTGCTCTCCGGGCAGGCGCTGCCCGGGGACCTGATGCTGACCAGGGTGCTGGGCGACGGGACGGGGCCGCACGTGTTCGGCCACCCGTTCAAGGTCGATCCGGAGCGGCGGGAGGAGATGCTCGCCCTGCTCGCCGATCCCGTCGACCCCTACGCGGTGGCCGCCTTCTTCAGGCGCCCCCGGCGGGCCCCCGGCACGGCGGGCGGGGACACCGCCGGGCGCTGACGCCCCCGCGAAGGCGGGGGTGCGCGGGGGCGTCGACCGACAGACGATCCCGCGAAAGCCAGGGTGCGCGGGGGCGCCAGCCGATGGGCGCCCCGCGGAGGCCGGGGTGTGTCGGTGCGCGGGCGTGCGGGCGGTGTCGTGCGGGCGGTGTCGTGCGGGCGGTGTCGTGCGGGCGGTGTCGTGCGGGCGGTGTCGTGCGGGCGGTGTCGTGCGGGCGGTGTGACGCGACCGGGCCTCCGGCCGCGCACGCGGGTGGGGTCGCGCGGCCCGGCTCCCGATGGCGCGGGGGGAGCCGGGACCCGTCAGAGGGTGCGCAGGAAGGCCAGGCCGGCCGTGGCGAGGGCGTCCTGGGTGTCGGCGAGGGGGCGCCAGATCGAGGCGGCCGTGGCGATCGTCCGGTTGTGCGCGGTGAACGACTCGATGCAGAGCGGGCCCCGGTAGTCCACGGCGCGCAGGGCGTCGGCGAGGGCGGGCCAGTCCAGGTGGTCGGCGCCGGGCGCGCCCCGGTCGTTGGCGCAGACCTGCACGTGCGCGACCAGGCCCCCGGCCCGCCGTACGGCCGCCGCCGGGTCCCGTTCCTCGATGTTCATGTGGTAGACGTCCAGCGCGAGGCCGACGCCCGGGATCCCGCCGACCGCCCCGACGGCCTGCTCGAAGGTGTTGATCAGGCTGGTCTCGTAGCGGTTGAGCGGTTCGACGGCGACCGTCACCCCGCGCTCGGCCGCGTACGCGCCGACCGGGGCCAGGTTCTCCCGCAGCTCGGCGTAGCAGGCCTTGCGCTCCTCGGCCGACATCCGCCAGGTCCGCCCCACCGAGGCGTAGGCGGGTCCGCCGATCACCGGGCTGCCCACCGACACCGCGGCGTCCACGCACCCGCGCAGGTAGTCCTGGGTCTCGGCGACCGTCCCCGCGTCGGCGCCGACCAGCTCCCTGCCCGGCGGCATGACGAGGACCACCGAGGCCCTCAGCCCGAGGTTCCCCAGCAGCTCGGCCGCCCACGCGGGGTCCCAGTCGCCGATCCGCTCCACCGGCAGCTCGATCGTGTCGAACCCCCAGGCGGCCACCTTCGGCGCCAGCCGGCCGAGATCCTCGTCCGTCAGCGGCGAGACCCACACCCACGTGTTGACCCCGATGGGGAACATCGGCAACCCCTTCCCTGAGTTCGGCGCGGGCCCGTCGTGGACCCGTGAGCGAACTCGACGCGGACTCACCGTGAGCCCGTGAACGAGTTCGACGCGGGCCTGTCGTGAGCCCGTGAACGAGTTCAATACGGACTCGACCGTGAGCCCGTGGACGTACCGGTGGGCTCCGGGCACCGCCCGGAGCCCGGCAGATCGGTCTTGCCTACCGCCCCGGGCCTTACTTGCCGCCCCAGTTGGCGGGGAAGTCCGGCAGCTTCTCGCAGCCGCAGAGCGCGTAGTGCAGCGGCGGCATGTTGGGCTGCAGGTAGGTGTCCAGGTTCTCAGAAGTGATCTTGGGCTGCGGCAGCTTCCAGACCTTGGGCACCTCCTCGCCCTTGAGGATCCTCAGCGCGGCGATGATCGGGGTGCGCCACTGGTAGGTGGGGTAGGTCGGCGCGACGGCGGTGAGGCCGCCGCTCTTCCACTTGCTCAGGAAGTCCTGCTGGTCCTCGCCGACGATCGCCGGCACCGGGACCCCGGCGTCCTCGAACGCCTCGACGGCCGCCACGGCGGTCGCGCCCGCGTCCATCCACACCCCGTCGATCTTGCCGTGCCGCTGGATGTAGTCGCTCACGATGCTCTTGGTCTTGGCGGCGTCGCCGTCGGTGAACTCCACCCCGACCACGTCGAGCTGACTCTTGTCGAAGGTGACCTTCGCCGCCGACCAGCGGGTCTCCAGCACGTCGACGCCCGGCAGGATCCGCAGCGCGAGGACCTTGCCCCCGGCCGGCACCTTCTCCACCAGGAACTCGGCGCCGTCCGCGCCGAAGGCGTAGCCGCCGATGGGGTTGATGAACGTCACCGGGCAGTCGGTCTCCACGCCGCGGTCGAAGACGATCACCGGGACCTCGGGACAGGCGCCCGTCACCGCGGGGGTGAGCGTCGCGGTGGTGTTCGGCGAGACGATCAGCGCGTCACAGCCCTTGCCGACCAGCTCGGCGATGTCGGAGATCTGCTTGTCGTCCTTGCCCTCCGCGTCGAGCGCGGTGAACTTCTTGATCTCCTTGTGCAGCGCCACCTCGGCCTGCATGGTCTTCCAGCCCACCTGCCGCCACGGGTTGTTCACCGCGGCGTTGGAGAAGCACAGGTTGTAGGGGCCGTCCTTCTTGTACTTGGCCGTGTCGACCATCTCCGGGGCGATGGCCTGCTCCCACGGCTTGTCCGCGGGGCCCTCCGCGCTCTGGGTACGCATGGCCAGCTGGGCGTCGTAGTCGGCCTGGACGAAGAACTTCGACTGCTCACCGGTGTTGGGGGACGCGGCGGCCGTGCCGTTGGACGGGGCGGTTGCGGACGTCTCGGGGGCGGCGCTGGAGGTCACCGGTTTGTCACTGGCACATCCCGCGGCGAGCAACATCGCGGAGACACCCGCGACGAGCACCGTGATCGACCTGTTCAATGAAGATCTCCTTCTTTTCTGGGGGGTGCGTTCAGACACGTGCCGCGCGCCTGAACGGAAGCCGTACGGCGCTCGCCGCGACGGCGGCGATGATGATCACGCCCTGGACGGCGAACTCCAGGGCCCCCGAGATCCCGTACAGGTTGAGCAGGGTGAACAGCGCTTCGAGGGTGAAGGCCCCGGCCATCGCGGCGACCACGGAGCCGCGCCCGCCGCCGAGCGCCACGCCGCCGAGGACGACGGCGGTGATGGCGGAGAACTCCAGTCCCTGGCCGACCTGGGCCGAGACCCCCGCGAAGCCGCCGAGCAGGATGCCCGCGACGGCGGCGGCCAGGCCGGAGAGGACGAAGGCCGCGATCCGGGTCCGGTCGACCCGTACCCCGGACAGTCCGGCGGCGCGCTCGTTGTCGCCGGTGGCGATGAGCCGCTTGCCGAAGTCGGAGCGCATGAGGAGGATCGCCGCGGTGCCCGCGGCGAGGAGGATGAGCACCGACCAGGGCACCGGGCCGAGGTCCTTGCGGCCGAACATCCGGAACGTCTCCGACAGCGCGCCGCGCGGGGCGCCGCCGGTCCACAGGAACACCGCGCCGGACAGTACGAGCATCATGCCGAGCGTGGTGATGAACGACGGCACCCGCAGCCCGGTGGTGATGGCCCCGTTGGCGAGCCCGACCAGCAGCCCGATCACGATCAGCAGGGCCAGCACCGGCCAGGTCGCCTGCTCCTGGCCGTCGATCAGCCGGGCGGCCACCACGACCTGCACGGTGACCAGCGACCCGACCGACAGGTCGAACTCCCCGGAGACGATCACGAAGTACTGCCCGGCCGCCAGGATGACCAGCGGCGCGGCCCGCTTGAGGAAGGCGAGGAACCCGGCGGGCTCCAGGAAGAACGGGTTGGCCAGCGCGATCAGCACCAGCAGCACCGCCAGCACGGCCAGGATCGGCCCCATGGACCTGAGGGCTCTCATCGGGATCGCCTCCGGGCGCCACCGCGTGCGTGAACGACGGTCATCGGGATCGCCTCCGGGCGGTGCGGCGGGCGTAGACGGCCACGGCCGCGACGATGACCACGCCGCGGACCACGTCCTTGAAGAACGCGTTGACCTCCAGCTGGTTGAAGACGCTGTCGAGCACGGCGAGCAGCAGCACCCCGCCGACCGTCCCCGCGACCCCGCCCCTGCCCCCGGCCAGGGCCGTGCCGCCGAGGACCACCGCGGCGATCGACTCCAGGTCGTAGCCGCCGTCGGTGCCGACCGTGGGCGCGCCCGCGCCGAGCCTGCTCGCCAGCAGCAGCCCGGCGACGCCCGCGCAGACCGAGCACAGGACGTGCGCGGCGACGACGATCCTGCCGGTCCGTACGCCGGACAGCCGGGCGACCTCCTCGTCCCCGCCGACCGCGTAGATCCGGTACCCGAGCCTCGTGCGGCGCAGCAGGAACCAGACCGCGACCGCGACGGCGGCCCAGAGCAGCGCCGAGACCGGGACCGGCCCGATCCTGTCGTAGCCGAGCCGCTGGAAGGACTCGGGCACGCTGCCCGCGGGCCCGTCGTAGAGGTGGTCCACGACCCCCTTGACGATCAGCGCCGTGCCGAGGGTCGCGATGAAGGCGTGGACGTGCAGCCTTGTGATGACCAGGCCGTTGACCAGGCCGATCAGCGCGCTCACCGCGAGCACCGCCGCGACGCCGGGGACGATCCCGCCGTCCTGCCCGGCCATGATCTCGGCCGCGACGAGCGAGGTGAGGCTGATCAGGTACGCGACCGACAGGTCAAGCGACCCGACCAGGATCGCCAGCGTCTGTCCCACCGCGACGATGCCCAGCGCGGCCGAGCGCTGCTGGATGCCGACGACGGTCTCCAGCGTGAGGAAGTTGCCCCCGTCGAAGGCCACCAGCACCCATCCGACGAGCATGACCCCGAACAGGGCCAGGTAGATGACCTGGGTCGAGCCGACGCGGCCCGCCAGGGCGCGCCGCCCGCCGCCTCCCGGGGGGACGGGCGCGGCGGGTCCGGCGGTGCCGGTCGCCGCCGCAGCGGGGCGGACCCGGCCGGTCATGCCGTCACCTCACCGGCGGCCAGGCGCATGACGGCCTCCTCGGAGGAGCCCGCCGGGAGGGCTCCGGCGACGCGGCCGTCGCGCATCACCACGACGCGGTCGCTCATGCCGATCAGCTCGGGAAGCTCGGACGAGATCATCATGATCGCCATGCCGTCCTCCGCCAGGCCGCGCATCAGGTCGTGGATGGCGGCCTTGGCCCCCACGTCGACCCCGCGCGTGGGCTCGTCGAAGATCAGGACGTTCGGCGCGACGGTCATCCACTTGGCCAGCACGACCTTCTGCTGGTTGCCGCCCGACAGGTAGCGGACCTCCTGGTCGGGGCGGGGCGGGTGGAGCCGTACCGCCTCCAGGAGTTCCAGGACGCCGGTGCCGCCGGTACCGCCGATCCGGCCGCCGTTGCCGATCCTGCGCACCGAGCGGGAGACCAGCAGGGCGTTGTCCCGTACGGACTGGCGCAGCGCGAGTCCCTCCGCCTTGCGGTCCTCGTTCACCAGGCCGATCCCGGCGGCCACGGCCTGCCGTACCGACACCGGCCGCAGCGGGCTCATCGTGCCGCGCGTGAACGGCTCGGCGCCGAAGAGGGCCTTGGCCAGCTCGGTGCGGCCCGAGCCCTGCAGCCCGGCCACCCCGAGGATCTCGCGCTCGCGCAGTTCGAGGTCGATCCCGTCGAGTACGGCGTTGCCGCCGCCGCGCACGCTGAGCCGTACCTCGCCCGGCTCCGTGCCCCTGGCGGGGAAGTAGGTGCCGAGGTCGCGGCCGACCATCAGCCTGACCAGCTCGTCGGAGGTGATCCCGGCGGTGTCGGCGGTCCTGACCAGCGCGCCGTCCTTCAGCACCGTCACCCGGGTGGACAGGTCGAAGACCTCGCGCAGCCGGTGGGAGATGTAGAGGACGGCTATCCTCCGCTCCCGCAGGCGGGCCACCAGCCGGTAGAGCAGTTCCACCTCGTGTTCGGCCAGCGCCGCGGTGGGCTCGTCCATCACGATGATCCGGGCGTCCTGGGAGAGCGCCTTGACGATCTCCACGACCTGCTGCTGGGCGATGGAGAGGTGGCGGACCAGGTCACGGGAGGAGAAGGAGGTCTCGCCGAGCTCCTGGAGCAGCCGGGTGGTGGCGGTCTCCATCGCCTCCCTGTCGACCAGCCCCCGCCGGACGGGCTCGCGGCCCAGGAAGACGTTCTCGGCGACGCTGCGCTCGGGCAGCAGGTTGAACTCCTGGTAGATGATCGCGACCCCGGCGCGCTGGGCCTCGACCGGGTGGGCGAAGGAGACCCGGTCGCCGTCGATCTCGACGGTGCCCTCGTCCGGGGCGTGCACCCCGGCGAGGACCTTCATCAGCGTGGACTTGCCGGCGCCGTTCTCCCCGACGACCGCGTGCACCTCTCCGGCGGCGACGTCCAGATCGACCCCGCTCAGCACGCGAACTCCGAGAAAGCTCTTGGCGATGCCGCGCATCCTCAGGATCATGGGGTAACCGTCCCGGTGTGAGATCCGGCGGCGGGATAACTCGTCAGGGATGTCGAGGGCAGGGCGAACACATCCGAAAAGCGGGTTCCGACGACACCGGATGGTAATTGATTCGTCGGTAACCGCCCGATTTCCTCCATGTTTCCGGATGCTAAAGCGCCCTTATGCCGATGGTCAAGCAAAAGCGCGTCACCATTTGGCATAATGGAGCAGGTGGAGGACCTAAGTCGCTTTGACGCGGTGGAAACAAGGAGTGTTGACTGTGCGCATGCTTAGCGAAGCGAACGGTTCGATCGCCGGCGCGGGGGCGCTTCTGAACATCCTGCGCGACGGTCAGGCCAGAACGAGGGCCGAGTTGGTCCAGCTCACCGGGCTGGCCAGATCCACCCTGGCCCAGCGTCTCGACGCGCTGCTGAGCCAGCAGTGGATCATCCCGACGGAGGAGGCCATCTCCTCGGGGGGCCGTCCGGCCATCGCCTTCACGTTCAACCGCACCGCCCGCGTCGTCCTCTCCGCCGACCTCGGCGCCACCCACGCCCGGGTGGCGGTCACCGACCTCGGCACCACGGTCCTCGCCGAACGCGCGGCCGAGGTCTCGATAGACCGCGGCCCCGAGGAGACGCTCGGCTGGCTGCGGCGCACCTTCGAGGAGATGCTCACCGAGACCGGCCACCGCCCGGAGGAGATCTGCGGCATCGGCGTCGGCCTGCCCGGCCCGGTCGAGCACAGCTCGGGACGACCGGTCAATCCGCCGATAATGCCGGGCTGGGACGGTTTCCCCGTCCCCGAGTGGCTCGGCTCGCGCCTCGGCGCCCCCGTTCTCGTCGACAACGACGTGAACATCATGGCGCTGGGCGAGCACTGGGCCGCCCGCCCCGAGGCCGACCACCTCATCTTCGTCAAGATCGGCACCGGCATCGGCTGCGGCATCATCAGCGACCGCCGCCTGCACCGGGGCGCGCAGGGCGCGGCCGGCGACATCGGGCACATCCGGGTGGCCTCGGCCCTGAACACCGTCTGCCGCTGCGGCAACGTCGGCTGCCTGGAGGCCGTCGCCAGTGGCGCCGCGATGGCCGCCAAGCTGTCAGCGGACGGGGTGGAGGCCGAGGACAGCCGCGACGTGGTCCGCCTCGTACGCGGCGGCAACACCCACGCCGTCCAGCTCATCCGGCAGGCGGGCCGCGAGGTCGGCGACGTGCTCGCCTCGATCGTCAACTTCTTCAACCCCTCGGTGATAGTGGTCGGCGGCGACATCTCCGAGGCCGGGGAGCAGGTGCTCGCCGGTCTCCGCGAGGTCATCTACAGCCGGTCGCTCCCCCTCGCCACCCAGCACCTGACGATCACCGCCAGCGAGCTGGGCGACCGCGCGGGCGTGATCGGCGCCGCCGTCATGGTCATCGAGCACGTACTGGCCCCCGGCAGCGTCGACCGGTCCGTGTCCGTCCCCACGGCCTGAGCGGTTCTCGCCCGTCCCCGCCCTTCGACCGCGCCGGTGAGCGACGGCGGGCGACAGCGGGCGACAGCGGGTGAACGGCGCTCGTGGGACACTCGTTCGACCATGAACGCCGAACCCGTGAGGACCGCCCGGCTCACGTTGGAGCCGCTGGCGCCGCACCACGCCGCCGAGATGGCCGAGGTGCTCGGCGATCCGGCCCTGCACACCTTCATCGGCGGTTCGCCCGAGACCCCCGAGCAGCTCCGCGACCGCTACGCCCGCCTGGCCGCCACCCCGCCGCCCAACCGGGCGGAGTCGTGGCTCAACTGGGTGATCCGCCTCCACACGCCGGACATCGGCTCGGACCGGCCGGTCGGCGACCCGGACCGGCTGACCGGCTCGGACCGGCTGGTCGGCTACGTCCAGGCGACCGTCGTCCGTGACCGCGCGACCGTGGCCTGGGTCGTGGGGACCCCCTGGCAGGGCCGTGGCATCGCCGGGGAGGCGGCGGTCGCGCTCGTCGCCTGGCTCGGGGAGCGGGGCACGACCACCATCGTCGCCACCATCCATCCCGACCACACCGCCTCGTCGGCGGTGGCCCGCCGCGCGGGCCTGACACCGACCGACGGCAGGGTGGACGGCGAGGTCGTCTGGAGATCCGGCTAGGTCCGGGACCGGCCACCACCGACAGACCATGGAGCGCGCGGACCGTGGACCGCGCGGACCGTGGACCGCGCGGACCGTGGACGCGTGGAAGTGGGCCGCGTGGCCGTGGCCCCTCGACCGCGCGGGCCGTGGAAGCGGGCCGCGTGGAAGTGGGCCGCGTGAACCCCGTGGGTCGGGTGAATCCGGGGTGGGTTCGAGTGATCGTGGGAATCGCGGAGCCGGGACGTATCTGAGTAGGAATGCTCAGGGATGGCTGAGTGCGCGCGCCCTCCCCGCATTTTGCGATCTTCGAAATGCTCAGATCATGAAATGGTGGATTTTCCTGGTCGGGCTCGTCGCCACGGTGGTCGCGGCGTGGCTGCTCGTGTACGCCCACGTCCCGCTCTCCACGCTCCTGTCGCTCGGGCTCGGCGCGATCAGCCTCATCTGGCTGGTCGTGCTCCTCACCCTGCCGTGGAACCTCTATTTCGGGGCGCGCCAGGTGGTCCACGAGATCCACGTGTCCAGGGAGCGCGGCATCGAGGTGCCCGAGGGGCACGAGGCCGAGGCCCTGGAGATCGCCCGGCGGATGCGCGGGTTCGCCGTCGGCGGCCACATCGTCTCGGCGGCGGTCCTGGCGGTCATCACCTACTTCTCCGGCGCCTCGGTGGGCTACTACTTCGCCGGGTTCTACCTGCTCAGCACCTTTTTCCGCCCGGCGGGCGCCTACCTGTCCCACCTTCGCGAGCGGGTCACCACGTTGATGAGCGAGGCTCGCCACCCTCGCGAGGACGTCGTCTCCCTTGTCGCCCGGGTGGACGGGCTCGCCGTCGAGGTGGCCGCGCTGACCAGGTCGGCCGAGCTGCTCCGGGACGTCACCGAGACGCTCGGCGCCGACCTGCGGAACGGCGACGAGGCCCTGGAGCGCCGGATCACCGGTCTCGCCCGGCGTTTCGAGGACACGGTGGACGGTCTCACCGACAACCACGAGGTCATCGCCGGGCTCAAGGCCTTCCTGCGCCTCGTCCGCGCCGACGGCCCCGGCCACAACCACGCCTGACCTCTGCTCCTCGTACCGCGAAAAGCACGGAAAGCTCCGCGTAAGCGAGAAGTCCCGTACAAACGGGCAAGAGACTCTCAGCCGGGGATCAGTTCCCGTGACGCGCTGAGCTCCCGGGTGAACCAGGTGATGGTGCGGCGCAGCCCCTCGATGACGTCGATCCTCGGCCGCCAGCCCAGCGCGGAGACGGCCAGGGAGATGTCGGGGCGGCGGATCTCGGGGTCGTCGTCGGGGCGGCCGACGAAGCGGATCGGCGACTCCGAGCCGGTCAGGTGACGGACCGTCTCGGCCAGGGCCAGCACGGTCAGCTCGGTGGGATTGCCGATGTTGACCGGCCCGGTGAGCTCACCGCGGGCCAGGGCCACGATCCCCTCCACCGTGTCGTCGACGTAGCACACCGACCTGGTCTGCCCGCCGTCTCCGGCCACCGTGATCGGCTCACCGCGCAGCGCCTGGCGTACGAAGGTGGGAATGGCCCGGCCGTCGTAGGGCCGCATCCTGGGCCCGTACGTGTTGAAGATCCGCACGATCGCGGTGTCGACGCCGTGGCAGGTGCGGTACGCGGTGGTCAGGGCCTCGGCGAACCGCTTGGCCTCGTCGTAGACGCTGCGCGGCCCGACCGGGTTGACGTTGCCCCAGTAGCTCTCGCGCTGCGGGTGCTCCAGCGGGTCCCCGTAGACCTCGCTGGTGGAGGCCAGCACCAGCCGGGCCTCCTTCTGCCTGGCCAGTCCCAGGGCGTGCAGCGTGCCCAGGCTGCCCGCCTTCAGCGTCTCGATCGGATGACGCAGGTAGTCCACCGGCGAGGCCGCCGAGGCGAGGTGCAGCACCAGGTCCACCGCCCCCGGCACGTGCACGAACCCGGTCACGTCACACTCCACCAGCCGGAAGGACGGCAGCCCCACCAGATGCCGGACGTTGCGCGGCGAGCCGGTCAGGAAGTTGTCCAGGCACACCACCTCCGCCCCCTCGGCCAGCAGGCGCTCGCACAGATGCGACCCCACGAACCCGGCACCGCCGGTCACCACCACCCGCCGGCCGTTCACCGCACCCCCACCTCCGTCAACCGCGCCACGGCGTCCAGGACATCCCAGACGCCGATCTCCAGCAGCCCCGGATCGGGCTCGTACCCGTAGGGGTCACCGAGACCTCCATTCCACAGGACGGTGTGCGGTCCCGTCTCCGGAGGCCCCCACCGGGCGGGCGAGACGGGGCCGAACAGCACCACGGAGGGGGTGACGAAGGCCGCCGCCATATGGGCCACCCCGGTGTCACCGCAGATCAGCAGCCGGGCCCCGGCCACCAGCTCGGCCAGTTCGAGCGGCCCGGTGCGCCCGGCGAGCACGGACGTGGACGGCAGCCCGGCGAGCAGTGCCACCCGCTCGGCGAGGTCCCTTTCCCGCTCGCTCCCGGTGATCACGATCTCGTGCCCGTTGTCCCGCAGCTCCGCGGCCACCAGCGCGAACCGCTCCGGCGGCCAGCGCCTGGCCGGGTACGCGGCTCCCGGGTGGATGACGACCGGCCGCGCCCCCTCGTCACCGAGGTCGCCGGGCCGGGGGCGTTCCAGCTCCAGGTCGGCGGGGTCGGCCTCGATGCCGTACCAGCCGAGCAGGTCGCACCAGCGCCGCACCTCGTGCGCGCCGTCCGGCCAGTCAGGTCCGTACGCGTCGGGGAAGGCGGGGTGCGCGTGGGTGAGCAGCCGCGCCGGGCCGGTGCGGTGGAGCGCGGCGATGCTGTGCGGGCCGCCCCCGTGCAGGTTGACCGCGACGTCGACGCCGCAGCCGAGCGGCGGCACGTGGCCGGGTCCCGACACGTCGCACACCTCGTCCACCCCGCCGATCAGCGGCACCAGGGGCGCCAGCGCGGAGGGCGCGGCCAGCACGATCCGGTGGCCGGGGTGGGAGCGCCGCAGGGCGCGCAGCGCCGGTACCGCGGTGAGCAGGTCCCCCAGTCCCAGCCCGCGCAGCACCACCATGAGCGGCCGGCCGTCCGGAGCTCCCGCGACATCGACGCTCCGCCCTCCGGCGCCGGTGCCGGCGTCGCTGTCGCCGACGGTCTCCAGGGGGCTCGCGTGCTCCGGTACCAGGGGGACTTTCATGTGACTGCCTCTTTCGCGAACGTCGTGGCGATCCTCATGTGACGGCCTCTTTCACGAACGTCAGGTGGTCGACCGCCTCGACGACCCGCGTGCTCGGCACCGACGACAGGCACGGGTGACCGGCGACCGGGCAGGTGCCGGCCCGCGTCGCCCTGCAGGGGGCCTCCTGGTCGCCGAGGACCACGGTCGGCACGCCGTACGGCGCCCAGCGCCCGGCGGGGACCACGGGGGCGAACAGGCTGACGACCGGCGTGCCGACCGCGGCCGCGAGGTGGGCGGGACCGGCGTCGGCGACGACCACCGCGCACGCTCCTTCGAGCACCGCGGCGAGCTCGGGAAAGGTCGTCCTGCCGCCGAGGTCGACGACGGACCTTCCCTGCCTTTCCTGCCTTCCCGGGCTTTCCGGATGCCCGTCCGGCCGCTCGCCGCGCGGGGCCGAGGGGCCGTCCGGACCCCGGCCGCCCGTCGCGGCGGACCGCCCGTCGACCCAGCCCTCGGTGAAGGGGGACTCCTCCGCCTCATCCCAGTCGCGCAGGCGTACGGGACCGCCGCCCATCCAGCCGCCCGCGAAGAGGGGGCCGGGCGACAGGCCGTGCTGCCCGACGCCGGAGGCGATCCGCGCGGTGAGTCCCCGTTCGTCCTGGCCGCCGGTCACGACGACCCTGCGGCCCGAGCGGACCAGGTCGTGGACCGCGCGTGCCCAGTGCTCCTCCGGCCACGCCCTGGCCGGGACCGACACCCCGGGGTGCAGGACCACGTAGCCCGGCGGCCCGGTGAGGTGGCCGACGTCGGGCAGCGGGCGTCGTACGGCGAGGCCGCCCGCGTCCCCCCCGGGAAGCTCGAATCCCGCCGCACCGGCCAGCCCGAGCATCCGCTCGGGCTCCGGCACGTCCGCGTCCTCGTCGACGACGTGCCGCACGTCGAGCAGCGAGCCCGGGTAGTCGGCGGAGATCGCGGCGATCCTCAGCGTGCCCGCGAGCCTGAACAGCAGGGCCAGCGGCAGCGGCGACTGGTGGAGCGAGGTGAGGATCAGCGCCTGCTCGGGGGCCACGTCCCGGACGATCCGCAGCAGCCTCAGGACGTGCGGGCCGGTCAGGGGCGGCGCGGCGGGGTCGATCCACGGCGTGCGCCACTCCACCACCCGCGACACCCCGGGCAGCAGCTCGGCGGCGGCCCGGCCGTACGGCCCGGTCAGCAGCACGACCTCCCGCGCGCTCGCGGCCACCGCGCGGATCGCCGGGCCCGCGAGCAGGACGTCGCCCGCGTTGTCCACGCGGGCGACGAGAACGGTGCCGGTCACCACCGCTCCCCGGGCCGTGCCACGGTGGTGGTGATCTCCCCGCTGACCCGGGGGGCGGCCAACGGATCATGAAATATCGCGTTTTTTCCGAGAAATCTCATGGTGCTCGGCCTCTCGTTCGATATCTAATGACTACCGAGCGGAGCGGCCACACAAACCGAAAAATCGTATATAAGCGCAGTTGAGAGGGTTATGCGATTACTCTTATCGCTATAAGTAATCATTCCTAGGATTATCCGGCTCCCCTGCCGGGTAACAAGGCGGATCACCGCGACGGCGCGTCCCCTCGGCGGGGGCTCGGCGCTCCCGGGCCGGACAGAACACCTCCGGCGATCGTACGCTCGGGAGGATCGAGGGGCCGTACGGGATCGGGGCACGCGGAGAACCGGTCGGGCAGGTCAGGAATCCGCACGGGACCCGAGCACCCGGAGCACCCGTCGGCCAGGTCAGGAATCCGCACGGGACCCGAGTCCCCCGGGAACCGGTCAGCCGGGAACGAGGTGGGCGTTGGGCTCGCGGGCCCGGTCCGCCAGCTCGGGAATCTCCAGCACGGTCACCCCGGCCGCCGCGAGTTCCTCGGCCCCGTGGCAGTCGACGAAGAGCAGCGGCTCGCGCCACGCCATCACCACGCGCCGGACGCCGCTGTCCAGGATCAGGCGGGTGCAGGTCCTGGGACGCGACACGCGCGCGCTGCACGGCTCCAGGCTGCTGTAGACCGTGGCACCGGCCAGCCGGGGATCGTCCGGGGAGATCTTGGCGAGCGCCGACTCCTCCGCGTGGACGTGCGGGTCGCCCTCCCGCGAGTATCCCCGGGAGATCTCCTCGCCGTCGGCGGAGACGATCACGGCGCCGACCGAGAAGGCCGTCTCCGAGGGCGGGCACGACCTCGCCAGGTCGCACGCCAGCTCCAGCCAGGCGTGGTCGTCCATCCGGACCTCCTCAGCTCAGCAGGTAGCGCAGGAGGGTGACGTCGCCCATCGCGCGGGCCTCCGCCAGGTCCATCCTGCGACGGCGGTCGCGGGGGAAGTCACCGCCCAGGACGAAGCGCGGGGCGGCGGGGTCGCCGACGAAGAACGGGGCGACGACGAGGTGAAGCTCGTCCACGAGGTCCTCCCGCAGGAAGCGGGTGTGGACGGAGGTGCCGCCCTCGACCATCAGGCGGCGCACCCCCCGCCCGTACAGGTCGGAGAGGACGCGGCCGAGATCGACCCCGTCGCCGCCGTCACCACCGCCGGAACCCGGGCCCGCCGGGCCCGCGGGGCCTCGCGCGTCGACCACCTCGGCGGCCCCGCCGAGACGGTCCGCGAGTTTCGACACGGCCGACGGCGCGGCGTACACGATCCTCTCCGCGTCACCGGCGGTGAAGAAGGCGGCGTCCGGGTCGAGGTCGCCGGTGGCGGTCAGCGTCACCTTCGCCGGAGACGGCGGCAGGCCGCGCGCGGCCCGCTCCCGCCCGCGCTCCGGTGACCTGACCAGGAGCCTGGGGTTGTCACGGCGGACGGTGCCCGCCCCGACCAGGATCGCGTCGCAGGTGGCGCGGACCGCGTCGACCCGGTCGAAGTCCTCGTCGTTGGAGAGCAGCAGCCGGTGCGGCGTGTTGTCGTCGATGTATCCGTCGACGGACATCGCGCAGCTCAGCAGCACGTACGGGCGCTCGCCCACCCTCCACCTCCCCGGTCGGGCACCGGCCGATCGTAACAACCGCCGCCCGGCCCCCTCACGGCGGCGCCCGCCCCGCCCCCCTCGCCTCCCGCCCGGCGAGCTCCCGGTCGACCACGCGACGGGGGCACGGGACGCCATCCTGATGTCACCTGTACGTCAGCGGCAATTCCCCGATTGTTTACCCTCTGTTAACCTAAATCTGAAGCTATCCAAATGAAGGGTCATAAATGCGTGTGAGCCCCCCGAGCCGTGGTCACCGGCGCTTTCCCGGCCTCCCGCGCTCCCTCCGAGAACCGACCGGGCACCGCCTCCACGCCACCGGCGCCTCGTACGTCCACACCGCCCGCACCACTCGCGCCACCAGCGGCGTCGGCGGCGGCGTCTTGGGCGAGGGAGAGGCGTGACGGCGGGAAGACATCCGGGATGTGAGGGCCGCGAGGGCGCGGGGCACGGCCTGAGGTTCCCCCGCTGATGGGATGGACCCTGGCGTTCGCCGTCGTGGCGGTCCTCTTCGTGCTGGCCAGCGGGGCGAACGACGGCGCCACCATCATCGGCCTCGGGCTCAGGTTCCCCCGCTCCCCCGGATGGGCGGTCACCGTGCTCCTGGTGTCCGTGCTCTTCGCCGTCCCGTACCTCCTGGGAGTCGCGGTCGCGCGCACGTTCACCGAGCGGCTGGCCGGGCTCGGGACGAGCGGCGGCGCGGCGGCGTTCCTGGTGGGGGTGGTGATCGCGGTGGCGGTGGTCGCGGTGCTGACCGGCAGGGGCCTGCCGACCAGCCTCACCCTCGCGGTGATCGGCGGCATCAGCGGCGCGGGGCTCGGCGCCGGGCTCCCCGTGTCGTGGCGGGATCTGGGCACCGTCCTCGCGATCGGGGCCGGCGCGCCCCTGGCCGGGCTGGTCCTGGGCTACCTGCTGGGGGCCGTGTCGCGCCGCGTGCCGTCCCACCGCCGCATGCCGCGGCTGGTGTTCACCACGCACCTGCTGGCCTACTCGGCCCAGTGCGTGGCGTACGCGGTGAACGACGGCCAGAAGATGATCGCGGTGGTGAGCGTGGCGATCGGGGTGAGCCGCGACGGGCTCGGCGGGGTGGGGCCCGTCGAGGTCCCGCCGGGGTGGATGGCCGCCCTGGTGGCGGTCTTCCTCGCCGGTGCCCTGACGAGCCTGATCCGTGTCGGAGGCCGGCTGGGCCGCGGGGTGGTCATCACCCGGCCGCTGCACATCGTCTCCGCCGAGACGGCGGCCACCGGCGCCGTCCTCGGCAGCTCGGCGCTGGGCAGTCCGGTGAGCATGACCCAGTCGATCACCGCGGGAGTGGTCGGCGCGGCGACGAGCGAGGGAACGAGGAGAGTGCGATGGCAAGGGGTCGTGAACGTGGGTACGGCGTGGCTGGTCACGCTGCCGTCGTCGATGGCGCTGGGCTGCCTCGGCGGTCTCGCCCTGAGGCTGATGTGAAGCGCGTCAAGGGCAGGCCCCGGAGGTTCGCGCGTGCCTGGGACGACCTGCGCGGCCGTTCCGGGCGGCGGATCGTCGGGCTGGTACGGGACCAGGTGGCCATCGCGCGGGCGGGGGCCGAGCTGGCCCGCTCGGTCGCGTCCGGCGAGATCGAGCGGTCGGCGGCGCGGGCCCGGATGGCCGACGTGGAGCACGAGGGGGACGAGGCCAGGGCCGAGCTGGTACGGCTCCTGCGGCGGGTGCTGGCGACGCCCATCGACAGGGAGGACCTGTTCAGGCTCTCCCGCTCGATCGACGACGTGCTGGACCACCTGCGTGACCACGTACGCGAGATCGACCTGTTCGGGCCGGAGGACCTGCGGTTCGCGGCCGAACCGCTGCAGGCGGTGATCGACGGTCTCGACGAGCTGGAGGGGGCCGTGCTGAAGATGATCGACGCCCCGGCCTCGGTCACCGAGGCCGTGCTGGCCACCCGCAAGGCGTGCAGCCGGGTTCGCCAGCTCTACCAGGCCCGGCTCGCCGAGCTGTTCGCCGAACCGCTGGACATGGACACCCTGCGCAGGCGTGAGCTGCTGTCGCGGCTCGACGCGGTGGGCCGCCGTCTCGGCGAGGCCGCCGACGCGCTCGCGGACGCGATGCTCAAACGAAGCCACTGAGGGCGCCCCGGATCCCCGCGTCCGGACATCGCCGAGAACGCGCCGAGGCCGTTCGGGCGGGGCCCCGAGGTCGTTCGCGAGGAGGCGGCGGGACAGGCGCGAGACGGCGGCGGACGGGCGCGGGACGGGCGCGGGACGACGGGCGGGAACTCCGTCGCGCCCGGATTCGTCATTCACCATGCGGCCGCCCACCATGTGACGTCCCCGACACCGAGAGGCATCTCCCGTGCGTAGCTCATTCTTCGGCAACCTCGACCAGGACCGGCTCCCCGACCATTTCGCCCTGCAGAACACCAAGATGCTGCGGGTGCGGCTGGGCGGTGAGGTGCTGGCCCGGCAGGGGGCGATGGTCGCCTTCCAGGGGCAGATGGACTTCGACTACGAGGGCGCGGGGAGCGTCGGCCGCTTCCTGAAGAAGATGATGAGCGGGGAGGGCGCGCCGCTGATGCGGGTCCGCGGGCAGGGCGTGATCTTCTTCGCCGACAACGCCACCGACGTGCACCTGTTCTACCTGGAGAACGAGGCTCTCACCGTCAACGGCACCAACCTGCTGGCCTTCGATCCGCAGCTCACCTGGGACATCCAGCGCGTCCAGGGCGCGGGCGTCGCCGCCGGCGGCCTGTTCAACACCACGCTCAAGGGCACCGGCTGGGTGGCTGTCACCGCGCACGGCGCCCCCGTGCTCCTCGACGCGGCCCAGGCGCCGACCTTCGCCGACGGCCAGTCCGCGGTGTGCTGGAGCGCGGGGTTGCACGTGGGCGTCAACCGCACGATGAAGGCGGGGGCGCTGATCGGGCGGGGCAGCGGCGAGGCCCTGCAGCTCGCGTTCAAGGGAGAGGGTTTCGTCCTCGTCCAGGCGAGCGAGGGCCCGATCGTCCCCCAGGCGAGCGGCTGACGTCACGAGGACGCGCGGGACCCGGCCCGACCGTCCCCCGGCCGACGTCACGAGGCCACACGGGATCCGGCCCGACCGTCCCCCGGCCGACGTCACAAGTCCGCGCGGGGACGACCCGGGACCGGTGGTTCGACCATCCCCGGCCCGGTGGCCGGGGCTCCGGTCGCTACGGCCTGGCCTGGATGAGCCCGTGGGCGCCGGTGGTCAGCCAGGGGTGGCCGGTGGCCTCCAGGGCCTTGACCACGTCGCCGTCCAGGCCGACCGCGACCTCGGACTTCAGGGTGCGCAGCGCCGCGACGGGGCCGGGGAAGTACGCGGTGACCTCGGCGAACGGGGTGGTGTGCGGCCAGGCCCTGTCGCCGACCAGGCGGCGGTAGTTCAGGTCACCCTTCATGATCGTCAGTGACGCGGACGCGAAGTCCTCCCGCATGCCGACCGGCATCTCGCGGTAGGGCAGCGGCGCGCAGGAGAAGGCGTGCGCCCGGACGAGCAGCCGCCCCGACCCGAGCGCCGCCCGCAGCCGCCCCGCTACCTCCCCCGCCTCGCCGCCCGCGGCCGACATGCGCCGCAGGCAGGCCAGGACGTCGGCCGGGGTGGCGTCGGACACGTAGTACGGCAGTGGCTTGACGTGCAGGACGACCTCGCCCGTCCCCCGGGCGTGCAGCAGGTGGTCGATCAGGACGAGGTCGGGCAGCAGCTCGCTCCCGGCGTTGTCCGCGACCAGGCAGACCCTCGCGACACCCCCGCGACCGGCCACCGCGCGATCCGCCTCGCCACCGGGACCACCGGAAATACCAGGGACGCCAGAGCCACCGGAAACGCCGGGCACACCGGTAGCACCCGACACACCGGCCCCCTCGCCGCCGATCAGCGACCACAGCAGCGCGCTGTCGTCGGCCACCAGCCCCGATTCGCGCCCGGCGAGCTCGGGACCGGCCGCGACCCGGAACACGAGGTCGGCCCGGTTCCCCCACAATGCCCTCAGGGTCAGCGTCTGGGCCCGCTCGGCGGGAGGCAGGGCGGCCAGGGCGTCGAGCTCGCGCAACTCCTCGTCGACGGCCTCGCCGGACAGTTCGGCCTGCTTGAAGGGCTCGAACGGGTCGACGCCCTGCCACGCGCCGGGCCCGAAGTAGCCGACCGCGGACAGGAGCCTGCGGTAGAAGTAACTCTCCGCCCACAGGAACGGCGCGTCGTCCCACCGCCGCCCGATGTGCCCCCGGTCCCAGCTCTCCCACAGGTCACGGTCGTGCGCGGAGCCCTCCAGGGGCTCCATGACCCCCTCGATCTCCTCAAGCAGCAGGTCGAGCGCCCGGTTCACCCGGATGTCGTACGGCGTGGCGGCCCGGACCCTCTCGATCAGGGCGGGGTGCCGTTCATGAAGAACCCGCCACGGATAGGAACCGGGGACATCGCTCAGGAACTCCGGCGGATCGTACGGCGCCGAGGGCACTCCGGACAGCTCCCGGCCATCACCGTCTGCCATTTCCGACTCCTTTTTGACGCAGGACGACTCTTGTTATGAAATATGTTTAGCTAGAGCGAACAGGCGGCCACGCCGCTTGACGGAGGGAGCCGTAGGTGGGCACATCGGAGCGTCGCAGCGGTGAGGAGCTGGACCGCCACGACGCCGTCGGAGCCCGGATGCGGCAGTTCCGCAAGGAGCGCGGTCTGACACTACGCGGTCTCGCCACCCACTCCGGGCTCTCGATCGGGTTTCTGTCTCAGGTCGAGAGGGGGATCTCCTCCATCGGCCTGACCGCGCTCAACAGTGTGGCCACCGCGCTCGACCGCAGCGTGGCGGAGTTCTTCAACGACGTGCCGCCCGAGGAGGAGACCGAGGAGGAGCACGCCCCGGTCTCCCATCTGCCGAGCCACTTCACGCTCACCCGCTCGGCGACGGCCGCCACCGAGTACATCTCGGGCCAGCAGACCTACCGCATGCTCTCGGCCAGAGGCCCGAACCTGGTGCTCGAACCGCTGCTGGTGCACATCGCGCCCGGCGGCAAGCGCGAGAACTCCTACGGCCACGCCGGGGAGGAGTTCGCCTTCGTGCTGGAGGGCGAGCTCCTCTACGAGGTCGACGGCGTCGAGCACCGGCTGCACCCGGGCGACAGCGTCCACCTGAGGTCGACCGTCCCGCACAGCATGTTCAACGACACCGACCGGGTGACCACGGTCGTGTCCGTGGTGACCCCCCGGCTGTTCTGACCCCTCCCCGCCCGGACGGCGGCGACGGCCACGCGGGGCGGGCCGGTCACGGCGCAGGACGGCCGGTGACGGCCCAGAGCGATCGGTCAGCGGCACAAGGCTCTCAGCGACGGCGCAGGGCGCGGGCCGCCAGCGCGACCGCGGCCAGCGCGCCGAGCGCCCCGGCGGCGACCGCCCCGCGCTGGCGGGAGATGCGCCGCTGGATCTCGGCGTACGGCACCGTGCTGAACGACACGAGCTCGTACCGGGAGGCGTAGAGGCCGGGCAGCAGCCGTTCCAGGCAGTGCTCGACGCGCTTGCGCAGCAGGAACGACCGGGAGGCGACCTTGTCGCGCATCTCGACGAAGTTCTCCAGCGCGAGCTCGGCGATGGTGTCGGCGTGCTCCTTGCGGCGGGCCCCGTACATGGCGAGGGCCCGGGGGAAGTCGTCGCCGGTCTCCTCCAGGCAGCGGTCGAGCTCCACGCAGTCCTCGAAGCCGCAGTTGGCGCCCTGGCCGTAGAAGGGGACGATCGCGTGGGCCGCGTCGCCGAGCAGGCCGACCACCGCTCCGGCGGTGCCGCGCACGTGCCAGGGGCGGGCCCGCATGGTGACCAGGTGCCCGATCGGGTTGTGGGCGTAGTCCCCGGCGAGGTCGGGCATGAGGGCGCGGGCGTCGGCGTAGTTGGCGGCGAAGAACTCCTCGAACCGCTCCGCGGTGTCCAGCTCCGCGAAGCTGCCCGGCCCCGACTTGGGCCAGAACAGCGTGCAGGTGAAGGACCTGTCCGGGTTGGGCAGGGCGATCATCATGGCCTTGCCGCGCGGCCAGATGTGCAGCGCGCCCGGGTCGAGGGCGAACCCGCCGTCGCGCGCCGGGATCGTCAGCTCCTTGTAGCCGTAGTCGAGGTACTCCTGGCTGAAGTCGAAGCCGGGGAGGAACTGCAGCCGTCCCCGTACCGCGCTGTAGGCGCCGTCGGCGGCGAGCACGACCTGGGCGGTGCGGGTGACGGGACCGCCGGGCGTGTCGAAGTCCATCCGGCCCGAGTCGACGTCGAGCCCGGTGAGCCGGTGCTCGAAGAGGGCGCGGACCCCGGGCATGCCGAGGGCCGCGTCCAGCAGGGTCCGGTTGAGCTCCGAGCGGCTGATGGAGTTGATCGCCCGCCGCCCTCCGGCGCTGTACGGCTGGAAGCCGAGCGTGCCGTCGGGGGCGTGCATCATCCGGCCGGGCATCGGCAGCGCGGCCTTCAGCACGGTCTCGTCCAGCCCGATCCCGCGCAGCGCGGCGATCCCCCGTTCGGAGATCGCCAGGTTGATCGAGCGCCCGCGCTCGGGGGCGGCCTCGCGCGGGTCGGGCCTGCGCTCGTACAGGGTGACCTCGTAGCCCCGGCGGGCCAGGTAGCAGGCCGTCAGGCAGCCGACCAGCCCGGCGCCGACCACGGCGACCTCTCCCACCTCTCCGACCTCACCAGGGGAACTCATGCCGGTCTCACCTCCCTGGCGAGCGCGTCGGCCGCCCGCCAGCAGTCGTGGAACGTGGAGTACATGGGCACGGGGGCGAACCGGATGACGTCCGGGCGCCGCACGTCGGCGAGGACGCCGTGGACCTCGTGCAGCCGGGCCGCCAATTCGGAGGCGTCGGCGCCGCCGGTCACCCGGAGGGAGAGCTGGGCCCCGCGCCTGGCCGGGTCGGCGGGCGTGACGATCTCCAGCGGGCGGTCGCGGGCCACCTCGGTGAGCAGCCGTTCCAGGTAGCCGGTGAGCGCCAGGCTCCGCTCCCGCAGCGCCGCCATCCCGGTCTCGGCGAACATCCGCAACGAGACCCTGACCGGGGCCATCGCGAGGATCGGCGGGTTGGAGATCTGCCAGGCGTCGGCGGTGGGGACGGGGACGAGCTCGGGCCGCATCTCGAAGCGGGTCGCCTGCTCGGTGCTCCACCACCCGGCGAGCCGGGGCAGCTCAGGGTCGGTCACGTGGCGTCGGTGCACGAAGCACCCGGCGACCGCGCCGGGACCGGCGTTGAGGTACTTGTACGAGCACCAGGCCGCGAAGTCCACGTCCCAGTCGTGCAGCGCGAGCGGCACGTTCCCCGCGGCGTGCGCGAGGTCCCAGCCGACGAGGCACCCGGCCGCGTGCCCGGCGGCGGTGACGGCGGGGATGTCGAGGAACTCGCCGGTCAGGTAGTTGACCCCGCCGAGGAGCACGAGCGCCACCCGGTGCCCCTCGCGGGCCAGGTAGTCCGCGATGTCCTCGGCGCGCAGGCAGTCCTCGCCCTCGCGGGGGCGCAGGCGGACCACCGTCTCGTCGGGGTCGAGCCCGTGGTGCACGGCCTGGCTGCGCACCGCGTAGCTGTCGGAGGAGAAGGCGTGGTCCTCGATGACGACGCGGGTGCGCTCACCCGCCGGGCGGTAGAAGGTCGCCATCATCAGGTGCAGGTTGACCGTGAGGGAGTTCATCACCACGGTCTCGTCGGGGTACGCGCCCACCAGGGCGGCGGCGTCCTCGCGCAGCTCGGCGTGGTACGGCAGCCAGGGGTGCGCCGCCCGGTGGTGTCCCTCGACGGCGTGCAGGGCCCAGTCGTCCAGCTCGGCGGAGATCGCGTCGCGGGCGGCGCGGGGCTGGAGGCCGAGCGAGTTCCCGGCGAAGTAGGCGACCTCGGGGTGACGGGAGGTGGCGGGGGCGGGCGGGACGAGGAACTCCGCGCGGCGGCACACCGCCTTCCCGGCCTTCCCGGCGCGCCCGGCGTCCCCGGCGTGTGCGGCCTCCTCGGCGTCGGCGGCCACCGCCTCCCGCTCGCCGGGGATCCCAGGATCGATCGCCGGGCCTCCGGTGCGCTCACTCGTCACGTCATCTCCTCCTCCCTCCTTATGTTCACCCATACCGAACGGAGGTGAAATTAGCGGCGCGCGACGATTCCGGCCGCGCGCTTTACGGACGGAAGGTTCTCCGGGCATCCGGTTTCGAGATGACGGAGCGTCACTCGGGAGGGTCACACCTCACCCTCGGTCACCGTACCGTCGCCGGCCTCCTCGGGGAGCGGTCCAGCAGCGGGGAGCGATCCAGCAGCGGCAGCACCCCGGTGCCCAGCAGCTCCACGCCGCCGTCGTCGGTGAGACCGTGCGGCGTACCGAACTCCACCCGGTGCGCGCCCGCGTCGATGAGGGCCTGGGCCTGCGCGGCGACCTGCTCCGGGGTGCCGGAGAAGGCGAACAGGTCGAGCAGGTCGCCGGGGATCAGCCGCCCGGCCTCCTCGTCCCTCCCCTTCCCGACCAGCTCCTTGACCCGGCCGAGCAGGTCGGCGGGGATCTCCACGGTCGGATCGAGGTCGGCGACCACCGCGAGGTACATGGCGACCTCGCGGCGCGCCCTGGCGCGGGCCGCGGCGCCGTCGGCGTCCACGACGGTCACCGCGCCCAGGACGACGCCGATCTCGCGAGGGTCGCGCCCGGCCGCGACCGCCCCGGCCGCGACCCGTTCGCGGATCACCCCGACCATCGCCGGGTTCGCGCTGCCGCCCACCTTGATCTCGTCGGCGATCCGCCCGGCCAGCGCCGCCCCTCGCGGGCCCCAGGCGCCGAGGAGCAACGGCGGCCGGGCCCGGTGCACGGGGTAGCGCAACCGGGTGCCGGGCGCGAGACGGAACATCTCCCCCTCGTACCCGCCGGAGTCACCGGCGAGCAGCCGGTGGACCACCTCGGCGGCCTCCGCCAGCGCGGTGAGCGGCCTGGGCTGGGCGATGCCCACCGCGCCGAGCCAGGTGCCGCGCGCCAGGCCCAGGTAGGCGCGGCCGTGCGAGGCCAGGTCGAGGGCGGCGAGCTGCCCGGCGATCTCGTACGGTGCCGTCGAGTACGGGTTGAGGCAGGCCGCGCCGAGCCGCACCCTCCCGGTGGCGGCGGCCATCTCCAGCAGGGGGAAGATCGGCGGCTGGTACATCAGGTCGCCGAACACGCTCAGCACGTCGAAGCCGAGCTCCTCGGCGCGGCGCGCGAGCCGCGCGTAGTCACCGGCCCGCTTGTCGCTCTGCAGCCCGAGACCGATCTCGGCGGCCGTCATCGCGAACCCCCGGCCCGGCGGCGGTCGGCGCTGCCCCCCTCGCGAACCCCCGGCCCAGGGGCGGTCATCGCGGTTTTCGTCAGGTCGGCCGTCATCGTGAACCCCCTCAGGTCAGGTCGGCGGAGTTCATCCGGCGGCGGCGGGTCCGCTCGACCCGCATCACCAGCCGCTCCTCCGGGTCGGGGCAGGCGAACAGGGTGTCCCGCTCCAGCCAGTCGCCCTCGCCGAGGTCGCGCTGCTTGGCGGCGAGGAACGGCAGGACCGAGGCGAGCGCGTAGACGCAGAAGTGCTCGCCGTCGGGGAGCCGCAGGTGGGCGCTGTTCTCCAGCGTGAAGCGGTCGCCCACCCCCATCCCGCAGACGGACCTGCCCTCGATGCGGTCGACCACCACCCGCAGGTCGTACAGCTCCATGTCGCCGTCGTCGCTCCCGCCGATGTCGTCCGTGCCGTCCGTGCCGTCCATGCCGGTTCCCTCCTCAGCCCGTGCGGACCATGATCTTTCCTGTCGTACGGCGTGCGGCCAGGTCCGCGAGGGCGGCGGGGGTGTCCGCCAGGTCCACCACGCGCGACACGAGCGGCCGGACGGCGCCCGAGGCGAGCAGGGCGAACAGCTCCTCGTAGGCGTCCCGCACCGCGCCGGGCCGCCGCCACGGGTACGCCGACCCCCACGACACCCCGACCAGGGAGGCGTTGGCGGCGACGAGCGCCATCGGATCGACCGGCGGCGGGGACCCTCCGGCCGCCCCGACGGCCACCAGGCGCCCCTCGAAGGCCAGGCAGCCCAGCGAGCGCGCGAGGACGTCGCCGCCGACGGGGTCGACCACCACGTCCACGCCGTGACCGTCCGTCAGGTCCATGACCGAGGCGGCGAAGTCGGCGTCCAGGTAGTCGATCGCCTCGCCCGCCCCGTTCTCCCGGCACAGCGCGGTCTTGGCCGGGCCGCCCGCCGTGCAGATCACCCGCGCCCCGGAGGCGAGCGCGAGCTGGGTGGCGGCGATGCCGACGCCTCCCGCGCCCGCGTGCACGAGCACCGTCTCCCCCGCCGCCAGCCCGGCGCGGCGCAGCGCGAACCACGCGGTCTGGTACGTGACGGGCAGGGCCGCGACCGTGACGGGATCGAGCCCGGCCGGGTACGGCACCACGAGGGCGGCGTCGACGGTGACGACGTCGCCGAGGGCGCCGTGCGGCAGGGTGGGACAGGCGAGGACCGTCCTGCCCTCCAGGTGACCGGCCCCCGCCCCGGCGGCGACCACCGTCCCGGTGGCCTCGACGCCCGGCGTCATCGGCGGGTCGGGGCGCACGGGGTAGGTGCCCCTGCACAGCATGACGTCGAGGTAGTTCAGCCCGACGGCCCGCACCGCGATCCTGACCTCCCCGTCGCCGGGGGCGCGGTCCTCGGGCACCTCGGCCAGGGAGAGGACCTCCTCCGGCTCGCCGTGCGCGTAGGCGACCAGCCGCCGGTTCACGGCGCGAGCAGTTCGGAGTGGTGGTGCACGATGAGCCAGTCGCCGCCGACGCGGCGCAGCACGTCGGTCACCCGGCTGCGCCGCGCGGGCCCGCCGGGCGGTTCGGCGACGAGCACGTAGCGGGCGACGCCGGTGTCGTCCCACACGTCGATCCGCTTGTCCTCGGCCGCGAGACGGTCGAGGCGCGGGCGGGCGCCCGAGCCGTCCCTGTCGTCGCGGTAGGCGTCGAGCTCCGAACGGGTCCGCAGCGGTCCCGGCAGGTGTGTCTCCCAGGTGGTCACCTCGTCGTGCAGGTGCCCGTCGAACCGGCGGCGGTCGGCCGCGAGGAACGCGTCGTACATGTCGTCGATGCCCGCCGAGATCAGGTCGGTGTCGGTGCCGGAGGCGGTGTTCACGATTTCTCCCATCCCGACCGGTCGTCGCGGACGACCCGGCCGCCTTTCATCACCCAGCGGACCCCGCGGAAGGCCGAGGTGCCCGCGAGGGGGTCGGCGTCCATCGCGACGAGGTCCGCGTACTTGCCGACCTCGACGGTGCCGAGGTCGGCGTCGGCGCCGAGCCAGCGCACCGGGCCGAGCGTTCCGGCGTACAGCGCTCCGGCCGGGCCGAGGCCGCCCTCGGACATGCACTCCAGCTCGCGGACCGAGGCGTTGGTCCCCTCGAAGTCCCAGAACGGCGGCATGTCGCTGCCCAGCAGGACGTCCACCCCCGCGTCGAGGGCCATGGCGTAGCTCTCCAGGTGCCGGGGTCCGGCGCCGAGCGAGCGGCACTGCATCCACTCCGGTACGCCGAGCTCGTCGAAGAACTCCTTGCAGCGGGTGACGAGCAGCGTCGGGACCAGGGACGTGCCGCGTTCGGCCATCCTCTTCGCGACCTCGGGGGTGAGCTGGTAGCCGTGCTCCACGCAGTCGAGGCCGAGCTCGACGGCCTCGGCGATCACCGCCGCCGGGCCCGCGTGCGCGGTGACCTTCCGGCCCCAGGCGTGCGCGGTCTGCAGCGCCGCCGCCATCTCGTCGGAGAACAGCTGCGGGGTGTCGATCTTCTCGTGCTCCCCGGCGATCCCGCCCGAGATCATGATCTTGATGAGGTCGGCGCCCGCCTTGACCTGGCTGCGCACCCCGCGCCGGAACCCGTCGGCGCCGTCGCACTCCAGGGTGTCGCTCCCCTCGTGCCCGTGGCCGCCGGTGCAGACCAGGGCGCGACCGGCGGTGAAGATCCGCGGGCCGATCGCCCGGCCCGACTCGATCGCCCGGCGCAGCGCGAAGTCGGCGTGGTCCTTCTCGGCCACGCACCGCACCGTGGTGACCCCGCAGTGCAGGGTGCGCCGGGCGCCGTCGGCCATGTAGAGGGCGAGCTCGTGCGCCGTCATGTTCTTGACGCTGTCGCCCCCGTTGCCCGGGAGCGACAGGGACAGGTGGGTGTGCATGTTGACCAGGCCGGGGGTGACGTGCGCGCCGTCGAGGTCGATCGGGTGGGCGTCGCCCGTCCGCTCCAGGATCCGCTCGCGCGGGCCCACGGCCGCGATCCGGTCGCCCCTGACCCACACCGCCGCGTCGGCGATCCGCCCCTCGCCGCCCCCTCCCGCCTCCGGTGTACGGCTCGCCGGGGCCGTACCGGGAACGGCGGCGCGGGCGTCGGTGACGGTGCAGTTGACGAGGACCACGTCGTTGACCATGTCGTTCATCGGACGATCCCGGTCTCATGGGCCCGGAGGGCGGCACCGGTCCCGGTCTCGTGGGTCCAGCGGACGGCGTCGGTCCCGCTCTCGGTCCCGGTCTCGTAGGCCCGGCGGGCGACACCGGTCCCGCTCTCGTAGGTT